>JBCCFW010000012.1:0-83686 GCA_039029535.1 Acidobacteriota bacterium
CAGCGGTCGTCTACCTGCCACAGGCTCATGACCAGAGTGCGTGCGCCTGCGATTCGAAAGGCCCGCTGCAAACCGAGCACGCCCTCGCCGGCCCTCACGTCGCCCACAGCGGTCTCGCACGCCGACAGCACCGCCCACTCGACTCCGGAGAGATCTAGCGAAGCCACTTCTTCGGCCGTCAGGATCCCGTCCTCGCCGTCCTGGGTCGATTGTCCACGGTGGTTTGCGTCGGCGAGCGCGAGCCCCGACAGCAGCAGCGGGCTTGTCGTCACGTAGGCCGGAGCGTTCGTCGCCTCGTCTGCCATCATCACGCCCCGTGAGTTCGAGGGCTCGCCACCGCACTTGCCGCCGAGGAAGAATCCGTGCGTGGCCAGGTGCAAGATGCGACGACCTGGTGCCCCTTTCTTGAACTCGCGCTCGGTCGCCGTTGGCCCGGAGTGGTGCACGGCCGGCTCGGCGTCTCGACCATCCTTGGCTCCAAGATGTCGACGCCAGAGCTTGGTGATCTCCCAGCTCTCCTGGTGCGCGTGCCGCAGCGGACTGAAGCGAAGCTCCGAAAGCTCGGTGCAGCTGCCACGTGGTCCGAAAACACCGATCTTGACGAGCATCTTGGTGGTCTTCGGAACGGCGTACACCCAATCGGGCAGCAGTCTGTCGGTGCTTGAGTTGGCAGCTCGGTTGCCCTCGATACCGAAGTCGGGTCCGCCCATTGCGAGGAGACCGTGCCCAGTAGGAGCGATGGCCGTAGTGGGAACAAGATCACGCTCCACCGAGAGGGGGTGAATCATGAGCTCTCCCTCGACAAGGTAGCGTCCATCGTCCGAAGGCAGGGCGGCGAGAGAGACGAGCTGCAAGGCTCCGTCAGCGACGACAAACACACGTCGAGCGTCACCCAAGTGCTCGCGGATGGGGTCCCAAGCCGTGCGCCGCAGTGCTTTACCAGCTTGCCGGCAGGACGTGAGTTCTTTGGCGCTGAGCGGTGGTCGCGAGGCAAGCCTCCGCCACTCACGCACGAGCGTCTCGATCTCTTCTGCCGGTCCGAGTGGAACGAGTATGGGCGAGTCGCTACCAGTGGGGAGCACGAAGGCCGATAGCGAACGCCGGCGCTGGGCCATACCTACCGCGTATAGGTCGTGCTCGAGGAAGGCCACAAGGGCGTCGGTTGGCTTTAGTTGTGCTTGCACTCCCTCCAGTCCGATATCCCGACGCTCCATCAACATCCGAAATGACGCTGAGACTTCGCCGAGAGCACGCTCTGCCTGCTCTTTAGCGCTCGTCGCTCTCTCAATCTGGGTCTGCCAGCGCTCGACCGCGTTGTCGCCCGGACCACGCAGGACGAGGTTTGCGAGGATGCGTCCGGTACGGGCGGCCTCCTCAAAGCGCTCAATGAGCTGCCGCGCTCCGGGTGTGTCGGACTGCCGGTTGAGCCTTAAAGCCGTTCGATGCCGTGTGACCATCTCGTCGAAGACGAGGCTGCGCGAGCGCACAACCTGATCCCAAGTGCGTTGCACGCAGTCTGACTTGCCAATCGCAAGGCAGGCAGAGCTCGCGATGTCGAGCCCTCCAACGCGAACGGCAGCAAGGCCAAGGGCACGGCGCTCGTCGAGTGTGCGTACCATGAGCTGGGTGTGGCGGTGGCTGGCGGATTCTGCCTGGAGCGAGATGTCGAGAGCGATTGCGGCGTTGCTAAGCTGCAGGAGGGTGAGAGCAAGGTTCCGTTGGCTCTGCGTCGCCTTCGGGTGCTTCGAGCCCAGGGCCTTCCCGTAGATAGCCACCGCATGTTCGAAGTGGCGCCGTGCAGCCGTGATGTTCTTCTGGTCCAGCGCAACTGCGCCAAGGTCATTATGGCTCGCTGCTGTGTCATGATGCTCAAGGCCGAGTGCTTTCTCTCGGATGGTCAGTGCGCGCTCGTGATACCGCCGCGCTGACTCGTGTTTTCCTTGGTACCATGCGACGTGGCCTAGGTTCGCTAGACTTGCTGCCGTGTTCGGGTGCTCGGGTCCGAGAAGCCTCTCGTAGATGGTCAGCGCACGACCAAAGTAATGTTGAGCCATCGCGTAGTCTTCCTGCTCCCGCACGACAGAGCCGAGATTGGTGAAGCTACTCGCCGTGTGGGGGTGTTCGAGGCCCAGGGTCTTCTCCCGGATCTCCAGTGCATGCTCGAAGAAGTGTCGCGCTGCATCGCGGTCTCCCTGGTTTAGTGCGACGACGCCGAGGTTGTTCAGACTGCTTGCCGTGTCGGGGTGATCTGGCCCTAGGTTGTCTCTGTAGAAAGCCAGGGCTCGCTCGTAATAGCGCCGCGCCGCCTCGTGGTTACCCTGTTCCAGCGCGACGACACCGAGGTTGTTCAGGCTCAACGCTGTGTCGGGGTGCTCGGATCCCAGAGTCTCTTCCTGGATAGCCAGCGCACGCTCGTGGTAGCGCTGTGCCGCCTCGTGGTCCCCTTGATCCAGCGAGACGGTGCCGAGGTTGTTGAGGCTCATCGCAGTCTTGGGGTGCTCGGGTCCCAGTACCTTTTGCCGGATGGTCAGCGTACGAGCGAAGTACTGCCGCGCCGCTTCGTGGTCTGCCTTGTCTCTAGCGATGGCTCCGAGATTCTGGAGGCTCGCTGCCGTGTGCGGATGTTCGGGTCCGAGGGCCTTCTCCCGTATGGCTAGCGCGCGCTCGAAGTAGCGCCAGGCCGTATCGTAGTCTCGCTGGCTCCACGCAAGAGCCCCGATGTTGTTGAGACTGTCTGCTGTGTTTGGGTGTTCGGGTCCGAGGACCTTCTCTCTGGTGGCCAGTGCGCGCTCGAAGTACTGCCGTGCCGACTCGTACTCGGCCTGGGCCCATGCGATGGCGCCAAGGCTGTTCAGGCTGTCTGCTGTGTCGGGGTGTTCGGATCCCAGGGTCCTTTCCCGGATGGCCAGCGCGCGCTCGTGATAGTGCTGCCCTGCCTCGTGGTCCCCTTGGTCCCATGAGATGGCGCCGAGGTTGCTGAGGCCCATCGCCGTATCGGGATGTTCGGCTCCGAGGACTTTCTCCCGGATCGCCAGCGTACGAGCGAAGTACTGCAGTGCACCTTCGTGGTCTGCCTGGTCGCGAGCGACAGCGCCGAGGTTCTCGAGGGTCGCTGCCGTGCTCGGGTGCTCGGGTCCAAGTACCTTCTCGTAGACAGCCAGCGCGCGTTCGAAGTAGCGTCGGGCTGTTCCGTATTCTTGCTGGTTTCTTGCGAGAGCTCCGATGTTGTTAAGGCTGTCTGCTGTGTGAAGGTGCTCCGCTCCCAGGACATTCTCCCTAACGGTCAATGCGCGTTCAAAGCAGCGCCGGGCCGTTCTGAAGTCTCGCTGATCCCACGCAACGACGCCAAGGGTGTTGAGGCCCTTGGCGGTGTGAATGTGATCAGGTCCCAGGCTGTTCTCCCAGATGGCCAGTGCTCGCTCGCCAAGATGGCGCGCTTCCTCAAGCAACTCCCGGCTTCCTCGTCGGCGCAGCGTCTCCACGAGCACGTCGAGAACGAGCGCAGCCTCTAGAGCCTCGGTGCCGTGCTCCGACTCGACCTGATAGAGCAACTCACGCGCCGCCAGTTCGGATTCAGTGTGTGCTCCGGATTCCATCTGCGCACGGACCCTGTCAAGGCCCGGGACTTCGGATGGCACCGATGGTTCCGCCCGGATAGTGGTTGTTATTGACCATATGGAGATCAATGTCACCAACGCTAACGTAAGTCGTCGTACCATCGGTTCCTTTCCGTCGGCGCGCAATGCAGTACTGACACGCCGCTACCGCCATCGCCTTGGCCGGGCTTCGGATGTATTCAGCTGTTATTGAGTGGGATTTGTTGTGTGAACGAAGGAGTGACTAGTTACAGCGGCGAATGATCCGCGAACGATCTTGAGTACCTCTTGCTCGACTGCCTGCCGCTTGTCTCTGACTTGACTCAGTCCAGTCACTCCTCTGGTGGAGATGTGCCTCGTGGCCTCTTCGTTGGCGCGCCTGATGAGTGTCTCGATCTCATGCGCTGTCTGACGCTCGGAGTCAGCTGCCAAGATGACGGTCTCATAGCCAGGTGTGCTGTCCAGAATCCAGCCTCCAGTCTCGGGAATGCGGTACGAACTCCCAGGCGTTAAAGGTTGGTCCAGTGGTATCCTGGACGATGGGAAGAGCTGGAGAACGCTGCCGGAGCTGTCGAACAGGAACACGTGTACGTGAGCAGGTCGATACAGCTCAAGAGCCTCGATCCAGAACTCTTCGCCAGAATGTAGAGTGCTGTTGCCTTTCAACGCTATCTGCGCTGATGTCCCATCCCGTAGTAGTGTGCGTCCTCGCAGTTCTGCGGAAAGGCGAATAGGACGCATCGCCATCGAGGCGAACACCGCGAGGGAGAGGACCGCGGATGCGAGGAGTAGAAGAGTGACCTGCCGCAGCGCCGCTCGTCGAACGTCTATGCGGCGGGCCTTTTCAGCGTCTCGTGGACGTGCCGGTGCGGGACGTCTCTCAACGCTACTAATACGTCGATCAATGCCTGCCTCGCAGACCTCGACTGGGTCCGTGACTCCTTTCAGCTCGTAGAACCCATGGGTATGCCACCAAAGCGGAGGGAGGTCGTGACTATCGCCCCTCGTCGCGCGTCGGGCCATGTCGTACGCGGGACGCGATAGGAGTATCTGGCCAGGGCCAGCGAGTGATGCCATGCGGGCCGCAATTAGCTTGGCAAGTCCATCGACCTCGATCGGCTTGGCGCCCATTGCAACATCTTCTGGAGAGTTGCGGCGGACAACGACTTCGCCGAGGTGCACTCCAATGCGGGCTGTCGGGTGATTTTTGGTTGTTTCGAGGTGGCAGGTGAGGGCTTCTTGGTATGCGATGGCATAGCGCAGAGATTCCATCGGACGTTCAAAGAGAACAAGGAAGCCATCCGTCTTATCAATCTCGCGGCCACCCTTCTCTGCCATGAGATCCCTGGCTAGACGGTCATGGCGTCGGAAGAAGTCGGCTGCGCCGGACTCGCCCAAGTGCTCGACCAGCGCTGTGCTATCCACTAGGTCACTGACCAGTAGTGTCTTGATCACGAGATGGTTCGCGTCCTTGTCTGCCGTCATGGCGTAGCTGCTCGCCATCAAGGCCTCGGAGCTGTTACCTCCCGCAGCTGCGGTACTCTGACTGTCTGTCTCGTTGGATGGGCTCACTCGGTACTTCAAAGCCAGGGAACCTCCTCGGTGTAAGTAGATTACCTGTTTCCTAGCGTCGCCGACTCATCGTTGGTAGGATTTCGAAACCCACGCAGGAGGCCTAGAATGGCAGTGCGAAGGCAGGCCAGTGCGGCCGAAGAAAAGTCTCCCAGGCCGCCCAGTTCAGCGGCTGCTTCGATGCGTGCATCGCGATTGGTCAAGTGGGGCGCGGCGCTTGAGTTCGCGCGTCAACGCGCCGGTCTCAGTCTCAATCAACTTGCCGAACGAAGCGGCGTCAGCAAGGGAACGCTAAGTCGATGTGAGTCGGGCACGGATGCGCAACTGGAGACGCTTCTCAAGCTTATGCGCTCCTTGCCTTGTCTTCCCCCGCACGCGCTGCTCGATGATGGGACGGCTCGGGCCCCAGCGGCGCAGCCTGCTGCATGGAGTACTTTGAAGGGGCATCACGGATTCGTGGCCAGGTATGTCCGACGCACTATCGTGGTGAGTGCTGACGGTCTCAGGGAGTTCCTAGTGCTCTCTGGGGGATTGAGGGCTGTGAATGCAGGCCTCGATAGCCAAGCTACGCGTATGGCTCTTATGCGGGCTGCTTGCATTGCTGATCCAGAGACGCTGCGTGGACTGGTCTATGAGTCCGATGGTCCTACAGGATCACAGGTGCTCAGCGATCCCAGAGGATTGCGTCACGAGTTTCGATTCAGCCAGCGTGTATTGACCTACCAGTGCCGTGGCTCAGTCCCCGCAGAGTTCGCTGAGGTTCAAGAGGGGAGACCCCCTGTTGAGCTGTTTGGGGTACTCGTTGAGTACCCGATTGAGCAGTTGCAGCTGGAGGCCGTGTTTCCTGATGGGGCTGAACTGAGTGACGTGCGCTTCTACGCTTGGCCGGCAACGGTGCCCCCGAGCCCATGGAGTGATGAGATCTCACTGCGCTTGTGGCCAGAGGGAGTAGGGTGGAGCAAGTCCCGTGGTCGCGTGACGGCCTCCGTGGCGTCTCCACCGACGGGGATCTTTGTTGCGCTCGCGTGGTCAGCGAGTGGGACGGGGGAGGGCTCACCGGAGTACATCACTCTTCCAAGGGGCGCCGATCGGCGAAAGCAACGTGAGCTCGGTGAGATCGTGCGCGAAGCCAGGTCCGATGAGCCTCTTCGCACCGTCGCGACTCGTGCAGGCGTGTCGCATGTCACGCTGGGTGCCGTCGAGCGGGGCGAGCGTGCTCGACGCTCGACTCTCATGGGGATCTTGAGCGCGTTGCCGGAGCTCTCACCACAGGACTTGTTGCGTGGACAGCAAGCCGATGGGCAACTCGAACTCACTGACCTACATGACTTTCACCGAAGGCTATTCGGATTCGAGGCGGATGAGGTCCAAAAGAAAGTCCGTATCCGTTCTGATGGGACGGCGTTGACGACCATTGGAACGCTTGGCATGCGTAGCCTGCGGGGAGATCCGAGAAAGGACCTACGGGTGCGCTTGGGCCTCCAGCGTACTGTTGTCCAGGAGACTCCGGCCGAACTACGCGATATGCGCCTTCCGACGGGGGCAAGGGAGTTCGTTCGGGTACGGCGACGAGGACGGGTTCACGACTTCACGTTTCCTCATGGATGGGCACGTAAGGGCTTCACGCACGTTCGGCGCTATCGTCGCAACAGATTCCATGCCTTGACGGCTAAGGAAGCGCGTCAGAGGCATGGAACTGATGATGTCTTCGTAGAGGGAGTCTCCTTGCCGGTTCTCTTTCCGGTTCGTCGGCTTGTCGTGCAGATTCGATTTCCGAGGGGATATAGGCCGTCTGAGCCACGTAGCCATGTTACATCGAGGGCTCTGATGCACGATCCCGATCTTCCACCGCTTTCGCCTCTCGCTAGGTGCGTTCGGTTGGAAGAGGTTGTCGGCTCGATTCTCGTCCTGAGAGTCGAAGTGGCCTACCCCGTCGTCGGCTTCAAGTATGGCATCGACTGGTCGCTGCCCTGACGAAGTCAGGCAGTCTCGTCCCACGCGGAGATCGTCGCCTGTAGCGCGTCCGAGAGAACATCGACCTCGCTCAACAGGGAGTCGAGGAAGCCGCACTCGCAGCTTTCGATGGCGTCTCTCTCAGCGTGCGCGCTGGCGAGCTCCGACGAGAGCTGGTTCACCCGATCGGCTAGAGCTGATGCGTTGGTGCAGGTACCGTCCGGGCAGGCGGCCAGCTCTGACTCCGTGTCCTGGTGATCGACCTTGAGCTGTGTGACAGTGGTCGCAAGCGTGGTCGGTTCGGGCGCGAAGACGGTCTCGGTTTCGGGCGTGATGATGCAGAGAAGGACTGTGGCGATCTTGGCGATCACTTGGACACCTCCATCCAGGTTGTGAGAGGCCTAGTGGTTGCCTCTCAGTCACCCAAACGGGGGGACCGCGCTCGACCCACGGAAGAAAATGTCTCGGGTGTCGCGACGGCGCGACACGAGGTAGCGATCAGTCGAAGGAGAAGCTTGCTGTAACCGGTTTGAGGCACTTCCCTAGCTGGCTGAGAGCCTTGCTCCTCCAGTCGCGAAGAGTGCTCGCAGCGGTGCTCCAGACTTCGGCGAGCTGACTGATCGGAATCTCGTTCAGGACGTGCTCGACCACGAGTGTCTGCAGGCGTGGCTCTAGCTCACTTAGGCATCGGCGGACGTGCTCTTGGAGCTCGCGGGTCCATGTCCGAGCTTCACCATCTGGGTCCTGAGCCTCCAGGCCGGTGCTCTCGGGGTCCATGACCGATGACAGGTGTCGCCGGGCACGCGCGTCACGAAAGGAGTTGCGGGCAGCTGCCTTCAAGTAGGCAATCCAGGCCGCCTGCTCGTTTTCCTCAGGGCCACGTCCTGACCCCAGGGCACGCCAGAAGCGGTGGAAGACGTCAAGAGCGAGATCCTCGGCATCGTCCGGTGAGCCGGCCGCTCCGCGTGCATTGACCAGCGCCGTGCGGAGCCAGGACACCATCGGGTTCCAGTTGCGATCGATGAGCTGGCGAAGGGCCCCTTCGTCACCATCCCGGAGCCTCGCGACTAGGTCGCTCCAGTCATCGCCATTCAGGTCCCTTGGACTCGCCACGTCCAGCTCTCATGCAATCAACGGTCGGCCGTGGCCGAGGTACTTAGGGTCACAAGAGGGCCGAGAGTCTAACAGCTTGTGGGGCGGATCACCACGAAGGCCGATTCTTCGTCTTCCTGACGGTCATGGCTGCCCCAACTTGACTCGGAGGGCATTCCGTTTCATCGTTAGCAGTAGCCGAGCGCCATTCACTCTTGCGTGCTAGCGCGTGCGTTCGGAGTTGTTAGCGTGACCAGCGGTGAAGACACCCCACCTGAGGAGCCAGCTGAGAAGCTCCTCAGTCGATGGGCCGACCAGATTCGTCGCCAGGCGGATGCTGCTCTCGATGCGGCGGAAACGCCTGATCTGGGGATGGACGTCGAGCCAGTCCCGGTGGGGGAGAGTAGCCAGCGCGTCCGAGCCGTCCTTGAGCGGGCTGAGTGCCTACCTTGGGAACGTGAAGCACCTGCTACAAGTGAGCTCCCCACTCCAGACTCTGCGCCGCGAAGACAGGGTGCGCATGGCCGCTTCCGTCTTGGCCGTTGGTTGGCGGCTGCAGCTGCGCTCGTTCTCATTGCTGTCGGGCTCCCTTGGCTGTTGAGAGAAACCGGCCCCTCCATTCAGGAAGTGAGTCTGTCCGGTCCACTGATCGATGTTCGTGGCCAAGAACCGATCCAGATGCCGCTAGTGCCCGGCGGCGAGGCCGAGCTCCGAGTCGTCTTGGGCGGGCCTGCTTGGCTCGCCGTGGTTAGGTTCGATCCGGACCAGTCCTTCGAGCTCGTGCAGTCGCTGGTTGCTGTGAAGGTCGACCGAGGTGAGTCGTTGCATCACTTCCCGCTTGGGCAGGAGGTCGGACCCCGGGGCTACCTACTCCTCGTGAGCGAACAGCGCCTGGACGCTGACAAAGCTGGCGCGCTTGTTTCGGAAGCCGCACTGCGAGCACAGGAGACAGCTCTACCCTTTTCCGAGTATCTCGATCTCGTCGTTGCCGAGCTTCGCGCCGAGCCGCAGCTCGATGCAGTTCACGAGATCGTGAATCTTGAGTGACGTGCGACAGGCCGTGTTCGAGCACGCCGATGCGCTGCCGGTGCTCAAGAGGAGTGAACTACGTCTGCGATGGCGCGCGCCGATTCTCGCCCTTCAGCTGCTGGGCGTCGCTGACTTCCATTCCGCCGAACTTGCTTTACCAGCGGCAAGTTGTGGTCAGCGCCACGCCGTGTTGGCGCGTAGCCTCTGCGACTGTCGTGCTGGCCTTGCTCTCCTTCAGGATCTGGACGATCTGCTTCTCAGAGAAGCACGTCCTCTTCAAGCTCACTCCTTCCGAGTGACACCACTGTGCTGGCCTCAGTTTCGGGGAGCGCGCCAGCAGCTGGCGCATTAGAGGCAAGATGTCAGGATCATCGGCGCAGAAGCACCGCAACCTATTCTTGCGTGGCGACTTCATCTGGTACCGGGGCCAGCATGACGGGCGTGTCGTGAGGTTCTGCACCGGAACCAGGAGTTGGAGGCGTGCTCGCCACGTACGAGACAAGTTCCGTGAGCGTATCGCGGCCTCGCAGGTCGGTCCGCTTGAGGAGGCCCACCGACGCCGCGTGCCTGCTCAGTGGCTGGGACGACTAATGGGTCCCCTCGAAGTGGCTGCCATCATCGAGCCGCAGTGTTGGAACTGCGGCATTCATTGTGAAGTGCTCCGTAACACCCGAGCCTGTACCTACATTGTTCAGGAGGACGGGGAGTGCAGTGCCAAGGTCGGGTGGACAAGGCGTAGGCCACTCGATCGCATCATCGAGCTTCAGACGGGCAACCCTCGTGAGCTGCTCCTTCGCTGCGTGGTTGCCGACCCGGACCGGCTGGTGGAGCGGTGTCTGCATCAGCAGTTCGTTGCAATGGGCTTGCAAGCTCGTAGTGAGTGGTTTCGTGTCGATGCAGCATTCCTGGTAGTTCTCGGGTGTTCTTTAAAGGACCAGCACTACCAGGTGTATGGCGACTTTGTATGGAATCCAACTTGATTCCATCCGTCTGTGACGGCCGCGTTAGACGCAGAATAACCGGCCTTAGAAGGCGGCTGGCTCGCGGCCTTCGGCTCATCGGTGGGCTGCAACGAGCTGCCCGAAGGCAGGCGGACCGAAGGATCAGCGTTGAGGGCGCAGATTGAGCAAGGTGATTGTGTCCGAGTCTAGTCTCCCAGCCTCTAGTCCTTCCTTCTCTTGAAAGCTGTGGAGGGCTGAGCGGGTCTGCACGCCGAAGATGCCGTTGATTGGACCTGTGTAGTGGCCTCTGGCCTCGAGGGCTCGCTGGAGATCCATGCAGGTGTCCCTGTCGAGGATGGGGGCGCGGGTGTTGCAGTCGATCTGGACCCACTCCATCGATGCCTCGGAGACTGGTACCTGGCGGGTGACCGTCTGGTACTCGGCGGGGATTGAAGTGCGCTGCTCACGGGCAGGGTTGACCATGACAGTCTTGGTGAATGTCTTGTACTGGGCCGGGCTTGTGACGCGTTTCGTGGTCCCTGGTGTGACCATGATACGTTGCTTGACCATCTTGTAGCGTGGAGGGATCTCGACGAGGCAGATGCACTTACCTGTTCCGTCGGTCACCTCGCTTTCTGGGTCGCAAGGGCACTTCTGCCACTCAGTACGTGCCGGAGCGACGAGGACCTTCTCGGTACGTGTTTCGTACCGGGCTGGAATCTCGACTAGTTGCGAAGTCTCAGGCTCCACAAGGACCTGCTCTGACACGGAGTCGTATTCCGCTGGAATGATGTCTAGGCGCTCCTCTGCGGGCAGAGTAATTACTTTCTCGCTTACCTGGTCAAAGACCGGTGGAACATACACGCGAGCGTAGCATTCGCCAGGGCGAGCATTCGGGGGCAGGTCAGTCATGTTGCGGAGGTGCTGGCTGCCATGGTGCTCGGTCTGATACTGACCTTGGACAGTGCTTGGAGTGAATGCTAGTAGAGTGCAGATCATCCAGGCCTTGGCTGTTGGGTGGACTCTCGAAGGACTCACTGCTGATCCCTCAGTGCTGCTAGCTTGGTGCCCCTCGGCGGGATTCGACTCGTTGGCCAGACCGTTTGCTGGTTGTAGAGGGCGCCAGAGAAGTTGGTGGACTCGTTAACCTGGGCGTTGCTGAGATTGGTATTGATAAGGTAGCAGTTGGCTAGTGAAGTGTTTCGTAGATCTGCATCCACGAGAGTGGCGCCCGATAGATCCGCGCCGATCAATACGGCTCCAGTGAGCTGTGCTTCCCTGAGATCGACGTTGCGCAGGCTGGACTCCCTGGCCCTCGCGTTCTTCAGAATGGTTCCCCGCATTGTTGCACCATCGAGGAGGGTTCTCCGTGCCTCGTCTTCGATGAGCGCGGGCTCGAGAATTGCGCCTTCCATGTTCAGGCCGGACAGGTTGGTGGATACTAGTACTGCTCCAGAGAGGTTGGTGCCCTGTAGAGTCGCCTCATCGAGTTTGGCTCCAGTGAGAGATGCTCCTATGAGCAGGGCGCCCGTCAAGTCGGCGCCTCTTGCATCGCAGCCAGTCAGGATCGCCTCATGTAGCTCGGCGAATCGTAGCGTGGACCTAAAGAGAGTGGCTCCAGCGAGGTTGGCTCCGCTCATGTGGGCCTGGCTCAGATTTGAGTGCGATAGGTCGGCGCCTTGGAGGTGGGCGCCTACCAATATCGTCTTAACCAAGGACGCTCTTTGGATAGTTGCACTCGACAGTGTTGCGTTCTTGAGGGAGGCCCTCTCTAGTCTTGAGCGGCTCAGATCTGCGTGACTCAGGTTGGCTTGTGTGAGCTGAGTTTCCTCCAGTGTTGCGTTGACGAGATCAGCGTCTACGAGGATTGCACCATTGAGTTTTGCTCTCGTTAAGTCGGCGCCAACTAGTGTTGCCTCTGGAAGTTTGGCCTCGGAGGCGTCGGCGTTGACAAGTAGTGCGTATGAGAGGTCCGCTTTTCTTAGCTGGGCCTCTTTGAGGTTGGCACCAGTCAGGGTGGTGGACTTCAGGTTCGCGCCCAGAAGCTCTGCCTTCTCAAGGACTGCGCTAGTGAGATTCGAGCGAACAAACTCGGCGTCTTGTGCCCGCAGGGTCCGCATTCGGGCGCGAGACAGGTCCACTTCGATGAACTTGACTCGGAGGGCATTGGCATTGTTGAGTGTTGCTCCAGTTAGCTTTGCCTGTCTCAGGATTGCCCCTGTCAATACAGCATCAGAGCAGTCGCATCCTACAAGGCTCGCGAGTGTGAGGTCGGCTCTGCTCAAGAGTGCGCCACTCAGGTCACAGTTCTCGAGGTTGGATTCCGCCAGATTTGCATCTTGCAGATCAGCTCTTGTGAAGTCTGACTGGACCGCGTCTACCCGACTGAGGTCGATGCTTCTGAGGTTGGCGCGGTCGTCGCGTACGCTTGGAGATGGTTGAGCGCTGAAGTTCACTCCTCCGACGTCTGGACGACCTCCAGGAATGACCTGGCGTTGAATTCGGATGAACTCTGGTAGCGCGGCAGATCTCGCTCTCAAGCTCTCGACCAAGGGACACTCTTGGTCCTCCTCCTTGTCCGGGCAGTCAGAGCGTTCGAAGAGGATGGAAGATAGCTCTTCCCGGCGCTTGTTCATGGCCATCCGGTCCTGACGTTCCATGAACTGGGACTGCTTGCTTAGCTGCTCCTCTTGGCCCTTTACCTGGCTGGCCAGCAGAGAGTTCTGGTCGCGCAACAACTTGAGCTCTGTGCGATAGTCTCGATAAGTCAGTGCCGCCAAGACAAGCCCGATAATGCTCGCGATGCTGACTCCCGCCAGGGCGATTGTCTCAGGTGCAAACAGCTTCCAGAGTAGAGCGGACCTTGCTGCGTCGCGGCGACTGTCTGACTCAGGCCACCTCCGGCGATACAGGAAGTAGTTTTGCAGGATCTTGAGTGTGCGGTGCTCCTGTTCAATCAGAGTCGCCTTCAGCTCTTCGACCTCCTGATTGGGCTCGAGTGCTGTTCTGGGCTCCTCTGGCGGAGAAACGGGCGTGCTCAAGAAATCCTCAGCATCGAGATGGGCCTCGCCTGGCCAGGATGACAGTCTAGCAGGGCCATCGCTAGTGGGCATGGACTCTTATCTGAGGTCAGCTCAGGTTCGGTAACTTCTCTCTTGGGTGGGGTGAATTGCCTCTGTTCTTGATTCTATGTCCGGGTGCAGGACTTAGGTGGTTCGAGGCGTACTCCGCTTCGGAAGCAGGTTCTTGCAAGTGACAAGTGGACTACTCCTGACTTCGGGTAGACGGCCTGGGCTCGCCTCTTGCCGCGTAGGCTGTCCGGAGCTGCGACCCTCACATCCCTTCGTTTAGCTGACTCGGATGTTCGTCCGAGAGCTGTTGACAGCTCGTGGTACCTCCAGGTTTGACAGCTCCAAACCCAAGTTCTGGTGGAGAGGTAAGCGTGTGAGCCCAGGGTGTGGCGGCGGCGAGCGAGGAGTCAGTCGCTTTTGCTGCCCTGCTCTAGTCGGTTGCTGATGCGGCGGCGGCATTCTTCGGCGCGTTGCTCAAGATGCCTGTCAATGAGCTGTCGGAGGAGCTCAGATGGGCCGAGGCCTGAGTCTTCGGCAAGGGCCTCGCAAAGGGCCTTCAGTTCTGGTTCAACGCGAGCACGGAGGTATGTAGGCCTCTGGCCAGTCATCGATCGGCTACTTGTCGTCATTGTGTGACTCACCGAATCTCGCCTCGAGTTCATCCATGACGAGCTGCGCTGCGCCACGGACCAAGTGACGTTCGTGGCCGTCCAGTGACTCGAGATACGAATCGACCATCGCCTCTAGGGCTGCGCCATCGTTGAGGCCGTTGACCTCGCAGATCGCCTTGAACACCGTGAACGGCTCCGGCTCGACTTCGACACGAAGGACTTGGGACGGCGGCCCGCTGTAGGGCGGCACGATGAAGAGCGGCTCTCCTGGTCGAGTCCTGGAAGGTGACATCGGGTTCCTTCGGCGAGAGAAGGGAGAGCCCAGGCCCTCGGCTACGGGGGAGAAAGACAGCCGGAGGGCCGTGGGCTCTCGGGGTCGGCGGGACCGCGCTGGCTGGCGCTGTTGGTGCGGAACGGGAGCGGAAGATCGACGATCCCAGAGGGAGGCGATGCATCCCCACCCAGAGGGGCCAGCCCCCACGCGAATGAGTGCCGGAGACGGGTACGGCCGGACTTCAGGCCAGGAGGTAGATGCCACCCCGACATGCGGAATGGACCCCGCCAGAGATGACGGCAGGCCGGAGAACGGGGCTGACGGGTGAGATGTAGGGTGCCAAGGTGGCCTCTTGGTGCGCCTCGCTCTCTTGGCAAGGCGTTGACCGGTGAAGGGCTACCGTCCCACGAACCTGAAGATAATGAAAACCGATAGAGTCTCGGTTACTTGATTATTGTTCGTTAATCGCCGACGGACAGCGTTACGGCGGCGTCTTCAGTCTCTTGGCTGTACGGCGTCACGCTCGGAAGCTCCACGAGCTCTGACAGAAGCGGGCCGTCCACATCGAACGGCATGGCCTTGACCTTCCACGGGCTCGGCCACCAGGTCGCCACGACCCATGGGCCAGCCTCAGCCGTCCCTGAGTGGAGATGAGCACGAAAGTCGGTGCTCCTGCGTTCCGGGAGGAAAGCCACCGGTGGCGGCGTCAGTCCCCGCCGACCGAGACGCCCGGGGAGGGTCGGATTACTAGGTGCTCCGGTTGCTGCTTCGAGGACGATCGGGGCCGAGCGATCCCATTCGAATGGGGCGTGATCGATCGGAAGTATCGCGTGGGTCACGAGCTCACTGCCTGGGACTTGGAGGAGCAGGTGCGCTGTTTCGCCCAAGGGAGCAAGTCCGAGCAAGAGGCCGGGACCAACATCCAGCACGTTGCTTGTTCGTCCGTCGGGCAGCACGCCGATGAGCGACACGCGGGGAGCAGAGGGAGCGCTTCGCCAAGCCACGAAGAAGTGAGGGCTGGCTCCGACGACAACGGGCGTGCCGATGGCTTCGACCTCGATGGGCAAGGTGGGAACAGCGCTCCAGCCCGCCCATGACGAGGTCGCCATGCGGATCGAATCGGTAGTTGGTGAGATCCATGCAATCAACGCCGTCGAGTCCAGCACGTCCCAGCTAGGAGGACCGTCGCCGACGAGATCCCCGTTGGGATTCAGCCAGAGGGGCGACGTCGTGTCAGCCAGGGCCTCCGAGTCTTCGACGGTCCACGGTCCCGTCGGCGTGTACTTCACCGACACTGATGGACGGAAGCCCGGCTCTAGCCGGACGCCAGCCAACACCTGGGTGCTGAGCAGGAGGGCGAGCAGGGCTGCGAAGCCGACCACGTTTCTTCTCATGGGTGAGTCTCCCCGACGAGCCGTTCGTAGGCGAGGACCCACGGGCTGCGAGAGCTGACCTGGGGATGGAGGCGCCGACAAGCGTCAAGGGCCTCAAGGCGATCTTCCAGGTCGCACTCCACGAGCTCGTACCTCGCGGAGAATTCGTCATCAGCTCGGCCTTGGTCGTTGAAGATCACCGCCGCCTTGCGGAGCAATGGGGCAGCCTCGAGCACGTCATCAGCCTGCCGATAGAGGCGTCCAAGCCCGAGTAGTGCGTGTCCTTCGATGTAGCGGTTCCTCGTGTTCTTGTCACGGGAAGCGGCCAAGACGGCCTCCATCAGCTCTACGGCGTCTTCCGGTCCGTCCAGCAGCTTGTGGATCGTCGCTCTCAGGAGGCACGACACCAGGGTAGGAAGGCTGGCGTCTTCATCTGGCTCCGGTCCCATGACCAAGTCAAAGGCGAGGCCAACTTCTTCGCGGTCGACTTCCCGGCCGAGGTTCAGGTCATGCTCGGCACTGAATAGCACGATCCGTGCCTTCGTGCGGCGAGCCATTTGGAGTCGCTCTTCGGGGGCATCGTTCCCGTGAAGGAACAGTGCGCGTGATGCCATGTCGGCAGCGGCATCGAAGTAACCAGAGTCGGTCAAGACGTCAGCGAGTGCCCGGTATGCCTGGGCTCGGTGCTCGTTGGGGGCTTCCTTGTCTTCAGCACAGGCAAGGAAGATGGCGTGGGCGAGGTCGAGCTTGCCTACGGCGTGAAGAGCGAGAGCTCTATTGCAACGCCACCGATGAAGCTGTCTGGGGGAAGAGGCAGTGGCCTCGCCGTGGGAGGCCAAGCGAAGGGCTCGGTGGGGGTGAGTCTTGAGGTCTTCCGCGAACCGGCGGGTCAGATCGTCACCGTCGTAAAGTCCGATGGGCTCACGTGGTGCAGAGCCTTGGTCGAGATCACGGGCTGCAAGAAGATGATCGGTCGTCGTCCCGCACGCACTGGCCAGCGACACGAGCCAGTCCAGGTTGGGTTCGAGCTCGCCCTTCTCCAGCTTGGCGAGGGTCACCTCGTCGAGCACGCCACGGGACCGTTCGGCCATCTCGGCGAAGCTGCGTCCCCGGCGTAGCCGTCTGAGCTCCAGCCCGAATGACGACGGTGGACGATCGGCCATGCGCTCTCCCCCGACCTCCCTTCCCGAGAGAGGTCACGTACCCAGATCCTACTCCTCGGCAAACATGTCCGGAAGCGATGGGCCTCCCGAAGGCGGGTCTGCCCTCATCTCAGGATCGTGAATCCTGCGAGATTGCGGTGCTAGGCCCAGGAAGAGCGTCGTTCTCGGCAGGAGTGGCTCGGTGCCTGTTGCCACGACGCGCTGGTGAGAGCTTCCAGATGTGAACGCTCGCCGAAGTGGCCTACTCGGTCCTCCTGGCGCAAGGTCGTAGAATCTCAATAGGGGAATGGGTCGGCCGACTCTGCGAGGGACCCCTTGGGACATCACGAGTTCTACCGCCTGCCCCGCACGCGACGGTGGCAGGAAGTCATCGACCTGATCGGTGCGGGCGCGGCGGGCGCAACCGTCGCCGCGGCCACCTCCGATGCCGTGCGCATCGATCTCGAAGGTGGGGCCGATGACGCAGGGCTGACTCGTGCTCTCTACCTCCTAGCGCGGCTACCTGATGCTGCGCGGTCGAGGGACTTCGTGGCCGCGCTGGCGAGTCTCGGAGTTCAGGTCGGTGGGGTGCCTTCGGTCGCCGAGCTGGTCCTCGGCCTGAACGAGGCGGTCGGTCGGCATCTTCAGGAGAGCGGAGGGCGGACGGACCTCGGCGACCTTGCGCAGACCGCCCTGGCCGAGACCGTGGCCGTCGTGGCGAGCGACCGAGCGGCGAGCCTCTTCGGAACCGAACCCGAGGACGTGCGGCGAGAGCTCGCCAAGCTCGGAACCAAGAAGCAGTTCGGCTTGGTTGCTGGCGAGTTCTTCGGACGACTCACGGAACGTCTCTACGACTACTACCTGAGCCGGGAGCTGCCCGAGCACGTGGGCCGCCACAGGCGTTTCGAGACGCTCCAGGCGAAGCAGGACTTCCAGGATGCACTGAGGGGCCACTGTCGGGAAGCCTCACTCATCGTCGAGTCTTTCGCTGGTAGCTGGTACTCGAAAGCGCGTTATCAGAAAGACCTCTCGGAAGAGCGAGTCGCTCGGTTCACCGCCTATGTCCTGACCAAGATCCGTCGCGAGCTCTCCAGCCGGGTCGTTGCGTGACGAGCTCTCGGGTGCATTGGTTCCTGTGTGAAGGAACCAGGGACCGCGAAGCTCCGAAGAGGGCATTCCGCCTTCGGACGTCTGGCCCTGAGGCGAACCTGCGTGTCGGCATTGAGGGACTCGAGAAGTCGCTGGCCCGGGGCGTGGGGGCCAAGTTCCGCGACTTGATCTGGATCGCCTCTTACGTCCTGGCCGCAGATCGGGCCGTGAAAAGAGGTGAGCGAACGGCTGTCGATCTCGGCAAGTCCTGGAGGCGGCACTTCAAGCTGGTGGTGCCCGTTCAATCGCTGACGTTCTGGTCGAGGGAGAACGTCACTGCGACGTTGGAGAAGGTCCTCGGTCAGGTCACGGATGACCGCTGGGAGTTCTCGTTCCGGAAGAGGAAGGCAGAGCAGGGCGAGCAGTTGTGGCTTCCCGGAGTCACTGATGCCCCACTCACGTCGAACCAGGGCATCGACGAGGTGATGCTCTTCTCGGGTGGTCTCGACTCGTTGACTGGGGCGGCGTTGGAGCTTCTCCGTGAGAAGAAGCGTGTCGTGCTGGTGAGTCACCAATCGGCGACGAAGATCGCTGCCGTTCAGGATCGCCTGGTCGGTGACCTGCGTGAGCGGGCCGGTGAAGATCGCGTCGCGCACCTGGGTGTCCGAGTCGAAGCGGGCGACAAGAAGCTCAGGGCCGAAAGAACGCTGAGGTCTCGTTCATTCCTCTTCGCGGCCTTGGCCGGGAGCGTCGCGCAGCTCGCTGGACTCGATCGAGTCCGGTTCTACGAGAACGGCGTGGCGAGCATTGCGTTGCCGCTCTCGCCTCAGCTCGTGGGCTCACGTTCTGCACGGACGACTCATCCGCTGAGCCTCCAGGGCTTCGCCGAGCTCCTCTCGCTGGTGGCCGGGCGTTCCATCGCAGTGGAGAATCCCTTCGAGTTCTTGACGCGGACTGAGGTCTTGCAGGAGCTTCGAACCGTCAAGGCGGATGACCTCATCTCGACGAGCGTGAGCTGCGCGCACGTCCACCAGATGAGCGAGCAGCATCCGCACTGCGGGACCTGCTCTCAGTGCATTGATCGTCGATTTTCCATCATCGCTGCCGGCCTGGAGAGTCGGGAGCGCGAAAGTTCGTACAGCACGCGCATCTTCCGCGATCCGATCTCGGATCGACTGGGCCGCACGACGGCGATCGAGTATGTCGATGCGGCTGATCGCTTCGCCTCGCTGATGACGCCGGCTGCTTTCTTGTCCTCACACGGAGAGAGCGTGCGTGCGATCCAGTCGCTCGTAACGTGCCGCGGTCTGGATGCCGACTCGGCCCTCCGACAGGTCCACGAGCTTCACCGACGTCATGGCGAAGCCGTCGGCAGGGCCCTGGCGGAGATGGGCGCCCGCCAGTCACGGGACTCGCGCTCCGGCACCTTGAAGGAGGATTCACTCCTCATGTTGCTCAGTGCCCGAGGACTCGAGCGTTCGCGGGGCGCTGAGCAAGCAGACGCGGCGAAGGCGCGAGAGGATGCTGAGCCCGCGCACGGGGCGAGCCCTCCACCGGAGACCGAGTTGGTCGGCGAGCATGTCTTTCGTCCGGGTGGGGAAGGTTGGATCGTGAGGTTCCGCGGCGGCCCCCTCTTGGCGTTGAAGCCCAGCAAGGGGTTGGTCCACCTGCACGCGCTCCTGTCGGAGCCCGGTCGGTCCTACACGGCGTTCGAGCTCGTTGGGCTCGAGGAGGGAGAGGCCTCGACTGTCGTCATTCCAGACAGCGAGCTCGGCGTGGATCAGAAGGCTCTCTCCGAGGTGAACGCAAAGATCGAGCAAGTGCGTGGTGAGATCGAGCTGGCAAGAGAGATGGGTGACAAGGGGGAGGTCGCGAGGCTCCGTAAGGACCTGGCCTTCTTTGAGAAGTATCGTCGGCGTGAGTCAGGCCCCGATGGCAGACCACGTCAGGAGCCGGCTGAGCAAAAGAAGGCTCGCAACGCCGTCTCCATGGCGATCGAGCGAGCACTGAAGCAGCTGGGCAAACAGTCCCGATCGCTGGAAGCGCACTTGCGGGAACACGTCGCTACGGGATTCAACTCCCGGTATCGCGATCCGGGCTTCCGTTGGGTGGTATGAGGGAGGGCGGTCGCGGCTTTGGTGATCCGGGCGACCACGACGCAACGAGGCCGCGCATGGCTGTCGGTCTTACCCCGGCGGTAGCCAAACAGGTGCCGTGAACCAGTGCCATGCGTGGAAAACGAACGAGGCCAGGGCTACGACGAGCAGCACTTGCAGCACGCGATGGAGCGGGATGAGCCAGCGGTAGCCTCCACCCCAGGGGTTCCAGCCGCCGAGGACTGGGGTGTGGTTGGTGCGTTCCTCTTCTTCACGAAGGGGGCCGACGCTGGCGGTGAGGATGCCTCGGAGGATGTTGTAGACGAGCAGGACCACCGCGAGGGCAAGCGCCCAGGGGCCACGATGGCGGTCGAGCAGCAAGGAGCCGACCGTGGTCTGGTTCCAGGTGTCGATGGGGCCGGCCTGGGGACCAGCTGCCGCTTCAACGAGATGTGGTGCCTTGAGCTGAGCGGAAGAGAGCGTCAACCAGGTTGCCGCCTCCAAGGCGTAGGGGCCGACAAAGGCCACGAGCAGGAGGAGGTGGAAGAGGAGCCTGGGGCCGGTGTAGTTGCGGCGGAGGATCGACCAGGGGTCGGATGCTCTCGGAGGGAACTTGGCCCCTTCGATTGGGTTGTCGTCGAGTACGAGGCCACGGATACGGCTAAGGTCGACATTTGTGAGTATGGCCTTGTTGAGATGGGCCTCGCTGAGGTCGGAGTTTCTGATGTCAGCATTGCTAAGGTTGGCCATGAAGAGATCCGACCCAGTAAGATCAGCGCCGTGCAGGATGGCCCCACCAAGGTTCGCCCTCTGCATGCGAGCCCTACTGAGGTCGGCATTCATCAGTCGAGCCTCGCGAAGGTCGGCCTGAAAGAGCATCGCCTCGCTCAAGTCGGCCGCGCTGAGGTTGGCTTGGCTGAGCTTGCCTACGAGGACCTCGGCCCCTCCGAGGTCCGGCACCACGTGCGGGTTCTCCGCCCTCCACTCATTCCACGCCTCCACGCCTTCCTTCAGCTTCGCCAAGTGCTCCGGGTTCGCCATCACGTCCTCCTCTCGGTGTCCGCGGAGTCTAATAGCCTAGGGCGAAAGGAGGCAGGCTGTGAGCGGCTCGGGGCCGACGGTGTTGTTGCGCGTCAACTCTCGCAGTCTTCAGGGCTGTGCGCTGCTGGTAGGCGGGGTTGGTGCCTCTCTTCCGATCGCCATCCATTGAACGAATGCCGTCGCGGACTGGATGTTGCCCTTGACTCTCAGCTCGAAGCCCCCCGCCTCCACTCTGAGGACCTCGGCCGCTACATCGGCCCTTCCTTCCGAAATGTCGAAGCCACGCAGGGCGGGGAAGACCGTGGGTCTGTTTGCGAAGGGGCGCTTGAAGTCGATCCAGAAGTCGAGCCACTTCTTGCCCTTGGATGCCTCGCTCGGCTTGAACACGAACTCGTCAGTCAGGATCTGTTGGTCGCTCAGCGCGTCAAGTATCTGAGAGGCCCCAGCCTTCAGTTCCGAGACCTCGGTCGCATCGGCCTGAGCTCCTTCCCTCAGCCTCTCCAACTCCTCGACAACGTCGATCTGCTCTCTGATCTGCTCTCTGACTTGAGTCTTCGACTCGCTCTTCACGTAGTCCGCGAAGCCGAGCTTCGCGAGAAGGCCCAGAACTGTGGCCGCAAGTCCGATGAAGGCAAGTGTTCCTGCTCGACTGGATCTAAGGTCGTCACGAGACTCTCTCGCTGCTCGGTCGATACGATCACGATAGTCCGTCTTGAGCTCGCCGAGCTTCTCCTCCAACAGGAGCTTGTTCCCAAGCTCGCTATTCAGGGCCTGACTTCGCTCGGCAAGATCATCGCGGTCTTCCACCGGCTTGCTGTTCGCCATCTCGGCCTCCTCGGGACGCAGCTCGGGCAGGGATCTGAGGTTTGATCGGTAGCTACGTCAGGCGGCCGAGAAGTCCGCCAAGTTTCTGTGGCCCGGAGGGCGGCGTGAGCCTCCGGATCTCCCCCGAGGCCTACCTCGCCCAGTGCGAGAGGCTCGGCGCGGAGCCGGAGCTGCTGGCTGTGATGCCGCCTCTACAGCATTCGACGCCGCCCGCGAGTCGATACCTAGAGCTGTTGCTTGGCAGCTCTGTTCGCGCCGAGTTCTCCAGGGCCACAGATCTTGTGGCCCCTCATCCACGGAAGTCGTGGCGCATCTGAGGTGAGTTCACTTCTCTCACCCAGGCGGTGCCATGACGGCCCGATCTCGACAGTCCGACCACCCCGAGGAGGCCCTCCTGAGGGTCTGCGCCACGCTCTCGACCCTGACCGGTCGGACGTGGTCGCTCGAAGAGGGGCGCGACTGGGCGTATCGGGTCGGAGGGCCTCTCGCGACCGCGCTCCTGGCCGCTGCGCCGTCTCCTACCCCCGAGCCCGAGTCCAGTTGCTCGACTGAGACTCCACGGACTGATGGGCTCGGGCCTTCAGGACTCTGACATGACGACCGAGCCGACCGAAGGTCACCTGGCGGCCCTGAACTACATCGAACGCGGATGGCGCGTGGTGCCCCTTCGCAGTGGTCAGAAGAGGCCGTCCGGGAGTCAGGGCCGGTGGGGGAGAGACTTCAGCCACGCACTCGCGTCGGCGGAGTCCGTGAGGGATTGGTGGTCCCGAGAACCAGGCGCTGGTGTTGGGATCGTCACCGGGAAGGGACTCGTCGTCCTCGACGTTGATCCCCGCCACGGAGGCAACGCCGCGCTCGCGGCGCTCGAGGGCGCCAATGGCCGGCTCCCGGACACGCTCCGGGTCCGCACCGGTAGCGGCGGCTGGCATCTCTACTTCGCCTGTGTTGGTCATGAGGTCCGCAACTCAGCCAACCGAGTCGGAGAGGGGCTCGACGTGCGAGGACTCGGTGGCTACGTGGTGGCGCCCCCGTCCACGCACCCCGAGACGGGCGAGCAGTACCGCTGGGATGGCGAGCACGAGATCGCCACCCTGCCCGAGTGGCTACGTGCTCGGATGACGCGCCTGAAGAAGGAGAGCAAGGCAGCCAGAGCGAGAGTCGACAGCAAGGGGCTCGTCCAAGAGGGCAAGAGGAACGACTGGTTGACTCGAAGGGCTGGCGGGCTACGCCGGAGCGGTCTTGGCTCGGAGGAGCTTCGTGATGCCTTGTCGAGACTGAACCAAGAGCAGTGCCGGCCACCCTTGCCTGACGGGGAGATCAACGGGATCTTGCGAAGTGCAGAACGCTGGCCCGTGGGATCGAGCACGGACGATGTCGAGATCCTGAACGACATCGCCAATGGTGCCCGTCTCGTCGAGGAGCACTCTCGGCAGATTCGCCACACGAGTGCTTCAGGCTGGCTGGTCTGGGACGGGATGCGTTGGCGCAAGGATGAGTTGGGCGAAACGATGGAGCTCGCCAAGGAGACTGCGGCTGGCATCCGGGCGGAGGTGCAGGCGATCTTGGGGCGGATGCCAGACGAGAAACGAGCCAGAGCGTGGCGACATCACGGCAGGTACACGCAGATGATTCCTGGAATGCGGGGCATGCTGACGGTGGCTTCGACCGACCCCGCGATCACCCGTCGACAGGAGGACTTCGATCGTCATCCGCTCCTGTTCAACGTCAACAATGGCACGCTGGATCTCGAGACTGGCCAGTTGCGACCGCATGGCCGAGCGGACCTGCTCACCAAGCTCGCGCCGATTGACTACGACCCCCAGGCCGAGGCGCCGACTTGGAGCGCGTTCTTGTACCGGATCATGGGGGGCGACGCCGAGATGGTCAGCTTCCTGCAGCGAGCGGTGGGGGCTTCTCTCGCTGGCGTGGTCCGTGAGCATGCCTTGCTCTTCTGCTTCGGTGACGGCGCGAACGGCAAGAGCACGTTCCTGGAGACTATCCGCTTCGTTCTCGGCGAGTACGCCCTCCAAGCCGACTTCAACCTGTTCCTCCGCAAGGGTCAGGTGGGCTCTGGTCCCACGCCGGAGTTGGCTCGACTCGTCGGTGCACGATTCCTCGCTTCCACCGAGGTGGGAGAGGGACGCCAGCTTGCTGAGGAGGTCGTCAAGCAACTCACCGGGGGGGACACGATCATGGCCTCCCACAAGTACGGCCACCCTTTCGAGTTCAAGCCTGAGTTCACCTTGTGGCTGGCGGCCAACCACAAGCCCCGGGTCCGGGGAAGCGACCTCGGGATCTGGAGGCGAATCAGGCTGGTCCCGTTCGAGGTGACCATCCCGGAGGAGGAGCGGGATCCCGACCTGCCTGGCAAGCTCCAGGCCGAGGCCTCCGGGATCCTGGCCTGGGCGGTCCAGGGCTGCCTCGAGTGGTTGCGGCAGGGACTGGAGGCACCCTCGAAGGTCCTACAGGCCACCGAAGGCTACCGGTCCGAGTCCGACGTCTTCGGCAAGTTCCTGGAGGAATGCTGCGTGGCGGATGCCCGCAACTCTTCGCTCAGGTCGCGAGCGGCGGACCTCTTGACGGCCTGGAAGGACTGGAGCGGTGAGCCGTTGAGTGGTCGTCAGCTCGCCGAGCTCTTGAGAGAGCGGGGCTTCGAGCGACGCCGGAGCGGCGGGAGCTGGTGGTTGGGAATCGGCCTGAAGGTCGACCCAGCCAGGGAGACCGATGGACAGGTTGGACAGGTGGACAGCAATTCCAAGAGAGTCCGATCGCGGGCGGGCGCAGGATGAGGAGTTTCGCGAGTCGGCCGTCCGACCTGTCCAAGTGTCCATTGCAACTCGAACGGACCAGTAGTGCCGGAGTCGCGGCAGACGTGCAACCTTGCGGTGAGCGCATCGAATACCTAAACGACCGGCACCCATCGACTCAGGAGGCAACGTGGCACGTCGACCAGCGGTGATCTACGCCCGGGTGTCCTCGAACCGGCAGGCGGACGAGGGCTACTCGATTCCGGCGCAGCTCCAGATGCTGCGGGACTACGCGGCCCGCGTGGGCTTCGACGTCGTCCGCGAGTACACCGGTCCCGAGAGCGCCAAGGAGCCCGGCCGGGAGCGCTTCGAGGAGATGGTCGCCTTCCTCCGGGAGCCGGACGCCCCCGAGGTCCTGCTCGTCCAGAGCGTCGACCGCTCCACCCGCAACCTGGTCGACTTCCTCACCCTGGAGGAGCTCCGCCTGCACGGCCTCGAGATCCACTTCGTGTGGGAAGGCCAGGTCATCCACCGGGACAGCGACCCGTCCCATCTCCTCGCCTGGACCTTCCTCGTCGGTCAGGCGCGCTACGTGTCGCAGAGGCTCTCGAAGGAGGTGAAGAAGGGCGTGGCGCGCAAGGTCCGGGAGGGTGGCTACCCTGGCTGGGCGCCCCTCGGCTATCGCAACGTCACCGGACCCGACGGCAAGCGGCAGATCGAGCCGAACCCGGACACCGCGCCGGTGGTGCGCCTGCTCTTCGATCTCGCCTCCCAGGGCTGGTCGCTCCTGCGTCTCGAGGCCCACGCTCGCGACCACGGGATGGTCGGCCGGCACGGCCAGTCCCTCACCAAGTCGAGCATCGCCCACCTCCTCCGGAACCCCGTGTACAAGGGGGAGATCCACTGGTCGGGCCAGGTCGTGCAGGGCACTCACGAGCCGTTGATCTCCCGGGAGACCTGGCAGCGCGTCGGGAAGCTCATCGACCGGCGACGGGTGGGCGGACGTCGGCCGCAGGGACAGGGCAAGGACCACGAGTTCTCCGGACTGATCACCTGCGGGGCCTGCGGTGCGGCAGTGGTGGGGGATGGACCGAAGAAGGGTCGGTACGTGTACTACCGGTGTTGCCGCCGCAACCGCGGCTGCGATCAACCGGCCGTGCGGGAGGAGCTCGTCCGCGAGCAGGTCGCCGATGCGCTGAGGGCGATCCAGATCCCGCCCGAGGTCGTGCAGCTCCTCCGCGATGCCTTGCACGTGAGCCTGGGGGAGAAGCAACGAGCGAAGCGCGACACCCTCGATCAACTCCGCCGGACCCAGGACCGGTTGGAGAGAAGGCTGGACGTCGCCTACCTCGATCGGGTCGACGGCCGGCTGTCCGCGGGGGAGTTCGATCGAAGGACGGCGGAGTGGAAGGCGGAGCTCGATGAGGTGCGGATCCGCTTCGATGCGCTGGATGCCGCCGACCACGCCTACCGCGATGCAGGCGCCCGGTTGCTCGAACTCGCTCCTCGCGTGGCCGAGACCTACGAGATCGCGGAGAAACCCACCCAGCGACGTCGGATCGTCGAGACCACCTGCTCGAACCTTCAGTTGAAGGACGGGCGCATCACGGTGGAGCTGGTCGAACCCCTCGGCTGTCTAGCACTTGCCGCGACCGCTGCGCCGTCCGCTGATGACGGTTCGGGAGGGTCGGGCGAGGGGTGTCCAAGCTGGAGGCGGCGGTCGGAATCGAACCGACGAATAAAGGTTTTGCAGACCTCTGCCTTACCACTTGGCTACGCCGCCTCGGTGGAAGGGTCGCAGAGTCTAACAGACGTCCGGCTCGGACGTCTGGGACGGTGAACGACCAGCTTGGGGAAGGTGCGTCTCCTCATCAATTAGAACGAAAAGCGAACGTTCGTGGTTCCCAATCCGCGAACCGGGCATCACCGTCTGCCGAGTAGGATGGCCGGCTCGATCAGACCCCGTCCTCCGGATGCGGAAGTTCATGAACCCGCTCGGATTCGACCCGTAGGACGCCGCAACCGAACGACTGTCACGCCCTGGGGGCTCACCGCATGCGCATCGAGATCCGTGGTCTGAATCAGGTCTATCCCGGAGGGTTCCAGGCCCTCCACGACGTCGAGCTCGCCGTCGACCGGGGGCTCACCGGCCTCCTGGGCCCGAACGGCGCCGGCAAGACCACCCTCATGAACGTGGTCGCCACGCTCCTGGAGCCCACCCAGGGCCAGGTCCTCGTCGACGGGCAGCCGCTCGGCGAAGACCGCAACCAGATCCGCGCCCGCCTCGGCTACCTCCCGCAGGACTGGGGCGCCCCCCGCTCCGCCCGCTGCTCCGAGGTCCTCGACCTCATGCTCAACCTCCGCGGCGTGAAGGCGAAGAGCGACCGCCGCGAGGCCATCAAGCAGGCCCTCGAGTGGGTGAACCTCGCCGACCTGGGCAAGCGCAAGGTCAAGACCCTCTCCGGTGGTCAGCTCCGTCGCCTCGGCGTCGCCCAGGCCCTCGTCGGCGACCCCGAGCTCATCATCCTCGACGAGCCCACCGTCGGCATGGACCCTGACGAGCGCGTGCAGTTCCGACGTCTCCTCTCCCAGCTCGGCACCGAGCGCACGATCATCCTCTCCACCCACGTCGTGCCCGACATCGGCAGTAGCTGCGAGCAGGTCGTCGTCCTCGACCAGGGCCGCCGCGCCTTCCAGGGGCGACCCGAAGAGTTCGTGAAGAAGGCCGACGGCAAGGTCTTCGAGTGTCTCCTTCCCTCCGGTGACGAGTCCCAGCTTCCCGCTGGGCTCACCGTCGTGTCCCACCAGCCCAGCGCCGACGGCACGATCTACCGCCTGGTCGGTGAGCCCGCTCCCGACCACGGCCTCGAGCTGACACCCGTCGAGCCCGGACTCGAAGAGGCCTACCTCTGCCAGGTCGGCCAAGCCGCCTTCGACGAGCTCGCCGCGTCGGCGGCCTGAGGACGCGCGACATGAAGCACGTCCTCTCCATCGCCGCCTTCGAGGCGCGACTGACCCTCCGGATGATCCGCGTGTGGGTGCTCGGCATCATCGCGCTGCTGAGCGGGATCGGCACGCTCGGCTACTACGTCTTCATCCACCGGGTCTTCTCCGGCTTCACCGGGCCGGCCAGTTACATCGTCCGTGAGTTCGGCCTGATCTACTCCGGGCTGATGGGCGCCCTCATGCTCGGCCTGTTCGCGATGTTCTTCGTCTTCGACTGGCGACATCGCGATCGCACGAGCCGCTTCACCGTCACTTACGAC
The DNA here is from genome assembly GCA_039029535.1 of Acidobacteriota bacterium. Classification (GTDB taxonomy): domain Bacteria; phylum Acidobacteriota; class JBCCFW01; order JBCCFW01; family JBCCFW01; genus JBCCFW01. The sequence continues at coordinate 27,719 of JBCCFW010000012.1, forward strand.
GGGAGCGAGGTCACCCCGCTCGCCCTCGCCTGGGGGAAGTTCCTCGGCTTGACCGCGCCGATCTTCGGCTTCTTCCTCCTGCTGATCCCCTTCCAGATCATCGCGTCACTCATCGCCGACCTGCGGCTTCCCTTGTCGGCCTACCTGATGGGTGACTGGTGGCTCGGCCTGATGGCTGCCTTGCCGCTTCCGGCCATGGCCTTCGGCATCGCCGCCGCGCTCCGCAGCCGTGCTCTGGCGATCATCGTCCCCATCGTGTGGTTTGCCGGGATCCTCTCCCTGGCCTTCTGGGCTCAGGTCCCCGAGTGGGTGATCGCCATGCTTGGCGGCTTGACCGAGATCCCCATCTACTCGGAGTTCGTCGGCTATCAGGTCGATCCGATCTTCTGGCTCCAGCGGGTCTCCATCATCGCGCAGGTCGTCGCCTTCGTGAGCCTCGGCGCCCTCGGCTCCTGGGCGCCCGCCCGCCATGCCGCCGCCCGTGCTCGCACCCGCCTGCTCGTGCTCGGCAGCTTCCTGGTCTTGATCCTGAGCTTCGCTGCCAGTGCCTTCCTCTACCTCCGCGGCGTGTAGGCCGCCGAGGCCGTCGTGACCGCCGAGTCGGTCGTGGCCGGTGCCGAGGAGCCCCGCGTCATCGAGCGTGAGCTCGAAGCCTGGCTCGAGGACGACGCCACGCTGCGCGGTCAGGCCCGTCTCCGCGTGAAGAACGACACGATGGCTCCCTTGAGCGAGCTGAGCCTCCGCCTCAACATGGGGCTCGAGGTCAGCGAGCTGCGTGTCGACGGTCAAGCCGTCACGCCGACGCGTGACCAGACCGTCCTCCGCTTCAACCCGCCGAGTCCTCTCCCGTCCGGGGCCGAGGCCGAGCTCGAGCTGTCTTACCAGGGCAACGTCGAGGTTCTCGCCGCCGGCGCCGACACGGTCCTGTCCACCGTCGAGATGAAGGCTCAGGACCGGGGTAACCGACGCTTCATCGGCACGATCCCGAGCTTCCATGAGAAGGGCTCGGTCGTGCTGCCGCTCGACTCTGCGTGGTACCCGCAGGTGGGCATGCGCTTCGGTCACGAGTTCCCGAGCCACTGGGCGCAGGACCTCGCGCCGGGACGGCTCACCGTCCACCTGCCCGACGGTTGGAAGGCCGCTTCGGTCGGACGCCGTGAGTCGAACGGTGACGGCTTCGTCTTCACCGTCGATGAGCCGACCCCCGGGCACGCCCTGGTGGCCGGTCCCTACGACGAGATCGAGACCGAGGTCGCCGGCCTGACGCTGCGCCTGCTCCATCACCCGAAGCACGGCCGGAACATGGAGTACTTCGCGTCCACCTGGCCCCTGCTCGAAGCCTCCATCGAGGAGCGGCTCGACGAGATCGAAGCCACCACTGGCCTGCAGCCCGCCTGGCCCGAGCTCACCGCCGTCGAGGTGCCGCAGCAGTTCGCGGCCTACGAGGGTGACTGGCGTGCTCGCAACCGCATGGCGGCTCCTGGGCTCGTCATGATGCGCGAGGGTGGCCTGTTCCTCTCACACTTCGACTTCGCCCAGCAGGTCAACCCCGACTCGGGCAAGGCGAGCAGTGAAGGTGGCAACGTCAGGATCACCATCGGGAATCAGCCCGATGAGGATGCTGACGAGGGCGTGCGGTTCGGCGCGAGCGTCGGTGACGACGAGCCGAGCAGTGATGAAGACAGCGCTGATGCCTCCGCCGATGGCGAGGCTGAAGCCGGGGTTGCTGAGGCCGATGCTGATGTCGATGCTGACGCTGAGGAGTCCGAAGCCTCCGAGGAACACCTGAAGCAGGCCGCCTTGCTGCGCTTCCTCCGCACCGACTGGCTCGGCGGCGACGTCGAGCGACTCGCGTTCACCAGCGTCTATGACCATCGAGTTCGAGCCGAAGACGAGGCGGCCCCGCTGCTGTCGGTCGCCCTCTCACAGGTGTTGTTCGAGATGGCGCACGGTCGGCCGTCGTTCGACCACCCGGCCTCGATGGGCATCCTCAACGACCCTGCCTTCGCTCAGGTCATCACCGCGATGATCGAGGGCAAGGACGTCATCGAGCCCCTGCTGCGCGGCGTCGTCGACTTCGACGTCGTCCACGAGCAGATCCGCTCGACCGCCCTGTCCGAGCTCGACCCGACCGACCTCGGCCTGGACTACCTCGGCGTGCTGCACGTGAAGGGACGTCAGCCCTTCAACGCCCTGCGCGCTCGGCTCGGTCGTGAGCGCTTCAAGCAGGTGGTCGACCGCTGCATCCTCGACGCCGAGGACGGCCTTCTCACCTGGCGTGAGTTCGAGGACGCGACGCTCGCCTCGACCCCCGACGAGCTGAAGACCGAGGTCACCGAGCTCCTCGGCGGCTGGCTGAGCGAGACCGACCTGCCCGGCTTCATCGTGTCGAGCGTGCGGACCCAGCGTCTGCCCGGTGAGGACGAGCGCTGGCAGCTCCTGGCGCGCGTGAGCAACCGCGGCCAGGCCGCCGGCGTCGCCGAGCTCTTCGCCGGTCGTGGCCCCGACGCACCCAGCCGGGTCTTCCGACTCGAGAAGGGCGCCGAGGTCGAGATCGGCATGGTCTTGCCCGAGCGACCCCGTGGCTGGAGGCTCGAGCCCTTCCTCGCGCTCAACCGACACGCGCCGTCGGGCGACGCTCGTCTCGTCAAGAATGAGGCGACCGACCCGGCGTTCGAAGGGGAGCGGCCGCCCACCGACTCGCTCCGTGAGCTGCGCTTCGAGGTCGACGACCAGGATGACGGCTTCGTCGTCACGCTCGAGGACGGCCGGGAGGTCACCACGAGCCAGCGCGACGACGAGGGCGAGAACCTCCTCGACGACTGGCCGGGCTTCCGGCAGCCCAAGGAGTGGGCGCGCTGGCGACCGCAGAGCGGTGGCTGGTTCAAGCCCTACGGTCTCTTCGACATCACCGCGGTCGTTCGTCGCGGCGATGAAGAGTCGGCGCATCCGGCTCGCTGGTCGACGCCGCTGGAGGCGGGCCGGTATCAGGTCGAGGTGCACCTGCCCAAGCGGGGCAAGGGCATGTCCGCTCAGCTCGCGGAGGAGATGAAGTACCGCATCGGTCACGCCTCCGGTGAGCAGGAGCTGGGTCTCGAGATGGACGCCGTGAGCAACGGTTGGAACGACCTCGGTCGTTTCGACTTCGATGGCGAAGCGAGAGTCTGGCTCCTGGATGGGGTCGAAGGGCTCATCATCGCGGACGCGGTCCGCTTCACGAAGGAGAGCTCATGAACATCCGCAACGTGCTGACGGTGGCCGGCTTCGAGAGTCGGCTGGTCCGACGTCAAATCCGCGTCTGGGTGCTGGGACTCGTCGTCCTTCTCGCCGCCGCGATCGGCGTGGCCCAGACCGCCTGGATCTGGTTCATGGGCAGTGGTTGGTCGGGCTCCTTCGCGACCATGACGCCCGACATGATCATCTTCAGGGGCGTTGTCTTCGGTGCGCTGTCGACCGCGGTCCTCGGTGTCTTCTTCGCCTTCGACTGGCGCCACCGCGACGTCACCGCGCGCTTCTCTCAGACCTACGACCACTCGGTGACTCAGCTCGAGTACTGCTGGGGCAAGTTTCTCGCGACCTTGCGGGCGTTGCTCTGGCCCTACGTGATCTGCCTGATCGCCACCATCGTGACCATGGTCGCACTCGGTGCCTCGGGCCCCTGGCAGGTCTACGTCTACAGCTACTTCTTCATCGCGCCCATCCTCGGCCTGATCCCGATCGCCATCACCTTCGGCCTGGCGGGGCTCACCGGCAACCGCGCGGTGGCCATCCTCGGTGGTCTCGCTTGGTGCGTGGTGACCTGGGCCTGCATGGGGATCTTCAACGGGCTCGACATCGACATCCCCGAGCCCGTCGCGCTGGTCCTCTCGGGCGGTGCCGTCGGCACCGGTCTGCCGCTGTACTCCGCCTTCGTCGGCTACGATTTCAGCCTGCTCGACTGGGGTCAGATCCTCAGCGCCGTCGGACTCGTGTTGTTCATGGTCTGCCTGGCAGCCTGGGGACGCTTTGCTCCCGGCGCGAGCCCCGCCAGTGGTCGGAACCGACTCTTCGCCACCGTGGGCTCGCTCGCGATCTACCTCATCGGCGTGAGCGTCCTGCTGCTCGAGTACCGCCGTGGCACGACGCAGCGCGAGGCGGTGGTCGCCGCCGAGACGAAGGCGCTCGACGCGTCGGTGCCCTCGGTGCTGAACCGTGACGTCGAGCTCGACCTCACTGAGACCGGCTCGCTGTCGGGCACGGCCCGGCTCCGTCTCCGCAACGACGAGTCGACCGCGATGGACCGCCTGGTCTTCCGGCTCAACCACGGGCTGGAAGTCTCCGGCGTCACCGCCGACGGTCAGTCCTTGTCGCACGAGCAGGACTGGTCGGTGTTGACGGTCACGCCGTCCACGCCGCTACAAACCGGTGACGAGCTCGAGCTCGAGTTCACCTACGCCGGGGGCATCGAGAAGGAGTCCGTCGACGCCGAGACTGAGCTGGCCCTGCGGGGGATCAGCACCGGCGAGCGGCAGGTGCGTCGCTTCTTCGGCGTGAACCCGACCTTCCTGCGCGGCTCGGTGGTCGTCCTCGGTCTCGACGCCGGCTTCCACCCCGAGCCCGACTTCATGTTCGGTCACGAGCCGCCTTCGCGACCCTTCCGCCGACTCGCTCCGGGCCGGCTCAGCCTGAAGCTTCCCGAAGGATGGACCGCGGCCTCGGCCGGAGCCCACACCGTGGAGGCCGACGGCTCGCATCTCTTCGTCGCCGAGCACCCGATTCCCGGCTTCTCGGTGAACGCAGGTCCTTACCTCGAACGCAACGCTCGGGTGAAGGACATCGACCTGCGCTTCCTGTTCCATCCCGATCACGAGGAGCAGGTCGCGTTCTTCGACGAGGCGGGCGAGAAGTTGCTCGAGACGATCGAGGAGCGCTTCGACGAGGCCGAGGCTCAAACCGGCCTGTCCTACCCGCTGCCCGTGCTCTCCGTCGTCGAGGTGCCGCAGACGCTCGCGAGCTTCTCGGCGAGCTGGGACGCACCGAACCGGCTGGGGGCGCCCGGCGTGGTCATGCTGAAAGAAGGAGGCTTCTTCCAGGCGAACTTCGAGTTCCCTCTCAAGACGCTGCGTGACAATCACGAGGAGAGCACCGGTGCAGGTGACGATGCCGCTGAGTTCGACGTCGCGCAGACCAAGGCCGACCTCGCCCAGCGTTTCATGAGCACCGACTGGACGGGCGGCAACCTCGAGCGCCTGGCCTACAAGACCTGCTTCGACTTCCAGGCCCAGGCCGTGGGTGAGGCGGTTCCCGTGGCCGGTCTCGCACTGTCCTCACAGCTCGCCGAGAACGCCATCAAGATGCCGGTCATCGACAGCCCGGAGACCGCGCGGATCTACCAGAAGGGGGGAGAGGTCTTCCAGCGCCTCGGTCGCGCCATGTCCCGTGGTCAGACGAACCGCATCCCCGACATCGTCATGAACGCGCTGGTCGATGAAGACAAGGTCTACCAGACCATGTTGACCAAGCCGCTGGAGCAGCTCGACCCGCGAGACGATCAGTCGACCTACCTGGGCGTGCTCTACCGCAAGGGCCGTCTTCCATGGACCTCGCTGCGGGAAACTCTCGGACGTCAGAACTTCGCTGCCTGCATGCGGACCCTGGTCGACGACGCTCGTGAGCGGGGCGGCCAGTTCGAGTGGGACGACGTCCGTCGAGAGCTGCTCGCCGTGGCGAAGGAAGAAGACAAGAAGGGCCTGGTCGGTCTCCTCGACAATTGGAGCACCGGCACGGGCCTGCCCGGCTATGTCGTCAACAACGTCCGGCTCCATCGGCTGGCCGGCGAGGACGAGCGCTACCAGTTCACCGCCAACGTCGCCAACAGGGGGGACGTGGCGGGCTCGACGGTCGTGCGGGTGCGGACCTTCGACGGGGGGCTTCAGGGGGGCTCGGTGACCCTTCACCTCGAGGCGGGGGAGGAGGTCGAGGTCGGCCTGCTGACCGACTACCAGCCGACGAGCTGGAACCTCGCGACCTTCCTCTCGCTCAACCGACAGGCTCCGAGCGGCGAGCTCATCCTCGAAGAGGACGAGCTCTCGGGCGACGGATTCCAGGGACAACGCCCGGCTACCAACGAGTCGAAGCTGCTCGTCGTCGTGGACAACCTCGACGAGGGCTTCACCCTGACTCACGAGGGTCAATCCATCCCCTTCATGGCGCCCGGCGCCGAGGAGGGCGAGTTCGAGCTCGAGCGCGCGCGCTGGCTCCGCCGACGGGGCTTCAAGAGCTGGACCCGCTGGCGCACGAGCTGGGGCAAGTTCACTGCCTTCGGCGTGTTCGACGCCACCGCTGCGGTCAAGGCCGTCACCCAGGAAGGCAACGCCCCCGCGCGCTGGCAGGCAGTGCTGCCCGAGCCCGGCCTGTATCGGGTGGAGGCCTTCCTGCCGGGCTCGGCCGAGAAGCTCCAGAGCGCGACGCTGGCCGACAGCTATCACTTCGAGCTCGAGACCGCCGACGGCGCCGAGCCGATCGTCTTGGAGCGTGACTCGACGACCATGGGCTGGAACGATCTCGGTCGTTACCGTCTGGGTCGCGACACCACCGTGACCTTGCAGGACCTGGGTGAGGCCGGCCTCATCTACGCCGACGCAGTCCGATTCAGTAGAGAGCCTTCATGAGACAGTCCTCCGTCATCGTCCTCGTGCTGCTGGCGCTGCTCGCCGCTGGCTGCAGCCAACAGACCGAGGCCCCCGAGCTGGAGTTCCGCGCGACCGTGTCGACCGAAGAGGTCGAGAAGGGTCGGGTGGAGCGTGTCTTGACGACCACCGGCACGGTGCGCGCCCGCAAGAAGGTGGATGTCCTCGTCGAGAACGGCGGCAAGCTCCTCCTCGCCAAGCGGCCGGGGACCCGTGAGCGACTCGCCGTCGGCGATCCCGTGCGGCGGGGGCAGGTCGTGGCCAGGGTCGACGCGGCGGACATTCGGACCACCACCCGGATCGCGGCGCGCAAGAAGAGTCTCGAGGTCGCCGATGCGGAGTACAAGCGCAACCTCGCTCTCGCTCAGCAGGGATTGCTCTCCTTCGGTGAGCTGAGCAACTTCGAGAGCCGGCTCGAGGACGCCCGAGCCGAGTACGAGAATGCCCGTCTCCAGGAGAAGAAGGGGCGTCTCAACGCGCCGATGTCGGGCGTGCTGACGATGGTCATCCAGGCCGCCGACGGACAGCACGTCGCGAGCGGCACGAAGCTCGCCGAGGTCATGGACTTCTCCGAGGTCATCCTCGATCTCGATCTCACCTCGGGTGAGGTCCTCGACGTGCAGCCGGGTCAGGAGGTGCGGGTCAGCACCTACGCCTCCGACGAGACCTTCGAGGGCACGGTAGAGCGCATCGCGCCGTCCATCGATCCCACCACGCGCACCTTCCGCGTCGAGGTGGGCGTGAAGAACACCGAGCTCAAGCTCCGCCCGGGCATGTTCGTCCGTGCCGAGCTGGTCGTCGACTCGCGCACGGACGTCACCGTCGTCCCGAGCTCGTCGATCCTCTTCCGCAAGGGACGCCCGGTGGTCTTCGTGGTCGAGGCGCAGCGTGCCTCGGAGCGTGAGGTGGAGCCGGGCCTCGACTCCTCGACGTTCACCGAGATCCTCGAAGGCATCGAGCTGGGCGAGCGGGTGGTGACCACCGGTCAGGACACGCTCCAGGACGGCGCCCGGGTGATCGTGCGCGGATGAGCATCACGCCGTCGTTCCTCGACGTCTTCACTCGGAGTCCAGGCTCGTGATCCCCCGCTTTGCGGTCTCGCACCCCGTCACGGTGCTCATGATCTTCGCGGCGGCGGCCCTTCTCGGATACCTGTCGCTACGCGAGCTGCCGGTCGACCTGCTCCCGGAGCTCCAGGCGCCCCGCATCGCCGTGCTCGTGCGCGCGGGAGATCGGCCTCCCGAAGAGCTCGAGGACCGTTACGCCGAGTATCTCGAGGCCCAGCTCTCGACGCTGCCCGACGTCCGCTCGGTGCGCACGACCTGCGCCACCGGTCGTGTCTTGGTCACCATCGAGCAGGACTGGGACACCGAGATGGACTTCGCGCTGCTCCAGGTCGAGAAGCGCGTGTCCATCTTGCGCACCGATCGCGACGTCGACTCGGTCACCGTCTCTCGCTTCGATCCCTCCGATGAGCCCGTCGTCGTCCTGGCGCTGTCGCTCAAGGGTGATGCGGAAGACGAGCTGGTCGAGCTCGATCGCCTGCGCCTCCTCGCAGAGGACCGAGTCGCCCGCATCCTCGAGACGGTCGAGGGAGTCGCGTCCGTGCAGGTCGCCGGTGGGCGTCAGGCCCGCGTCGGCGTCGTGGCCGAGCGTCATCGCCTGCGTGCGCTCGGGCTGAGCTTCGACGGGCTGCGCGGCAACATCTCCGCCGGCAACGCCGAGGCCTCGGGTGGCACCGTCGAAGACGGCGGCAAGGTCCACGTCATCAAGGGCCTCGGTCGCTTCCACGCGATCGAGGACATCGCCGGCCTGCCCGTGCAGGGCTCCGGTGACGGCTCGAAGCCTCGTCGCCTGGACGAGGTCGCGACGGTCGAGTGGGAGAGCGCGCCCCTGTCGGGGCTGGTCACCGTCGACGGCAAGGAGGGACTGTCGCTCTCCATCTTCAAGGAGGCCGACGCCAACACGGTCGCGGTCTCCGACGCGGTGACGGCGGCGGTCGCGGAGATCGCGCCCCAGCTCACCGACGCCAACCTCCAGGTCGTCACCGATCAGGCGACCTTCATCCGCGAGGCCATCACCCAGGTGCAGTGGGCGGCGCTGGCCGGCATCGTGCTGGCCATCTTCGTGCTGCTGGTCTTCCTGCGGCGGCTGGTGGCGGTCGTGCTGGTGGCCCTGGCCATCCCGCTGTCGGTGGTGACGACGCTGGCCCTCATGGGCTTGGCCGACCTGAGCCTCAACCTCATGACCCTGGGCGGGCTCGCGCTGGGCGCGGGGATGCTCATCGACAACGCCATCGTCGTGCTGGAGGCGATCGTCGCCCGGCTCGAGGGTGGCTCGTCGCCGCGTGAGGCCGCGATCGAGGGAGCGTCCGAGGTGGCCGCGGCCATCTTCGCGGCGACGCTGACGACCTGCGTGGTCTTCGTGCCGGTGGCATTCCTCGAAGGCCTGGCGGCCGAGCTCTTCACCGACCTCGCCTTCACGGTGGCCTTCTCGCTCATCGCCTCGCTGGGCGTGGCGTTGCTCCTGCTGCCCATGGCGGCCGCGCGCTTCTTCAAGGCGCGGGGCGGCCGGACGGGCGGTGCCGGTCGGGGTGCTTCCACCTTCCGCGGCCTGCTCCGTCGCCCCTTCCTCATCGTGTTGGTCACTGGCGTGCTGCTCTTCTTCGGCTGGCAGCGTGCGCAGCGACTCGGCCTCGACTTCCTGCCGACGGCCGATCCCGGCCTGGTGGTCGTCGAGCTGCTCCTGCCCGAGGGGCACCGCGTGACGGTCACGCGCGAGGCGGCGCGGGTGCTCGAAGACGCGTTGACGCAGTCGGTGGGCTCGGCGGTCGCGACGACCCTGGCCGAGCTCGGCGAGTCGGTGCGTGAGGAGATCGCCCTCACCGACGAGGTGCCCTCGCAGAACCGCGGCCTGCTCCGCATCCGCCTGGTGCCACGCGAGGAGCGCAACGTGACGACCGAGCAGGTCATCGGCCTGCTCGAGAAGGCGGCGGAGTCGGTCGAGGGGCTGTCCATCCGCTTCCGTCCGACCGACCCGGTGTTGTCACGTCTTCTCGACCGTGGGCCACCCATCGCCTTCGAGCTGCGTGGCCAGGAGCTCGACGCGCTCGAAGAGGGCTGTCGTCGTCTCTCCGAGGAGCTCGCCAAGCAAGAGTCGGTCTTCAACGTCCGTCATGGCTTCGAGGATCGTCGGGCCGAGCTGCGGCTCCAGGTCGATCGCATCATGGCGGCAGGGCTCGGGCTGACTCCCGACCAGCTCGGGGAGAGGCTCCGGCAGCGTCTCGGCGACCAGGCGGTCACCGACTTCCGGGACAAGGGCGAGCTGCGCAACGTCGTCCTGCGCGCGCCACGCCTCGACCTCGACGGGCTCTCCAACATCGTGCTCGACACGCCCAGCGGCGAGCCCGTGCGGCTCCGCGACATCGCGCGGCTGGAAGTGGTCACGGCTCCCACGCAGGTCGAGCGTCGACCCGGCACGCGCACCGCTCGCGTGACGGCTCAGGTGCTTCCGGGCGAGTCGCTCGGTGGTGCGAGCGCCGAGGCGTACGAGCGCCTCACGGCAGTGCCGTTGCCGCCGGGGCTCCAGCTCGAGCAGGTCGGCGCGGAGAAGGAGAGGGCGGAGTCCTTCCGACAGCTCCTGTTCGCCGTCGCCCTGGCCATCGCGCTGGTCTACATGGTGCTCGCGTCGTTGTTCGAGTCGCTGGTGCACCCGTTCACGATCCTCTTCACGCTGCCGACGGCGGGCCTGGGCGTCATCGCCGCGCTCGACCTCGCGCAGACGCCGTTCTCGGTGCCGGCCTTGCTGGGGGCGGTCATGCTCGCGGGCATCGCCGTGAACAACGGGATCCTGCTCGTCGATCTCACGGGACAGCTCCGTCGACGAGGGCTCTCCCGCCTCGACGCGGTGGTCGCCGCCAGCTCGGCGCGTCTGCGTCCCATCCTCATGACGTCGCTGACCACGGTGCTGGCCATGCTGCCCCTGGCGCTGCCGGCGGAGGTGCTCTCGCAGGTGCCGGGCCTGGCGCTCGGTGGTGAGGGCTCGGAGCTCCGAGCGCCCATGGCGCTGACCGTCATCGGCGGGCTCCTCGCCTCGACGGTGCTCACGCTCGTGCTCGTGCCGGCGGTCTACCTGCTGCTGGACCGGCTGCGTCCGAACGCCGAGACGCAGTCGGTGAGCGGGACCGCGGTCGAGCCGCTCCCTGAGCCGATGTCGGGGCCGGGCACGGAGGACTGAGATGTCGGAACACGGTGCCACCGGTGGTCTCGCGACCTGGTCGGTCCGACGTCCCGTCGCGGCCCTCATGCTCTTCGTGGGGCTCGGCCTGTTGGGGGTGATCTCGTATCGCTCGCTTCCGGTGCAGCTCATGCCCGACTTCGAGTCACCGGAGCTCTTCGTCAGCGCCAGCTTGAGCGGCGCGAGCCCCGACGAGATCGAAAACGACCTGCTCCGACCGCTCGAGGGCGAGCTCGCGACCATCCCCGGCATCGACGAGATGACCTCGGTGGCGCGCAACGGCTCGGGCACGGTGACCCTGGCCTTCGAGCGCGACGTCGACCTCGACCACGCCAACATCAAGGTGCAGCAAGTCCTCGAGTCGGTGCAGGCCCGCTTGCCGGAGCAGGCCAACCTCAACGTCAACCAGTTCGACACCAGCGACTTCAGCCAGTTCATCATGGTCTTGAGCTTCCGGGGCGACACCGACCTCGAGACCATGGCCAAGCTCACCGAGGACGAGCTCATCCCGATCCTCACCGCCGTCGACGGGGTGGTGAACGTCTCGAGCCTTGGTGGTGCGTCCAAGCAGATCGGCGTGTTCCTCCAGCCCGAGCGGGCCCAGGGCATGGGCGTGTCGGTGCTGCAAGTGCAGCAGGCCCTTCAGACGGTGAGCACGCCGGTGGTGTCGGTGGGGGACATCGACGACGGCGTGCAGCGGCTGCCGGTGCTCCTCGACGGTCGTGCGCGGACCATGAGCGACGTGCTCAGCACGCCGGTGGGTGGTGACCGTCTCAAGCTCGGTCAGGTCACCCGGGTCGAGCCCGGCATCGCCATGAACGCCGAGCGCTACCGCGTGGACGGGCGGACCAGCGTCGGGCTCATGGCCTACAAGGAGCCCCAGGCCAACCTCATCGAGGTCGCCCACGGCCTGCGGGCCCGCATCGAGCAGTTCAACCGGGAGCGTGCGAACGAGGGGCTCGAGGTCTCCATCGACTTCGACTCGGCCGAGCTCATCGAGGAGAACCTCGCGCTGCTCATCGAGCGCGCCACCGTCGGTGCCCTGCTCTCGCTCATCGTGCTGCTGGTCTTCCTGCGCGGCCTGCCGCCGCTGGTCGTCCTCGGGGTCGGCCTGCCGGCGAGCGTGCTGGCGGTCATGGGCCACGAGCGCATCGCCCTGGGCGTCGCCTTGCTCGTGCTGCTGCTCATCAAGGGAGCGCGGCCAGTGCTGGTCGTCGCCATCGCGGCGCCGACCTCGCTGCTCATCGCCTGCGACATGTTCGCCCTGGCGGACATGACGATCAACTTGCTCACCCTTCTCGGGCTGGCGCTGTCCATCGGCATGCTGCTGGACAACTCCATCGTCGTGCTCGAGAGCATCTCGGCCCGACGTCAGGCGGGAGTGGTGGGAGCGGCGGCCGCCGAGAGCGGTGCGTCGCGCGTGCTGCGGTCGATCCTCGCGGGCACGGCGACGACCCTGGTCGTGTTCGCGCCCCTGGCCTTCCTCGACATCGAGGGCGGCGAGCTGCTGCGGGAGCTGGCGCTGTCGGTGTCGTTCCCGCTCATCGCGTCGCTGCTGGTCGCGGCCATTCTCGTCCCTGCAGCCACCGCTTGGTTGTCGGCGGAGCTCAAGCAGGCGCAGCCGGTGCGTCTCCCCGGTGAGCACGGGGTACCGCGTCCGAGCGCGGCGCGCGCGGCCTACTCGGCCCTGCTGCGCTTCACGCTGCGGTCGCCCGGTCTCTGCTTCTTCATCGGGCTCGGGCTGGTGGTCATCTCACTCATCGTGGGCGGTCCGCTGCTGCTCGTGTTCGCCGAGGGCGAGCGACCGTCGACGAATCAGATCCGGGTGGAGATCGAGATGCCTCCCGGCTCGAGCATCGACGCTACCGACGACTTGGCCAAGCTCGTCGAGGAGATCGCGGGCGAGATCGACGGCCGTGACGAGATTCAGACCACCATCCGCAAGGAGGTGGCGACGGTCACGGTGGTCTTCCCCGAAGAGGACGAGCGCGAGATCCCCGTGGACATCCCCAAGATCCGCCGCGACCTGCGCAAGCGCGTGGATCAGGTCCCGGCCGGACGCGCCGACATTCAGGTCGATCCGCCGCCTGACGACGGAGGCGGCGGCCCCGGCGGCTTGCCGGGCAGCGGCGGCACGGTGGAGAGCGTGCGGGTGCTCGGTCCGGCCGGTGCGGACCTCGTGGAGCACGCGCGTCTCATCAAGGAGCGTCTCGAGCAGCTCGGCGACATCTCGAACGTGCGTTGGGACGTCGACTCCGGTCAGCCTGCCCTGCTCGTGAAGGCCGATCGCTCCCGCCTGTCGGAGCACGGCGTCAGCGCCCAGGAGCTCATGCAGGTCATCTGGGCGACTCGACGGGAAGGGGAGGGGATGCTCACCCCCTTCCGGCTCGGCGAGGAAGACATCGACATCGTGCTCTGGGTCGAGGAGGCGGAGGAGCGTGAGCTCGAGGACATCCGTCGCTTCCCGCTCGTGACGTCGACCGGTGGTCGCATCCCGCTGGAGGCCCTGGCGACGGTGACCACCGGCAGCGAGGCGTCCGACCTGCGTCGTCATCATCGTCAGCGCGCGATCACCTTGCGGTATGGCTTCGACGAGCGGGCGGTGTCGTCGGGACAGGCGACCAACGCGGCACGCCAGGCGGTCGACCAGGCCGTGGCGTCGCTGCCGCCGCCTCCCGGCGTTCACGTCGAGGTCGAGCACGCCGACGAGCAGCTCTCCGACGGCTGGCGGGCCTTCTGGCTCGCCCTGGGTCTCGTTTTCATGGTGCTGGCCATGAGCTTCGAGTCGCTCGTGCAGCCCTTCCTCATCCTGGTCTGCGTGCCGCTGGCGGCGGTGGGCGCGATCTGGGTCATGGTCATCACGGGGACGAGCGTCAACGTCTACGTCGTGCTCGCCGCTCTCGTGTTGCTGGGCATCGTGGTCAACAACGGCATCCTGTTGGTCGATCGCAGCCAGGCCCTGGTGTCGTCGGGCGTGCGACGGACCACCGCGGTCATGCGGGCGGCGCACGAGCGGCTCCGTCCGGTGCTCATGACGGCGACGACCACCATCATCGGCATGGTGCCCCTGTCGGTGGACACCGGTGGGCAGTGGGAGCTCTGGCCGCCCTTCGCGCGGGCGGTCATCGGAGGCCTGGCGGCGTCGACGCTCATCTCGCTGGCGCTCATCCCGGCAGGCATCCTCGTCTTCGCCAAGCTCGGCGAGCTCCTCGAGCAGTTGGGCGTCCTGCTCACGCTCTTCGCATTGGGGATCGGCGCGGCGCTCTTCTGGGGTGCCATCGAGGCCGACCTGCTCGTGAGCAAGCCGCTCATGGCGGTGCTCGCTCCCTGCGTGGCGCTGTTCTTCCTCTGGGTGACGCGTCTCGTTCAGGCGAGCTGGCGAGGAGAGAACGCGCCGGCACCGGTGCCGGCCGGCGCCATGGACGTCCACGTCCGCAACACGCGCAAGATCTACGGTCGGCCGCCACGGTGGATGCGCGACTGGCGAGTCTTGCGACGTTGGAAGGAGCTCGCGGGTCGCTACGGCCTGACGGCGTCCGAGCTCGCGCCGCCGCGCAAGGGACGGGAGTCCGCCGCCTGGCAGGTGCTGCTGCTCGCGCTCATCGTCTACCTGCACGGTCTCACCGACAGTGCGTGGGGGTTGTTCCTCCTCTCGCTGCCGACGATCTGGTTATTCGACGCCCTGGTCGGCAGCGTGCTGCAGGCGCTCGGTCGACCGGGTGTCTGGCCGCCGCCGGGCAAGTGGCGACGGGCGTGGCGCATCGTCGAGGGGTTGGCGCTGGTCGGCTACGTGTGGTTCAACCTGCGGATCGGCCAGCCCGAGGACATCCTCACGCTGGTCGTGGTCGGTCTCATCGTGGCGGTCCACGTCATCTTCCAGCTCTGCTGTGAGGGCGGGCTCATCGGCTTCCTCGGACGCAAGCTCGCGCCGGAGCCGGTGGTCGCCTTGCAGGGAGTCGACCTGCAGCTCGAGAGCGGCTTGTACGGGTTGCTCGGCCCCAACGGGGCGGGCAAGTCGACGCTCATGCGGCTCATGGTCAACCTCTTCGAGCCGAGCCGCGGACGGCTGAGCTTCAACGGCCACTACCTCGACGAGCACGGCGAGATGCTCCAGCCGACCATCGGCTACCTGCCGCAGTCCTTCGGCACGCCGCCGCACCTCACTGCGCGGGAGTACCTCCATCATCAGGCGCTGCTGGCCGGTCACTCGGACACGACGCGGCGGACGGGGCTGGTCGAAGAAGTGCTCGCCAAGGTCGGTCTCACCGACCGGGCTGACGAGAAGGTCGGCGGGTACTCGGGCGGCATGCGTCAGCGCGTGGGCATCGCCCGGACCTTGCTCAACCTGCCGCAGCTCGTCGTCGTGGACGAGCCGACGGTGGGCCTGGATCCGAAGGAGCGCATCCGCTTCCGCAACCTGCTGGGGGACCTGGCCAAGGACCGCACGGTGTTGCTGTCGACCCACGTGGTCGAGGACATCGGTAGCTCCTGTCGAGAGGTCATCGTCATGGACGGGGGCGCGGTGCTCTTCCGTGGTGCGCCGGCGGAGTTCGCCGAGAAGGCGACGGGCAAGGCCTGGGTGCTCGAGATTCAGGAGAGCCAGCTCGACGACTTCACGGTGAAGCACCGGGTCGTCAGCACCACGCGTCGACCGGGTGGTGTCGTGAGGGTCCGAGCGGTGGGCGAGCCGCCCGAGGGGGCGGAGGTCGTCACGCCGACCATGGAAGACGCGTACCTGCTCGAGCTGGGCAAGGGCGCGCGGGAGCTGGGCGATGTCGCGGCCTGAGTCGCGGGCCCGATCGTTCTTCCGCGTGCTGCGGTCGAGCTGGGACCTGCTCAAGCTGGAGCTCAAGGTCGTCAGCGGCGGCCGCACCGTCGTGTTGGGCGCGGTGATGCTGGCCTACTTCGCCATCATCGCGGTGTGGGCTCACCTGGCCGACGACGGCTGGCGGACCTCGGCCTTCTTCAACAGCTCGGTGCTCCTGCCGACCTTCGTCGTGGCGGTGGTGCTGTCGATGGGGGCGATCATCGGCGAGCGCGACGCGCGTCAGCTCGAGGTGAGCTTCGTCAGCCCGTCGGGTCGCTACCGGCTCTGGGTGTTCCGCCTCGTGAGCATCTTGCTGCTAGTCGTTGCGGCGGCCGGAGTGCTGTCGGGGCTGACCTGGCTGGTCATCGATCGGGACCACCTCGTGGGGACCACCTGGCTTCACGCCATCCCGCCCTTGCTGGCGACGGTCTCGACGACGGCCTTCCTCTCGGTGCTCTTCAAGGGCGCGAGCTCGGCCGGGCTGGTCGTGGCGGTGGTCGCCGGCTTCTCGGGCTTCCTGCACCTGGGCGGTCAGCCCATGACCTTCGACCTCTGGTTCAATCCCTTCCTCATCGGCAACGTGACCGACGAGGCGGCGTGGTTCCGGACCATGGTGAACAACCGCACGGTGTTGCTCGTGGTGAGCGGGCTGGCGACGACCTTCTTGCTGGGGTTGTTGCAGAAGCGTGAGCGCTTGACCTGACGGGTCGGCGCAGCCGCTTCCTCTCGGCACTGGATGATCGTGCTACACACGTTCTTCGGCGGAGAGTCGAGGCTTCCTAGCGTAACGAGATCGACCGCTCTCGGTCCGTCTTGCTGTCGCGTTCTTTACCGCTTCCGGAACACTCTGTTCGGTGTCGAGGCAATCGTCTCGAGGGACGTCAGATTCGCTTGACCCCGTGAAGTACGCTGCTTACTCCTGAGGGAGTCATGCAAGAGCCAGCGATCGTCACGGTCCCTGGAGTCTGAGAGAGACACCATGTTCGCTCGTCGGTCGGTTGCGTATCGAAAGAACTTCCGGGTCGTGCTGATGGCTGCTTGCGCTGGCCTGGCGTCCACGGCTTCTGCCGTTCTCCTCACCGTCGATGATGACGGCGTGGAGTGTCCGCTCGCCGACCACGCGACCATCCAGGACGCAGTGAACGCGGCGGCCGGTCTCCCGGGTCCGGATGACATCCGCATCTGCGAAGGGACTTACCCCGAGAACGTCATCATCGGTCCGAGCAACACGCTCGAGATCTTCGGGGACGGCGTGGGTGACACCATCGTCACCGGCGTGGCGGGAAGCGCTGGTCCGATCATCGACATCATCGATGCCGGGACGGTCACCCTGCGCCAGCTCACGGTCGACGGGCAGTCGGCGATGACTCCCGGGACCGTCGTCTACGGCGTTCGCTTCGATGGGACGAACGGCAACTTGCGTCAAAGCGAGGTTCGCAACATCCGCGATGCTCTGGGAACCTCCGAGGGCGTGGGCGTGCGAGTGCAGTCGACCGGTGGCTCGCCGATCTCGGTCACCGTTCGCAACAACCTTCTCGACAACGTCACTCGGGTCTTCGTCAGTGCCGACGATCCCGGAGTGAACGTGAACGTCTTCGGCAACCTGATTGCCGGACCGGTCGCGCCGACGGTCATCGTGCCGAACGGTGCCCAGGTCTCCGGTGGTGCGGTGGGCACGGTGGCGCGCAACGTCTTCGAGGATCTCGTGGCGCCTCCGTCGGCCACCGAGTCGGCCAGCGCCGTCATCCTGTTCTGTAGCGAGCCCACGGTCGTCGAGGGGAACACCATCATCGGCGCCGACATCGGCATCGCGGTGACCGACTCGCAGGACATCGACCTCATCGACAACGACATCATCGACAGCAATTTCGACGGGGTCTCGTTCCAGTTCATCGGCGAGAGCCTGACCGGGGCGTCGCTGTGCCCGTCCGGTCTGGTCGTGCCCGTCTCTGGCAACACCATCGCCTGCGGCAACATCACGGGTAGCGGTGAGTCCGGCATCAGCCTGGTCAACTTCGACCCCGACAACGCCGGGGTCACGGACAACACCCTGATCGCGAACCACATCTCGGACAACGCGTTCGCCGGCATCGCCGTCTTCGAGTTCAGCGGTGCCTACCCGTCCGACAACACCTTCGACTGTAACGACATCACCGAGAACGGCGTCACCGACATCTTCGAGGAGAGCGTCGGCATGCGGACGGCCGGCACCGCGAATCTCTACGTCGGCAACGGCTGCGACAGCAGCCAGGTCACGGGTCTCTGCAGCCGCCCGCCCCTCCTCTCCTGTCACGAAGACTTCGAGGCTGGTGCTGCCGGAGCCGTTGCGAGCAATCTCTTCCAGGGCATGACGATCACGGGCACGAGCCCAGTGATGATCTTCAATACCGACGCTCCGTCGTGCGACGACCACGACCTGGCGACGCCCTGGCTGGCCTCTTCGGGAGGCACTGGAAATCTCACTGCCCGCGACAACGTGCTCGTCCTGGATGAGGGTGGAGCGTGCTCGCCCGACGACAACGAAGCGGGCGGCATCATCACGATCGAGTTCGACTGCCCGCGCGCGGTCGAGTGGGTCGGGATCCTGGATGCCGATGATCCCGGCGGCGAGGTGAGGGCCTACGACCGGGATGGCAACCTCCTCGCGAATGCGCCGATCCCTCAGCTCGACGATGGAAGCTGGCAGCCGGTCATGCTGAACACCTGCCTGGTCGATCGCCTCGAGGTTCAGCTCGCTGGGTCCGGTGCCTTGACCGAGATCAGCTGTGAAGACGTCGGCGGCGCCGAGGCTCGCTTCCTCTCCGTGCGTGAGAACGTGCCCGCGCTGGTGTCCGTGCGTGAGAGCGCACCGGCTCCTGCCATCGAGAGTGGGCGCGACGGCGCGGTGGGCCTGGTGGCTGCCGGCTCCGTGCGCTCGCCTGAGGCCGGCGTGCGTGGATCGCTCAGCCCCGTGTCCACCGATCGCCGTTCGGCTCCGCGTGAAGGACAAGACATTCGCGCCGAGCGCATGGCGAGGCGGTCCGGGACGCCCGCTGCGCGTCGGGTGAGCCCGTTCCTCGCGCCCGAGTCTCCCGTGCGTGAAGCGGGTCGACGAGGGAGCGACGGTCGTCGCTGACGCGCTCTTCGATTCCGTCGAGACTCAGTCGTCGA
Organism: Acidobacteriota bacterium; assembly: GCA_039029535.1. Classification (GTDB taxonomy): domain Bacteria; phylum Acidobacteriota; class JBCCFW01; order JBCCFW01; family JBCCFW01; genus JBCCFW01. Next base: position 46,580 of record JBCCFW010000012.1, read on the forward strand.
GAACCAAGACAGTGAGCCTTGGTCGGGTAAATCGCTCGGGCCAAGAAGCCTCGGCGAATTAGCATCGCTCATCGAGACGCTCCTTGGTGAGTTGCTACTGCCGTCATGATCGTTCTACTGAGTAACAAGTGTTTCTGGGCCTGCTGCGCTGCATGGCTGCTCGTCCTGCTCACGGTCGAGACGGCCTGGGGGCTGTGTGGTCCGACGGTGCAGGCCATCTCGGTGGATGGTGAGTTCGAAGACTGGACGACGGTGCTCACGAACCAGGCGAACGTGAGCCTCGATGCCGATGGCTCCACGCTCTCATGCGACGTCAGTGGGGACCGTGACTGTCCCGTCCCTGACTCGGGGAGCGACTTGAGGGCATTCGCGTACACCTGGGATGACGAGAATCTCTACGTCTACTTCGAGCGCTTCGCGCCGGAGCCCGATGCCCGCTTTGCGTGGCTGTTCATCGACCTTCTCGACGAGCAACTCTTCAATGGAGCCGTGCCACGAGGTGACATCCGCGTGCGTTTCCGTTGGAGTGACGGTGCGCTGGGCTGGGAGCTACAGCCGCGTCTCGCCACGCTGGATGCAGGCAGCACGGCCCATCCGATGGTCGACGGAGACGTGAACGAGTGTGGTCCGAGCGGGGACCAGCCCTGTGCGGACGGGCTGGACTTGAGGGCGCCCGGAGACGTCTTCACCACGCTCGGCCCCTTGCCGACCTGTCCGCTGGGTCTCTGTGCTCGTGGCCGACGGGCCGAGTATGCGTTGCCGTGGTCGGAGCTCGGGCTCGAGCCCGGAGACCCCCTGTCCTTTCACGTGTCGATGTCGGCCGGTGACTTGCGTCCCGGTGAAGCTCACCCGCCTGTGTACGACGACAACCTCGGTGGACTGAGCGGGGGAGCGGGGAGCACTGGGTTCAACTGCTTCACCCTGGAACCGCAGGTCTTCACCGGCGGAAGACCGGGAGCCGACGTCCCCCTCGGGCACGTCATCGAGAATCTCGGCAACCGGGACGACGCTCACGACCTGAGCGCGATCTCCAGCAACGGCTTCCGCCTGAGCTTCTACACCGACCCCGACGGCGACGGTGACGTCGCCGACGGCGAGCTCATCGCGATCGATGAGGACGGTGACGGCGACTTCTCCGATCCGGCGGACTTCCTCGCCCCTGGCTCGGACGTCAATGATGACCAGCGCCCCGAACTCGGCACGCTCGCGGGTGGCAACGGCATGGTGTCGGGCGAGACGGCATCCTTCGTGGTGATGGTCTCGATCGCCGATGCTGCCGTGGCTCCGGTCGAGGTGGTTCGTGTCATGGCGGAGTCTCAGGGAGGTGGCACTCAGGAGACCGTCATCGACATCGTCACGATCGGCAACCTGTCGTTGCTTCCGGAGCGGTCCGTTCAGGTCTCCGTGGACGGCATGCCGGTCGTCGTCTCCCACGAGCACGTGCTGACCAACAACCTGGACGTCGCGCTCGACGTCGGCTTGACGGCTGCGTCGAGCGAAGGATGGGACACCGAGCTCTCCACCGATCCCGACTGTGACGGCAGCGTGGACGACGGGGCCGTTGTCGGGGCAAGCCTGACGCTGGCGGCCAACGAGGCGGCGTGCCTGGTGCTTCAGGTCGTGGTGCCCGCTGACGCTTCGGTGGGAACGTTCGACGAGACCTCCATCACGGCGACCAGCGCCGGTGGCTCGCCCGTCGTGGTCAAGGACCGCACCACCGTCCGGCCGAGCTTCGACCTCATCCCGGATCACCTCATCGCGAATGGCCTGCTCAAGTACGGGGCTCCGCTCAGTGCCGTCTTCTTCCCTCACGAGCTGACCAACAACTTGGCCACCGAGGACTCGTTCTTCGTGAGCCACCTGTCGGCCTTGGGTTTCGCCACCGCTCTCTACACCGATCCCGATGGCGACGGGAATCCCTCCGATGGCGAGCTCATCCCCAGCGGGCTGGCCACGCCTCCGGTGCCGGGAGAGGGAGGGCGACTCTCGCTCGTCGTCCGCGTGGACGTCGGCGACGTGCCGTTCGGCACGGTGGAGAGCACCGAGCTCTTCGCCGTCTCAGATGAGACCTCCGACTTCCGCTCGGTCACCAACGAGACGATCGTGGGGCAGCTGATCCCCTTCGAGGATCCCGTCTTCACCCTGCAGCAGACGGTGTTTGCTCCCTGCACGCCCATCTATCTACGAGCGCAGGGTCTCGAGCGGAGTCTCGCCGATCGCTTCGCCTTCAAGTGGGAGGATGCGATCGGGACGCTCGTCCGCACCGAAGTGGCCTCGTCGGACGGTCTCGGTGAGGCGCGAGACGCGTTTCTCCCGACATCGGGCGAGCTGCAGGGGGAGTGGATGCTCTCCTTGCACACCTGCTCCGTGCCCTACGCGCTCAGTGGCGCCTGTCCCGGAGTGGAGTCCGAGGTCGAGGAGATCGCCATCCGCGTCGACAACCCGACGGCGATCACCGAGTTGGAGACCGACCGCAGCGAGTACTCCAGCGGTGACGGCCTGCGCGTGGACCAGACCCTGATGAACGTCAGCGTCGCGACCAACCTGACCGGCCATCGCGTCGAGAGCACGATCTTCACCCCGGACGGTAGCCAGTACTGCCGCCCTGACGGTCGCTTCGAGCCCTTCTCGGCGGGCGCCGTGACCGACGTGTTGGCCGACCTGGAGCTCGTGCGGGGGGAAAGTCGTGGTCACGTCTTCAGCGTGCCGGACGTGCGCTTCCCCATGCCCGCGCCGGACTACTACGTCCGCGTGCAGTGGTTCCATCCCTGCGGAGTCGTGTTGGCCACCGAGTTCGTGACCTTCGCGGTGGTGGGAGGCTCGGAGGTCTGCGACGACGGCGTGGACGGAGATGGCGACACGCTCGTCGACTGTGAGGATCCGGACTGTGCGGCCGATCCGGCCTGTTCCGGAAGTCTCGGCGTGAGCCGACAGGTGGCTCTTCTGACCACTGGGCCGTCACCGGGGCTCGGGGTCGTCTTCGATCCTGCTTGTGCTGCTCCTGGCTTGCGTCTCTGCCTCGATGGTCCAGACGACGAGCTGATCGCAGGCGCACTCGATGGCTTGGTCGTCCCCGGCGGTGCACTCCACGAGCCCGGACGCTGGCTCTGGTTCCTCGAGCACGCGTCGTCGAGCACGACCTTGCGCGTGTCGAAGAGAGGGGCGGATCTCGTCTTGAGCTCGGACGCCCCGTGACATGACGAGGGTGACCGATGAGCTCGAGCCACTGGATCGATTCACGAACGCATGAACTTCTCACGACCCGACACCGTGCCGTGCTCGAGACGTCAGTTTCGACCTTGGGCCAACATCCCAGCATCTCTTGATCATTTCTCCCGCGAGTTCAGCTTCATGACCGCCCTTCTTCGTTCGGGCTCAATCGCCCTCACTCTCTCCCTCTGTCTTTCGTTCACCTTCGTCGCCGGCGTCGCCGGAGCTCAGCGTCCAGGCGCATCAGATGACGACCGTCGTGTTCCCATCGAGGAAGACGAGCTCAAGCCGGTTCCCGTGCCCGGTGCTGCTGCCGACCTGATCTGCGGTGGTGCGAACTGGTCGCTGCGTGATGCCGGGGGTGGTTCCACCGCAGCGACGTCGGGTTCTTGTGGCGGGACGAATCAGTTCGTGGTGGTCGATGCCTCCCTCGGCGGTTTCCTCGATGCTTTCGACAATGCGTACCACGTCTTCGTCGACGGAATCGGCTACGAGCCGCCATCGACCAGCAACACTGCCTGCACCTACGACTGTGAGATGCAGGTGCTCTCCGATCTCGGCGTGACGGTCAGCGCCACCGCGTCGAGCACCCATGCGGTGCTCCGCTTGCTCTACCGCTTCTCGAACACGACCGGCGCAGACATCGACGCAACGGTCGAGATTCCCCGCAACTGGGGTTCGGACATCACGACCACGATCGCCGCGACCTCATCGGGGGACACCACGCTCGACCTCGACGACCGCTGGATCGTGACCCACGACCTGCTGGGACCCGGTGACGTCATCAACATCAGCGTGGCCGTCGGTCCCGGCTCGCCCATGGTCATGCCTTCAGTGAGCACTCCATCGGTCTTCACCTGCGTCGGTGAGGAAGGTTGGAACACGAGCTTCGACATCGAGGTGCCGGCCGGCGAGAGTCGTTCGCTCCTCCTCTTCCACGGCCTCGGCGACCTCACTGGCGGCAACGCGATCCCGGATGCCGTCGCGGCTGCAGCGGGATTCGATGACATCGAGCTCTTCGGCGACCTGCTCTCCGGTCTCACCGATGCGGATCTCGCCGAGGTCTTGAACTGGAGCTTCCCGTCCACCGCCGACCTCGAACCCGTGCAGGCTGCCATCGATGCCGTCGAGAGCAAGCTCGACGCCAGTCTCGACGTCGACGTCTCGACACGAGCCAGCCAGGTCAGCGTGGACTCCGTCGAGGCGAAGCTCGATGTCGGTCTCGACGTGGCCGTTTCGACGAGGGCTTCCCAGCTCTCGATCGACCAGCTCCAGATGGGCATCGACGCCCTCGAAGTCAAGAGCGACCTCGCACCCTGCGAGACCTTCGACCTGTTGTTCCCGCTCTTCCCCAACTACCCCGTGCTGCCGATCGATCACCCCTGCACTCCGCCGAGCTGTGACTCGAACGGCTTCGAGGGGCTGACGCCGGGGTCGGTGGTGACGACGGAGTTCCCGGGCATCATCGTCAGCGGCAGCTCCGACGTCGTCGTCTTCGACAGCGCCGACCCGACTTGCAATGACGACGACCTCCGCACTCCCACGGGAGTGGACGGCAACGTTCTTGCCAAGGGCCACGTGCTGGTCCTTCAGGAGCCCGAGAGCAGCTGTTGGCCCAACGATGCGGAGGACGGCGGGCTCATCCGCTTCGACCTCGACTCGCCGACCCGCGCGTGGTGGATCGGGGTGCTCGATGTCGAGGAGTCGGGCTCGCTGGTCCGAGTCCTCGACGATCACGGTGTCCTGGCCGAGGTCGCCATCACGCCGACGCCCGGAGGTGGCTGGACGCCCGTGCTCATCGACGTGCCTGGTGTCACGGCCATCGAAGTGTCGCTCGCAGGCTCGGGTGCGATCACCGACTTGGTCTGTCGGTAGTGGCTTATGTTCTCTTCTTCGTCAGTGCTCCACCTCGGTGCTTTTCGAGGTTCAGGCTCGGCCGGGCTCGTGAGGCGGCTACTTCTGCTGCTGGTCGGAGCTGATGCGGCCAGCCTTGAGTGACTGCGAGAGGAGCCTCGAGGGCTTTCCGGAAGCCGTGAGCAGGAACGTGAGCGTCTCCTTCGCGCGGGTCACCGAGACGTAGAGCTCTCTCAGGGATTGCTGGTCCAGTATCGCCTGGAATTGAGAGCTTCCCGACACGCTTGCGGGGAAGAGCCCTTCTTCGCAGCCCACGATCACGACGCCGTCGAACTCCAAGCCGCCGACGCTCGCAGGTGATCCGAGGACGACGTGTGGGTGCTTGGGGAGGTTGGCCGAGCGATCTTCCAGGACGATGACGTTCGTTCCCGAAGAGGCTTCCTTGACCTGCTCGAACATGTCCGTCGTGAGCGCGATGATGCCGACCCGCCGATGGTTCTTTTGTCGCAGAGCTCTTGCCGCGCGAAGCGCTCCCTTGCCGACTCGACCCTCGACGGCGCGCTGTAGCGTCGGGTGCCCGTCGGAGGAGTCTGGCTGGGCTGCCGCCTCCAGGTCCTTGAGGAAGGGGCGAAAGTCGTCGTCGAAGACGTCTGTCGTTTGGAGAACGATGTCGACGGCAACACGAGTGATGGCGGGTGAGCATCGGTGCATCTCGTGCACCTCGACGTTGTTCGTGGCTCCAACGCCGAGCAGGCCGAGGGCCTGCTCGTTTGCCCCGGCCAGCTCTTGCGCGTTGTCGAAAGCCAAGACCATGGGGTGGGGTGGGGCGGGGTCTCGGCAGAGGTACTGAAAGAGCAGCTTCTCCGTCGTGGAGTAGAGCTGGGCCTCGTCGATCAGGAGCAGGTCATGGCCTCGCTCCTTTCGCGCGAGACGCCAGGCGCGAGTGCCGAGGATGTCCAACAACGTGAGCGCCACGTCGTCGTTGTCGAGCAAGCCGTCGAGGTGCAGGACCTGGTGATCGTAGGCGTGGTAGACCCTCATGATGAGCTCGCGCTCGGTCTCGTTCAGGGCTCCGTGGAGCCTCGAGTAGGGTCGTTCCGCCAGGACGTAGGCATCGTCTTCCTGGCCTCTGAGCTGTGCCTTGATGACGTACCCGATATCGTGCACGACCGCTGCACTCAGTGCGTCGAGCACCGTCTCGCTCTCGAGCGCCGAGCGGATGAGGGGGTGTGCAGCCAGGCCTTCTATCTCGGGCTTGTCGTGCAGGTCCTGAACCTCCTTCCGCAGGAGCTCCTTCACCAGCTCGAACTGGTAGGCCTTCGAGGTCTCGTTGTCGCGGTCGAGCAAGTTCTTGGTGTCGATGGACTGGAACTGCTCGGCGAGGTCGTTGATGGTGGCGACCGTCACGATCGAATCGACCAGCTCGAACGTCTCGTCGTTTCCCGCCAGCCGCTCCAACCGTGCGGTCACGTTGTCGCGAGCGCTCAGGTTGTGGGCGAGGTAGAGGACGGAGCGGTACTTCTTGCCGTCGTCTTCGCTCGACTGAAGGGCGGCGTCGACTGCCAGGAGCTGCATCAACAGCGACTTGCCGCAGCCGGCGGGGCCATGGACGCGGACCGGCGAGGTTCCGATCTTCGCCATCGAGAGAACTTGCTGCTGGGCCGCCGTCAGGGGGCCGTCGGGGCCGATACACTGCTCGAACGTCAAGTCCTCCATCGGGCTGACCGTTCCGGGTAGCTCGGCGACCAAGGTCTTCTCGGGGCCGGTCTTGGCCTCGTCGACCGGTCCCTCCAGCTCGCGCAGCGCCGACCAAGAATCGTCGTCGGTGAGCTCGCCTGCCGGGGCCTGGCGAGCCTTCCTGGCGTCGATGAGAAGCTTCCGGAACGTGTTGCGATCGGCTTCCAGGCGCTTGAGCAGCGCCATCGCCTGGTTGGCCGCGTTGTCGGCCGGGTCGGCCCAGGGGCCGACGAAGCCGAGCAGGCGAAGTTGGGCTTCTCCTTCTCCGATTCGCTGGTCCAGCCATCCCATGGAGTTGCGCCATTGGTTCGCGCCCACGCCGGCAAAGCAGGTGTAGCGCCCTCCGTCGTAGGGCTTTGCCGCGAACATGTGCGGGATGTTGAGGTTTCGGAAGCGCAGGTGCGACACGCGGACCATGCGGTCGAGCGCGCTCGGCAGCGCTTCGAGATTGGAGAGGAAGCCCATCTCGCCATCCAGGCGAACGAGCAGCCAATCGACCTCGGTCGCCGCCGATGCGAAGTCGCGATGCCAGAAGACCGTGAGCTGCTCGCTACTCCGCACGCGGAGTGCGCCGACGTTCCATTGACCGCTTGCCGGCGTGCCGGCGCTCAGGTCCTTGGCCAGCGCCTTGACGTAGCGCAGGCTGGTCGACAGCCAGTCGATAGTCTGTCGTGGGATGCACAGGGCTCTCATTTCGTCTGACTCCCTCTCATGGGCTGTTCCCGATGTGAGCTCTCAGCTGCTCGACCGAGCTGCCATCGAGGTCGGGTGACCCGATGCGAACGTACAGGGAAGCGAAGCGTGTTGCCAGGTCGGCCATGAAGTCCGAGCGTAGTCTCTGGCAACGCAGGGGAGGCGTGGTCAGCGCGCCGGCGAGTGGTTCGGCGAGGCCATCGACCAACTCGGACCACTCTCGCGGCTGCTCGCCGTCGTTGCCGTCGATGTCTTCCGCGAGCGCGAGGCACTCGTAGGGGACGGTGATGGGGTAACGAAAGAGTGCGACGGAGGGCTTCTCGAAGGCCTTGAGCTCGCTGGAAGGCGTCGGGAGGAAGTGGGTGTCGGTATTGAGGCTGCCATTGGTGATGGCGGAGTCGAGGGTGGCCTTGGCGTCCTTGCTGGGGAGCGCGTCGAGGAAGGCTTGGCCGGCCTCCTCTGTGTCACCTTGGCTGACGGCCCTGATGTATCGCTGAAAGCCATCGAGGCGAGGGCGGAGGCCGTTGTTCTTGTCCAGGCTGCCAAGGGCAGTGGCCGCGGCCTCGATCAGCTCGTCGTCACGACTGGGGAGCCCCTTGCCGCCCGGCCGCTGGAGCTGGCCCTTGAGCGAGTTGATGAGTCTCCTACGGCAGTCTCGAGTGCACAGGTACTCGCCGATGCTGACTATGGGTAGGTAGGTGGCGGTGGGGGTCTTCGACTGGGCCAAGTCGCAGGCCGGCGTGATGATGATTCCGCTGGCTCGTTCTTGTGGGAGCAGTCCGAAGGTCGGGAGTCCACTGTAGATGTCGCCAGAGGAGACCTTTCCGATTGGGAAGTGCTTGTAGAACATCTCGGAGAGGCGATGAGCCTCTGCGTTCTTCATCTGCATTGCTCGTCCTGCTTGGTTCCTCGGGGCCCTAGCTCATGCACTTGGCTCCAGGGGGCGAATCTTAGCCCAGGCTCGGAGTGGCGGCTCGTCCGGGAATGGCGTGGAGTGCACTCTTGCCGACAAGGCTGGCGAGTCGTTGGGCCGGTCGACCGTTGCGAGCCTCGCGTCTCGGTGCCTGACCCTTGGAGGCCAGGTCCCGGGTGCTCGCCAAGGCCACTGTCCTCCTGGTGACGAGTGATGTCCGGGGTACGGGCCGCCTCGTCCTCGCGGTCGAGAATCCAACGGAACGAGTGACCCCTTTCCCCTTCAGCCATCACCCCCTCCAGTGCCATGATTCCGTCCCCAGGGGACGTGTCATGGACCTCACTCGCCGCATCGATCTCGAGGAAGCCTCCAAGCTCGCCGGACGGACCATCCGCACGCTGCGCAAGCACGTGAAGGACGGTCGGCTGGAGGTGGCCGACGACAGCGATCCCGGCGACCCCGTGCTCACCGTCGGCGCTCTCGCCTCCGCCGGCCTCCTCCGCGACGCCAAGGTCCTCAACCCGCCGGCCATCACTCCCGCCACCCCGGTCGTCGCCTTCGACGAGCTGAGCGAGATGCTCCAGAACCTCGCCGAGGAACGGGAGCGCGCCACCGCTGCCGCCGCGGAGAGGGTGGAGGGCCTCTACCGTGAGGTCGTCGACGACCAGAAGACCCGCATCGGCCGGCTCGAGGACGAGAACCGCGAGCTGACCAACCAGCTCCACGAGGCCCTGCGGCGCGTGCCCAAGCTCCTCGAGCTGGAGGCCGTCGAGGCCGCCGCCAGCGAGGCCGAGAAGGATCGGGCCGAAGCCGAGCGCACGGCTACCGACGCCAAGGTCATCGCCGAGCGTGAGTCCCGCCGGGCCGATGACCTCAGCCACCAGCTCGGCCGCGCCGAGGAGCGGATCGGGGAGCTCGAGCAGAAGGTCGAGAAGCTCCGGAAGCGGGGCCTCTGGGACCGCATGGTCGACCGCGAGCCCCGGGCCTGAGTCATCTCGCCCCGTGTCGTGGACGCTTCATGCCACCCGGGCATGGGAGAACACGACCGTCTTGAAGTGAGTCGGTGGACCAGCCCACCTTCTCCCTAGACTTGCAGTCCGCTCCCGCGCTCGCCCACCTCGGAGACGTCACCCGTGGCTCGTCCGGCTCCGCTTCGCTCCCACTGCGTCCGCTCCCTCCTCCTCGGCCTCGTGGTGCTCGCCCCGACGGCGCTGGCCATCCAGCCCGCCGGCGATCTCACGCCCGCCGATCCCGCACCCGGACCACCACCTTTCCTGATCCACCAAGTCGACACCGCCGTGTCTCAGGCCTGGATGGAGAGCGACGAGGCCTGGAAGGGGCTCGTCGAGGATCTGGGCGGCACCTGGCAAGCGCGGCTCGACCAGCGCACCGGTCGACCGGCTTCGATCATGGGCTCCGGTCAGCCCTGGCTCCCGGGCCTCGGCAACGACCTGACCTGGGAGGCCCTCGGCTTCCAGCGTGAGCCTGGCGCGGCCAAGCAGCTCACCGTCGTGGAGACGCGAGCCCGCGAGCTGCTCGACCGTCACCCCGGTCTCTTCGACCTGGCCGCCGCCGGTGCCGACGTGGTGCGCGACGACGAGCGCTCGGTCGTGCTCGACGACGGTCGCATCGTCTCCCTCCGTCTCCGCGTCGAGCGCGACGGCCTGCCCGTCGACGACAGCTGGCTCGAGTTCCGCCTGAGCCACGGCAACCTGGTCCAGCTCGCCAGCTCTCACCTCTCCGACAACCTCGCGGTCGCTCCGACCACCGTGACCTTCGGTCAGGAAGAAGCTCATGAGCGCTTCCTCACCGAGCTGGCCGAGTCGCTTCAGGTGAAGCGTGACGAGCTCAAGATCCGACTCGAGCATCGCGAGCCTCGACTGTCCCTGCGACCCTGGGCCGGTCCCTCCGGCAAGGGCGAGCTCGGCTATCGACTGACCTGGCGCTTCGGCGTGCGTCTCCAGGGCGAGCACCCGTCCTGGATGGGCTGGGTCGACGCGGTCACCGGCGCCGTCTTCGTCCTCCACGACGAGAACACCTATCAGTGCTCCGCGCCGGCCACTCCCCGCGGTCGCGTGGTGGGCGGCGTCTTCGTCGGTCCCATCGAGGAGGTTCCCGAGGTCGTCCGCGGCATGCCCTTCGCTCGCGTCGTGAACGGCGCCACCGTCGAGGCCGACCCCAACGGGAGCTACGACTACACCCCGGGTCAGCCGGCGACGACCGAGCTCGACGGTCGCTACTTCTCGATGAACTGCGTGGGCTGCACGAACCCCACGAACCCCAACGTCACGAACCCGACGAGCGGCACGCTCGACCTCGGCTTCGGCGGCGCGGACGAGGTCGGCAACGGCTTCTCGACCCCGGCCGACCGCAACTGCTTCTTCCACCTTCAGCGCGTGCGGCTGCTGGCCGGCAAGCACCTCGACGGCGCGAGCACGATGGGCTACGTCGATCTCGACATCCCCAGCAACGTGAACATCGCGGACTCGTGCAACGCCTTCTACACGCCCGGCACGCCCACGGTGAACTTCTTCCGCTCCAACGCCACCTGCAACAACACCGGCCTGATCGCCGACGTCATGCAGCACGAGTGGGGCCACGGTCTCGACGAGCACACCGGCTGGGCCGGTGACGGCGCCCGTGGTGAGGGCGTCTCGGACATTTGCGGCTGGCTCTCCACTCAGGACTCCGCCCTGGCGCGCTACTTCTTCGTCGGCAATGGCAACGGTCTCCGCGAAGCGGACGAGGACATCGCCGGTCTCATCACCGTGTCCAACATCGACATGTTCTGCGGCGGCGGTCCCGGACCTCTCGGCTACGGCGTGCACTGCGAGGGTCAGATCATCTCCCAGACCTTCTGGCGGATGACCCGCCTCCTGCGTCAGGCCGCGGTGGACGCCGGGGGAACCGAGGCTGCTGGTTGGCAGCAGGCCGAGCGACTGTTCTTCCTCTCGATGCCGCTCTCCAACACTTACCTGCCCGATCAGCCCGGCTCGACCTACGACGCCGTGGTCCTCGTCGACGACGACGACGGCGACCTGACCAACGGCACGCCCAACGGCGAGTGGATCGACGACGCCTTCCTCGCGCACGAGATCGCCAGCACGCCGCAGGCCGGTGACTCCGCCGACTGCACGCCGCCGGCGTCGCCGATGATCACCCTGACGCCGCTCGAGCACCCCGGCAGCGGGCTCGACCAGGTGCAGGTCACCTGGACGCCGGTTGCCGGCGCGACGGAGTACGCCGTCTACCGCAACGACGACGACACGGGCGCCGGCGCCGACATCCCCCTGGCCACGGTGCTGCCGCCGACCACGACGGTCTTCGACGACAACGTCCTCGACGGGGAGACCTATCGCTACCGTGTCTCGGTCTTCACCGCCGACGGCTGCTTCAACATCGACGAGAACCAGGAGGAGATCACCATCGGTCAGCGAGCGCGCTTCGCCCTCGACGGCTGGGTGATCGACGACTTCGAGTTCGGCAACGCCAACGGTCAGCCCGACGTCGGCGAGCGCTTCCGCATCCCGCTCTCCGTCCTCAACGAGAGCGGCTTCGACGTGACGAACGTCCAGGTCGACCTCAGCTCGACGACGCCGGGCGTGAACGTGCTCATCAGCGGTCAGACCCTCGGTGACATGACCGCGGACGAGGTTCGGATGACCGCCGCCCCGCACCTCCTCGTCGAGATCGATGCCGGCTTCACCTGCGACGACCCTCTCGGGCTTGAGGTCTCCGTCGAGGCGACCGAGGGCTGCTGGGCGACCGACCTCGGCCTCACCGCCGGCTGCGCCGTGCCCGATCCGCGTCCGCGGTTGGTCTACGAGGACGTCATCGTCGGTGACAGCCCGGCCTTCGGCGGCAGCGGCAACGCCGACGGCATCGTCGATCCCGGCGAGATCATCCGCCTGCCCGTCGACCTCACCAACGTCGGCAACCGGGGCGCCACCGCCGTGCGTGGCTCCATGCGGCTGACCGGTGGCCCTCCGGGCACGCGCGTCGGCGACCCCACCGACACCTGGGCCAACATCGCGGTCGGTGCCACCGAGCGCACCGGGCTCGACACCCCGCCGCACTTCGCGCTGGTCGTGCCCGACGACGCACCCTGCGGCTCGATCATCGGCCTGGAGCTGACCGTCGACTACGAGGGTCCGACGGGGGTCTATCAGCTCACGCAGATCATCCTGTTCAACGTCGGTCAGCTCGTGGACGTCGTGCTCTACCAGCTCGGCTTCGAGGGGGCGGGTGACGCCGGCTGGATCCACGGCACCGACCGCGGTCCCGACGACTGGGAGCGCGGCACGCCCGACGGCACCGGGACCGATCCGAACATGGCAGCCAGCGGCGCCAACTGCTGGGGCAACGACCACGGTGGCAACTACCCACGCAACGCGACGAACTGGCTGTCGAGCCCCGGCATCGACACGACCGGTGCCACGGGGGTCATGCTCTCCTACCAGCGCTGGCTCACCGTGGAGGACGGCGTCTACGACCAGGCGCGGGTCATCGTGGAGAGCACCGAGATCTGGGCGAACCCCGTCGGCGGTGGTGCCGACCACCTCCTGGACGACTCCTGGCGTCTCGTCGAGCACGACATCTCGGCGGTGGCCGACGACAACCCGAGCGTCACGATCATCTTCGAGCTCGAGACCGACGGTGGTCTTCAGTTCGGCGGCTGGAACGTCGACGACCTGACCGTCTTCTATCGCGAGTGGCAGTGCTCGGCGGTCCCGCCGCCGGCAACCGAGACGCTCTGCGACGACGGTGTCGACGACGACATGGACGGTGCCGTCGACTGCGACGATCCCGACTGCGCGCTGTCCTGCCCCGAGGCCGACTGCTTCGACGGAGTCGACAACGACGGCGACGGCCGGGCGGACTGCGAGGACCTCGATTGCGCCGACGAGTGCGTCGAGATGGACTGCTCCGACGGCGTCGACGAGGACATGGACGGAGACACCGACTGTGCCGACGACGACTGCTGGCTCTCCTGTCCGGAAGGCGAGTGCGACGACGGCATCGACAACGACGCCGACGGTGACGTCGACTGCGCCGACGACGACTGCTGGCTCTCGTGCCCCGAGGGTGAGTGCGACGACGGCCTGGACAACGACATGGACGGCGCCGTCGATTGCGACGACTCCGACTGCTGGCTGTCCTGCCCCGAGGGCGAGTGCGACGACGGGATGGACAACGACATGGACGGCGCCGTCGACTGCGACGACCCGGACTGCGCCCTGTCCTGTCCCGAGGCCGACTGCGCCGACGGCGTGGACGACGATGGCGACGGCGCGACCGACTGCGCGGATCCCGACTGCTGGCTCTCGTGTCCCGAGGGCGAGTGTGACGACGGGATGGACAACGACGGTGACGGCGACGTCGACTGTGCCGACGAAGACTGCGCGCTGTCCTGTCCCGAGGACGACTGCGCCGACGGGATGGACGACGACGGCGACGGCGCGATCGACTGTGCCGACCCCGACTGCTGGCCGGTCTGCCCCGAGGGTGAGTGCGACGACGGCATCGACAACGACGGCGATGGTGACGCGGACTGTGCCGACGCCGACTGTGCGGGCAGCCCGAGCTGCGAGGCCGGCAACTGCGATGACGGCGTCGACAACGACGGCGACGGTGACGACGACTGCTACGACACCGACTGTCTCGGTGATGCGGCCTGTGCCGAGCTCCTGGCGGTGAACCGTCAGTTGGTCATCGGGCTCGGCGGCCTGACGCCCTTGCTCCGAGACATCAACGAGCCGGGCTGCACGGCGGCGCCGCGCTTCACGCTCTGCACGAACGGACCCGACGACGCCCTGGTGGCCGGCTCCCTCGACGCCGGCATCCGGCTGGTGGACGAGCGGCTCACTCCAGCGGGTCCCCGTCGGCTGTGGCTCTACCAGCACTCGGAGCCGGGATCCCGGCTGCGCGTCCACAAGGACGGCGACGACCTGATCGTCATCGCCGACTGAGCCGGGCGCTCTCAGGCCCCGAGGTCACCGGTCGATAGACCTCCCGTCACGGCGACGTGCGTCGACGTCGCGGGAGGTCCGCCCATGATCCTGAGAGCTGCCGTCATCACGAGTCTCACCTGCCTGCTCGCTGCTCCTCCGGTGGGGGCCGGCGGCAAGTCCCGCTCCCGTGCTCAGGGCGCTCACGCCGAGCACGGTCATGGGCATCAGGGGTCACACGACCACGCTCAGGGCGACTCCCACCATCGACATGGCCACCAGGGCGGGAAGCACGCCTGGGGTTACGAGGGGGCGGCCGGTCCGCAGAACTGGGGTTCGCTCTCGCACGACTACGAGCGCTGCTCGTGGGGGACGCAGCAGTCGCCCATCGACATCAAGACCCGGGCGGCGGGTCGTTCGAGCTGGGTGGGCCCGGTGCGCTTCGCCTATCGGGACGGAGCGCTGGAGGTGCTGAACAACGGTCACACCATCCAGGTGGCCTCGGAGGGGAGCAGCTACGCGGTGCTCGGCGGTCGGCGCTACGAGCTCGTGCAGTTCCACTTCCACAGCCCCAGCGAGCACACCGTCGATGGCGCGAGCTTCGAGATGGAGGCGCACTTCGTGCACCGCGATCACCAGGGACAGCTCGCGGTGGTGGCCGTTCTCTTGACCCGGGGTGCTTTCAATCCGGCGCTTCAGGTGGTCTGGGACCACATGCCCCGCCACGCGAACGAGAGAGTCGCGGAGCCGGTCGGCTTCAACGCGACCTCGTTGCTCCCACCCAGCCGAGAGGCCTGGCACTTCCCGGGCTCGCTGACCACGCCGCCGTGTTCAGAGGGCGTGTCGTGGTATGTCTTGAAGGAGCCGGTGGAGGTGTCGCGTGCGCAGATCGCCGCGTTCCGCCGGGTCATGCCACCGAATGCCCGGCCGGTGCAGCCCCTCCACGGTCGACAGGTGGTGACCTCGAGCTGGCAGTAGGCTCAGGTCGAGAGCTCGAGTAGAGCGAGAGTCGGAGCGGATGGCGGCGACGGCGTTCATGTGGTTCTGGAGCCAGTTGAGACGCTCGGTCGGCGTCAGGGTCAGGAACCAGCGGATGAGCGTCAGGTCCGTGCCGTCGTCCGCGAAGACCGGCGGCTCCTCGACGTCCTTCCGACGCTCGATCTTGCTCACGTTCTCGTCAGACATCCGCGCACTCTAGTCCGTCGGATGGTCGCAGGGGGCACTCCTCCCGCGCCGTCTCGAGGTCCCGGGCGACAGCCTGTCGTTCCTCGGCGAGGTACTCCGCCAGCACCTCCTGGAAGCGGTCGTCGAAGATGCGATGCGCCGAGTGCGTGGCCATGGGGACGAAGCCGCGGGCGAACTTGCCGGGCGAGTTTCCGAAGCCCGAGGAGAAGCGTTGCCAGCCCTTCTCGATGAGCACGCGGATCGGCGTGTAGAACGCCAGGTTGAAGTAGAGGTCGGGCCAGTGACCCCGGCAGCCCCAGTAGCGACCGTGCAGGTTGCCGTCACCCGTCACGCTGAGGCTGCCGCCCACCGCCTCGCCGTCGTGTCGCGCCAGGCAGAGCAGGAGCCGGTGGCTCCACTCGCCGAACAGGACCTCCCAGGTCTCGCGCTTGAGGTAGTGGCTGCCGGTGCCGTGCTCGCGACAGGTGATGGAGTAGAACTCGTACATGAGCTCGAGGTGCTCGGCCTCGATGGCGTCGCCTTCCAGGACCTCGATGGTCAGGCCCTGAGCCTCCACGCTGCGGAGCTCGCGGCGGATCTTCTTGCGGTGCCGAGCGCGGAAGCAGGCGAGGTAGTCCTCGAAGTCGGACCAGCCGCGGTTCTCGAGGACGAGCTGTGAGCTGAGCCGACGCACGTGCCCGAGCTGCTCCAGCGCGCGGGCCTCGTCCTCTTGCAAGAAGAGGTAGTGAACGCCGTTGAGCCCGGCGGCCCGGGTGCTCTCCTCGATGGTCTCGGCCATGAGGGGAAGGAGGCGCTCACGAGCGACTCCGGGAGCGAAGAGGAAGTGCGGACAGGTGGCCGGCGTGAACGGCACCATCGAGACGGCCTTGGGGTAGTACGGCACCCCGAGACGCTCGGCGAGCATCCACCACTGATAGTCGTAGATGAACTCGCCCCGGCCGTCGCCCTTGACGTAGAGCGGGCAGGCCGCGACGACCCGACCGTCCTGGCAGATGACCAGGTGCTGGGGGAGGACCCCGTGGTCGACGGTGGCCGAGGAGGTCTCGAGCGCCCGCAGGTAGACGTGCTCGAGAAAGGGGGAGCCCCCGCGATCGAGGGCGTCCCACTCGGTCGGATCGACGTTCTCGATCCCGTTGACGAGCTCGGCTTCCAGCACGAGGAGGAGAGTGCGCCGGAGACGGCCGGGACGCAAGTGACGACTGCACCTGCGGTAGGATGATGTTGGAGGGAGGAGCCGTGGCAACGACACCGCAACCGTACGAGCCGCCCCAGGCCGATCTGATCGCGCCGCCCCCGGTCATGCCCTCGGCGACCCAGCTGGTTCGCTTCGTCATGATCTCGGCGGCGATCACCGTGGTGGCCAGCCTGGCCCAGTCGGCCATCGAATTCGTCGCCCTGGCCCTCGGCTGGAACCTCCACGACACGACGGTGGACTTGCCGAGCTTCGCTGCCTTCGCCGCCGTGACGCTCCTTGCTCTCGCTGCACTGGTGGTCTTGCTCGGGTGGTCGGCTTCCCTGATCGGCTTCCTCTGCTGGATCCATCGGGCCACTCGCATCGCCCGGGCGCTCAACTCCATGCCGACCACCCTGGATCCGAGCTGGGCCGTGGCCGGGTTCTTCATCCCCTTCCTCAACTTCTACTGGCCCTACTTGGCGGTGAAGGAGCTTTGGCAGACCAGTGACCCCTCGGCGCCGACGAACTGGAAGGACGCCCCCGTCACTCCGGTCGTCTTCCTCTGGTGGCCGGTCTTTCTCGGTCATGCCTTCATCAGCCTCATCGGGCTGATCTGGACGGTCGCCGACTGGCAGGCCGAGTCACCCGCCACCGCTTGGGTGTCGGCTGGACTCAGTGCTCTGATGGCGGTCCCAGCCGGCTTGTTCTACTGGATCGTCGGCTGCGTCCACGCCCGGCAACGGGCGCGGGGTGCGCCAGCCTGATCCGCCCCTCACCAGCAGGACCGGGGTCCGTCGTCGAGAGATTCGGGATTGGAAGTGTCCGGCAGCCGACCCGAAGAGGTCGGCCGCCGGCCGAGACGATGTCAGGTCACCCTCACGGGCAGTTCGACACTGCACAGCTCCCGGTCTGCCCGGGCAAGGGCGAACGGAAGCCGCTGATGATGAAGTCGTCCAGGGTGTTCCCCGGGACGAAGGTGTTGCCGTAGTCGACGGTCAAGAACGGATCGGGCAACGTGCAGCTGGGACCTGCCGTTCCGAAGTTCGTCGTCCAGGTGTTGCAGAACGAGTCCTGCACGTCGGCGATGCTGCCCTCGTAGGCGCCGACCGTGCCCGGTGGGATCGCCGCCTGCGGCAGGAGGATGTCGTTGCCGCGGAACTCGACGCTGTGGTTGCAGAGATGCGGCCAGGTGTCGACCTGGGTGCGGACACCGCAGAGACTGCCGGACTGTGAGCCGATCGGTTGCGGGTGCTGACCGATGAGCTCGTTCTCCTTGATGATGATCGTGGAGCTCAGCGCCGTGTTGTTGCCCACCGAGTGGACGCCGATGCCGGCTCCGAGGATGGTGTTCAGCTCGACCTCGAGTCGTTCGTTGAGGAAGGGGAAGTTCTGCTCCAGGCAGCTTCCGCTGTGACCGAACAACGCGGCGAAGCGCGGCCCCAAGCCGAAGTCGATGCTGTTGCGGACGAAGGCGCCCTTCTTCGGGTTGAAGTGGACGATGTTCTCCGCATCGAGCGTGGCCGTGTCGTCGACGTGATGCGTGATGACGTTGTCCATGACCACCACGTCGGTGCTCCACATGATGATCGGTCGGGCGCACTCCTCGGTGATGCCGCCACCCATGTTGGCGCAGTTGCTGCGGTCCACGGTCAGCCCCAGCTTGCAGGGGAAGCAATCCGGCGGGTTCTCGATGTCGATGCCGTGCTCCAGCGGGAACCAGTTCTTGGCGCCGACCGTGATCTCGTTCCAGCGGTTGTCCGTGAAGGTGCAGTTGCGGACCTCGATGTCCGTGGGACGGTCGTCCGGAGCCAGCCGGCAGTCGGTGTCCGGGCTGGAGTTCGGCTCGACGTTGAAGCCGACTCCGGGACCACGACCCGCAATGCTGCCCGGGATGGCTCCCGGTCCGCCGGTGTAGCCATTCCACGAAAAGTCGCTCCACGAGACGTCGACGTGCTTGGCGAGGATGACGGACACGCCCGCCCGTCCGTTGTTCCGCGAGCTCACTCCGAGCATCCCGATGTACTTGTCGGGGTACTCACCGCCGCCGATGTAGAAGCCGTCGGTCACGAAGTGGTGGGCGTCGACCTTGACGAAGTCGAGCTTCGTCGACCGAATGGTGGCGATGCCCATGGCCGCGCCGTCTCGAGGCATGTCCCCCGCGCCATTGGGCGACTCCGTGATGTTGCGAGCCCCGCCGTCCAGCTCGATGTTCTCGATCCGGATGTTGGTCGAGTCGTGGATGAAGAAGGGGATGACGCTGCTGTTGGTGTTGCCACAGGCCGACTCGTCCCGTCGACGGTCGAAGCCCCCGTCGATGGTGATCACCGGCTTGTCACCGTCCTGGTCCTGGCCCTGGATGAGGAGGGGGCCGGTGATGCGACGGTAGGCGATGTGGGACACGCCGCTGGCATCCGGGCCCGCGGTCGGGCCGTCGACGCAGCGGAACGGCTTGATGTTGTACTCGCCGTAGGGATAGATGAGCGTCACGTCGTCGTTGGGATGGCAGGTGTTGATGTACTCCGCGGCGAGCAAGAGCGAGCAGTAGTCGTCGCTGCCGTCGGAGGGGATGGCGCCGAAGAAGGGCTCGGTGACCGAGAACACGTACGGGGCCGTGGTGTCCAGCCCGTTCAAGGCGTTGTTGCAGGTGAAGCAGAAGTTGCAATTGCCACCGCCTCCTGATGCCAGGGCGCTCGAGGCCACCAGGCACAGGAAGAGCGTGAAGGTGAAACGCATGGGTCCTCCAGTTGGGTCGGTGACGGAGAACCCGCCGCGCAAGGGCGCTCGACCCGTTCACTCCTTCATGCGCACCCGGGAGTTGGACTCCCTCACGTCATCGTGCTTTGGCGATCACCGACGACACTGCGTGCGAACACCGAGCGGGTGCTCGTGCACGGCGACCTCTTCCGCAGGGCAGGGCTCTTCCTCGCTGAGCCGGCCATGGGCTCGGGCAGCCGGTGCGGCGCTCATGCCGTGCAGCAGGGTGGACAGGACGACCGTCAGCAACACGGTCTCGAGGACGAGCTCGCTCCCGGGGAGGTGGAAGTGCTCGTGGATGAGGATGACGAAGACGACCGACGCGAGGCCGCGGGGACCGAACCAGGCGAGGAAGAGGAAGGCTCGCGGCTTGAGGCCCGTGCCCAGCAGGCTGAACGTCACCGGAAGCGCTCGGGCGATCGTGAGCATGGCGAGCGCTGCCAGCAGAGTTCGAGGGCTCCAGCCATCGACGACCACCGGCCAGAGAAGGGCTCCCAACAGGAAGAAGGTCGTGAGGGTCAGGAGCTGGCCCTGTGTCTCCACGAACTCACCGGCCTGATGCTCGCGCCCCCGAGAGCACCAGCCGAAGGTGAGGCCACCCACGAACGCCGCGAGGAAGCCGTTGCCATGCACGGTCTCGGCCAAGGCCCAGGCGCCGAGCGCCAAGGCGAGCACGACCAGTGGCGCCCAGCCCTCCTCGATCCACTCTCGACGACGCACCCAGGTCAGGGAGACGGCGCCGAGACCACCGAGCACGACACCGACGAGAGGGCCGAGCAGCAGCGCGATCGCTGCCGATCCGAGACCACTGCCATGGTCGTCACTCGTCATCATCACGGCGCTGGCCGCGAGGGCGTGGATCACGGGGACCATGAGCCCGTCGTTGAGACCGCTCTCGACGTTGAGTGCCTGACGCAAGCGCAGCGGGACCGCAGGTGACGACACGACCGACTGTCCCAGGGCGGCGTCGGTGGGGGCGAGGATGGCGGCGAGCAGGGCGGCCGACCAGAGCCCGAGCTCCGGGAGGATCACGAGCATCAAGCCGGTCCCGAGCACGACGGTGAGTGGCAGGCCCACGAGGAGCATCCGCACCGGGAGACCGCTCTCGCGCCGGAGCGCGCCGAGATCGATGCGGGTCGCGTCGGCAAAGAGGACGAGCACCAGGGCCAGCTCGGCCAGCAGGTGAAGCCAGCTCGCCTCCAGGGAGGTCTCGAACCAGCCGAGACCACCCCGACCCACGACGATGCCGAGAAGCAAGAAGACCATCGGCGCGGTCAGGGAGCGATCGGTCAGCCGGCGGGAGAAGAGCGCGAACAGGAACAACGCGCTCGCGAGCAGGAGAAGGTCGAGGAGGGGCATCGGCCGACGTCAGCCCCGTCCGCGGCCGAGAGCTCTCGTCGGCACCTGCCCGACATGACGGCTCCGGAACTGGACGGAGGGCTGACTGGCTGGGGGCTTTCGGGGGCTCATCGAGGTCCCTGTTCGAGCACGGCCGCGTCCTCGTCGTCGTGGTGCGGAGCCGGTCCATCGCGGCTTCGATGACCGATCCCAGCGATGAGTTACGCGGCCGTGACGCGAGGCCCGTTCCGAGCATCCAAGATTGCAGTCGGTGGGGCCGTCGGCCTCACGTCGATCTCACGAGGCCTGCGTGTGCGAACCGGATGCGAAGAACGCCTTGTTCGGAACGGCCACCAGCGTGGTCGCGCTGCCGGTAGCCTGCCGGCTCGCCCGAGGGGCTCGCTCGTGGTGAGCGGGTGCGTCGAAGACGTCTCTGTCAGCCAGGTCGTCGAGCTGCTCCATCATCTCGAGGTCCTCGGTCACGATCGCGGCGATGTCTTGGCGGAGAGCGCGATCACCTGGGACGAGAGCTGGGAGCACGACCGCCCACTCCCGGTCGAGGCGATCGAGGACCTGCTCCGTGCTGCCGAGAGGGTCTCGGGTGATCCCTTGATCGGCCTTCGACTAGGGCGTGCTTCGGGTCTCAAGGGCGTGCCCGGAACCCAGGTGAGGGCTCAGCCGGACCTCGCTCGGGGGCTCGAGCTCTTCGGCCGGGTGCGGGGCTTCGAGCGTCGTGACGAGGGGGACCTGACCTGGCTCATGGGCCCGACGGCCGGCGATTCGTCCGACGAGGCCCGGCACCGCATCGAGGCCGAGGTCGGTCGCCTGGACCGTTACTTTCGCGATGCGTTGCCGGATTGCGAAGTCCTGTGTGAGGTGCGCTTCCCTCATGAGCCGGGCGGTCGTGAGGAGGACTACGCCGTGACCCTGGCACCCGCGCGCCTCCGCTTCCGGCAAGCCCGGCTCGAGTTGGGCGTCCAGACGGCCGCTCTCGGGTTGCCTTCACGTACGGCCGATCCGAGCCTGGCCGCGTCCCTCGCTCATGCCCTGCCCAGCCGACTGAATGCTCGAAGCTCGGGACCTTCGATGCGTGGTCAGGTCGAGAGGCTGATCGCTCGTCGCGTGTTGGCGGCGGAGATGCCGTCAGCTCGTGAGATCGCCGCGGAGCTGACGATCAGCGAGCGGAGTCTCAGAAGGGGCCTGCGGGCTGCGGGGACCTCGTTCCGCGGCCTCGTGAGTCGAGCTCAACAGACCCGGGCTCACGAGCTCCTGCGCGATCCCGGCCGAACCGTGTCGCAGGTGGCCGGGGCTCTCGGCTTCTCGGACCTCGCCGCCTTCACCAAGGCCTTCAAGCGTTGGACGGGAGTCTCGCCGACCGAGCATCGGTCGCGACCCGATGCGTGACGCGTCAGTCGTCGTATGCGGTCCGTGCCTGGGTCACCGCGACATGGTTGCGCTCCCACCATTGAGTGAGCTGCTCGAACATGGGGAGGAGCTCGGTGGCGATGGGAGTCACGGCGTAGCGAACGCGACGCAGTCGCGACTGCGATTCGGTGCGAGTCACGAGCCCATCGCGTTCCAGTGAACGGAGCGTCTCCGTCAAGACCTTGCGACTCGTCGTCGGCATCAGCTTCGACAGCTCGTTGAAGTACTTGTCGCCATCGCTCAGGTGCAGGATGGCAATGCATCTCCATCGACCGCCGAGCATCATCAAGGCGGGATCGAGTGGGCACACGTCGACTGTCTTTCGAGAACCGAACATCGATCGGCCTCCTCTCCGATGAAGGGCGAGGAGCACTCTAGAGCAAGAGCGGGGTGGTCGTGGCCACGATGAGTGGCCGTCACTCTGGTCGGGCGTGCCGACGATGAGGTTACCTCCAGGTAACCCGTTGACCCGGCCGACGACTGGAACGTAGCCTGACTCTTCGTGCTTGCGAGTGAGTGAGAAGCCCTTCGTCACGACGTCTCATCGACGTCGAAGGTCGACTGATGAGCGTGTTGCGATGGCTCACGCGAGATGGTTCGAATCAACCGAAGACGCAGGCTCTCTCATCTCGTTGCGGTGTTCGTTTCGGCCAGGACGGTGTCCGCTTCGGATCGCCCGCTGGATCCGCTGCGGGTGGCTCGTGAGTGCCGAGATGAGCGCGGATCCGTTCGCGTCGCCTGCCTACCTGCGCTTGCTCAAGTCGGGTGATGCCGGAGCCTTCGAGCTGCTCGTTCGGCGTCACGAGGACCGACTCCTCGCCGTCGCTCGACGGCTCCTGCGTTGCGAGGACGAGGCCAGGGACTGCTTGCAGGAGGCCTTTTTGAGCGCGTTCCTCTCGGTCCATCGATTCGAGAATCGAAGCTGTCTCGGCACCTGGCTTCATCGCATCGTGGTCAACCGGGCGCTGATGACCCTGCGCTCCAGTCGCTGGCGGCACGAGTGGGCGCTCGATCCCGAGGAGTTGGAGCCCAGGCTGGCGGTCGAGCGCGAGACCCCGTTGACCTGGCTCGAGCGGAACGAGACCTGCGTGATGGTCAACGAGCAGGTGTCGTCTCTACCGACTCCGCATCGGAGGGTCCTCGTCCTTCGCGACCTCTTGGAGCACGACACCGCCGAGGCGGCCGCGTTGCTCGGGGTGTCAGCCGGGGCGCTCAAGACCCGTCTCCACCGAGCTCGGCGAGCGCTCCGTGCCTGCCTGACCGAGTCGTCGTCGCTCCCGCTGGTGTCGCTCTGAGGGCTGGCTCCCAATGGGGGCAGGCTGGACTTCCGTCGAGCATCGACCGATCCTCTCAGCAAGCACCAGCCGAGCGAACGAGCTCGACTCGCGGGAGGACCGGTCGTGCGACACCTCCGAGCAGCGCTCTCGATCTCCACCTTGGCCGTCGTCGTGACGGCTGCCCACGCCGGTCTTCCGCCCAGGGACTGGAGCACCGACTTCGTCTCCAGCGTTCCCTTGCCTTACTGCCAGGCCGGCGCCGGCAGCGGGATGACCCTGGTTCACGACGTCTCGGCGCCCTGGCTGGGGCTCGTCAGCCAGACCCCGGGCGACGACGACATCGTCTGGCTCGACTCGATCGACGGCCGCAACGAGCTCGGACGCTGCTGTGCCTGGCGACCCAGCGCGACCTTGCCCGTCCTGCAGTCGATGACCGTGGACGAAGGCGTGGGCTGCGCGGGCATGCCGAGCTTCTTCGTCGGCGGCAACGGCACCTACGTCGACGGCCGCATCCTCGAGATGCCGCTCTTCGTGGGCAACTCACGCAGCGACAGTCGTTGCGAGTGTGGTGACACGGGAGACGACGAGCTGGCCTGCTCCTCGATGGACTACTGCAGCTCGATCCGACGCTTCGGCTTCGCGGGCATGCCGGGCGACGACGGCGCGGATGGCCTCGCGGTGCTCCGACCCGACCCTCGCGGCCCCGCGATCCTGGCGGTGGCGGTGCTGCGTCAGATCTTCTTCGTCGATCCCAGCTCACCGAGTTGTGCGGCCGAGACTGTCGACGTGCTGGGACAGTGCTCCAACCTGGACAATCTCGATGGCGATCGCATTCTCATCGGAGGCCTGGCCTGGGCCGGAGGGCACGAGCTGCTCGCCTCCGATCACAACCGTCAGCTCGTCTACCGCCTCGACGTCGAGGACTACGCCTGCACCGTCATCGAGCAGGTCGCGATCCCTGGTCCGACCCGGGCCATCGCCTTCGATCGCGACCGACGTCAGCTCCACGTCCTCGATACCGCCAACTCCGTGATCCACTCGACCGCCGAGTACACGTCGATGGTCCCGGACCCCAACGCCGTCGGCAACGCGCTGCGGGTTCGGCGACTCGGCAGCTCTCTCGACGACCCCGTCGAGATCGAGCTCGACTGGACGCTCGATGCGGGGGCACCCCGACCCGGCGACGTGGGCTACGAGGTTCTCCGTGGTGTCGACCCCGCCTCGCTCGAGCCCATGACCGAGACCACCGGGATGCGGGATCCGATTCTCCCCGAGATGCTGGACGCTCCTCCTACTGGAGCGTCGCTGGTCTGCTATCGCGTGCGAGCCGTCGACGACTGCGGTCGCATGAGTGACGAGGGGGACCCAGGCGGGAAGTGACGTCGGGCGAGAGCCTCACCGTCGCGCGCGACGCTTGGCCTTGAGCAGACGGCTGGTGCCGCCCTCTTCGGACGGCGCCGGCGGAGGAGGGTCGTCGTCGCGGGGTGCCGGAGGCGGCGGTGACTTCGGCTCGACCGGCGGCAGCTCGACGTCGCGCTCCGACGGCGTCGACGGAGGCGGCGGCATCGCGCTGGGGGCCGTGCTCGGCGAGACGCGTGCGGCCGCACCCCGGCTGCGCTGCTTGGCGACCGCGAGTCGCGAGAGTCCCTCACCGTCCGCTGCGGTCTCGGCGCTTCGTCCGGCGAAGCGTCCCTTCAGCTTCGCCAGCCAACCGTCGGGGAGGAGCAGCCGTCGGCACGCGACGTCCAGCAGGAGCAAGAGCGCTGCCCAGCGGAGGAGGTCCGGCCAGGCTGGTGACAGCCGACGACCCGCCTCACCGCTGCGCGCGAACGCCGTGGCAGGGTCGGTGACGATGGAGGCACCGCTGAGCGAGGAGATCGAAGCGAGGGCATCGCTCCGACGCGGCAGCCGGTACTCGGCGGAGTAGGGGAAGACCCGGGCCCCCGTCGTGCTGCGCACGAGCTTGTCGCCCGAGAGCTGGCTCACGCCGACGAGGTAGGCACCCGAGTCCTCGGCGAGGACATCGCCCTCGTAGCGACCGGGCGCGACCTGTCGGAGCGTCACGCCGTGGACCTCGAGATCGGGACCCACGACCTCGGCGCGCAAGTCGGCGAAGTTGAGGTAGTCCTCCGACTCGTCGCGGGCCTCGACCTCGACGTGCAGGCGATCGTCGGCTCGACGCAGGCGGAGGTGCAGGCGTGGGCTGTCACGACGGGAGCCGAGCCAGCGCAGGACGGAGACGACCATGCCGCGGGCAGCGGCGTCGTCGACCCAGCTCGTCGCCCAGCGTTGACCGAAGTCGGTGGTCAGCGCCGCCGAGCGACCGAGGCCGAAGCGCTGGAGCGCCAGCACGGGCTCGTCGCGATGACTGGTCAGGAGCACCTCGGCGGCTGGCTTGGCGGTGCTGGCCACGTAGCCACCCACGCCGGGGAGCACGCTCCCGGCCGGCAGCACCGGGTGAACCCGGACCTGCTTGGGGACGAAGGGCTCCTCCACCACGAAGCTGCGGCCGGCGGTGAACGCCTCCTTGGTGAAGATGCGAGGCACCGAGGCCGGGTCGTCGGTGAAGTGATACCGACCGCCGCCCCACTTCGCGAGACGCTGGAGGGTGTAGAGGTCGGCGTCGGTGCCCACCGCGACGGTCGAGACGGTGATCGCCTCGCTGCGCATTTGGGTGAGCAGGGCCTGGAAGTTGCGGGGAGGGGTCTGGCCGTCGGAGAGGAGGATGACGTGCTTGAGGGCGGTGTCCTCCGAGCTCAGGGCTTCGTGTGCCAGCTCGAGCCCGGGGTAGGCGTCGGTGCCGCCGCCCTGTCGCAAGGTGCCGACTTGACGGATGAGCGCCTTCTTGTCGTCGACGTCGCTCATGGGGACGACCCACTTGGCGGCCGAGTCGAAGGCGATGACGCCGGCGCGATCACCGGCATGCAGGAGCTCAATTGCCTGAGACGCCGCCTCCTTGGCGAGGTCCATCTTCGAGGCGCCCGCGGCGCCGCCCATGCTGCCCGACTTGTCGAGCACGCTGATGAGCGACAAGCTCGGGTAGAACTTCTCGGTTCGGACTTCGCAATCGACCGGCAGCACTTCTTCGACCGGCGTGCGATACCAGCCACCGGGTCCGAACGACCGCGGACCGCCGACCATCATGAGCCCGCCGCCCTGACGCACCGCCGCGCGCAACATCCTCATCTGCGCAGTGGAGAGCGAGAGAGAGTCGACGTCGGAGAGCACGAGCACGTCGACCGCCGCGGCCTCGGTGAGATCCTGCGGGAGCGCCGACAGGCCGGCGATGGTGGCGTCGACGTCCTCGCCGTCGAGGAGACGCTGAAGCGACGCGAGACGCTCGGGCTCGGGGTCGATGACCAGCACGCGACTGCGACCAGTCACGCGCACGAGAGCCTCGGCGGAGTCGTTCTCGATGCGACCGTCGGGTGAGGCGTCGAGGTGGGCCCGGTAGAGATGACGCCCGGGTGGGAGGTCGACCTCCTGGAAGCGCAGCAGCGAGACCTCACCGGCCGCGAGCTGCACGGCGCGCGTGCCGATGAGCTCGCCGTTGCGCGTCACCCGGAGCACGCCGCTGGCCTCGGTGTTGGAGGCCATGAGGACCGAGACCTCGAAGGGGGCGCCCTCGCGGACGAACTCCGGCGCTCTCACTTCCTCGATGAGGTTCTCCGGTCCTCGCTGGCGACCCATCGACACGAGCCCGACGTCGACACCCGTCGCCGCCAGCGCGCTGAGGCTCTCGGCCGGCTCGCCGTCGAGCTCACCGTCGGTGAGGACGAGGACGCGGCGGCGGCCTCCCTGGGGAAGCAAGCCCGACGCGAGCTGCAACGCGGGCTCGAGTCGGCTGCTGCCGCCCAGCGGCGTCGAGGCCAGCAAGGGTGGGCCGAGCACCGGTCGCAGGCTGCTCTCGACCAGCGCGTCGCCACCGAACTGCACGATGGCGGAGAGATCGTCGACTTGCGCCGTCTCCCGTGCCTGCTCGAGGAACTCCCGCGCTCGCTCGCGACCGATCCCCTCGGTGCTCTCCGACCAGTCGACGACGAAGATCGTCGCGACGCCCTCTTCCAGACGCTGCCAGCGCAGGCCGCAGAGCGCGAGGATGAGCAGGGCCCACAGCGCGCAGCGCAGGACCACGGCAAGCCCCTGGCGAGCGCGGCTTCCCAGCGCGCGCGACCGACGCGCGGTGAGCACCGTGCCGGCCGCGAGGAGACCGAACAGCAGCAGCGCGAGGATCGGGTGGTCGAGACTCATCCCTCACCTCGGTGATGCAGCACCCACTCGGCCCCCAAGACGACCAGGGCGAGGAGCACGAGCGGCAGCCAGAGAAACAGCCGACCGGGGCGGCGCGCTTCGTTCGCGTCAGCGTCACCGCTGGTGACCGTCGACGGGACGGGCTCGTCCGTGGTGTTCAGCCGTCCGGCGAGGTCGCTTTCGAACGGCGAGAGCAGGGCGACCGTGAAGTCGCGCGTCGCCGAGCCCGGACCCCGCAGGGCGTGTCGCCCGAGCTCCTGTCCGGCAGGCAGGCGCACTTGCAGGCCGGAGCTCGTCAGCGCCGTCGGAGCTGCGTCGCCGACCTGATGCGTCCACTCGCCCGCGGTCGTCACGCGAAGGTCGAGGTCGGTGCCGGTGGGGAAGACAGCCTGCTCGTCATCCCGACCCACGAGCCAGGTGACCGCGTCGTGCACGAGGACGGGAAAGGCCACCCGCAGCGGCAGGTCGGTCTCGGTGAGATCGAAGCCGAACACGACGAGCGGCCCGTCCGCCGTGGGGGTGACCGTGGCGATGGCCCCGCTGGCCGTCTCGAGGAGACCCGTCGTGCCCGGCGGCAGCGCGAGCACGCGGGCGCTGCTGAAGCTCACCGGGCGGAGGTCGACGTGACGGAGCAAGGGATGACGCTCCTTGATCCTGACCAGTCGCGGAGATTGCACTCGCTCGATGGCCTGGAGCGCGGGCACGCGGCTGTCACCCCGTCCGGCACCGAACACGAGGCCAGGGCCCTCCGGCATCACCGTCGGCTCGACGCCGTCGAAGACGAAGAGGTCGGCTGACGGCACGGGATCGGGCAACGAGTCGACGACCATCAGCTCGATCTCGGGCACCGCACGCAACGCCCTCTGAAGGAGCTGAGGACGGGGAGAGACGAGCAGCACGCGACGACGGGGGGAGGGCGGGACGAGCAGGTCGACGACATCGTCGGCGGGGAGGGCGTCGTCGGTGTCGACCAGGCGGAGCTGGAGTTCGAGACCGGGCGTCGGTGGCCCGACCAGGAGACGCGAGCGCTCGCTCCCGGCGGCCACGTGGAAGGAGTCGCGATCGAGCTCGGTGACCGCGCCGTCGTCGCTTCGGCGTTCGAGCACCAGCGTCACGCGGCGGTCGGCTCCGCTGGCGGCCACGGTGGCGAAGACCTCGCTGCTGCTCCCGTCGCTGCTGCGTCGCAGGGCGGCGGCCACGATGCCGACGTTGGTCTCGTCCTCGACTTCGTCGATCGTCACGATCCGGGTCGCATCCAGCCGCCCGCTCGTCGCGGTCACCGCGTCGACGCAACCGTCGGTGACGAGCACGACCTCTCCGTCCTCGCTGTCGGCGACGAGACCGGCGGCCAGGGCGAGCGCCGCATCGAGGTCGGCGGGAGCCTTGGCGGCGGCGACGGTGCCCAGCGCCGCGGTGAGCTGACCGCGGTCCGACGAGAGCGGAGTGACGAGCCGCGGCTGCGGTCCCGCGAGGATGAGGGCGACGCGATGGTTGCCGTCGACCTCTCGCAGGAGCTCGCGCACCCGGGACTGGGCGCGAGCGAAGCGGCTGGGACCGCTCGCTCGGGCGGTCATGCTCGCCGAGCCGTCGAGGACCACGACCGTTCTCTCGCCCAGCCGCGAGGGCTGCTCGAGGAAGGGACCGGCCGCCGCCAGCACGAAGAGCAGCAGGGCGAGGAGCTGGAGCAGCAGGAGGAGATGACGTCGGAGGCGTTCCCAGGGGGCCTGGGCACGGTGATCCTGCAGCACCTGCGCGAACAGCCAGTTGGCGGGCACGCGACGACGACGCCGGCGCAGCTTGAGGAAGTACAGCAGGACCAGCGGGACCGTCAGGCCGGCGAACGCGAGGGCGGCGGGGAAGGCGAGGTTCATCAGCCGGACCTCGTCACGACGCGCTGTGCCTGGAGCTTCTCGAGGACGATCTCCTCGAGCGAGTCGTTCGGGTCGATCTCGACGAGACGCGAGCCCGCCCGAGCCAAGGCCTGACCCAGCGTGGTGCGGTGCTCCTCGAGACGCTGACGGAACAAGGCCATCAGGCGGGGCGTCGCGGTGACGTTCATCAGCGCCCCGGTCTCGGCGTCTTCCAGCTCGAGCGCTCCGATGAGATCCGGACGTTGTTCCTCCTCGGTGAGCACCTGCAGCGCGTGGAGCTCGTGGCGGCCCGCCGCGAGGTACGACAAGCCGTCGGTGCTGCCGGGGTGGAGCAGGTCGCTGAGCACCACCACGATGCCCGGTCGTCGGAGGCGATTGCCCAGCCCACGCAGCTCGGCTCCCAGGTCGGCCTCGCCCGAGGCTTCGAGCGAGGCGAGCCAGTCGAGCACGCGCGACCAGCTCCGGCGCCCGCGGAGGTCACGCGGAGGCACCGGGCACGCGCTACCGAGCCCGTGGAGGACCAGGCGGTCACCCCGGGCCAGGGCGATGAGCGAGAGGGCGGCCGCGAGGTCGACGACGCGGTCGAGCTTGGTCGGCTCTCCGAAGTCCATCGAGCCGGAGGCATCCACGACGAGGTGGACCACGACGTCCTGGGTGTCGTGATGCCGCTTGAGGTAGAGGCGATCGTGACGGGCGAAGAGGTTCCAGTCGAGGTGACGGAGGTCGTCGCCCCGCACGTAGGCGCGATGGTCGAGGAACTCGGTCGAGGCGCCGCGATCCCGGGTGCGTCGCTCGCCGGCACGACCGCCGCGGAAGCGTCGGGTCGCGTGCAGGGCGAGGCCCTCGAAGCGCTGGAGCAGCGCTCGGTCGAAGCGACGGGTCGCGGGCGTCGGCGACTCGGTCACCGGTCGTTCGTCGCTGCTCATGACGCTCTCCTCAACCAGCGGTCGGGGCTGATCCAGGCGGTCAGGCCGAGGGCGAGCACCGGGAGCCAGGTGAGCGCCCGGAGCGGGAGCAGCTTGCCGCCATCGATGGGCATGGGCACGGGGAACACCGTGGTCAGCGGCGCGATGGCGACCTTCTCGGGGTCGATGAGGAGGGACAGGCCTCCGACCAGCAGGAGCCACGCGCCGGTCCAGCCGAGAGCGAGTCGGCCCGGGGTCGGTCCGCTTGGCTGGCTTCCCATGAAGGCCAGGACCCAGAGCAACACGCCGACCAGGACCATCGTGCCCGCCATCGCGAGAGCGAACATCGAGTTGGCGGCCATCGTGAACAGGAGGATGGACACGGCGATGGGGACGGGCCCGTGGAGGGCCAGCCCGAGGGTCACGGCCGGAGCGGTGCGACGGGCGACGAGGCCGGCCGCGAGGCCCAGGAGCAAGGCGACGCCAATCGCGGACCCCATGACGAAGAGCACCCCGATGACCTGAGCCGGGGTCAGCTCACGCCAGTGATGGCTCTGCGCCGCCAGGTAGCCCCCGACCAGCGCGAGCAGGCAGGGCACGGCACCCGAGCGCAAGGCGCTGAGCGAGATGTCGATGAGGAAGCGCTGACCCGACACGGCGGTCGAAAGAGCGCAGGTGAGCATCTTGCGGTCACCGGCACGTCCCAGGCTCGCGGCGGCCACGCCGAGAATGGTCACTTGGCCGATGACCATGAGACTCGTGCTCATGAAGGCCAGCATCTCGGTCGAGCGGAGCTCGCGATGGAGCCCGTCGACCTGGTGGAGCCAGAACAAGGCGATCGGTGCGCTGCCCACGATGAGCCCCGACAGCGCTCTCCGCAGCGACGTGCCGACGAAGCGGAGCGAGGCGACGGCGCCCGCGATGACGACGGCCAGGAGACAGAGCACGACGTCGTACGACGATCTCCAGGTCTCGTCGACCATCAGCACGATGCCGACCGCGCACCAGTTGACCACCACCCATTGGTTCCAGGGGCTCCCGAGCTGACCCCGGGTGAGCATCCAGGACAGTGGACGACGCGGAGGGGCGGCCGGCCACTGCGGCACGGCTGCCCTCTCGTGACGCCCCCGGTGCCAGCGAGCGAGCGCGAAGGCGATCGCTCCGGCCGCCAGGGCGGTGAGAAGCCCGGCGAGCCAGTTGAGCTCGGTCAGGTGATCGATGCCCGACGACAACCAGCGCATCACGCTGACCAGGACGACGCCGAGCGCGATCCAGCGCAGCCGCTCACGGAGTAACGGGCTGATCGAGGTGCTCAGCACGGTGAGGATCGTGAGCAGCAGGCCGCCGGCCGCGATCAGCCGTGGCACGCCGTCGAGCCAGTCGGCAGCGCCCGCGGCCACGCAGCCGGCGAGCAAGGCCATCGGCAAGACGATGCCGAGGTCGCGGCCGACGTGTCGTGAGCGTTCGGCTGGGCTGGCCTCCGTGGCCTCTCCGATCGAAGTGGTCACGTCGAAGCGACGTCGAAGACGGAAGACGGTCAGCAGGAACCCGATGACGCCCACGCTCGTCATGAGCAGGGCTCCCGTGACGTGACGGCCCGTGAAGACACCTGCGGCCAGGCGGCTTCGTCCCTCGGCGAGCTCCCACCAGAGACGCAAGGGAGTCGGCACGCCCGAGCCCATGCTCGCGCCGCCGAGGATCATCTCGAGCATCATCGCGATGCAGGTGCCCAGCAAGACCATGGCCGAGAACATGAAGGCGCGGCCGGGGTTCGACGACCAGGCCGAGATCGCCATGGAGCCACCGGCCAGCGCGAGGTTCCAGGCCGTCAGGTGCATGCAGGCGAGGAGCAGCTCCGTGCCGGAAGGACGACCCGTCCAGGCGAAGATCGTCATCGCCGGAACGGCGTCGATGATGAGGAGCTGCAAGAGCAGGAAGAGCGAGACGAAGCGGCCGAGCGCGAGGTTCATCGGACCGATGCCGGCCAGGCGCATGAGCTCGAGCGTCCCGTCCTCGCGCTCCGCTGCCAGCGCGTTGACGGCGTGAGCCGGGAAGAGCAGGGCCGCGCTCAGTCCGAGGGCGCCGACGAGGAACCAGCAGCTCGTGGCTCCCCGCTGTGCAGCCCACATCCCGCCGCTGGCCAGCTCGCTGACGACGGCCAAGGCCGGTGCGGTCGTGAGCAACACGACCAGAACGCGGCCCCATCGCTGGAGCGGACGACGCTGACCTCCGACGAGATCGCGTCGCACGAGCGCGAGCAGGGGCGCGAAGGTCGTCGTCACTCCAACTCGCTCTCTGTGGTCGTCGCACCCAGCGGTGAGCGGAATACGGTCAGGCTCACCTCGGGGGTGATGTCGCCGATCTCGGGTCCGACGGCGCCATCGAGGTAGCGGTGCTCGCTGCTGGACGTCGGCCAGCGCTGCCACTCGTGCTGTGCAGCGCTGAGGTTGCTGATGACCTGAAACCAGTCCGTGTCGCCGTCGGGAGCGAAGAGGCTCGCCTCGGCCACGGTGTCGCCGAGGGACGGATCGGGGACCCACCCGAAGCGAGCGACCACGACGTCCCAGCGACGCGGCGTCACCGTCAGGCCGCTGAGCGAGCCGCTGTCGTCGGCTCGGCCGGTGAGCACCACCGAGCGCGCGAGATCCATCGGCACCCAGGCCGAGTGCAGCTGGTGGGCGGTGAGCAGGCTCAACTTCTCGTCATTGGAGCGGAGGGTCTTCTCTCGGCTGCGCGACGACTGCGTGACCAGGAGGCTCGTGGCGCGCCAGGGGTGTCCGCTGCGGTCGAGATCGATGAGGTCCAGTCGCGCGTGACCGTCGAACCGCGGCGCGCGACCCGGACCGACGACGAGCATGGCCAGGGTCGCCACGAACGTCGGGAGCAACGTGCTCAGGAGCAAGCGGGGCAGGCCACGACGGGCACCGGGCCGACGCGAGCGCAGCGCGAGCACCGCGAGCCAGATCATGAAGAGGATGAGGATGATCCAGGCTCCGGCACGGCTCGGGCGGGGACGCGAGAGGCCTTCGCCGAGCCGGGCCTCGAGCGGGCCCCAGAAGTTCCCGGGGGAGTGGTGGGTCGTCTCGGCATCGACGGCTGGCAGCAGTCGCGAAGCGAGCACGTTGGTGCGCGTGAGGTCGACGTCGTGACGCTCTACCGTGCCGAGTCCACGTCCGGTCTCGTCCAGGAGGTCGGTGAGCCCGGCGGCGCCCCAGGGGTCGGGCTCGTCCTCAGCGCGACCGACCACGAGGTGGCCTCCGGCCCGCACCCAGGCGAGCAAGGCGCGGCCGTGCGCCGGGCTGAGGTCGAGTGAGCGCGGAGCTCCCCAGATCAAGCGACTCATCCGAGGCCAGGCCAGGGGGTTGGTGGGGAGTCGATCCGGA
This sequence comes from Acidobacteriota bacterium, assembly GCA_039029535.1. GTDB lineage: Bacteria > Acidobacteriota > JBCCFW01 > JBCCFW01 > JBCCFW01 > JBCCFW01. The sequence continues at coordinate 80,498 of JBCCFW010000012.1, forward strand.
TCGAGCCGGACCACCTCGTGCCCCTCCCGGTCGCTCCCTCTCAGGGTCGGCGGTACTGGACCGATGACGGCGGTGAGGCGGACTTGGTTGGGAAGGGGGGGCTGTTCGATCCGCGTCTCGAAGTGGACCTGGTCGTCTTCGAGTAGCTCGAGCTCGACGGCAGGAGCGACGCCACCGGCGGGCACTCGCAGGCTCAAGGCCTTGCGGGCTCGCGCCGGCAGGTCGACCTCCACTTCGAGGACGTGTCCCTCGTTGCGAACCTGGGCCGCGCGCAGCACGCATTGACGTGACCGATCGTCACCTTCCAGCTCGACGTGCAGCACCGCGGCGTCGTTGGTCAGGCGATACGCCAGGACCGGCTCGGCGCGCACGACCGGCGCCGAGCGTGCCGGCACGACGACCAGCGCTGCCAGCACGCAGCCGGCGAGAGAGAGGAGACGTGCCCTCATCGTCCTCCCTTGGGGGGGACGTGAGCGACGAGCCGGGTCTCTTCGGTCTCGTGGATCTCCACCGGTCGATCGGAGAAGGCGACGGTGAGCTCCACGCGCTGCGATTCCTTGACGATGCCGACACCGCGGGCGAACCACAGCGTCAGCTCGATCCAGCCCCGCTCGACGGGCGGGTTGCCGGGCGCCTGGAGCTTCCCGGTCACCGGACCGCGGGCGTCGATGCGCAGGCAGTTCTCGAAGCGACCCGCCGGGACCTCGACGGTCTCGCGCGACGAGGCGTGCGGACGCGCGTCGATGGTGAGCCCTCGGCTCTCGAAGCGGGAGGGATAGGGCTCACCCTCCTTCGGCACGGGGAGCTTGAGGATGGCGGCGGGCTGGGAGAACAAGGCCCAGTCGTCGTCGTGACGCTGCCCGTGCACGAGGATGGCGTCACCATCGGCGGAGAGGTGGCTCTCGGTGCGGGTCGTGCGCGTGGCTCCGTCCGAGTGGCTGGTCTGCGTCGACTCTTCGACCGCGACGTGAAGGGGGCGGCCGAAGCGCTCCTCGGTGCGGACGCCGAGGCTGTGCTTGGTCGAGGTGATGCTGATCTCCTGGACCATCTCGCCCTGCGGGAGCTGGATGCTGTTCGTCTTCTCCGACTCGTAGCGCCACTCGTGTCCGGCGGACAGCGGGTAGTAGTCGAGGGGGGCGACGGCCTCCTGGGCGCGGGTCTCGAGGACGAGCTCCGGCCCGAGTGCGAGCGTGAGGAGAAGCGAGAGGGCGAGGGTCTTCGGCGCGCGCATGACGGGGTGGCTCCGGGTGAAGGCCAAGAGTAGTGGTGTCATCGGGCGCGTCCCAGCCAGCGGTTCGGATTCACGAGGAACCCGCTGGAAATCAGGAGGGTCGGAAGGAGGCCGGCCAGCGCCAGCGAGCTCGTGACGACCAGGCGGAAGGCGTGGTCGCCGAGGTGGCCGGGCAGCAAGAAGACCATCGTGATGTCGAGGGCCGACACGCTCTGCCAGGAGATCGCGTCGTCGAGGAGACGGCGGAGGATGCCGAAGGTCAGCATCCAGCTCGCGGTGATCGATCCGATCAGCGAGAGCGGTCCCAGTCGCTGCGTCCAGAGCCAGGCCGCCGTCGCCAGGCAGAGCAGGAGCAGCGGCCAGGGCACCTCGCCCTGCGTGGCGAGGGGCGCGAGCCCGACGGGGAGCAGCGCGTGCAGGAACAGCGGCAGCACGACGCCCAGCGAGGTCCGCGTCACCAGCCCACCCAGCAAGCCGACGACCGCCGGCACGATGGGGGCGGCGATGAGGATGAGAGCTCCCCGCACGACACCCGTGCCGGGCGTCGTCGCCAGGTTGAGCACGCCGAGGGCGACGCCGAGGCTCCAGGGAAGCCAGGCCGAGCGCAGGGCGTTGCCGACGATGCCGACGAGGAGGTGCCGCGGTCGCGTGCTCGTGGCCAGGGCGCAGTCGAGGTAGCCGTCCTGTCGGGCGACGTGAATCGACGCCCAGGCGACGAAGAGCGCGATGAGCCCGGCGGTAGCCAGGGAGATGACGACGAAGGTGTCGATGCCGTCGGTGCTGTTGACGATCAGGACCTGGACGGCCAGCAAGACGAAGACGGCGTAGACCAGGTGCGCCGGCGTGCGCCAGCGCCCCTGCACGCTGCCGACCTTCCAGGCGGCGACGAGGACCACCGCGCCGAGGAGAATGGAGAGGTTGCCGAGGCGGTAGCCGATCGAAGGGAAGCCGAGCTCGAGGAGGCCGAGGCCGGCGAGCAGCCCCGCCTGGCTGGCAGCCGTCGCGAAGGGCACGGTCGCGGCGAGGGGCCCGCGGCTTCGTCGGGGGCGATTGCGTTCCGACTCCAGGGCCTGCCCACGCGGACGTGCGCGGACCCAGTACACGGCGAGCAGGATCCCGAGCGTCGCCAGGGCCAGCAACACGCCGTTGCCGAGGAGCTGGTGAGCCACGCCGAAGCCCCGGCCCTGTGGCGCCGCCCTCCACGCCGCCCAGGGCGTGACGAGGACCAGGCGATCCAGGTGGCCGATGCCGACCAGCACGCCGACGAGGACCACGTGAAGCAGCAGCCCGTCCAGCGGTCGGCGGGCGCGGGCCGACACGGCCAGGCCGAGGCCGAGCACGGCGGCGTTCCAGCAGCCGAAAGCGAGGATGGCGAGCGCGAGCTCGTCGGGACGCGGCGTGCCGAACCAGGCGAAGACCGCCAGGCCGGGCAAGGCGTCGACCAGGAGGATCGAGAGCACCGCGAAGCCCGAGAGAAAGCGTCCGAGCACGAGAGTGGTGGGCGTGAAGCCCGAGCTCAGCAGCAGGGAGAGCGTGCCCCGTCGGCGTTCACCCGCGACGGCGTCGCTGGTCAGGGCGAAGGCGAGGAGGGTGGAGCAGCCGGCCAGCAAGGTGAGGAGCTGCCAGCCTCGCTCGACGATCACGCCATGGTTGCCGAAGCGCGCGCCCTCGAGCTCGACCAGCGTGATGCCCGCGAAGAGCGCTCCGGTGAGGGCGAGGGCGACGCGGCCCCAGCGGAAGTAGGACTGACGTCGTCCGCTGAGCAAGTCGCGACGCAGGAGCACGAAGAGCGTCCACCACCGACTCATGGTGTCTCCTCCTCGTCTTGCACGACGGCCTGACGGAAGAGGGTGCGGTGACCGTCGGCCTCGAGACCGAAGCTCGGGCCGTACAGTCGATCGGCATGGGTGAGCCCGGCGTCTCGAGCCCGCCAATATACCCAGCACAGAAGTCCGCGG
>JBCCFW010000013.1:0-83500 GCA_039029535.1 Acidobacteriota bacterium
CGGACGGAGCTCTCGATGGCGCGGTGACGGAGGGGGGGACAGACGGCACAATGTCGGGCTCGTCCGGACAGGACGAGGAGCCAGGCCCCGATCCGACCTCCCCCTCCGACCCCGCCCCCCCGCTGGCCGAGACCCCCTCCGGGGGGACGCCCGCGCGGGACCTGGGAACGACCGCGGGAAGCTGGTGGCCGCCCGAGTACGACGGAATCGTCTCGGGCTGGGTCGAGCTTCAACGCTTCAGGACGTCCCAGGAGATGAGATGACGGTAGACGAAGGCGAGCCTCGGCGCTCGCCGCTCGGCATCTGGTTGGTCGGTGCCCGCGGTGCGATCGCGACCTCCCTCTCCTACGGACTGGCCGGTCTGCGTCAGGGGTTGGTGGATCCGATCGGCGTGGGGACCGAGAGCGGGGACTTCCTCGAGCTCGGGCTGCGCGCGTTCGACGACATGGTCCTGGCCGGGCACGAGATCTCGGGCGGCGACCTTTCGAAGACGGCCGCGGAGCTCGCCGACGACTGGGAGGTTCCGGTCGTGGGTGACGAGCCGGGCTTGGTCGGGCTCTTCCGTCTCGATGAGGCGTCCGGTGACGTCGCGCGCGATGCCCTCGAACCGACGCGGATCATGACCTTGTACCGGATCGATGCCACGAGCTGGCAGGAGGCGAGCGCACCGTCCGGTCGGGGCACGGCGTTGCGCTTCCGCGGCACGGGTCGCGACGACCTCGACCGAGTGAAGATCCCTCTCGACGCACCGGCGGTTCCCGCCGACGTGGGTGGGGAGGACTTCACGCTGGAGTGGTGGATGCGCGCCCCGGCTGCGGAGAACGAGGCCGGGCCCATCGCGGGCGGCAACGACGCCTGGATCACCGGCAACGTGATCCTCGATCGCGACATCTTCGGTCCGGGAGAGAACGGAGACTACGGCGTCTCCCTCGGGGCCGGGCGGATCGCGTTCGGGGTCAGCGACGGCATGTCCGGCGAGACGGTCGTCGGCTCGACCGTCGTGACCGACGACCGCTGGCATCACGTGGCGGTCACCCGTCGCTTCGACGATGGTGAGATCAGCGTCTTCGTCGACGGTCGTCTCGATGGTCGCGCGATGGGTCCACCGGGTGACGTCAGCCATCTCGATGGTCGCGTGGGCATGCCTGATGATGCCTACCTCGTCATCGGTGCGGAGAAGCACGACGTCGGGCCCGAGTACCCGTCGTACTCCGGTTGGTTCGACGAGCTGCGGCTCTCGCGGACCGTGCGCTACGCGGCCGACTTCGCTCCGCCGTCCGGGCCCTTCACGACCGACGCGGACACCGTCGCGCTCTACCACTTCGACGAAGGTCGTGGTGACGTGGTCCTGGACTCGTCGGGAGCGCCAGGTGGGCCGAGTCATGGCGAGCGTCGCTTCGGCGGCACGCCCGTCGGGCCGGAGTGGTGCACGGTGACGCCGTTCGACGAGGTGCCCTGCGAGCCCAGCCCGATGAGCCTGCTGTTCGTCGCGAAGACCGGAGACGACGTCGTGCTGGCGTGGGCGGAGGTTCCCGAGGCGGCTTCACATCGGGTCTACTCGGTGGCGCTGTCCTGGCCGCCGCCGTGGGGGATTCCGACGGAGGTCGGGTTTCCGGCGACGAGTTGGGACGACGTCGGGGCGGTGTCGGGGTCCGGGTCTCGGATCTACAGCGTCACCGTGGTCAATGGTTGTGGAGCCGAGTCGGCTCCGTGAGGGTCGGTCGCCCGATCGGAGATCGAAGAGGAACTAGGACGCGTTTGGTGCGCTGAACACCAGTCTCGCTGCACGTGCCATGCTACTGGCATGTCTCGGGCGTCGGCGCGAGAGTGAAGAAATGTCGAGGGGAGGTCGACGATGGAGATGGGAAGACGTGATCTCGAGGACCTGCTGGGGCAGGTGGACGAGGTCTTGGACCTGGACGACGACGCGCGCCGTCGGCGGGTGGTGGATGAGCTCGTGGCGGAGCTGGAGACGCGCTTCGGACCGGAGCTGAGCGGTGAGCTCGCCTACCTCACGGGCTACCTGCTCTACCAGCGTCCGGGCGGTGCCGAGCTCAGCGAGAAGATGGAGCGGCTGTTCGTTCGGGCGGCTCAGGGAGCCGATGAGGACACCGTCGCGAGGTCTTCGCTCTACCTCGGGCACGTCGCTTACGACCAGCGTGATTACTACTTGGCGAAGGAGAGATTCGCGCTGGTCCAGGAGAACGAGCTTCACGACTTCCTGAGAACGAAGCTGCTCGAGATGCGCGCTTGCTGCCACCTGCGCCTGAGGGAGCTGCCTCAGTTCTTGGCGTCGCTCGAGGTCCTGGTGGTCACGGCCGAAGGGCTGCCCATCGAGGACGTCTGTCCTCAGAATCTCGCGGCCGGCCTCGAGGAAGCGAGCTTGGCCGAGGCCCGAGGCTCACGTGCCGCGTTGCTGAGCCTGGCCCGACGACTGGATGCGGCCGCTGGATTCGAGGACTGGATCTCCGAGAGGATGGAGTCGAGCCTCCTCCGAGCTCGATGATGGAGACTCGAGATGGCCTACTGGGGAGCTGGTCCAGCAGAGAACGACTACGCGTTCGATGAGGTCGGTGTCATTGCGCTCTTGATCAAGGAGCGCATGCTCAAGGATGCGGAGGCTGTCATCAAGGAGGCACATCCCGAGCAGGGAATCGTGGCTTCGGTTCGCTGCTTGCGCCTGTTGGATGCCGAGTTCCCCAAGTGCGTTCGGCTCGCCTTCAGGAAGAAGGGCCTTGCGAATGCGGAGCGCCTCTTCGAGAAGTGGTACGGAGCGGTGAGCGGCAAGTTGCCCGAGAAGCATCGGGAGGCGATCCGGTCGGGCGCGCACGCCGAGTTCAGTCTCTATCGCGAGCAGCTCGGCGCTTGAGCGTCCTCGTTTCCTCGCTACCTCACTCGGTCTCGCTGTTCTCGGGGTCGGGCTCAGGCTCCTCGACCACCGGCACTTCCAGCCGAAGGTCGGCCTGCAGCGGCAACAGCGCCTCGTCGAGGAGCTCCACGCTCAGGCCCAGGGTCTCGACCGCCATCGGAGCGGGGGACCAGTAGCGCAGCACGCCCAGCGAGCGTCCACCCTGCTCGAGCGCGGGGTCGACGACGCAGGCAGAGCGCCAGCCATCGTCACCGCTCGCGAAGCCCGAGGTCGCCGCGGCCAGCCCCACGCAGGGAGCGAGCGTGAAGTCGGCGATCTCCACCGAGGGCGGCATCCCGGTGACCTCGACCAGCGCCGCCACGAACGGAGCCTCGACCCAGTCGATGACGATGTCGAGCTCGTGCTCACGCCAGTGGATCGGCTCGAGACCGACCGCGGCCCGCAGCAGCATGACGACGTCGCCGACCTCCACTCGACCATCACCGATCGCCGTCGAAGGATCACCGGGCAGGGGCGGCGACACGTCGAGCGCACGGTTCAGGGACGGGTCGGGCTCGACCAGCCCCACCGCCATCCGCAGCGCGAGCACCGTGTCCGCGATGTCGACCTTGCCGTCGGGGGCGCCGACGGGAGCGGCGTCGCCCGGGAGCTTGCGCCAGGCGGGATCGACGGGCTCGAAGGCGTCACAGCCACCGAGCACCGGCGTCCGCGCTCCGATGAGCATGTCGCGCAGCACGTCGACGTCGTCGTCGGTGACCACGCCGTCGCCGGTTCGGCTCCAGCCGTCGGTTCCCAGCGGCTGCCGCACGCAGGTCCGCGTGCCGGGGTGCAGGTCGAGCCGCAGTGACTCTTCGCTGGAGAGCGTCGTGCGGTCCTGTCGGGACCGGCGCGCCTGCACGAGGTCCGCGAGACCACGTTCACCATCACCGCCATTGCGCGGATGCAGGTCGCCCAGCAGGCCGGCGCGCACCTCGCAGCTCAACGCGACGTCGCGGAGCGCGAAGCCGGCGGGATCTCGGAGGACCGTGCCCGAGGCCGGCACGATGAGACCGGCGCAGTCGGGGAGGAGGTCGCCGTGATGACGCAGCACGAGCCGCGCGATCTCGGCCTGCGTGCCCAGTGACGGTCCCGTCTTCTCGCAGGAGAGCTGGATCTCCTGGTCGCTGAGCAGCACGACCTGACACGACCAGCCGTCGACGTCGATCCCGGCTTCGGCCGTGTAGAGGTCCAGCGGTGCCCCCAGGGGCAGCGCGACGCCGAGGGTGAAGCTCGTGAGCTTGACGAGGTCGGGCGAGTCGGCGCGCACGTGCAGCTCCACCTGACAGCGGTCGCCAATGCCGTCCTCGTCCTCGTCGTGCTGACCGGTGTTGGCCAGCGAGGGGCAGTTGTCGAGCTGGTCGATGACGCCGTCTCCGTCGACGTCGGGCCCGTCACCGACCGAGCGTTGGTGAAGGATGAGCGGGAGGTCGTTGACGACGACCTGGCCCGTGCGGGCGAAGCCGAGGTTCGCCGCGACGTCCATCGACAGCAGGGTCGGTCCCCGTCCCTCGGGCGTCACGGGGCGGATCCACGCGCTGTCGCTGCGCACCGACCAGGGACATTGCTCCTCGGTCAGGAGGTCGAGGTCGTGCGTCATCGCCGGGGCCGAGACGGTGCGCTCCGACTCCGAGATGGCGAAGGTGCACGGCGGCTGGGCGACGACGTGCTCGGCACCGCCGACTCGCACGACCGTCGAGCGCTCCACGAGACCGGTGTTGGCCGTGAAGCGGAACACGAGCTCGTCCCCGATGGTCTCGACCACCAGCCAATTCGGCCCCGTCTCCACGAGGATGGGGCAGTCCACGTCGCTCCGCTGCAAGGTCACCGTGCCGACGCCGCCGCCCGGTGGGAGGAGCTGGTGGGCGGGCTGGAAGGCGTAGTGACAGGTCTCGGGTGGTATCGAAGTCGCCTGCGATGCGGAGGGAGCGAGCGCGATGGCTCCGATGACGAACGACAGGAGGAGCGGGCGTCCGGAAGCGAGCGGGAGACAGGACATGGCTGACCTCGGAGAAAGGGGGTGACCCGCTCCCCGTCTTGCAACGCCGGGGCCAAGCAGCCACGCAGCGTGCGAAAGCGACGAAAACCGACTCCTCCAGGTCCAGCGCACCGAGACGACTCGCCTGGTCCTCGCTGTCGGAGATGGCAACCCGACCAGCTCCAATGGCCAAGGCTCCACTCACGAGTTGGAAGCTGGCGCGGTCCTCAGTCCGAGGCGACGGTCTCGGCCGGGTGGGTTCGGGGCTTCCCTCGGCGCCGCGGCCGTCGCTCGGCCCACCGTCCTGCCAGCTCGAAGACCGGGTGCTCCTCCAGACGCTCGGGGGGGAGCTCGATGCTAGACACTACAGGCGAGTCCACCGCCGCTTCACGACGTCGGTCGAGGTAGGTGCGAAGCTGCGGGTCGACGTCGCCGACCACGCAGTGACGTCCTTCTTCCTCAGCGACCCAGGCCGTCGTCCCGCTGCCGGCGAAGACGTCGAGGACCACAGAGCCGGGGTACGACAAGGCCCGGACGAGCCGACGGATGAGCTCGTTCGGCTTCTGGGTCGGATGGCCCACGCGCTCCTTCGCGTTGCCGTTGAGGCGGGGCAGACGCCAGACGTTGCCCGGATTCTTGCCCTTCTCGACGCTCTCCGGTCGGAGCCGCTTGTCCTTGAGGTAGGTCCGCCGCGTGGCCTCGTCGTAGGGCTCGCGCACGGCGTCGAGGTCGAAGTAGTACTTGTCCGTGCGCGCGAACCAGGCGATCTCCTCGTGACGGTTCGCGAAGAAGCGGTGCGCGCTCATCCCCTGCGGGTAGTTCCAGACGATGAGGTTGACCAGGCGCAGGTCGCTGGTCGTGCGCAGGTGCTGGAGCAGCGTGAGCAGGTCACCGCCCCCCGCCTCACCCTGGAACTGGAGCCCGCCGAACAGCGCGAGGCTCCCGCTCGGGGCCAGGACGCGACGCATCTCCGCCAGCCACGTGGCCGACCAGGCGGCGTAGTCGTCGTGGCGATCCCAGCTCGCCATCGCGACGTTGTAGGGCGGATCGCAGACGATGAGCTGGACCGACTCGTCCGGCAAGCGTCCCAGCAGCTCGACGCAGTCTTCGATGAGGACGCAGCGGGTGGGGCGCTCGGGGGCGACCGACGGGAGGTCCGTGCGCGAAGAGTGCTCGGCCCCGTCCCTCTGGAGCCGGTTCATCCCGCGATGACCGGCGTTGCGATGCGAGCGGTTGGTCATCAGGTTCGGGTCGCGGAGTCAGGAGCGGTGGGGGGCGATCTCGTGGAGCATGAGAGGGTGGCCATCGGGCGCGCGGACGATGGCCATCTTGCAGACCTCCGTGCCGTCCTCTTGCTTGTTGTCCATGACGTCGAGGAGGACGTCGACGCCGGCTTCGCGCAGGCGGTCGACCTCGGCTCGGATGTCGTCGGTCTCGAGGGCGAGGTAGACCGACGCCTTGGGATCCTGCTTGGGTGAGAAGGTGTCGAGCGCGATGGTCGTCCCGTCGGGAGCCTGGAACTCGACCCAGGCATCCTCGTAGCTCGCGCTCTGCTTCAGGCCGAGGGTCTCGCCGAAGAACTTCCGGGCCTGGTCCATGTCGCTGGTGGGGTGGGAGACGAAGGCCACCTTCTTGATCATCGATCCTCCTGCCTGCGCGAGCGGGCCGCGCGCCGAGGGACCATCGTACTCCTGCCCATCCTTGGCCCGGGCGAAGAACCCATCGCGTGGTCAGTCGAGCGAGGACAGCTCCTCGGCCAGCGCATCCCACAGCACGAGCCGAGCTTCGAGCGCCCGCTGAGCCGCGACGACCACTTCCTTCTCACGCGTCTCGTCGCCGCCGCACAGCCGGTCCACCAGCTCGAGCGACGCTGGCCCGTGACGGTCGCCGTCGCGCTCGACGTGACGCTCGAGGTAGTAGCGGAACGGCCCCCAGCGCTCAGGCGTTCCCTTCGCCAGGTGGGCGACGAAGCGACCGAACAACACCGGGAGCACGTCCTCGCGACCGTAGGCAAAGGCCGCTCCAATCTCATGCGTGTCGCCCGTCTCGATCACGTCAAAGGTGCTGGTGACGAAGTTTCGGGCCGCTTCGGGGACGTTGGGTGCAGCCAGCGCGTCTCGCACGGGCTGGCCGCTGCGCACGGCCTCGATGAGGCCGAGCAAGGGGCCCCGATCCGCGTCGCAGGCGTCCATGGCCTCGAGGTAGAGCTCGACGTGCGAGAAGCAGCGGCCGGTCGTCTCATCGCGGTCGCTCTCTTCCTCGAGCACGATGTCGTTGATGAGGTAGCGCGACTCCGGGTCACCAGTGGGGACCCACGGGATCTCAACGCACGAGAGCCGACGCTGGAGGCTCTTGAGGAGGGACTGGAAGTCCCACACGCAGAAGACATGCGTTCGCATGAAGGCGCGCAGCCGGTCCTCGCTCGTGATGAGCTCGTGGAGACGATGACGGCGGAGCGTGCCGCGGAGGGAGTCGAGCGCGGAGTCGGCGTGGACGGTCATGGAATGGTCTCGGGCGCGAACGGGACAGTAGAAAAGAGGAGCATGTCAGCGTCGAGGCCCCGAGGTCAGTGATGACGACCACGGAGCTTGCCGGCCCTCGGGGGGGCTGCCATTCTTCATCCATGACGAGCCCTCACGTCACCCGATTCCTCACGCTCCTCGCCGTCCTGCTGGTTCCCGGCTGCTCGGCCGCCGACCCCACCGTCTCGGCGCTCGAGGTCGGACAGTCGGTGCGCTTCCAGTACCGCTCCCAGGGGCTCCTTCGATCCTTGAAGGCCGACATCACCGTGCGCCGCGACGACCGTCTCGTCGCTGAGCTCGAGGTGCCCGACTCCGAGGGGCGGCCCCGCCCGATCCAGCTCGTGTTGAGCGATCGCGACCGCGAGCGCCTCGACGCCGCCATCGCCTACTACCGGGTGAGCCCCGAGGGCGAGTGTTGGCACGTCGATGAGGTCGACGTGACCTGGAACCTGGCTGGTGGCGAGAAGGTGGAGGAGAGTCTCACCGACGAGACGTGCAAGGTCGACACCCGCGAAGATCTCATGTCCCTCTTCGAGCTCGTTCTCCGGGGCATGGAGCTGCCTCCGCCCGTCGAGTGATCGGGGCACGGGCCTTCGTCTGGCAACCGGTCGACGAGTTTTCGGCGATTCGCCACTGAGCGACGTCAGGGGCTGGCGCCACACGAGGTCCAGTCCGGGCTCGTCTCGCGAGCGACCGCGTCCGAGCCGCTGCCGGCCGTCCCTTCGTTGCAGGCGCTGGACGCCGTGACGACCACCCAGGTGTCGCCGGGTGTCACGTGCTCGAGAACGAGGTGACCGTCGCCGTCGAGGGTCCAGGCGTCGACGTGGCAGGTCGTGTCCATGAGGGAGGGCGAGCGCCAGTCGCCGATGGGACCGACGAAGAGGTTGTACGCGGTGGCCGCCGCAACGGGTCCGACGAGCACCGACTCCGGAGTCAGCAGTAGGGGTCGTGCCCCACTCCGGACGTCGGAGACCTCGGCGACGTCGTTCGCGGCGACCTCCACGATGCCGGAGAGCTCGCAGCTTGCGGCTTCCGGATCCGCGCAGCCGTCGGTCACTCGGACGGTCACCTCATGGCTGCCTGCGTCGAAGCTCGTGCTCACGGACGTTCCGCCCGGCTCGAAGATCCCGTCGTCGTCGAGATCCCACTCGATCACGAGCGTCCCTTCGCCAATCGGGTCGACCGACAGCACGACCGAGTCGCCCGGGCAGGGATTGCTCGGCTCGATGTCGATCGCCCCACACTCGAGCTGGCGACAGGCTGGCTCGCAGGCGAAGGCGCTGGCCAGGGGGGCCGGCGTGAGGACGAGCGAGAACGGTCGCAAGCGGGGCTCGGAGGTCACCTCGGTGAGCTCGATGGCGTGGTCCGAGGGCGTGCCATCTTCGACTTGCACCGTGACGTCTCGGCCCCAGGTACAGGCGGGTGGCAGGCTGTTGTCCGGCTCCATTCGGAACAAGAGAGCCCGGCGTTCGAGTGGATCGACGACCGGTTCCGCTTGCTCGGTGCCGCCGGTCACGAGGTAGGCGCCGTCGGGTGCTTCGAGAAGCGTCGCGCCAAAGTCGTCTTCTTCGAACCCATGATGGCGGGACCAGTCGAGGTCACCGTCGCGGTCGAACGCAAGGATGAGGATCTCTTCTTGAGCTCGGGGTGGAAGGGAGTTCTGGTGCATCGTCACGCAGCCACCCGTGGCCGTGCCTGCGACGGACGCCGGCGGTGCCGACGGGCCTTCGGCCGGTAGCACGAACCTGGACCATGAAAGCGAGCGGTCGGCATCGAGCTTCGCGATCCATGCTCCCTGCCGCGGAACGGCCTCGGCCGTTCGACCGTAGGCCGCCAGGCACCATCCACCGTCGCCCGTCTCGGTCAATCCCGTGCGGCCGGTGAGGGCCTCCCCGAAGAGGAGTCCCTGCATCGACAGCAGGTCGCCGTCGCCATTGGCTTCGGCCAGGAACAGTCGAGAATTGAACGACGAGCCGCGTGGTGCTTCGCCGAGGAGAAGGAGGCCGTCGTCGCCGAGCGGGAGCACGCGGTTGAATCCACAAGTCGGAGCTCCTGCGTCCCACAGGCGGCTCCATTGAAGCGTGCCGTCCGGGTTGAGCGAGAGCAGGAGGGCGTCGTTTCGCGCGGCCCCAGAGGCCACGATGCTGCCATCGTTCCGTTCGAGCACGTGGTCGATGATGTCGTTGCGGTCGTCGCTACCAAAGAGGATCGACCACTGGATCGTCATGTCGGGATTCAACCTGACCAAGAGCTGTTCGATGGGGAAGGGGTCGGGGTCGACGCCGACGCTGAGCGTGATGAGCCAATCGCCGTCGGACAGCGGGAGGACATTGATGCTGGAGACGTGGTCGTAGCTGCCTTCGTAGTGCCAACGACCCAGCACGTCGCCCTCGGGTGAGAAGAGCGCCAGCCATCGGCGTGACTCGGTCATGCCGAAGGTCGTGCCGAAGGCGAGCACTTGCCCCTCCGCATTCACGCCGAAGCGACCGAGCGCCTCGCGGTCCGACGAGCCCAGCTCCAGCACCCAGCTCCGCGCGCGGGCATCGGAGCTCAGGGTGATGAGCAGGAGCGTGAACGTGCTGAGAGCTCGACGACGGAGCATCGGAGGTCCTCCCTTGCCGAGAGCTTATCCCAGCAGCGAGTCGACGAGACGCGGCCGGCATGGTGAGGCTACGATCAGGTGGAGGAGAGCGACCTGCTCCTCGGCGGGAGATGGCATGGATGCACTCTGGAAGGGCAGCCCGAACTTCGTGGCCGGCCGCCGGGGCTACCGCCCCGAAGCCGTGGTCATCCACGTCATGGCCGGCACGTTGGTGGGCACCGACGCTTGGTTCAAGAATCCCGAGAGCAAGGTGTCGGCTCACTACGGCATCGGGCGTGAGGGACAGGTCCACCAGTACGTGAAGGAGAGCGACACCGCCTGGCATGCGGGCCGGCGAACCTCCGACGCGAGCTGGTCACTGCTCAAGCCGCGAGTGAACCCCAACCTCTACACGATCGGCATCGAGCACGAGGGCCAGGTCGACGATCCCTGGCCCGACGCGATGTACGAGAGCAGCGCCAAGCTCATCCAGCAAGCGTGCTTGCGCTGGGACATCCCCATCGATCGCAAGCACGTGATCGGTCACCGGGAGATCTTCTCGCGCAAGAGCTGTCCCGGGTCGCGAGCCAGCCTCACGCGGCTCGTGAAGATGGCCGGTGGTCAAGCCGACGACCCCGAGAGCTTCAACCTCGTCCGCACCCGCGGCAAGGTCACCGTGCGTCGCACGTTGAACGTTCGGCAGGGTCTCCCGACGACCCGTGCCCCGAAGGCCGGCCGACTGAAGGAGGGGGAAGAGCTGACGTACGTCGGCTGGACGAGCAACGGTCAAAGCGTCGACGGCAACGCGCACTGGTACCGCAACGCCGACGGCGACTACCTCTGGGCCGGAGCCACCTCGGAGCCCGTGCCCGGCCTGGCCTGATCGCGACGAGACTTCAGGTCGGTCGTTCGACCTTGCCGTCGGCGTGACGCGCGAAGCGTCCTTCCTCGCGAGCGTGCACGGGGTCCGGCCGCGACCAGGGCCAGCCGCCGAACTGCGTGCGCTGGTAGTCGCGGATCGTCTGCCGGATCTCGTCCTGCGTCGTCATGACGAACGGTCCGTGTCGAGCAACCGGCTCACCGATCGGGCGTCCCTGCAGCAGCAGCACGCGCGCTGCCTGGGCCCCGGCCACTAGCGGCACGGCGACGTCGGGTCGGAGCTCGACGAGGTGACCGGAGGCGACCTCGTGCGGGCCCACCTTCAGCGTCGAGCCGGCGTGGAAGTAGATCGTGCGGTTGCTGCCGGCGCGGGCCGGCGGGAGCTCCCAGATCGCGCCCGGTTCCATGTCGATCGTCCAGATGGCGACGTCGGAGTCGGCCTGGGCGGCCCACGAGTCGGGCGGCGGGCTGGGTGAGCGTGCGTCGCCGAGCTGGCCGGCGATGACCGAGACCTCCGTCGTGCCGCCAGCGGCGTCCTGGCTGACCGAGCGGCCGACCTGATCACGCCAGAACATCTTGAAGTGCGGCGCGACCATCTTGCTGCGACGCGGGAGGTTGAGCCACACCTGGAACAGCTCGAGGTGATTGGGCCGGTCTGCGTGGACGAGCGGGAACATCTCGGAGTGGTTGAGGCCGGAGCCGGCGGTCATCCACTGCACGTCGCCATGGCCGTAGCGTCCGACCGCGCCGAGCGAGTCGGAGTGATCGACGAGACCCTTCTGGACGACGGTGACCGTCTCGAAGCCCCGGTGCGGGTGCTCCGGGAAGCCCGGGACGGTCTCCCCGTGGTACATCCGCCAGCCGTCCTTGATCGTGAAGTCTTGGCCCAGGTTGCGACCTTCCAGCGAGCTGACGGGACCCTGGACGCCGTTGCCGGCGGGGTAGCGGTCGTCGTGGTGGGCGCAGAAGAGGAAGGGGTCGGCCGTGGGCCACGGGAAGTCGAGCGGTGCCGTCGCGAGGACGGGGTCGACGGGGGCCGTGGTCGTCTCTTCGGCACGTGCGCTGGAGCCGAGGGCTCCTGCGGCACCGACCGTGAGGATCTCGAGGGCTTCGCGTCGCGGGATCTTCTTCATGAGTCGTCGTCGGGCTCGCGGGCCATCCGCGAGTCGGGAAGCATGGCATGCGGATCGCGGCGCGGCCGGTGACGCTGGCTCGGGCGGGTCTCTTCCGCCCGACCCGCCTCATTCCTCGCTCGGCTACAGGGTGTAGCCGTCGCTCGTCTTCGACGCGTAGGTCGAAAGATCCCTCGCCCCTGAAGAGCCGAGACCTCACGTGGAGCCTCGGCTCCAAGCGACCGCGATGCTTCCGCATCGCGGTTCACGCCGGCTGGCGGCGATGGTCCTCTCAGCGTTCCTGGGAGGAGCCGGTCCGTTGAGACGGGTTGAAGTCGAGCGTGCCCTTGCCGTGGGAGCGGACCTTGCGGAGGCCGAGGGGCAGGTCGGGGCGGAAGAGCGTGCTGTCGATGGCGTAGTCGATCTGACGTGAATCGAGCAGCGGCTTGAGCCGGGTCGCGAGCGCGATGTTGTTGAGGTAGACCGGGACCTTGACCGTCGCGGTCCCGTAGCGCGGCACGACCAGCGCCTGGTCGTAGACACCGCGCCCCACCCGCAGGCCGCCGAGGGAGATCGCGAAGCTGCCGCCGTCGATGCTCAGCGGGTTGTGCCCCGGATTGATGATGCGGACCTCGAACTCGGCGGTCGACTCGAGCAGGGTCATGTCCGAGAGACGCAGGTTGATGACCGACACCTCCGGGAGCGAGTCCGGCTGCAGGCTGGCGCAGGAGACGGTCGTGAGGACGAGCAGTGTTGCGAGCGCGACAGGCGTTCGGGCGGGCAGGCGGTCGAGGGTCATGGGCTTCTCCCGGGCTGTAGCCATTCGGGATGCTCTCACGCAGGCCCGGGGGGTGGAAACGAAATGCTCCCCTACCGCCCGCGTTGGTACCCAGCTCGGCAGCTCGTGCGAGAATCCCACGTGGCTGAGGACGAGCAAGCGCCCGAGACGACTGCCTGTCGGAACTGCGCGGAGCCCACGACGGGGCCGTTCTGCGCGGCGTGCGGCCAGAGCACGAAGGACAAGCGGGCGCCGTTCGTCTCGATGATCGCCGAGCTGGCGCAGTCGTTCATCGCCTTCGACTCGGTCGTCTTGAGGAGCCTGCCGCGCCTGCTCTTTCAGCCGGGCCGTCTCACGCGGGAGTATCTCGACGGCAAGCGTGCCTCCCAGGTGGCACCCCTCCGGCTCTACCTGTTCCTGAGCGTCCTGTTCTTTCTCTTCGTCTCGATCCCCCGGCCCGACGCATCGAACCTGGTCATCATGGTCGACGACGTCGTCATCGGGGATCCCGGGCGAGAGGGTGTCTCCACCTGGCGGGTGCAGCTCGGTGACGTGGACATGGGGGAAGGGAACTGGTTCTCCAACTGGCTCGCCGGAAAGTTGCAGGAGCAGCGCGAGCGCCTTCAGGCCATGGGGCCGCAAGAGCTCGTCAACAACGTCGTCGCAGCGCTCAATTCGGCCATCCCCAAGGCGCTCATCCTCTTCGTGCCGCTGCTCGCCCTCGTGCTGCGTGTGCTCTACGTCCTCACGCCGTGGATCTACTTCGATCACCTCATCTTTGCCCTGCATGCGCAGTCGGCGCTCTTCCTGAGCCTGCTCGTGCTCACGCCGCTGTTCCGCACGCCGCTGCTCGTGCCGACGCTCCTCACGCTGGGGGTGGCCGCGCCGGTCTACGGCTATCTCGCGATGAGACGGGTCTACGGCGGGGGGCGAGCCTGGCTCCTCTTCCGCTTCGTTGCCTTCGCTGCGTGCTGGGTCGTGCTCCTCTTGGTGATCGCGACCGGGGTCGCGGTCTACGTCACCTTCGCGGCTTGACGAGGCTGAGCTCGGAGCCCTGTCTCTTCGGTTGAATGAGCCGAGGGCTACGGGCGTCCGTCCCTGACAATCACGTAGGGAGGGGGGAGTCATGACACCGAGCCTGGGCCTGTTGATCATCCTGCTGAGCGACCCGATGGGAGTCGCCGTGGGAACGAACCGAGACGAGCGCCTGGTCGAGCTGGCTCAGGAACTGGAGAACTACGCCGGCAGTCCTCCGTGTCGCTACTGCCTCTTCCGCTCCGCGGGGTGGGAGG
This sequence comes from Acidobacteriota bacterium, assembly GCA_039029535.1. Taxonomy (GTDB): domain Bacteria; phylum Acidobacteriota; class JBCCFW01; order JBCCFW01; family JBCCFW01; genus JBCCFW01. The sequence goes on from JBCCFW010000013.1 coordinate 14,048, forward strand.
GCTTTGGGCTGGAGGAGCTCATCGCGGCGGCGCGAGCGGACGAGAAGAGGGTCGCTCTCGAGGCTGCCAGGCAGGGTCGGGCTCTCCACGAGGTTCTCTCGCGATCCCATGGCAGCGGGGAGGCCCGTGACTTCTTGCGCCATCGGATGCTCGTCCCCCACGTGCGGGAACGCCTTCATCAGCTCCTCGGGGATTCGACTTCCGATGCTCGGGTACAGGAACACCTGACGCTGCTCTCGGGTGATCTTCCGCGTCGCAATACCTCGCTGCTGATCGAGATCTTGTCCGATCCGCAGCATTCGCCCGAGACGCGCGACATGGCGACGAGGCTCCTCGCGGTAGAAGTTCCCTGGTTCGGGGACGAGGCGGTCGGATGTCTGCTCGAGCTCGTGGTCAACCCGTGGGCAGCCGACGATTCCCGTCGAGCGGCGGTGCGCTTGCTCGCCAGGGGGGCGCGATGGCGACCGAGGGACGCCCGGGCCTTGCTCACCATCCTCACCGAGGGCGTGGAGGCCCCTCGCGCTGAGATCATCCGCACGGCACCTCGGCACCTGCCGGTCGCGCTTGCCGAGCCTGTCCGACGCACCCTGCGTGACATCGCTCTCGATGACGACGCGACGGTGGACGCTCGCGTCGCAGCCCTCGAGCGTTTGGCGGTCGAGTTGGAAACCGAGGAGCACTGGCGCCTGCTCATCGGCATCCTCGAGAACCGGGTGGGGCAGGAAGATCTCGTACGAGCCTTGCTGCAACGGATGGGGAGGGGACTCGCCGCGCGGCGTGCTCTCAGCTCCTTCCGGCAAGGTCTGGAACATGAGGCACGAGGAGGCCGGTCGGTGTCCCCCCACGTGATGCCGAACGCCGGGCACCTGGCCTGGTGGAAACCAAAGTCTTGGGTGGGTCCGATGATCGAGTGCAGGAGGGATGGGAGAGACCGGGAGGAGAGGCGGAGAGCCTGCTCGTGGACGACCCACGACCGGCCGAGCGCCTTCCCACCGGCGTGGACGCGGCACGACTGTGGCTCGCCGGGGCCGAGCCTCACCGAGTCGCTGCGAGACCTGGTCGTCGGTCATCTCGAAGCGGAGGAGAGACGCTTCGAGGAGCCAGATGAGTCCATCGATTGGAGGGCGCTCCGGCGATTCGAACGCGAGCTCGATGACTACCGCCAGGGGTTGGCGTCGATCGAGGAGGAGCTCGCGGCGATCGCCCGGTACTCCAGCCTGTTCTGGTGCCGCTGAGAACCCCGACTTTGCTCGTGCCGACTTCGAGCGCGGCCTCCTGACCGGGGACCTGGCACGAGCGTCATCCAGGCGCCAATCTCAGGGTGCTCGTCGATTCGATGAATCGTGCTCGAGACGCTGGCGTCCGTTCACGAAACCGAGTCACGCAAGAGGGAGACATGCGGCACCTCACCACCCTGAGCCTGCTCACCATCCTGTTCGTCGGATCCTCGATGGTTCGGGCAGAGACCGTCCGAGAGAAGCGTCTCATCGAGCTGGTCCTGGAGCTCGAGACCCTCGTCGAGGACCCCGAGGGCCGGCGCGAGCTCTTCATCAGGGCTGACGCCGAAGGCTTTGGCCTGGAAGAGCTCGTCGCGCTGGCCCGCGCCGACGAGCAGCGAGTCTCGGCAGAGGCGGCCTCTCAGGGCCGGGCTCTTCACGCCATCCTGCTCCAGTCACCGGAGGCCGAGAACGCCGCCGCATTCCTGAGCAAGCGGATGCTCGTCCCCCACGTCAGGAAGCGCATCCACCAGCTCCTGAGCGACCCGGCTCACGCCGCGCGTCCCGAGGTCGCGCTGGGGCTGCTCGCCGGCGACCTCCCGAGACGGAATGCGGCCTTGCTCATCCAACTCCTGGCCGACCCCAACCGGGACGAAGCGACGCACGGGTTGGCCGGTCGCTTGCTCGCTGGTGAGGCGTACTGGTTCGACGACGTGACCGTCGAGCTGCTGTTCGCGCTCCTTCTCGACGCGCGGGCCCCCGACAGCTCGCGGCGGGCGGCGGTGCGGCTCGTCGCGGCGGGTTTCCCCTGGCAGTCCGGTGACGCGGAGCGCCTGATTCGCTTGCTGCTCGATGGCCATGACCTCCCCCTCGCCGAGGTCCTCCGCGTGGTACCGGACCCCTTCCCGGCCGCGCACCACCAGGTGCTCTCGAAGCTCTACCGGGAGATCGCGCTCGATGACGACGTGTCGCCGGAGGCGCGGGTGGTGGCTCTCGAACGCCTGACGGTCGTGCTGAGCACCGAGGAACACTGGAAGTTGCTCATCGGGATCCTCGAGACCCGGCTCGGACAGCGAGAGCTGGTGCAGGCGCTCCTGGAACGCATCGCCATGGGCGAACGAGCCCGCTCCCACTTCCACGACCGACGTCGCGCCGCGCGGGACGGCAAGATCCCGTCCGTGCGTCATGCACGGCACTGGGTCGTCGAGCCGGGCGACAGCGCGGACTCCGTGAAGGAGAAGATGCGACGGGCCCGGAGCGTGCTGCGGTCGGGACCTGGCGAGGACGACCCCGAGGGGGACCGGGCCCTCCTGGCCTGGCTCCCCGGTCCATTTCCGCCCGCCTGGAGTGAAGCCGACTGCCACGCGCAGGCGATGCGCCTCACCGAGACCTTGCACGCGCTCGTCGAAGACCATGCCGACGCCGAGCGGCGGGCGTTCAGGCGAGGTGTCGGTCTCAATAGACGATCGGGTGAGCGCCGGCCGTACCACCATTCAATGCTGGCATCGAGGACTCTCAGGGACGAGCTCGAGGTCCTGCGGAGACACGCCGACTCCGCAGAGCGACCCTGGTGGTCACCTGCGGGACCCTGCGATCCCTGACCGACACGTGGAGGAGCTGCCGTGGCGTCTCTTCATCAGCTGGGGCTGTTGCTCGCTCTCACCACCGCTCCGGTGGAAGAGCTCGCGAAGCCACCGCTCACCGGGCCGGAGCGCAAGGAACGCCTCGCCGAGCTCGTCGAGAAGCTGGACCGCCTCGTCGAGAGCCCCAGGAAACGTCGGGAGCTGTTCGAGGCGGCCGACGCTGAGGGCTTCGGGCTCGAAGAGCTGATCCAGGCTGCGCGTGCCGATGGCGACCGGGTCTCGGCCGACGCGAGCTTGCAGGGGCTGGCGCTGCACTCGCTCCTGATGCGGTCGGGCGAGAGCAGGGAGGCGGCCCAGTTCCTGATGCTGAGGATGCTCGTGCCGCACGTGCGGGAACGCCTCCATCAGCTCCTCACCAGTCCCGACCACCTTGCGCGTCCGGAGATCACCGTTCGGCTGCTGCTGGGTGACATCCCCCGTCGCAACACGGAGCTCTGGCTCCGCCTTCTCGCTGATCCCGGACAGGATGCGGACACCCACTGGCACGCGATGGGTGGCCTCTCTCGGGAGGCGTACTGGTTCGACGACGCGACGGTCGATGCCCTGTTCGACTTGCTCGAGAACACGAACACGACCGGTCACGCACGCAGGGCCGCCGTCCTGGCGATCGCTGCGAGTGGACGCAAGCAGCGACCGGAAGACTTCGACCGCCTGATCGGAGCCGTGATCGAAGGTGATGACATCCCGGTGGCCGAAGCCCTCCGCGTGCTGCCGGAGCCCCTCCCCGACGCTCGCCGAAAGGAGCTCGTCGAGCACCTGCGTCGTCTGGCGGGAGATGAAGACCAGGAGAACGAGACACGCATCGCGGCCCTCGAGCGGCTCTCCCTGGAGATTCCCACCGAGGAACACTGGCTGCTCGTCGTCGAGCTCATGGGAGTGGGTGCCGACGACGAGTTCACCTGGGCCGTCATCGAGCGGATCGCGTTGGGGGCCGAGGAGCGTCGAGGCTTCCACCCGCGGCTCGCGCGAGCTGCTACCGCTCCTGACGACGACGAGGTCCACCGGATGGGTCGGTCCTACCAGAGTCAGCAGGCGGAAGCTTGGAAAGAGACTCGCGAGGGGTACAGCTGGCTCCGCTTCCCCAGCATCACGAAGCCCTTCCCGCCTGCCTGGAAGTCCGAGGACTGTCTTCCACGAGCCGTCCTGTTGACCGACGCCCTGCACTCGGTCGTCGCGAGACGGCTTCGAGATGTCGAGATCCGCACGAGGCGCAAGGCCATGGCCGACAGTCCGAGGAGGTTCGAGGATCAGGTCGCGTGGGCGATGGCGTGGCCGAGACTGGCGGGGATGACCCTCGAAGAGGAGCTGCGCAGCATCCAGATCCTCGGCTCCCGGGAGCGACCGCTCGATGCACCGGATCCCTGCCACTCGATCCTGACCGACGGACCGGCTAACTGACCTCGACGTCGCCGCTCTCACCCACGAGCAGCTCGAGCGTTCGTCCTCGCTCCTGGCGGTGCGTCAGGAGCCAGCGGGCGAGGGGACCGACCACGTGCTCCTCGATGGCCCGCTGGAGAGGTCGCGCGCCGTAGCGGCGGTCGAAGCCTCGCTCGACCAGTAGCTCGACGAGCTCGTCGTTCCAGCTCAACGTGAGCTCGCGTCGTCGGAGACCCTCGCGACGCTGAAGCTCGGTGAGCTCCTTGGTGATGACGTCGCGGACCGTCTCCTCGCTCAAGGGAGCGAAGGTGACGACTTGATCCAGTCGATTGAAGAACTCGGGTCGGAACCAGTCCCGCACCGCCTTCTCGGCAGAGTCGGTCGCGGTCTTGCTGAAGCCCAGCGAGCCACCGCTGCGGGCGCCGAGGTTCGAGGTCATGACGAGGATGGCGCTGGTGAACGGGGTGACCCTCCCCCAGGTGTCCGTGAGCCGCCCCTCGTCGAGCACGGTGAGGAAGAGGTCGAAGACCTCCGAGTGCGCCTTCTCGATCTCGTCGAGCAGCACGACGCAGAAGGGCTGCGAGCGGACGCGACGCACGAAGTCGCTCGGCTCTCCTCGCGGCGTGCTGAGGAGACGCTCGGCCGAGCCGTACGTGGCGTGCTCGCTCATGTCGAGCCGGATGAGCCGGTCCGTGTCGTCGCCGGAGCCGAAGCAGAAGGAGGCCAGTGAGCGGGCGGCTTGCGTCTTGCCGACCCCCGTCGGTCCGCAGAGCAGCAGCACGCCGACCGGGCGGGCGGGATCGTTGAGGCCGGCCTTGAAGGTGGTCACCACCCGCGCCAGCGTCTCGACAGCCGCGTCTTGACCCCGAACGTCCGCTCGGAGCGTCTCCTCGACCTCGGCGAGAGGGAGCGGCACGTCGTCACGGAGCAACACCTCGGGGAGACCGCTTCGATCACCGTAGAGCTTCACGACGTCATCGTTGCTCACCACGCGATCCGCCGGTGAGGACCGACGCTCCGGTGCGATCAACGAGCGGAGGAAGGCCACCCTGGGGGCGGTGGTCGCCGCCGGCTGGAAGCGCTCGAACAGCTCGTGGATCAGGAGGGGGACCTCGGTGGCGATCTCCAGGCGGCGCTGTTGTCCGAGGCTCTCGCCGGCCTCACGGATCAGACGCTGCGACCGCTCGGCGTCGAGCGTGGGGAGCTCGAGGACTTCGAACAGCTCGGCCAGTCCGGGCAGGAGACGGCGGCAGGCAGACAGCTCGGCGGGCGTCGCCTCCGCCACGATGCGCAGCTCGCCGGCCTCCATCCAGGGCTTGAGGAAGGCCGCGATGCCGTCGCCTGCGTTGCTGCCACCGACTCGCACGATCTCGAGCAGGCTGTCGAGGCAGAGGACGCCGTCGATGGACTGCAGCCCCTTGACCACCTCTTCGAGCCGCTCTTGCCACTCGCCCAGGTACTTCATGCCGGCGATGAGCTGACCGGCTCCCGTGAACCAGAAGTCAGGCGTCACCCGACGCTCCCGTGATCGTGCCTTCTGACCGAGTCGGCGCACGGCCTCGGCGAGCACCGTCGTCTTGCCACAGCCGGGCTCGCCGAGGAGCAGGATGTTGCTGCGGCCCTCGAGCCGTTCGACGAGGCTGGCCACCTCGTCGTCTCGCTGCCAGGCCGTCGAGTAGAGACGACGGAAGCGCCGACTGCCCACGAGCTCGGCGACCTGCTCGAGCACCTGCGGGTGCTCGGGTCTCACCGCACGTCGCTCGGCCTGCTTGCGGGGCCGGATGACGAGCTCGTGCAGCGACCAGCGTCGTGGCGGGAGGCGCGGCACGAGCTCGGCAGGAGTCGAGCCCTGCAAGCTGCGCTGCACCGTGTGGTTCACGAGCTCCTTGAGCGAGCTCTCGTCGTGGTAGGAAAACTCGGTGCCGAAGGTGGGCAGACAGGCGAGTCGGCCGCCGTCCTCGAGACTCCCGTGCACGCAGGGCACGCGAACGGTGACCGAGTCCGGCCACGGGTGGCGGCGAGACTCCATCTCGTACTCCGGTCGGATGGGCACCGAGAACACGACCAGCTCGGCGTCCTCGAGATCGGGGGTGAGCTCGGCTGGGCCGCCCTGGCTCCAGCGCAGGAGATCGCGAAGCTGCCCGAGGACGTCCTCGGGCGATCGACCCACGGCGCCGCAGGCGTGCCAGGCCTCCACGAGACGACCGGTGAAGGCACCCGACCAGTCCTCCCAGACGAGGACGGGGAAGCGTTCGGTGCTCATGACGTCTCCTCCGGCGAGGGAGCCTCGGCGTTGCTGAGCCTCGGGAGCTCGTCGGGCCAGGAGTGACGGGCGGCGTGGAGCCGACGCAGGTCACCTGCGTCGGGGAATCCGGAGCGGACGGCCAGCCCCGACACGACGTCGAGGCAGGCACCGGCCGGGTCGTGGAAGCGGAGGAGGGGCGCGAGAGCGAAGGGGTTCTCTTCCTCGGAGCGGGTGGCGGCGCTTCGGAGTGATTCGACCAGCCGCCGCGGAGTCTCGTCTCCCAAGGGACGGACGACGACCTGAATGAGGGTCAGCGTGCCGTTGGCATCGAGCACGACGTGCGTGCCTTCTTCCTTGCGAGCGGAGCGGAGGGCACGCCAGCCTCGCAGAGCGATGGCCGGGTGCTCGGCGTCGATTGCGAAGGTCTCAGGCTCCAGGTCGAAGGCCTGGCTCAGGCTGTCGGCGAGTCGGTCTCGCAGCGTGAGCAGTGACTCCGATGGCGACCCGATGGCGCGGAGAGCGAGAACGGCGTCGCCATCGTCACGACGCACGTGAGCCACGTCGTCGCGCAAGGCCGCGACGGCCCGAGCGAGCTGTTGCAGGCGTCCCTCCAGCGTCAGGCTCTGCGGTGACGTCGTCACGAGCTGACGGAGGAAGACCCGGGGGTCCGGCGCCTTGAAGAGTGCCATCACGAGGTCTTCGGGCGCGCCCTCCGGCACGTGGAGACGGCCACGAGTCGTGACGGGCGTGCGCTGCGCATCGACGCGACGCGAGCGGCTCGCGATGACGGCCTCTCGCAAGCCGTCGGCCAGCCGCCGCAGGCGGGCGAGCTCGTCGCGCACGAGGAAGTAGGCCTCTTGCGCGGGGCCGATGTCCTCGCTGCTGAAGGTGCCCTCGGGACGCAGCGGCGCGATGGTGCCCTCGAGAGAGGCAAGTGCCTTCTCCAGACGGTCGAGAACCCGGTGGCCGTTGCTCCAGTCGACGAGCTCGGGCGAGCTGACGAGAGGCTTGGCCGGGCTCAGGGCATCGACCTGCACCTGGAGCTCCTTGCCGGCGGCCAGCACGCGGACGAGCGTGGGCTGAGCGCGGCTGATGCCGGCGAGCCGCTCGGCCAGGGGGCTGGCGATGCGTTGCTCGACGGCGCGCTTGAGGGCCCGTGCGCCGAGGCTGGGATCGAAGGCCGCGTCGATGACCAGCTCGAGCGCCCTCGGGTGGACCTCGAGCAAGGTGCGTCGTCGCCGGAGACCGGGCCGCTGGAAGACGTCGTCGATGCGACGTCGAGCGACCTGCGCGACGGTCTCGCGGTCCAGCGATCGGAAGGGGACCAGGCGATCGAGTCGGTTGAACAGCTCCGGTCGGAAGAAGCGCTCGGCGGCTCGTCGGTAGGTCAGGCTCCGGTCCGTGTTCTCGGAGTCGAAGCCCAGGCTGCTCGACGCTTCTCGCGCGCCGAGGTTGGAGGTGAGCACGACGATGCAGTTGGTGAAGTCGGCCGTGCGACCCCTCGCGTCGGTGAGCCGACCGTCCTCGAGGAGTTGGAGCAGCAGGTCGAACACGGGAGCTGCGGCCTTCTCGATCTCGTCGAGCAGGACGACCGCGAAGGGCTGACGCTGCACCGCCGAGGTGAGCAAGCCTTCCGGCTGATGGAAGGTGCCGATGAGACGGTCCACCGCATCGAAGCCGATGAGCTCGTTCATGTCGAAGCGGTGCATCCGGTCGGGGTCGCCGAACAGGTGACGCGCGAGAGCCTTGGCCGCCTGGGTCTTGCCGACCCCGGTCGGTCCGAGGAAGAGCAGCGAGGCCAGCGGTCGACCGGGGTCGTCGAGACGCGCGCGGGCGATGGAGAGTGCGTCGGTGAGCGCGGCCACCGCCTCGGGTTGGCCGAGCAGGTCGCGCTCGAGTGACTCCTCGATGTCGCGTCGCTTCGATCGCTCGCGCGTGTCGAGGAAGCCCACCGTCAGGCCGGAGCTCCGCTGGAACTCGCTCAGCACGCGGTCGCGGTCGACGTCCTCGCGACGGGAGCGCAGCGCCAGCGGCCGCAAGAGGGAGGCGGCCTTGCCGGGGAACGCCTGCTGACGCAGGTAGCGACGGCACAGGTCGACCACGAGTGGGAGGACATCGGGCGCGAAGCGACAGCGATGCTCGTCTTCGAGCTGCTGGATGACCTGGACCAGCATGCGGTGGACGTCGTCGAGCTCGGGCTCGCGCACGCGGATGACGTGGAGCTGATCGACCAGGCCGCGGTCGCGCTCGCGCAGCACGGCCAGCTCGTTCTCGGTCATCTCCAGCAGCAGGAACAGCTCGCCCCGCTCGACGTGGGGTCGGAGCACGTCGCCCACGCTGAGCTGAGATTCGGCCGACACGCCGGCGAGATAGAGACCGAGAGGGTCGTCCACGTAGAGGACGTCGCGACGCTTCCGAGCATGGTCGAGGATGGCCATGAGCCGCTCCTCCCACTGACCGACGTACGACATCCCCGAGATGAGCCGAGGCGGCGAGAGGAACCACGTCCGTCGACGGTTCATTCCTCGGTCGCGATTGTCGGAGGCGAGGAGCCGCCGTCGCAGCCGTTCATGGACGATGGCGGTCTTGCCTGCCTTCGGAGGGCCGACCAGCGCCACTGCCCGACGCTCGCGACCGCTCAGGACGTCATCGAGCTCGGTCACCTCGCGCTCGCGGAGCAGGGCGGGCTCGAGCTCGTCGAGGGAGAGCCGGCTGAGGCAGCGGCCGACGGACTCCAGCTCCGCCGCTCCGTCGAGCGGCCCCGACGAGCCCATGAGCAGGAAGCGCGGTCGCTCCGGCTTCGCCTGGATGCGGGCGTGGAGCCGGAGCTCCAGCTCTGTCGTCGTCACCCAGGTCTTGCGACGAGGGAGGATGCTGTCGGGCTCGAAGCTCGGCCGGCGGTGCTGCATCCGACGCAGCCAGGCCGTCAGCGTCTCGGTCGCGCGTTCCTTCAGGTCCTCGCCCCGACGCAGGAGAAACCACTCGTCGGGGACGGCCGGCGTGAAGGCGACGCGTCCGGGGCGAGCGTTGAAGACCACGAAGAGGAACTTGCCGCGCAAGGTCTGCCGCGACAGCTCGAGCTGGAGGTCGAGCTGCTTCGTGCGCAGGTCCGGGGCGAACAGGCGACGCGCGAGGTCGTCGTGATCGAGCTCGCGCTCCTTGGCCGTGAGCAGGCGACGCAGCTCACCGGTGACCTGATTCACCGCCCGACGCAGCAGGCGTGAGCACGACACCGGGTCCCTGGCAAAGAGCGGACGCACGAAGTGGAGGTTGTCGGCCTGCTCCACCAGGAGGGGGATCTCGACCCTCATGACGGGTCACCGTCGGTGGACTTCGTCTTGCCGAGCATGACGTCGAGCCGGTGGCGCAGCCGCGCGCGGATCGCCGGCGCCAGCGCCTGGTCGATCGCCCGACCCGACCAGGTGAAGCGTCGGTCGAGGACGCGCGACATCAGCAGGCGGCGGCCGAAGAACCACTGCTGGACCGGCTTGCGCACGGCCATGTCCCGGTAGTCGATGTCGTCGGGGAGCTCTTCCAGCTTCAGCGTGGCAGGTGGTCGAGCCGCCAAGCACCGGATCGCGCAGGGGCTGGCGTGCTCCTCCGTGGCGGGGAGGATGGTGTGGGTGCCCTCCTCCCCGCTCAGCCAGGCGACGGCGCGCGGGCCCTGGACCTCGAGGGCGAGGGCCTCGGCCTGCGAGCCGAGCTGCACGGGGCTCTCGACCCTCTCGCGGTCGAAGGCGCCGGGCTTCTTCCCCTCGACATAGGCGTGGGCCACGACCTCGAAGCCGAGCGAGCGGAGGGCCGCCTCGTAGGCCAGCACGACCATCCGCCGGCAGGAGTGGTTCGGCGAGAGGAAGGTGAGGGTCGTGAGCGCCGGGTCGTCCAGGCCGCGGCCGAGGAGATCGAGCTGCTGGTCGCGAAGACGAGAGCGAAAACCGTCGACCTCGCCGAGGAGCTCCGACGACGGCTCGTCACGGCGGGCCAGGGCGAGCCAGGCGTCGGCCTCGAGCTCCCGCGCCTCCATGCTCAGCTCCGCCAGCCCACCGAGCAGGGCGTCGAAACGATGGAGACGCAGCTCGTCCTGCTGCTCGTCGGGGCTCATGGGACGACGACGTCGGGCCACGTCGCGTCGCACCCGGTCGACGCTGCGCGCGACGATCCAGCGCTCGTTCTGGAGGTCGCTCACCTCATCGCAGCGATGGAGCGACTGGACGTCACGACGCAGGTCGGTCACGGCGCCGGCCGGGCCGAGGTGACGACGCCGACGCGCTTCCGGGTCGATCGGTCGCCCCTTGTCGTCGAGCAGGCCACGAACCTCGACCTTCAGCTCTCCATCGACGAGCTCGAAGCTCGCGCGCATGGGTCGATCGCCGGGCTGCTCGTTGAGCGCGTCGGCCAGGGGAGCCAGCACGCTCCGTTCGATCCGTCGTCGCAGGGGACGGGCGCCGAAGCGCGGATCGTGGCCGTGCTCGGCCAACCACTCGGCCACGCCGTCACCGACGTGGAGGTCGACGCCGCGGTGCTCGATCCCGTCGCGGAAGACGAGCCCGGCGAGCTGCTCGTGGGCGATGCGCTCGACGTCCTCGCGCGTGAGCGAGCGGAAGGGGACGACGCGATCCAGTCGATTGAACAGCTCGGGTCGGAGGTAACGGCGGACTTCCTCGACGAAGTGGCGGCGAGCGCCGCTCTTGTCGGAGCCACCGTCGGTGAAGCCGGTGCGAGTGCCCCGGAGCGAGTCCGTGCCGAGGTTGGAGGTGAGGATGACCACCGCGCTCGAGAAGTCAGCGACCTGGCCGAGCCCGTCGGTGAGCCGGCCCTCGCCCAGCACCTGGAGGAGGAGATCGAAGATGCGGCTGTCGGCCTTCTCGATCTCGTCGAGGAGGACCACGCTGAACGGCTGTTCGCGGACGGCCGAGGTCAGCAGGCCAGCCTTCCCGAAGAGCCCGCCGGTGAGCCGTTCGAGCGAGGGGCCGTCGGCGTACTCGCTCATGTCGAAGCGCACCATCCGGTCGGCGCTCGAGAAGAGGTACTCCGCGAGCCGACGCGCGATCTCGGTCTTGCCGACTCCCGTCGGGCCCACGAAGAGCAGTGACGCCAGCGGCTGCCGCGGTCGACCGAGATCGGTCTTGGCGCGGGCGAGGAGATCGATGACGAGGTCGACCGCCTCGTCCTGCCCGATGATGCGCTGGTCGAACCAGCGGCGTGCCCGATCGAGATCGAGCGGTGCGTCGTCGTCGAGCATGAAGAGCGGCAGGCCGGTTTCACGCGAGAAGAGCTCGGTGGCCGTGGAGGCGGTCATCCGATCGTCGGCACCGCGGGCGAGGTCGCGCGCGAAGCGCAGCGGCCGACCGGGCCAGCAGGAGCTGCGGGCATGACGACGATGGAGACGCTCGATGGTGGGGACGACGTCGGGGTCGAGCGCGACCTGGTAGGCCCGCGCCCAGGCCTCGCTGCGAGCGGTGAGGATGGCCCGACCCTGCTCGGGACTCGGCTCCGGCACGTCGAGCCGGACGAGGGCGTTGAGGAGCTGGGGATCGTTGCGCTCGATGAGGGGGAGCTGCTCGGGCGTGCACTCCAGGACCGCGAGCATCTCGCCCCGCTGCATGGCGGGACGGAGATACGACGCGACGCTCTGGGCGTTGCCGACGTGCTGGCCCACGCCCAGGAGCTCCATGACGTTGCCGAGATGGAGGATGGCGTCGGTGCGGGCCGTCTCGGCGACGAGGGCGCGGCAGCGCTCCTGCCACTCGCCGAAGCCGGTCATCCCGGCGACGATGCGAGCGCCGCTGGTCGCCCAAAACTTCCGGGCGCCGAAGCCGAGGTCGCGACGTCGGCGGAACAGCTCGTGGAGCAGCGCGGTCTTGCCCACGCCGGTGGGACCCACGAGCAGGACGCTGCTGGTCTCGTCCCCCGAGAGGAGGTCGGCCAACCGCAGGACCAGGTCGTCGCGCTCCAGGGCGGGTTCGCGGGCGAGCCGACGCAGGTCGGTAGCGACTCGCTCGAGCTCGGACTTCTTCTTCGGCTCGTCGTCGGTCCAGTTCCGCTCTGCGCGCTCCTTGGGGCTGGCCAGCGAGGCTGCGACCCGGGAGCGATTCAGCGTGGGCTCGTCTCCGCGGAGCAGCAGGCTCAGCTCGCGCAATGAGCGGAGAGCGCCGTGACGGCTCAGCGCGGCGCGGATCTCACGTGGGAGCCGCAGCTCGAGCTCCTCCTCGTTCTTGCCCACGACGTGGATGTCGAGGGTCGGGACGATGGCCAGGGACAGCTCGCCCTGACGCCAGCGGACGACGTCCAGGTCGAGGGTGAGCGGCTCGGGCCAGGCGGGCGTGGTCTCGTTGGGCGTGAGCTCGATCGTGTACGCGATCAGCTCGGTCTCGAGGGGGCCGTGCCGGCGATGGACCTCGTCGAGGGGGACGCGCTCGAGCCAGCGGACGCAGAGCTTCCGCAACGCGTGAACGACCGACTCCTCGTCGGCGCCCACGCGGGAGAGCTCGGGAAAGCCCGTCGCCTTGGCGTGCACCGCCCCGCTCTCGAGGCGGCGGTGCACGACGACGAGATCGAAGCCGTGTTCGCGGATGGGTCCCCTCCAGGCCCTGGCCGTCGGAGCGACCGTCCGACGAAGCCGAGCATCATGCCGTGTCCGCGCCGTTCGTGCTCGTTTGAGTGAGCAGGAGGAGGGTCAGCCGCCCAGGTGACGGCTCAGCAGTAGGTGGAGTGTCATGCCTTGCAGGGTCACGACGTCGGACCGGATCGTCGGCAGGCCCTCCCGACGCAGCTCGAAGTGGACGTCGAGGGATTCCCGCCAGCGCAGGCCCTGACGCAGTTCCTCGAGCTCGTGGATCGGCAGGCCGGGCAGGTGATCGCCGAGGTCCACGACACCACGGACCCGGTCGTCCGGTCGCACGCGGAGGGGGAGATGCTCGTGGAGATGACGCAGGTCGACGTAGCTCAGCCGGAGCTCGTGCCGGTGGTCGACGACGAGGGTCAGCAGGCTCGTCCAGGGCACGCGGGGGCAGATCACGTCGGGAATGACGAGGGTGTCCGTGCCGTGGTTCTCGAGGACCAGGCCGACGGTGGCCGGAGCGTGGCCGCTGCGGGCGCGGAGGACGAGGGTCTCTCGATCCTGGAGGCTGTCGAAGAGGGGACGCTCCAGTCGGCGGAGCAGCTCGCGGACCGTCGTCTCGTCGGAGGCCCGCACGACCAGCGTGTAGTCGAGACGCAGCGAGCAGGCGGGGTAGCAGCCCTCGCAGACCGGGACGTCGTGAGCGGGCACGTCGAGGCGGATCGGCTCGAGGTCCCTCTCCACGAGCATGCGACGCACGGATGATGGTGCGAGCCCGTTGTCTCCCAGGCATTGACGGGAGTCCCAGGTGAGGGGGACCTCGACGGGGACCACCCCGGGATCCGCCGATCGACAGGCCAGCAGGGGGAGGAGGAAGAAGGGGAGGAACCGAGCGGACATGATTGACGTTAGATCCTATACATCCCTAAGCCATCGTCTTTCGTTCGAATCGGCGCGCGCCGGACGCGGCGCTCGCCCCGAGTCGATCCCCATGAGCCCACTCCTCCGCTTCGCCCCGGTCCTGGCTCTCTTGCTCGCTTCTCCGGTCACCGCCCGGACCCTCTACGTCTCGGCCACCGCCGGGGACGACCTGGCCGCTGGAGACGAGGCCAACCCCTTCGCCACGCTCCAGCGCTGCATCGACGAGTGGAACGACGTCGACCAGGTCACCTGCCTCGGAGCCGGGGTCTTCCACGAGGAGCTGGTCATCGACGCCGGTGGTCCGTCGGCCGACGAGCGCAATCAGCTCCTGCCCTGGGACACCGACGCCGACGGTGACGTCTTCGACGAGACCTTCGTGCTCGACGGCGAGATGACCCGCAACATCGGCATCGACATCCTCAACGGGACGCACAACGGCGAGATCGGCCACCTGACGGTCCGCAACTACATCGACGACCTCGGCTGCGGCGGCGACGAGACGATGCACCACGTCCAGTTCCTCTGCTGGGGGGGGTGCAACGACTGGTGGATCCACGACTGCGCCTTCGAGGACCTCGGCCCCGAGTGTGGCGCCCGTGGTGACTACATCTCCATCCAGCCGCGAGGGGCGGTGCGGCTGGTCGTCGAGCGTTGCAGCTTCGATCGCATCGGCGGCTTCGTCATGCGCTACTACGCCGGCGACGACATGGTCTTCCGCGACAACGAGGTGAACATCGTGTCCACGGGGGTCAAGCTCTGGGACACGCAGCCGAGCATCGACGGCTACGGCCTGTCCGGCTACCTCTTCGAAGGCAACGTCTTCACCTGCGACGGCAACGGGCGCAACCCGAACATGGAGGGCGACTGCTACTCACAGACCGCCATCTCCTTCGCCGACGACGTGTCGGACACGATCGTGCGGGACAACGTCTTCATTGACTGCCTGGTCGACATCCACTTCGCCACCGACGAGACCTTCGGTGCGGTGCCGCAGTCGGGCTTCCTCATCGAGCGGAATCACAGCATCAAGACCAGCAACATCTGCAATCCCTGGTCGGGCTCCTTCGTCGCCATCAACGACTGCACCGGGCCGTCGCGGAACACCGGCGAGCAGATGACCATCACCGACGTGACCATCCGCAACAACCTCATCGAGCACGTCGACGGCGGGATCCGGCAGAACGCGATCTCCCTCCGCTCGGGCAACCCCGAGCCCTTCGTCAACGACTACGTCATCGAGCACAACACCTTCCGCGGTCACCACGAGGGCATCCGCATCGACAACTGCGACCTCGAGTACCGGCTCAACGGCGTGACCATCCGGAACAACCTCTTCGCCGGCATCCAGCAGCGTTACTACTCGATCTGGAGCGGGGATCCGCCGACCGACTGGATCTCCGACGGCAACGTCTTCGAGCCGGGCGCCATCTTCAACTGGATCGAGACCCTGAGCCTGGAGGACTGGCGGGCGCAGACGGGGCAGGACCTCCTCTCCACTGCTTGCGTCCCGACCTTCGCCGATGCCCGGGGCTTCGCCCTCGACCCGTCGGACACCTGTGCCGTCGACGCGGGCCTGCCGGGCTCGGGTCCGGTGGAGGACGCCCACTTGGAGCTGCGCCCGCGCGGCGCGGCTCCGGACGCCGGAGCGGACGAGCTCTGGCCGGACTACCTCCTCGACCTGCGCGTGCGGAAGACGGACCGCGCGCCCGTGCTCTCCCTGGCCGGGCCGCCGGCCGACCTGCCGGCGGTCCGCTTCCACCGCGGGCAGTTGACGGGATTGCGCGGCGGCTACGACCACCAGTCTCCCTTCGGAGCGGCCCCGGCCCTGCCCGAGTGCCGGTCCGATCCGGGCGACACGGTCACCGACGAGGGCTCCGGGGACCAGTCCTGGTACTACCTCGCCCAGTCGGTCGTCGGGCGCCGCCCGGGTGCGTTCCGTCCCGCCTCGGATGGTGGTTCACGACCCGATCTCGGCGAGACCGGTTGCCCCTGAGACGAGGACAGGGCACGCTCGGCTCCGAGGAGCCGTCGTGCGTCGAGAGAACCCGCCGGGAGGGGAGGAGCCGACCCACGCTCAGGCTGCCGAGCCGTCTTCGAACGACTCCGGCGAGATCGTCGCGCCGGACTGCATCGGGCCGTACCTGGTCGTCGAGGAGATCGGGCGCGGCGGCATGGGCGTGGTGTGGAAGGGCTATGACACGCGCCTCGATCGGCCCGTGGCCCTCAAGACCATCACCGGCCCCCTCGCCGACGACGAGCGCTGGCTCGAGCGCTTCGTCCGCGAGGCCAAGCTCCTGGCGAGCCTGAGCCACCCGCACATCGCGGTGGTCCACGACCTCCCGCAGCACGGCAAGCGCCCCGTCATCGTCATGGAGCTGCTGGACGGGTCCAGTCTCCTCGACCGCGTGCGCGAGGCGGCGCTGAGCTTCGACGAGACCATCCGCATCGCCACCGAGCTCACCCTCGGGCTGGAGGCCGCCCACGAGCGCGGCATCGTCCACGGTGACCTCAAGCCGGCGAACGTGCAGGTGCTCGACTCGGGGCAGGTCAAGATCCTCGACTTCGGGCTCGCCCGCTCCTTCGAGTGGACGTCGCAGCCGAACACGCGAGCCTTGCTGGCGGGGACGCCCGGCTACATGAGCCCCGAGCAGGTCCGACGCGAGTTCGTCGACGCCCGCTCGGACCTCTTCAACCTCGGCGTCCTCATGTTCGAGGGCCTGACCGGCCAGCGCATCTTCCCCGCCTCCGACGGGAAGCGGGAGATGTCGGTCGTGATCACCCAGGAGCCTCGCTGGGAGCTCTTGCCCAAGGACACGCCGGAGGGGCTGCGTCGTCTCATCGAGGCCTGTCTCCAGCGCGACGCCAACAAGCGACCGGGGAGCGCCCGCGAGGTGCGCATGCGGCTCGAGAAGCTGCGTGAGGATCTCGACGAGGTCTCGCTTCCGAAGGTGGTCACGCAGCCACCGGCGCTACCGGCCGAGCGCGACGCCTTCGTCGGTCGACACGACGAGCTCGCCCAGCTCACCGCGGCCCTGACGGGTGGAGGTCGCTTCGTCACCGTGCTCGGTCCCGTCGGGGTGGGCAAGACGAGGCTGGTCACGCGGCTGCTCAACCGACCGGAGAGCGAGTGGTCGAGCGTGGCGTGGTTCTGCGACCTCAGCGAGGCACGGTCGGTCGACGGGCTCGTGCACGTCGTGGCGGCGGCGCTGGGAGTCACGGTTCATGCCACCGACGGCGTCGAGGCCATCGGTCGCATCCTGGCGGGCCGGGGGCGCAGCCTTCTCGTCCTCGACAACTTCGAGCAGCTCGTCGACCACGCGGACGACACGCTCGGCCGCTGGCTGACCCAGTCGCCGGACACGTCCTTCCTGGTGACCAGTCGCGAGAAGCTCCACCTCTCCGGTGAGGACGTCCTCTTGCTCGAGCCCCTGCCGGTGGCGGGTGCCGGCGTCGAGCTCTTCGTCGAGCGGGGGCGGGCGCATCGTCCGGGCTTCGCGCTCACCGACGAGAACCGCGAGGCGGTGCTCGAGCTCGTCCGCTTGCTGGAGGGATTGCCGTTGGCCATCGAGCTGGCGGCCGCGCGGCTGCGCGTGCTCTCACCTGCTCAGCAGCTCGATCGCATGAAGAACCGCTTTCAGCTCTTGTCGGGGACCCGGCCCTCGAACGAGCGTCAGGCGACCTTGCGCAACGCGCTCGAGTGGTCGTGGGACTTGCTGGAGCCCTGGGAGCAGGCGGCGTTGGCGCAGGCGTCGGTGTTTGCCGGCGGCTTCACCATGGAGGCGGCCGAGGCGGTGCTCGACCTCTCGCAGTGGTTCGACGCGCCGTGGACCATGGACGCCATCCAGTCGCTCGTCGACAAGAGCCTGCTGCGCACCTGGATCCCCGGTGGGCTCGGGAACGCGGCGACGGGCGAGCCTTACTTCGGGATGTACACGAGCATCCAGGAGCACGCTCGCGAGAAGCTCTGCACGGAGGGCGCGATCCCCGACGGCGCGAGCGGCCCGACGGCCGAGGAGGCCGCGCGGGTTCGTCACGGCAAGTACCACGCGAACCTGGTCGAGGGATCGGATGACCCGGCGAATCAGCGTCGCTTGGAGCTGGCGCTCGACAACCTGGTGATCGCCTGTCGTCGTGCGCGGGAGCGAGGAGACGGTGAGACCGCCCGGGCCTGCCTGGCGGGCTCCTGGCGCGTGCTCAAGGCGCGGGGTCCCATCGCCACCGGCCTGGAGCTCGGGCTGGAAGTCGCGGAGCTCGACGAGCTCGAGGACGGTGAGCGCGCGAAGATGCTGCTGGTCGCCGCCGAGGCGGCTCAGGGCCTGGGCGACCTCGAGGCGGCGCGTGGTCACTACGAGGGGGCGCTGGTCGCCTGCCGGGCGGCAGGAGACCGACCGCTCGAGGGCGTGCTGCTGAGCAACCTCGGCAACCTGTGCTTGCGTCAGCATCGTCTCGACGAGGCGGCGCAGGACTACGCTGACGGCCTGGCCATTCATCGCGAGGTCGGCAACCGGCGGGCGGAGCGCACGGCCCTCAACAACCTCGGAGCCCTGCACGAGCGCGAGGGTCGTCTCGACGAGGCGCGCGAGCTGGTCGAGGTGGCCTTGCTCCTGGCGCGCGAGGACGACGACCACGCCCAGCATCAGCTCTGCGTCGACAACCTCGTGAGCCTCTCGCTCAACGCTGGAAAGGCGAGCGAGGCGCGTGCCTTGCTGGACGAGGCGCTCGAGCATCATCGATCGAAGGGAGCGCGAGCGGAGGAGTGTCGTGCCTTGCTCGGTCTCGGGATGTTGCTGGAAGAAGACGACGAGCTGACGGAGGCCCGCGCTCGTCTCGACGAGGCGCTGGCGGCGGCGCGTGAGCTCGATGACCCGCACCTGCTGGGCGATGCGCTCGGGGCGCTCGGGGGCGTGCTCGCGGCGTTGGGTGAGGAGGAGGAAGCGGAGGCGGCGTTCGCGGAGGGTGAGCGTCACCTGCGTCGGGTCGGTCACGTCGAGCGTCTGACCCGCTTCCTGGTGAGGCGGGGTCAAGGCGAGCTCCGCATCGGTCACGACGCGACGGCCCGGTCGTGCCTGCTGGAGGCCGAGACGCTGGCGGCTCGACTCGCGGTGGCGCCGGGGAGTCGGCTGGCGCGTCAGTTGGAGGCGCTGCGGGAGGGAGTGGATGCGGAGGGGGGCGAGCCGTCGGGGAGTGGGGGCTGACTTCCGGCAAGAGGCACGTGCTCTCGGTGGAGCCTGGCTGATAGGTGGGACGATGCGAACGGGGCCGAGGAGATGAGCTCACTACTGGCTCGTGAGGTGACCATCGACGAGATCGACGGCGTGCTCGTGATCGGGTTTGCTGCGGAGAACGAGGAGTACCTCTTGTTGCAGCGGTCTCTCGAGCCCAGCGAGCAAGACGTCGCCCTGGGGCACGACGCCGTCTACATCGAGCGCAACTCCCAGCTCCGATCTGCCTACGGCGGCATCGTGCGCGTGGTGTTGTCTTCGCGTGCGGTCGTGTTGGAGCTGAGCGAGGAGACCGCTGAGGCGATCGGTAGTGAGGGTGTCTTCCGAGTCGACCTCGATCTCGAGTCACAGCGTCTCGAGGTCCTGCGGGAGTCCCTGGACCGGCTCCATGGTGGTGGCCCCGAGCGGAGTAGTGAGTAGAGGGTGTTCATCACCCGTCGGGCTGGGAAGGCTGGCCGTGTTGAGGACAGACGTTCAGCCTCCCGGCGCCTTGACCTTCACGTGTTCGCGTAGCCGATGGCCCTTGCCCGGTCCGAGAAGTGAGATGTGAGTCTTGGTTTCGTGAGTGAGGTTTGCGCTCTCGATGAGTTCGATCAAGGGCGCCAGGTCCTCTCTCGTCAAGACAAACGTCCGCATGCTGGTTGCTTGATCCCACTCGGTCGTGACGGTCGGGATCTTCAGCAGCTCTTCTGCTTCACGGAGAAGCTCGGAGTCCCACTCGGGCCGGATGACCTCGGGTGCTTTCTCAGCAGAAACGACTCGGCCTGCCTTGGACGTCAGGAGAGTGATTGGCCAAGACTCGACCTTGCCGTCATCCCGAGCCGTCTCCTTGACGGATGCGAGCTCTCGGAAGCTGACTCGAGCCGTTCGACGTTCTTCCGTTCCGTCTTGAAGTCTCACGCGAGCTTCAGCATCGATGGCTTGGAGGCCGCTCTCGTCGGTGGTCTTGTCGGTGAGCCGAGCGCAGAGCCACGGCTCAGACTGGTACTCCCGGACGACCTTCGTCCACGAGAGCTCGTCATTTCGAACTAGAGGTTCGAAGATCCACCCCTGACACTCGGCCGTTGGGTCGGCGAGGTCGTCGAAGCGGGAAGCGAGGATGAGACGCTGGGCGACGTTGGTGCTGGTGAAGTGGCCCAGCTCATCGGAGAGCACGCGGAGGTAGCCGCTCCCACCAGACTGTTCGAGGAAAGGGCCGGTCTCGAACAGGAACTCGATAGCCGGGTCGGGGACCGCTTTGACCTCCCAACCAAGGGCCGCTGCCAGCACGCTCTCGAGGTCGGCGACAGCGGTGCCAGTTCCGAGACTCCATGCCAGCAGCAATCCCAATGGCCTCAGCACTTCACGCCTCCAGTCGTCATGAGGTCAGCAGCCGGTGATGTCGAGGTCCCGGTCGTCCGAGTCATTCGAGACCATGCCTCCGTTCCCGCCGACTCGAGCACAGTAGCCGGAGTCGCCAGGGCCTTCCAGCCAGATCCCCTGGCCCGCCTCGAGACAAGCGCATTCGCCTGGGCCAAGGGTGATCGTCTCACCACGCTCCGGCCCGGTTCTCCCACCGCAGGGCTCGTTGCAAGACCCCCCGGAGCCGCCATCTCCGGAACCTCCGTTGTCGGCAGCTAATCCAGGAGTGACCAACAGTGCGACGGTAAGAAGCAATGCAAGTGAGCGCATCCAGGTGTCTCCCAAGGGATGGGGGCCGCCGAGATCCGGATGGAGAAGGCTAGAGAAGTGCTTCCCGTTGGCCATGCTGTTCTTGATGGTGACTAAAATTTACTTTCGCAGTTTTGTTTTGTCTAGTCTTATGGTTATTGTGTGCGGCGTGCGGCCTGTAGTGTGTGAACCGATCTTTGAGCTGCGCTGAGGTCTCGCGCATTGCCCGTTTCGGTCTCGAACTCACTAGGCAAGGGAGCGGTAGCACGCCTCCCTGATCCGCCCTGCTCTCTTCCCGAGCTCTCCCTTCCGTCGATGGATGCCGGTGCGCACGAGGTGGCGCAGCGGTCAAGGAGCGCGAAGCGCCCGAAGGCTTGTCCTTGACGGCGAGCCGCTGAGTGTCACCGTCGCCAGAGGTGGAAGGGGAGCGCCCGACGACCCAGCCATCACGCCGCTACCGCCACCTCGGCACTCGCTCCATCACCCCCTCCACGCCGATCCGCTCCACCAGCTCCGTCAGCAGCGCGCGGTCTGCCCCCATCCACTCCAGATCCGCCGGCTCATCCCGAATCGGCAAGTCGCACCGCCGCACCGACAGGTCGCGCTGCAACAGCACCTCCCGGTACCGCTCGCGGAAGGTCGCAGCCAAGCGAGCCTTCCCGCGGATCTCCACGTCCCAGTCGTCGAGGTCCTCAGGCACGTCTTCGAGCGAGTCGTAGCGCAGGAGCAACGCCACCGCCGACTTCGGGCCCCAGCCCGGGATCCCCGGCAAGCCATCGGACACGTCACCGATGAGCGCGAAGAGCTCCGGGATGCGCGAAGGCCCGACGCCGAAGCGCTCGACGACCCCGGCCTCGTCCGTCACCTTGCCCTTGCTGCGATCGAACAACACGACCTGCTCGCCACGCACGCACTGAGCGAAGTCCTTGTCGGTCGAGCAGATCACCACTTGCTCGACGCTCGGGTCGGCGGCGTAGCGGGCGGCACCGGTCGAGATGCCCTCGTCCGCCTGGAAGCGGGTCATGGGCCAGACGACGAGCCCGAGCGCGCGGGCCACGTCGGCGGCCAGGGGAAACTGCGACCGGAGCAAGGCGCCGTCGGAGCGGTCCTTGCGGTCGCGACCGCCATCGACGATGGAGTCGAAGACCACCGCGACGTGCGTCGCTCCGTCCTTGCGGACGAGCTTGAGAAAGGAGTGAGTCAGCGCTCGGGCCGCGCCGACCTCACGCCCATCCGTTGCCTGCGCCCGCGGTGCGCCATGGAAGCAGCGGAAGAGCTCGAGCGTCCCGTCGACGAGGTGGACGCGAAAGCGAGCTTCGCTCAGCGCCCGACCCGCACGCTCTCGACCATGACCATCGACATGGTCAGGGCTCCCGAGGCGTCGCGCTGCTCGAGCTTGACCGGCGGACCGGGCAGGTCGGAGGCGAAGCTGAAGCGCATGGTCCCGCCATCCTCACCACGGACCTCGTAGATCCATCCCGGGAGGCTCACGCCGAGACCCGACTCGAGCGCGTCGGTGGGCGTGATGCGGGTGACCTCGGCGGGGAATGAGGCATGGCCCTGCAAGGCCTTCCAGGCGCTGCGCGACTCCTGTGGCTCACCCATCGGAGTGCCGTCGGCCAGGCGAGCGGTCGCGCTGACGGTCACTCCCTCGGCGTCACCCGCGCTGAAGTCGGTGGTCTGGAGCATGGCCGGTCCGCTGCCCTGCTCGATGCGGAAGACGATGCGGTGCCCGTCGGCACAACCGCGGCGGATCTGGTCCGCCGTGAACGGCGTGGGCGCGTGACCCGGCGTGAGGACGTGGCTCCGGCCGGGGACCGCCGGCGCAGCCGAGGCCGAGCCGGCGACGATGCCGAGCAGGACGAGGGTAGGGGTGACGTGGCGCAGCTCGGTCATGAGGTCTCTCCGAGGGGGATGTCGCCAGAACGACCGGCGGGTCGCGACGGTTCCCGAGTCGTCAGTCGCCCTGGTTTCGGATGGCCTCGACCTTGCGGTCTCGGCCGTCCTCCACTCGTCGGCGGTCGATCTGGTACTCCTCGAGCTCCTTCTCGCGAGCGGCCGGGTCGCGGATGCCGGCCATCCGGTCCCGGTGGAGGATCTCCATCTCGGCGAGCTTGGCCTCGGCGTCCTGACGGACCTGAGCCATCTGCTCTCGCTGCTCGTCGGTCAGCGCGCCGCGGCGAGGGGCGTCGATCCCCTCCTTCTCGAGTCGTTCCAGGGCCTTCTCGTAAGCGGACTTCATCGGTCTCTCTCCTTCCCGACAAAGGGTAACCGACCGAGACGTCTCGCCGGGAGCCTTCATGGGGAGCTCACGCTGCCCGGTGTCGGGCAGGCAACCCGCGACGCAGCTCGTCCAGGCTCCTGGCCACGAGCCCCTTGAAGGCCGGCACGCTCAGGCCCATCCGCTCCGCTGCGCTGGTGTTGTCCAACCCTTCCAGGTGACGAAGACGCAGGGCCTGTCGTCGTCGAGGTGAGAGCCGGTCGAGACGGTCCGCCAGCCATCGGAGCTCTTCCTCTCGTTCGAGCTGACTCGACGGTGTCTCGTCGCGCCAGCGCAGCCCGTGGATGAGACGGTCGGACGGACGCTGATCCATGACGGCGTCGACGTCCAGACGATGTGGTGCCCGTCCGAGCCTCCGAGCATGCCCGTTGACGACGTTGCGGGCGATGGCTCGGAGCCAGCGGCCGAACGACTCGTCGTCCTCGCAATGGAACCGCGACAGGCCGTGCCAGGCGGCGAGCTGGGTCTCCTGCACGAGGTCGTCGAGGGGAACCGCCCCACGAAGCCAGGACGTGGCGCGGTGATTCAGGAAGCGGCGAAGGGAAGGGCGATGCCGCTCGAAGAGCTCGGTTGCTGCCCGGGGGTCACCTGCGTGATGACTGGCAATCAGTTCGGTGGTGGTCGGGGAAGTGGTGGTGCTGGTGGTCGTCGTGTTGCTCATCAGGTCCTCCTCGTCGGGGGGGACCGAGAGCCGTCGGGGCTCTTACCCGATCGGGACCATCCTTCTCCCGCAATGCGTAACGGGCCCGACGATGACCGGCATCGTCGGGCCCGTTCGACTGGAGAGTCGGTGAGGTCAGTGAGATCAGGGACCCGCCGGAGGCGTGATGCGCGCGGCCAGGCCGAGGATGCGCATGGGCGGCATGGAGAACGCCTGCTTCGTCGCTTCTGCCGTCAGCGGGTTGATGACGTAGAGCTCGCGGGAGAAGTCGAAGCCACCCGCCCAGAGCCGACCGTCGCAGCTCGCCGCCAGGCCGTAGAGCTGATGGGGGATGTCACCGTCGTGGGTGACGCAGCCCATGTCGGTCTGGCTGCCGTCCGTGTCGTCGACCATGACGAGCCGGGAGCTCGGAGCGCCGGTCGTCGGCTCCGGGCAGTCCGGGGTCGTCACGAGGCCGAAGGCCAGCGTGGGGTTGGTCGGGGAGAGCTTGAGGTAAGTGAAGTCGGCCAGGTGCGCCGGCGGAGTCCACTCGAAGTCGATGGAGCCACAGGTCGGCGGACGGCTCGCGTGGGCGAACACGCGGGACTGGATCCCACCGGCCGTGACCACCTCCTCGGCGCCGGCCACCGGGCGGACCGCCATGGCCGAGAGGTTGCCGCAGCCCGGTGACAGCTCCGGACAGCTCAGGTACACGCCCGAGGTGAGCACGGGCGATTCCTGAATGCGGAAGACCCGGCCTTCCCAGTCGAAGGGCGGCGCGGTCTCCAGGTGCTCGTCGACCCCGACGTAGATGGCGTCGCTGGCCACGCCGATGTCCGACACGCACTCCGGACCGAGGTCCACGAGCATCTCGGCGCTGAAGTCGCTGAGGCTCAGCTTCCAGACCTCGTTGTAGCTGTTGAGCGCGTAGAGATAGCCGTACTCGATCGTGCCCGGCAACGTGCTGGCGGGGTTCTGGGTGCATTGAGCGGACGCGTCGAGCGCCCCGCCCAGGCTCAGGCAGGCCGCGAGGAAACAAGTGGTGGTCGTCGTCTTCATCGTGAATCCCTCAGATGAGGACGCGTTGGTCGAGCTCGACAGTGAGTCGCCCCGCGTCCGGTCTTCGAGAGAGTCATGGTCGACGGCTGCGAAACGATGCGAAGAAAGTGAGGGCGTGTTGGTCGGGAGGGGCAGGTCGGATAACCTCCGGCCCTCACCCGGAAGCACCGTCATGTCGCGCTCGCTCGGTCTCGTTTCGCTCCTGCTGCTCGCGCTCTCCTCGCTCGCTCGGGCCGAGGAAGCTCCGCGTTACGACCTGGAGCGGCAAAAGGTCCTCTACGCCGTGGGTTACGCCCACCTCGACACGCAATGGCGCTGGGACTTCACGACCACCATCGACCAGTACCTGAAGAACACGCTCGACGACAACTTCGCGCTCTTCGAGAAGTACCCGGGCTACGTCTTCAGCTTCACCGGCTCGGTGCGCTACGGGATGATGAAGGAGTACTACCCGGAGCGTTACGAGAAGCTGAAGAAGTACATCGCCGACGGACGCTGGTTCGTGTCGGGCTCCTCCGTCGACGAGGGCGACGTGAACGTGCCCTCCGCCGAGGCCGTCCTCCGACAGGTCCTCTATGGCAACGAGTACTTCCGCAACGAGTTCGGCAAGGAGAGCGTGGACTTCATGCTCCCCGACTGCTTCGGCTTTCCCGCCTCGATGCCCTCCATCTGGGCGCACGCTGGGCTGAAGGGCTTCTCGACCCAGAAGCTCACCTGGGGCTCGGCCGTCGGCATCCCTTTCGGGGTCGGCGTCTGGGAAGGTCCCGACGGTCGCTCGGTGCTCGCCGCGCTCGATCCCGGCTCCTACTCCACCGGTGTCGAGGGTCGGCTCGATCTCAACGAGAAGTGGGCCAAGAGGATCGATCGCAACGGACGCGAGCATGGGGTCTTCGTCGACTACCACTACTACGGCGTCGGTGACGTCGGTGGTGCTCCGCGTGAGCGGCACGTCAAGGGCTATCTCGCCAGCGTGGACAACCCCGACAGCCTCTTCCACGTCGCGCTGACCTCGTCGGATCAGATGTTCCGCGACATCACCGACGAGCAGGCCGCGCGGCTCCCACGCTACGTCGGCGACATGCTCCTCACCGAGCACTCGGCGGGCACCCTCACGTCGCAGTCGTACATGAAGCGCTGGAACCGCAAGGGCGAGCTGTTGGCTGACGCCGCCGAGCGCGTCGCCGTGGCCGCGCACTGGCTGGGTGCTGCGTCCTATCCACTCGACAAGCTCAACCGCGCCTGGGAGCGACTGCTCGCCAACCAGATGCACGACATCCTCCCGGGCACCAGCCTGCCGCGGGCCTACACCTTCTCGTGGAACGACGAGGTTCTCGCGCAGAACGTCTTCGCCGAGGTCCTCACCGACTCGGTCGGCGCCCTGACCCGAGTCCTCGACACCGACGTCGACGGCGTGCCGCTGGTCGTCTACAACCCGCTGGTCATCGCTCGTGAAGACGTCGTCGAGGCCGAGGTGACCTTCCCCGGCTTGGCTCCACGCAGCGTGCAGGTGGTCGACCCGAGCGGAACGGCCGTGCCCACTCAGGTCCTCGAGCGTGACGGCGCCACCGTGCGTCTGCTCTTCCTCCCCGAGGTCGGGCCGAGCTCGCTGAGCGTGTTCACCGTGCGCCGTGGTGAGGCGACGGTCCGGTCTCAGCAGCGTCCCTGGGCGCGAGGCCGGGTGGTGGAGAACTCCGAGTACCGCGTGACCATCGACGAGAACGGTGACCTCGCCAGCATCGTCGACCGACGGCACGGGAACCGCGAGCTGCTCCGTGCGCCGGCGCGGCTCGTGTTCACCAAGGAGAAGCCGCAGTCCTTCCCGGCCTGGAACATGGACTGGCGCGATCGTCAGCGTCCGCCTCTCGGCTACCTGGACGGTCCGGCGACGATCCGGGTGGTCGAGGACGGTCCGGTGCGGGCGGCCATCGAGGTCACGCGCACGGCACGCAACTCGACGGTCACGCAGCGCATCCGATTGAGCGGGGGCTCGGCCGGGCGACGGGTCGAGATCGACACCGAGATCGATTGGCAGTCCACCGGCTGCGCCCTGCGTGCCGAGCTGCCGCTGACCGTGTCGAACCCGGTGGCCACCTACAACTGGGGCATGGGCACCATCGAGCGGGGCAACAACGACCCCGTGAAGTACGAGGTCCCCTCCCACGAGTGGTTCGACCTCACCGATGCGAGCGGTGCCTACGGCGTCACCGTCCTGGAAGACTCGAAGTTCGGCTCCGACAAGCCCGACGATCAGACCGTGCGGCTCACGCTGCTCTACAGCCCGGCGGTGCGTCGCTCCTACATGGACCAGCACAGCCAGGACTGGGGTCGTCACGAGATGCTCTACGCCGTGCAGGGCCACCCCGGCGACTGGCGTGAGGCCGGCACGGAGTGGCTCGGCCGTCGGCTGAACCAACCGCTCGTCGTCTTCCAGTCGAAGAAGCACGCCGGGTTCCATCGCGCGATCGGTCCCATCGTCAGCGTGAGCACGGACCAGGTCGACGTCCGGGCCCTCAAGAGGGCGGAGCAGGGCGACCACGTCATCGTCCGTCTCCAGGAGCTCCACGGACGCGAGGCGAAGGACGTGTCGGTGCGCGTCGGTGCGCCCATCGTCGAGGCTTGGGAGGTCGACGGTCAGGAGCGACGCATCGGCGACGCCAGGGTGGTCGACGGCGCGTTGCTGACGGGGCTCGGTCCGTACTCGCCGCGGAGCTTCGCGATGAAGGTGGCGCACGGGCATGGCCTGGAGCCCCCGCGGAGTCAGCCGCTGACCCTGCCCTTCGACGTCGACGTCGTGAGCACCGACGCCGACCGCAGTGACGGGGCCTTCGACGCCGACGGTCGTAGCCTGCCGGCCGAGCAGCTCCCCGAGACGATCGTGACCGAGGGCATCGAGCTCGTCCTCGGGTCGACCGAGCCCGACCAGCTCAACGCCGTCGCGTGTCGAGGGCAGGCGATCCAGCTGCCCGCCGGCGCCGAGGAGATCGTGCTGCTCGCTGCCGCCACCGAGGATGTCGCCTCACGGCTGCGAGTCGGTGACCGCGTCGTGCCGTGGAGCGTGCAGGCCTGGACGGGCTTCATCGGTCAGTGGGACGACCGTCTCTGGGACCGCGAGTTCCCCGAGGTCGACTTCCGTGGCGAAGGACACGTCGTCGGCTTCACGCCCGGCTACATCAAGCGCGATCCGGTGGCGTGGTTCGCGACGCATCATCACCACCCCGTGCAGGGCAACCGCGCCTATCGCTTCAGCTACCTCTTCAAGTACGTCGTCTCCCTGGAGACCGGTGACACCGTCCTTCAGCTGCCGGACGACCCACGGATCAAGGTACTGGCCGCCACGGCCGTGCGTGATTCCAACGGCGGCGTGCAGCCAGCTCATCCGCTCTACGACGACTTCGACGACCGCGGTCCGCTCGACCTGCGTCACGTGTACCCGCCGCCGCCGGTGCCCGTCTTCCAGGGCGTGACGCCCGTCGGCACCTTCGTCATGGACAAGCAGGGCAGCTTCGAGGAGCTGTCGATGGGCGCGCCGCGCAACGACGACCTCGTGCGTGCTCGCGAGGGCGGGCCGTCCTTCCGCTTCCACGAGGGTGACGGCGAGTGGCCACCCCACGGTGGCTCCGGCGCCGTCGACGATCGCTTCCCTCGGCTCAACGACGGTGAGGTCGCCCAGAACGACGACGACACGCGGCGCTGCGTCTGGTACGACACGGAGGGGCGCTTCTCGATCGACCTCGGTCGGGTCGTCGAGCTCGATCGCGTGAACACCTATTCCTGGCACCGACTCGAGCGTGCGCCACAGTGGTTCTCGCTCTGGGGCTCGACCGCCGAGCAGGCGCCGAGCCCGGGTCTCACCCACGGCGCCGCCGAGGGCTGGACCTTGCTGGCCGTGGTCGACACGCGCTCGCTCGGGCAGGGGGGCATCCAGGGCTCGTCGGTGACGGGGCCGGAGGGACGACCGCTCGGTGCCTGGCGTCACCTGCTCTGGATCGCACAGGACGTCGGCAACGGCACGTTCTTCACCGAGATCGACGTCCACGCGGGCCGGTAGTCGTCTCGTGCTTCGGAGCTTGTTCGTCGGCGCGCTGAGCCTGCTGCCCCCGATGGCGGCCTCGGCGCATGGTCTCCATGCCTCCGAAGGACGGATCCACGTGGAGCACGATCGGCTCCGCATCGTCGAGCACGTGCCGGTCGAGCATCTCCCCGAGCTCGGTGACGTCAGCGCGTCGCGTCGGCTCGACCTGCTGCACGCTCACCTGCTCCGCGCGCATCCGCCGCTCCTGCTCGACTTGCGGCTACTGGATTTGCGCCGCGACCGTCTCTCCGAGCTCGGTCCTCTCGAGCTCGTCATGACCAGCTCCACTGAGGCTGGTGACTCGGGTGTCGCCTGGGTCAGGGAGTGGGACAAGGCCGGCGTGAGCCACGTTCACCTCCAGCTCCGGCGGCAGGTGTTCGAGCGAGTCGGGCGACGCCGTGAGCTCCGGCTGAGCGTCACGGAGAACGCCATGGAGCGGTCGCCGCTGGTGGTGAGTAGCGACGCACCAGCGGTCTTGAACCTGCAACTGGCCACCACGACGGCCCGTGATGACCGCTGTGGTGAGGCGCTCTTGGTCGACGATGCCGAGCGAGCGCGGGCGCCCTGGGTCCTGGTCAACGTCGGATCCGGATTGATCGAGACTCAGGTCGTCCTGGCGTTCTCTCTCCTGGAGCGCTGGGAGCCGGTGCCTCGGCGTGAGCGGTCCGTGCTCCAACCGTCCGAGCAGCAGGCGGCGTATCAGGTCGCGGCGAGCCAACTCGACGGAGCCCTGGTCGTTCGCGTGAACGGCGAGGAGCACTCGACCCTCGACGGAGGGCTTCTCCTCCAGGGTCTTCGCGACGGTTCCGAGGACTCGCCGCTGCACCTCCCGACCGCCTACTTCCGTGAGAGTCGGGCAGGCCTGGTCGACGTGGATGAGCTCGTCGTGGAGTGGACGCGCTTCGATGCGCGGCTGCCCGCCGTCGAGCTCGTCGTCGAAGTCGAGGGGATCTGCGAGCAGCGACGTCTCACCGGCGAGAGCCCGGGCGTCCGGTGGCGTCGGGGAGAAGGGCTCAGCCCGACGCAGCGCCCGCCCGGGCGGCCCGCTTCTCGGCCGAGTGCTTCCGGAGCTGCTCGAAGAGCACGGCCGCCAGGATGACCAGGCCCAGCACGACCTTCTGCGTGTAGCTCTCGACGTTGGTCAGGTTCATCCCGTTGTTGATGACGCCCATGATCAACGCCCCGATGAGCGTGCCGGTGATCTTGCCCTCGCCCCCGAACAGGCTCGTCCCGCCCACGACCACCGCGGCGATGACGTGCAGCTCGTACGACTGACCGTAGGTCGGCGCGCCGCTCTTGAGCTGCGAGGCCATGAGCACGCCGCCGAGCCCCGCCAGCGCGCCACAGCAGGTATAGGCGAAGAGCAGCACGCGTCGCACGGGCACGCCGGCCAGGCGCGCTGCCTCAGGGTTACCGCCCACGGCGTGAAGATAGCGACCGAGCACCGTGCGCTCGAGCAGCACCCACGCGCCGACGTAGAGCACGACCATGAGGGTCACGGCGTGGGGGATGCCGAGCAGCGGGTCGGCTCCGCGTCCGAGCGTCTCGAAGCCGTCGGGCAGCTCGTGGATGGGTCGGCCCCGAGAGATCAGGTACGCCAAGCCACTGCCGACCTGCATCATGGCCAGCGTCGCGATGAAGGGCGGCACGCGGAAGCGCGTGATGACCAAGCCGGACAAGGCTCCGGTGACCGCGCCGGCGAGGAGTCCGCCGAGGGCGCCGAGCAAGACGATCGGAAGCGACGCCTCGACGCCACCCATCCGCGCGATGGTCCAGGTCGTGACGACGGCTGACAACGCGATGAGGCTCCCCACCGAGAGGTCGATGCCGGCGGTGAGGATGACCATGGTCATGCCGATGGCGATGATGGCGATGACCGCGATCTGGCTGGCGACGTTGAGCAGGTTCGACTTGAGCAGGAACGTCGGCCAGCTTCGGGTCGGCGGGGACATCAGGCGAGCACCGCCGAGGCCCGGCAAGTCGGACTGGATCGAGCCGACGATGGCGGCGGTGTCGCTGGGGACCGCGAGGACGTCGACACCCGACGCCCCTTCGAGCGCGGCACGGATCGCGGCCGGGCTTCCCGCGACGGTGAGGATCGGAGACCTACCGGTCTCATCGAGCCGACGCTTCAGCTCGTCGACGAACTGCTCTCCTTCCGCACCGGCCCGGGAGAGCACGGCGATCGACGTGCCGGGAGCCGTGTCCACGAGCTCGTCGACCAGAGCCTCGGCCGCGCGAGTGCCCGCGAGCTGCTGGGGCTGGAGCGTGAGCACCGAGAACAGGGCGCAGAGGGCGAGCAGCACGCCGAGCATGCCCTGACCCGCCAGCCAGCTTCGCCAACCTCCGCGCTTCGAGCTCGTCTTCGTCACGAGACCGCCAGTGCGAGGAGAGACTCCTGCGTGGCCGACGCGACGTCGTCGACCTCGCCCCGGAGACGACCCTCGTTCATGACCAGGATGCGGTCGCTCATGCCGAGGACCTCGGGGAGCTCGGAGGAGATCATGACGATGGCCTTGCCACGGCTCGCAAGCTCGTTGAGGAGGAGGTAGATCTCGTGACGGGCGCCCACGTCGATGCCGCGGGTGGGCTCGTCGAAGAGCAGCACGCGGCAGTCGCGCTCGAGCCAGCGGGCGACGAGGAGCTTCTGCTGATTGCCGCCGGACAAGGTCCCCGCCGGCTGCTCGGGACCGGACACGCGGATGCCGAGTCGCTCGACGTGACCGGCGAACACCGAGCGCTCGCGGGCGCCGTCGATGAGCCCGCCGCGGGACCAGCGGTCGAGGTTGCCGAGCGCGAAGTTCTCCCGCGACGAGAGCGCGAGCACGAGCCCTTGAGCCTTGCGGTCCTCGGTGAGCAGCGCGACGCCCGCGCCGATGGCGTCGCGTGGCCCGGTGGCGTTCAACACCTCGCCATCGACCCGAACGGTGCCGGCCGTGGCGCGGTCCGCACCGAAGACGAGACGCGCGACCTCCGTGCGTCCGGCACCGACGAGACCCGCCAGGCCGACGATCTCACCGGCACGCACCTGAAACGAGACGTCCCGCACCGGACCTCCGCACAGCCCCTCGACCTCGAGCACGATCTCGCCGAGCTCGGCCGCTTGCTTGGGGTGCTCTTGGTCGAGCGGACGACCGACCATCGCCTCGATGAGCTCGTCGCGAGAGAGGGCGTCGGCCGACCAGCAGCCGACCGACTCGCCGTCACGCAAGACGACGATGCGATCGGCGATCGCGTCGATCTCGTCGAGACGATGACTCACGAAGACGATCCCCAGGCCGTCGGCACGCAGCTCGCGGAGGATGACGAAGAGTCGCTCGACCTCGCGCGGCGTGAGCGCGGCGGTGGGCTCGTCCATGATGAGCAGCGCCGCGTCGGCCAGCAGCGCCCGGGCGATCTCGACGAGCTGCTGACGAGCGACCTCGAGCTCGCGCACCGGCGTGTCGAGGTCGACGTCGAGCCCGAGTCGCTCCAGCACGAGCTCGGCGCGACGTCGCTCCTCGTCGCGGTCGACGAATCCGAAGCGTCGGACCGGCTCGCGACCGAGGAACAGGTTCTGTCGGACCGAGAGCTGCGGGACGAGGCTCAGCTCCTG
The DNA here is from genome assembly GCA_039029535.1 of Acidobacteriota bacterium. Lineage (GTDB taxonomy): Bacteria > Acidobacteriota > JBCCFW01 > JBCCFW01 > JBCCFW01 > JBCCFW01. Next base: position 46,529 of record JBCCFW010000013.1, read on the forward strand.
ATAGATCGTGACGACACCGGCGCGGGTCACCTCGGCCGGTGAGCGCGGGAGCGGAGAGCCTCTCAGCTCGACGGTGCCGGCGTCGGAGGTCTCGGCACCGGAGACGATCTTGAGCAAGGTGCTCTTGCCAGCGCCGTTCTCACCGAGAAGCGCGAGGACCTCGCCCTCGCACGCGTCGAGGTCGACCTCGTGAAGAGCCCGGACGCCCGGGTACGACCGGCAGAGGCCGGAGACCCGGAGCAGCGGTGACGCGTCGGTCATGACCCCTGGGTCGACGCTCCGCCGCTCTCACGGGTGAACAGGTCGCAGGGGATGAGGACCTTCTCGGGCACGGGGCGGCCGGAGAGGTGATCGGCGATGGCCTCGATGGTCTTCTGGCCGATGAGCTTGGGCTGCTGGATGACGTCGGCGTGGAGACGACCCTGGGCGATGGCGGCTCGCGCCTCGGGGACGGCGTCGAAGCCGACGATGGTGACGCGACCACCGCGACCCGCGCGCTCGACGGCAGCGAGGGCACCGAGAGCCGAGTCGTCGTTGATGCCGAAGATGCCGTCGAGGTCGGGATGCGACTGCAGGATGTCCTGGGCCGTGCGGAAGGCGACGTCCTTCACGCCCTTGCCGGGCAGCTTGGCGACGATGCTCAGGCCTGGGTGCTTGGCGACCTCTTCCTCGAAGCCGGCGACACGTTGGATGACCGACTCGACCTCGGGGTGATCGATGATGGCGAGCTTGCCCTGACCACCGAGGGCGTCCGCCAGCGCCTTGCCGGCGAGACGACCGCCGGCCACGTTGTCGGAGGCGACGTGGCACTCGACCTTCGCCTCGGGAGCGAGCACGGCGATGTCGGAGGTGAAGACCGGGATGCCCGCTTGATTCGCCGCCTGCACGGTCGTGCCGATCGACTTGGAGTCACAGGGGCTCACGATGATCGCGTCGACCTTGCGGACGATGAACTCCTGGACCTGATCCTTCTGCTTGGCGACGTCGAACTCACCGGCCTGGACGATGAGCTCGAAGCCCTTCTCCTCGGCGGTGGCGCGCAGGCCGGCCTCGAGGTCCTGGTAGAACGGGTGCGTTCGCGTCAGCAGCGAGACGCCCACGACCGCGCCGCGCCCACCGTCGGGCGGGCTGCCGCCGGAAGACGAGCCGCCTCCGCCGCAACCGGTGGCGAGCAGGGCGAGGAGACCGACGAGGGCGAGCGAGAGGGGACGGAAGTGGCGGCGCATGGGGACTCCGTCGCCGGTGGCGAAGACCGGCTCTCAGGACAGGGCGGAGAGCGGCGATGGTACCGCAGTCGGCGTGGGAGAACGGTGCGAGCGAGGGCGCCTGCGAGTGCTCTCACGAGTGCGATTTTTTCGTGACGAGATCGGCCGCCTGACCAGCAGGGGATCTCATGCCGGGGGCTGCTTGCGAGCCTCTCGGACCGGAGGCACCCTGCCATCATGACCCACGCCTGGAGCCGCGACTCCGTCCTCGGTCTCGCCCCCGACGCCCGCTCGCTCAAGCTGGCGCAGGGCTTGGCGAAGGCCGAGAAGTGGAGCCTTCTCGCCCACGACGACGAGGCGCTCTGGGGTGAGATCCGCGACTACAAGACCGAGATCGACTTCGACGGTCCCGGCTTCAAGTGCAGTTGCCCGAGCTTCAAGTTCCCCTGCAAGCACGCGCTCGCCCTGTTCCTGGTCTTCGCCGAGTACCCCGAGGCCGTCGCCGAGGGCAAGCAGCCCGAGTGGGTGAGCGAGTGGATCGCCAGTCGTCGCGATCGGGCGAAGAAGAAGGCGGCCAAGCAGGCCGCGAGGAAGTCCGGCAAGAAGAAGGCGGTCAAGGACGTCAAGGCTCAGGCCCGTCGCGTCGCGGCGCGCGAGAAGCGAGTGGCCTCCGGCCTGGACGAGCTCTCCACCTGGATGGAAGATCTCGTCCGACAAGGGCTCGGTCAGCTACCGCAGGCGTCGTACTCGTACTGGGACACCGTCGCCAAGCGCATGGTCGACGCGCAGGCGTCGGGGCTCGAGCGTCACCTCCGTGAGCTGGAGGCACTGGTGGGCACTGGCGACGACTGGACCGAGCCCTTCCTCCATGCGCTGGGACGGCTGCATCTCCTCGTCCGTTCGGGCCGTCAGCTCGAGGGGCTGTCTCCCGAGCTTCAAGAGCGCCTGCGCATCGAGCTCGGCTGGAACCTGAGCAAGGACGAGCTGCTCTCACGCGACGGCGTGAAGGACGAGTGGCGGGTCATGGGGCAGGTCGAGACCATCGATCGCGTGCGCACTCAGCGGACCTGGCTCGCCGGTCGTGAGTCGGGTCGGACGGCCTGCGTTCTCCAGCACGCTCCTCTCGGGGCGGGTTACCCCACGATGCTGCTCGCCGGCACGCAGGTCCGGGCCGAGCTGTCCTTCCCGCCCGGTCCGCTACCCATTCGCGCCATCGTGAAGGACAAGGACGCCCGGGCCGAGCCCGTCGTCGCCTTCGATGGTCCCGACGATCTCCGTGAGGCTCTCGCCGAGCGGGCTCGGGGGCTCGCCCGTGACCCTTGGCTCGATCGCTGGGCGATGACGGTGACGAACGTCCAGCTTCACCTCGGCGGGGAGGAGCCGAGCTTCCGCTGGTCGATCCAGGACGCGAAGGGCGCGCGCCTGCCCATCGTCGACGGTTGGCACGGCGGCTGGAAGCTCCTGGCGCTGACCGGTGGGGCGCCGTGCAGCCTGTTCAGCGAGTTCGGCGACGCGTCTTGCCTACCGCTGTCCTGCGTGGTCGACGGTCGGTTCCACTCGCTCACGTTGCCGGCTCAGGCCGGCGAGGCGGCCTGATGAGCGCCTGGCAAGAGAGCTGGCACGAGCTGCTCACCACGGCGGCGCTCGGCACCGAGCGAGGTGGCGCGCTGCCGGCCCTTCCGACGGTCGTCGAGGAGACGGTCACCGCCGACGGCAGCACCGAGGAGAAGCTGCTCGACGCCATCGCCGTGCTGTCGACGGGGCTGCGCGCCGGCCTGCAACCATCCGACGGTGAGCCCGTCGAGCGCTGTGAAGAGGACGAGCTCCCCGAGTGCAGTGAGAAGGCGGGACGACTGATGGAGGCGGCTCTCGAGCGAGCCAACCCGCGGCTCATGGCCGAGTGGTGTCGACTCTGTGCGGAGGCCGGTCAACGCGCACCGACCCGTCTCCTGCCCGACCTGCTGGACCACTCTCACCATCTTCCCGGCGAGTGGTCCGCCGCCATCCTCGGTCGACGTGGCGCGTGGCTGGCCTCGAAGAACCCGGCGTGGAGGGTTCGTGCCGAGGTCGACGACGACCTGGCCAGCCAGTTCCTCGAGAGCCCGCGAGCCCTCCGTCTCCAGGCGCTGCACGCGCTGAGACGACAGGACCCGGCTCGCGCACGCGAGCTCATCGCGGAGACCTGGAAGGGAGAGAAGCTCGATGACCGCCTGCGCTTCCTCACCTCACTGGCCGAGGGACTGTCCGCCGACGACGAGCCCTTCCTCACCGAGCGACTCGCCGAGCGGAGCAAGAAGCTGCGGCTCGAGGCGGCTGGGCTCCTGTCCTGCCTGCCCGGCTCGCCGCTCGCACGCCGAATGAGCGAGAGGATCGGCACCCTCGTCGACGTCGAGCGCAAGGTCGTGCGGAAGAAGCTGACGGTCGAGCTTCCCGAGCTCACCGACGCCGACGAGCAAGACGGTCTCGACGACAAGGCCGTGCTCGGCCTGGGGCGTCGTGCGTCGTTGCTCATGCGCATCGTGAGCCACGTGCCCGTGGCCGCCTGGGAGGGGCTGGTCGAGAAGCCGGACGAGCTGTTGAAGCTCTTCGCGAAGTCCGATCACGCGATGGCGTTGGTCTTCGGCTTGGCCGAAGCCGCCGTCCGACAGCGTCGCTCCGACTGGGCCGAGGCCGTGCTGACGCACGAGCTGGGCTCCCAGGGCGGGGCGCTGGCCGAGCGTCGTGTCGAGTTGATCGGGGGCCTGTGGAGACTCGTCGACCGCGAGCGGCGGGAGGCGATGCTGCTCCGGCTGCTCGATCGCGCGCGCACCTGGCCGGAGGTCGGTCCGGTGCTGCAGGCAGCCGACGACGAGCTCGGCATGAAGGCCGGCGAGAAGTTGATCGACTGGTGTCATCGCTGCCAGCGAGCCCAGTGGCATCCCCGACTCGGTGACTTCATCCGACTCGAGCTGCCGACGATCTTGAGCCCTGCTCTCGCAGGGCGAGTCCATGAGTTGGGGGCCTCCCGCGAGCCGTGGCCCGCAGTGGCGGCCGTGCTGGAGCTGAGACGAGACATGAGAGAGGAGCTGACGCCATGAGTGACACGACGTCCGTCCTGCGACGCCACGCCGAAGACCTGTTCGCCGAGGAGCTGGAAGCCCTGGCGGCCCAGGACGACCGGCAACGCCCGCCTTCGTGGAAGCTGTCGCCCTGGGCGACCTGCACCTACCTGCTCGGCGGCAAGCTCGACGACGGCTTCGAGGTCACGCCGAAGTACATCGGCAACCGCCGCGTCATCGAGATCGCGGTGTCGACGCTGGCGACCGATCGAGCCCTGCTGTTGCTCGGCGTGCCCGGGACCGCCAAGACCTGGGTGAGCGAGCACCTGGCCGCGGCCATCTCCGGCGATTCGACCCTGCTCGTGCAGGGGACGGCCGGCACGCCGGAAGAGGCCATCCGCTACGGGTGGAACTACGCGAGCCTGCTCGCCAAGGGGCCGAGTCGGGAGGCGCTGGTCCCGTCACCCATCATGACGGCCATGGCCGACGGCAAGCTCGCGCGTTTCGAGGAGCTGACTCGCGTGCCTTCGGACGTGCAGGACACCCTCATCACCGTGCTCTCGGAGAAGACGCTCCCCATCCCGGAGCTGTCCAGCGAGGTGCAGGCGACCAAGGGCTTCAACGTCATCGCCACCGCCAACAACCGCGACCGCGGCGTGAACGAGCTCTCGAGCGCGCTCAAGCGTCGCTTCAACACGGTCATCCTCCCCGTGCCGCGCACGGCCACCGAGGAGGTGAAGATCGTCGAGAACCGCGTGCGCGACCTCGGCCGCGCGCTCGAGCTCCCCGGTGAGGCGAAGCTCGACGAGATCCAGCGGGTCGTCACCATCTTCCGCGAGCTGCGCGACGGCAAGACCGAGGACGGCAAGACCCAGCTCAAGTCGCCGTCGGCCACCCTGTCGACCGCCGAGGCCATCGGTGTCGTGAGTCAGGGGCTCTCCCTGGCGGCCCACTTCGGCGACGGCGCGCTCTCCGCCTCCGACGTCGCGTCGGGGCTGACCGGCGCCATCGTCAAGGACCCCGTCCAGGACCGAGTGGTCTGGAAGGAGTACCTCGAGACCGTCGTCAAGGAACGCAAGGGTTGGAAGGACCTCTACCGCGCCTGTCGCGAGCTCGACTGAGCGGCTGACCTCATGAACGACGATCGCGTCCACGTCTTCGGCATCCGGCACCACGGGCCGGGTTGCGCCCGCAGCCTCGAAGCTGCGCTGGCGAAGCTGTCGCCCGACATCGTGCTGGTGGAGGGGCCTCCCGAGGCCGAAGAGCTCGTGCCCCTCGTCGTTCACGAGGAGATGAAGCCACCGGTCGCGATCCTCGTTCATCCCAAGGACGACCCGTCGCGCGCCGCGTTCTACCCCTTTGCCGTCTACTCGCCGGAGTGGCGCGCCATGTGCCACGCGGTGAAGAACGAGGTCCCGTTCCGCTTCATCGACCTGCCGCAGGCTCAGCGCTTCGCGCTCGATCCTGAAGAGGAGGAAGACCGCGACGCCAGCCTGCGACGGGATCCTCTCGAAGAGCTCGCGGCGGCTGCCGGCATGAATGACGGAGAGGAGTGGTGGGATCGTCTCGTCGAGTCGCGGCGCGACGGGGACGCCACCATCTTCACCTCACTGGCCGAAGCCATGGGCGCCGTTCGGGAAGGCGAGGAGGAGCTTCCGCTCATGGAGGCCCGTCGTGAGGCCACCATGCGGCTCGCCATCCGGCAGGCCGTGCGGGAAGGACATGAGCGCATCGCCGTGGTCTGCGGTGCCTGGCACGTCCCGGCGCTGACGAAGAAGACGAAGGTAGCCGACGACCGCGCTCTGCTGAAGGGCCTGAAGAAGGTCAAGACCGAGGCGGCCTGGATCCCGTGGACGAGCGAGCGTCTCGCTTCGGTCTCCGGCTACGGCGCTGGCGTGCGCTCGCCTGAGTGGTACCAGCAGCTCTGGCGGGAGGAGTCACCGGTAGTGCCCTGGCTCACCCGGGCGGCTCGACATCTCCGTCGCGCGGATCTCGATGCCTCGTCGGCGAGCATCATCGAGGCGGTGCGGCTGGCGGAGACACTCGGTGCTCTCCGTGGTCGAAGCTTGCCCGGGCTCGACGAGCTGCGCGATGCCGCGCTCACCGTGCTCTGCTTCGGCCAGGAGTCCTCCCTCCAGCTCATCGAACGAGCGCTCGTCGTCGGCAAGCGCCTGGGACGCGTGCCGTCGGTGGGACCTCGTCTTCCGTTCCAGGTCGACTTCGAGCGCCAGCGAAAGAAGCTCCGCCTCGAGCCCAGCGCCGACCGCGTCGTGCGAGCGCTCGACCTGCGCAAGCCGATGGACCTCGAGCGCAGCCGCTTCCTTCATCGACTGCTCGTGCTCGACATCGACTGGGGTCGGAGCGAGGGCGTCGGAGGTGCGCGGGGCACCTTCCGCGAGAGCTGGTCCCTGCAGTGGAAGCCCGAGCTCGAGCTCTTGGTCATCGAGGCTGGCCGGCACGGGAACACGGTCGCGCTCGCCGCGTCGGCGCGCCTGATCACCCTTGCCCAGGTCGAGACCGAGCTGGTCGAGCTCGTGCGGCGACTCGATCACGCCCTGCTCGCCGACTTGCCCGACGCCGCCAACGCGCTCATGACCGCCGTCGAGCGAGTAGGGGCGACGGGCACCGACGTCGCGTCGATGATGGACGCCCTCCCCGAGCTCGTCCGCATCAGTCGCTACGGCAACGTGCGCGAGGTCGATCAGACCTTCGTGGCTCGGGTCGTCGATGGGCTGATCGTGCGGCTCACCGTGGGACTCGGCGACGCTTGTCGCTCGCTCGACACGGATCTGTCTCAGGCCATGATGGCTCGCCTGAGCGCGGTGGATGCGGCCATCCGGCTGCACGACGATGAGAACGGCCGTGCGGCCTGGCTGGAAGCGCTGGCGGTCCTGCCGTCGGGCGAGGACGTGCACGGGCTACTTCAGGGGCGGGCCTGTCGGCTGCTGCGCGATGCCGGCGTGCTCGACGCGGAGGAGACCGCGACCGCGCTGAGCCTGGCGTTGTCGATCGCTGCCGAGCCGATCGATGCGGCGAGCTGGATCGAGGGCTTCCTCGCCGACAGCGGGACCCTGCTCGTTCACGACGAGGGCCTGTTCTCGATCCTCGACGAGTGGGTGGTCGGACTGGGCGATGAGGTGTTCGTCGAGCTGCTCCCCCTCCTGCGGCGGAGCTTCTCCCAGCTCGAGCTCGGGGCACGGCGTCAGCTCCTGAACCGCGTGGCTCGCGGGACCGCGGTGCGCCGCGACTCGCGCGTGGCCGCCTTCGACGAGACGCTGGCGGAGGGCTGCCTTCCCCTCCTGCGACAGCTCCTGAGAGGAGAGACGACATGAGCGCGGAGCTGAGGACCAAGCGATGGCGTCTCCTCCTGGGGCAGGAGGCCGAGGGCTCGACGCAGGTCGAGGCAGGGCTGTCGGCCGACGAGCGGAGGATGGACCGTGCGCTCGAGCTGCTCTACGGAGGCGAAGAGGACGAGCACGGCAACCGACAGGCGGGTTTGGAGCGATCCAACATCAACGTGCCCCGCTGGCTCGGTGACATCCGCAAGTACTTCCCGAGCTCGGTCGTCCAGGTCATGCAGACGGACGCGCTCGAGCGACTCGACCTGCATCGGCTCTTGCTGGAGCCGGAAATGCTCGAGGCCGTCGAGGCCGACGTTCACCTGGTGGCCACGCTCGTCTCCATGCGGGGGCTGCTCCCGGTGGAGGCGAGCGAGACGGCGCGGCAAGTCGTCGCGAAGGTGGTCGAGGAGCTCCAGCGCAAGCTCGAACAGCCCATGCGCACGGCGGTGTCGGGCGCCATCAACCGCGCGAGCCGCACGCTCCGCCCTCGGCGTCACTCCGACATCGACTGGAACCGCACGATCCGCGCGAACTTGCGTCATTACCAGCCGGAGCATCGCACCATCGTGCCCGAGACCCTCATCGGCTTCGGGCGGCAACAGCGGTCGCTGCGCGACATCACGCTCTGCATCGATCAGAGTGGCTCGATGGCCGAGTCGGTCGTCTACTCGAGCGTGTTCGGGGCGGTGCTCGCCTCGCTCCCCTCGGTGAGCACGCGCCTGGTGGTCTTCGACACCTCCGTCGTCGACCTCACCGAAGAGCTCGACGATCCCGTCGAGGTGCTCTTCTCGACCCAGCTCGGCGGCGGGACGGACATCAACCGCGCCGTCGGCTACTGCCAGGAGAAGATCGAAAACCCCGAGGACAGCATCTTCGTCCTCATCAGCGACCTCTACGAAGGCGGGGTGGAGGAGGAGCTGCTCAAGCGAACCGCCCAGCTCATCGCCTCCGGCGTGCAGGTCATCGTGCTGCTCGCGCTCAGCGACGAGGGGGCGCCGGCCTACGATGCCAAGCTGGCACGCAAGCTCGCCGTCCTGGGGGCGCCGTCCTTCGCCTGCACGCCCGAGCTCTTCCCCGACCTCATGGCGGCGGCCATCGCGAAGAAGGATCTCGGGCAGTGGCTGGGGGAGAAGGGGATCACCGGAGCCCGGTAGCGAGTGACCTTCAGGCGCGCATCGCGGCGAGCAGGAGCGCGATCCAGCCGGCGAGGAAGCAGAGCCCTCCCAGCGGCGTGATCGCCCCGAGGACCCGCACGCCCGACAGCGCGAGGGCTTGCAGGCTGCCGGAGAAGAGGACGATGCCCACGAGGAACAGCCAGCCGGCTGCGTGGCTCGCGCGGCCCGGCGCGACGGTGGTCAGCCAGGCGACGGCGAGCAGGGCGACCGCGTGCACGAGCTGATACTGCACGCCGGTCTGGAACGCCTCGAGCAAGCGAGGCTCGATCTTCTCGCGCAGGTAGTGCGCCCCGAAGGCTCCCGCCGCGACGCCGAGGAAGCCACAGGCGGCGCCGGCCATGACGAAGAGACGGGCGGGTGACGGCAGGGTGTCGCTCATGGCGCAGGTTAGCCCAGCTTCCAATCCTGACGACGCCCGACGTGATCCAGCGCTCGCGTGCCGTCCACGAAACGGTTTCATGCAGTTTTCTTGAACTGTTCGCGCCATGGACCGACATTAGGGGAGGAACTCGACAACCCGGAGGATGTGAATGGCGCTCCGCTCCTTCATGGTCTGTTCGATCGTGTCGTGCCTGCTCGTGTCCGAGGAGGTGGGCGCACGACCCTCGCTTTCGTTCGAGCGACGGGAGTCGCCTCGACGCGTGCTCGGCTCGGGCACCAACCGTCTCGAGCCGTCCACGCTGAGCCTGGACGCGTCGTCTTGTGGCTGCGTCTCGTCGACGGTCACCGCCGAGATCGCAGGTGGTGTCTTCGACCGCATCGACGTCCTCCTCTCCATCGACCTGACGGGCTCCATGACCGAGGAGCGGAGCAACCTCGTCGCCGGGATGGTCGACATCATCGAGAGCATCGACGGTGTCGTGTCCGACGCGGCCTTCGGCCTGGTGTCCCATCGTGATCACCGCAACCCCGACGGCTATGGGAAGGACTGCCCCTACGACGAGGTCTACGGTCGGACCTTCGATTACCCCTTCTTCCTGCATCAGTCGATCACCGACGACCAGGACGACATCGTCGCGGCCGTCTCCTCGCTTCCCCTGGCGGGCGGTGGCGCCGACCTTCCGGAGTCCTATGGCCGCGTCCTCCTCGAAGCGCAGCTCGACGACGGGATTGGTTGGCGGCCCGACGCGCGCCGCTTGCTCATCACCCTGGGTGACTCCGTGCCCCACGACTGCAACGTGGCCGCCTGCCTGGGTGACGTGGCCGAGCCCCTGGGCTTCGACCTCGGTCGGGACGGGCTTCCCGACACCGACGACGACCTGGCGATTCTCGACCTGATCGACGGGCTCGTCGCGGAGGACATCGTCCTCGTGCACTTCGACTCGGGTGCCGATGCTCCGCTCCTGGGCGGCTTCACCCAGGCCGAGCTCTGGAGCTGCTGGGCCGAGCGCACGGGGGGCTTCGTCGTCACCTTCTTCAGCGACGGCACGCCGACCGATCCCTCGGTCGATCTCGTCGAGGCCATGACCTCCAGCGTCGACGTCGTGGCACGCACCTGTCCCGAGCTCCTCCTGCGTGCTGAGGGCGAGCGAGCCTCCTGGCTCACCGTCGGGCCGACGCACCCCGACGTCACCGGGCCGGCCAGCCGTGAGTTCGAGATCGAGCTCTGCGTGCCGGAGTCGGCCCTTCCCGGCACGTACGAAATCCCTCTGCTGCTCGAGTGCGAGGGAGCGATGCTGGCGACGGGGAGCGTCGTCGCCACCGTCTCCGGGGAGGCCGACGAGGCCGAGCCGTGCTGCGGCTCGTCCTGCTTCGCCGAAGACTTCGAAGGCTTCGCCGTGGGCGAAGCCCTGACCACTCAGCTTGCGGGTGTCACGGTCAGTGGCAGCGCACCCCTGCTCGTCTTCGACACCCGTGCGCCGACCTGCGACGACGAGGACCTCGCCACTCCGGGCTTCGGCAACGCGGCCGATCTCGGGCTGGCTCTCATCATCCAGGAGACGTCGTCGGACTGCGCACCCGATGACGAGGGTGGCGGCGGGGTCATGAGCTTCGTCTTCGATGCGCCACGAGAGATCGGTGGCCTCTGGCTCATCGACATCGACGAAGGCGGCGGTCGCCTGAGCGCCTGGTCCGAGGAGGACGTGCTGCTCGACTCGCGCGCGGTGCCGGCGGGGCCCGACAACGCCGTGCAGGAGCTGCGACTCGATCTCTGCGGAGTGCGCCGGCTGGAGCTCGAGCTGGTGGGCTCGGGTGCGCTGGGCGCGATCGAGTGCGGGGAAGGCGTGAGCCCGTTCGACTCACGTCGTCGGTCCGAGCGTCGCTGATGCTGGCGACGAGCGTCGGTCCGGGAGGAAAACACGTGGCCGCGCCCAGGTCCTGCTCATGGGTGGGAGGAGGACAGCGCAGGAGTCTGAGCGCGACCACGATCACGAAGATGGGGGACTTCGTGACCTTCTGGGGTGAGCCGTCAGCGCAGGTCGACCATTCCGGTCGGGTTGTTGGCGGCCGACTGGTTCATGAGCGCCTGCAGCACGCCGGGACCGAGGTCGTCGACGGTGCCGTCGACGAGCGGCTTGAGCGCGAAGGGCGCGGCCGAGTCGTCCGGCTCGGGCTCGACGCTGATGACCACCGTGGCGCCGAGGAGATCGGCGGCCGGCGAGATGAAGTCCTGGCCGGGGTAGGGCGGGAAGCCGTCGGGACCAGCGGCCGGACCGGGACCGTCGCTGTCGGCGCCGGCGTTGGTGCTGAAGCGACCCGTGGACTGCGGCGTGCCGCCGAGGACCACCCAGCCCTCGTACTCCCAGCCACGCGGGAGCGTGGGCAGGGTCAGCGACGGAGTGCCGGAAGCGGGATCGAGGAACCAGAGGCCCTGGTTGTAGTCACCGGCGATGCTCGCGGTGGTCGGCGTCTCGAGGAAGTACTGCCCGGCGGCGCCAGCGAAGTCGTCACCGATGGCGGCGGGGTGGGCGATGCTCAGGGCCGCGGCCGCGCCGGCGATGTCGCCGCCGAGGACCTTCGTGTCGGACGGAGCCGGGTCGTCGCCGTCCGCGGGCTCGATGGTCAGCACGAAGGCGGTCGCGTTGGCGGCTTCGTCCTCGGTGAGGATGTGACCCGTGAGGCTCGGCGTGCCGTCGGCGGCGATGTCGAAGCGGCCGGTCGAGACGGGGGCGCCGCGCACGATGACCCAGCCCTCGTAGACGTAGCCGGCACCGAGGGGCTCCAGGCCCGTGAAGGTCCAGAACAGGTTCTGGCCGTCTGGAGCGGCCCCGAGGACGGGGACGGTCGGGTTGCTGCTGTCGCAGCCGAGAAGAAGGAAGGCGCCGAGGACGGAGGCGCCGAGGAGCGGGGTGAGGCGTCGCTGGACTCGCATGGGGACTCTCCTGGACGGCCGTTCCGAACCGTCGTGAGAGAAAGGGATACGCGGCCCGATTAGTTCTCGCAATGTGAATGATTTGAAACAAACGTCCTGTTTCGTGGAATGATGTGCCGATGGAGCGTCTTCAAAGAATCGCCCGCATCTGGAATTGGCTGCCCGACTTCCGGGCCATCGCCGAGGTGGAGCATCTCGGTCAGGCGGCGGAGGGCCTGCATCTCTCGCCGTCGGCCCTGAGCCGCACCCTCAAGTTGCTCGAGGAGGACCTCGGTTTCCCGCTGTTCCACCGGCGGGGGCGGGGTCTCCAGCTCAACGACGAGGGGAAGGTCCTGCTCGGCCACGTGCGGGACGCCATGCGCTTCGTCGACGAGGCCCTGGATCGGCTCGACGCCAGGGATCACCTGGGCGTCGTGCGCATCGGCGCGCTCGGCGTCGCTGCCCACGTCCACCTGCCTCGCCTGGTGAGCATGCTCGTCGGTCGTCACCCTCACCTGGCGTCGCGGATCTCCACGCCCGCCGCCGAGGACGTCGCGTCGGCGCTCCTCCGGGGGCAGCTCGACCTCGTCGCGTGCAGCACGAAGGTGGGTGACGCGGGGCTGACGTCGATCTCCTTGGCCGAAGTGACCAACAGCGTCTATTGCGGTCCCGGTCACCCTCTCTATGAGATCGACGAGCCCACCATCGAGCAGGTGCAGGAGCACCCCTTCGTCGCTCCCGAGCCCAACGAGCTGGGGGTCACCACCGAGGGCTGGCCCGAAGCGCTGCCGCGCACGGTGGCCAGCGAGCTCGACCGGATGATGGCGGGTGTCGAGGCTTGTGCCGGTGGCCAGGTGCTCGCGGTCTTGCCGGACGTGCTCGCGCATCAACACGCGGCGGGCCTGCGTCCGATTCGAGCGATCGAGGTCGGGACCATCCCGGTCCACGTCGTGCGACGACGACGTCTCGGCGAGCGGGACCGGGTCGACCTGGTCCTCGACCTCATGCGCGAGGTCGATGAAGAGATCGTTCGCTTGAGTCAGCGCTGAGCCCGCGCCGCGTCAGGGGCAGGGAACGCTCGGGCTGAGGTCCAGGTCGACCCGTGGGTTCACGGGTCCGACCGAGCTCCCCCAGGTGCCCACTGCACAGACGTTGCGGCTTCGAACGAGCACGTAGCTGGCGCCGTCGGACGGGAGCGAGGCGACGAGCACCTGGTCAGGCAGGGCTGAGGTCAGGCAGGTGGCCGAGGCGAAGCTGCCGGTGGTGCGGAGGACCTCGAGGTCACCGGCGAGCAGGTCGTGAGCTCCTGACGGACCCAGGCCGGGCTGCGCATCCCAGGAGAGCCGTTCACCGATCGTCACGCGCAGGCCGGCGACCTCGGCCGGCGCGTCGAGCGCGTCACAGTCACAGGCGTCCCCCACGCCGTCTCCGTCACCGTCCAGCTGTTCGGGATTGACGATCTCCGGACAGTTGTCGATGCCGTCCTCGACTCCGTCGTCATCCGCGTCCGCCACCGCTGCACAGAGGTGGAAGACGTGAGCCGAGCCGGCGAAGGAGTCGTCACCAGCGGCTCCGCCGACCAGGACTCCGTCGTGGATGGCGACGTCGATTCCGAACCAGTCGCCGTCGCCCGCGTCGCTGGCGACGAGCCGGATCACCTCACCCCCAGCGTCGGGACCATCGGCGTCACGTCGATGGACGATCACCGAACCCGAGCGCACGCCGTCCGGTCGATCCAGCCTGGCGCCGACGGCCAGGACATCGCCGGAGAGGGCGACGGTGCCGTACTGGGCTGCGGACACTCCGTCGCTGGCCGTCAGCTTGATCACCTCGCCCCAAGCATCCGGTCCACCCCGGTCACGCTGGAACACGTAGGCCGAGCCGGAGTCACGGCCCAGGTCGTCGTCGAGACTCGCACCGACGACGATGAGGTCGTCCGACGCCGTCACGTGCGCACCGAAGGAGTCGCCCTCCTCACCGTCGCTGGCCGTGAGCTTGGTGACGAAGCCCCAGGCGTCGGGACCACCGGTGTTCCGGTGGAAGACGTAGGCCGCACCGGCGAGTGAGCCGCGGTCGTCATCGCCGTTGGCTCCGACCACGATGACGTCGCCGGAGATCGCGACGTCCCCCCCGAACCGGTCCTCGGCCTCTCGTCCTGGAGGGGCGAGCTTGCTGACGAATCCCCAGGAGTCCGGACCGCCTTCGCTGCGATGAAAGACCCAGGCGGCGCCCGCGTTGTCGCTCGGGATGTCATGAGAGAAAGCACCGACGACGAGGACGTCTCCCGACAGCGCGAGGCTCGACCCGAAGGCGTCTCCCGACTCTCCGTCGCTGGCGACGATCTCGCTCACCTCGCCCCAGGCATCGGGCCCGCCCTCGTCACGGTGGTAGAGGTAGACCGAGCCGGCGCCACTGCCCAACTCGTCATCGTTGGCTGCGCCGACGGCGATGACGTCGCCGGACACGGCCACGCTCCGGCCGAACAGGTCGCGCGTCGGAGAGTCGCTGGCGGTGAGCTCGACCACCGGTCCCCAGGCATCGGGTCCACCCGCATCACGATGGTGCACCCAGGTCGTGCCGGGGTCGGCGTCCGTCTCGCCGTTGGCGCCGACGACCAGGACGTCATCGGCGACCGCGACGCTCTGGCCGAAGCGTGTGGTCGTTCTCAGGCTACCTGACTCGAGTCGCGCCGTGGGGGCCCATGAGACCGTCGGGCAGAGGTCACAGGCATCGCCCGTGCCGTCGCGATCCAGGTCGTCTTGCCCCGGGTTGGGATGATCCGGGCAGTTGTCGGCCGTGTCTTCGATCCCGTCGGCGTCCCGGTCGGCAGAGCCGGTGGGACCGACGAGGGGCTCGGAGCCCAGCTCGTGCGTCAGCCCGCTCGCCGAGCTCGCCGTGAAGACGAGGAGGGCCGAGAGAGCGAGCCGGAGGAGAGCTCGGGCGTCGGCGTGGAGAGGGCGGTCGGGATCGGGACACACGGTCGGGCTCCGGCTCGGGCGAACGACGCAAGCCGCCCGGCATCGGCGGACGAGCCACCGATTGCGACTGGACCTGGCGTTGGTCTACGAGAAGAGCAACCGAAGCGGTCGAAGAAGCTGACAGCCCGCTACTGGCAGCAGCGGAAGCCGTTGCGATACGCCCGCGCGCCCGGACCGTAGGTCTGGTTGCGGCGGTAGCAGCGCGCCTTGTCCTTGGTGGTGTCGAAGCCGCCACCGAGGAGAACGGCTCCGCGCTCGCTGTCGCCGACCCACTCGGACACGTTGCCGGTGAGGTCGTAGATGCCGTCGAGCGAGCGGCAGCCGGGCATGGAGCCGGTGTAGACCGGTCGCTCCGTGTCGCGGTTGCGAGCGTCCCAGCACACGCCTCGGACGTGGTAGTCCGAGTGTGGATAGGCCGTGCCCTCGATCATGTCGTCGGCGTACTGGCCGTCACCGTCGTCGTCCACCGGCGTCGCTCCCTGGCAGGCCGCGATCCACTCCTGCTCGGTGCACAAGCGCTTGCCCGAGGCCTGACAGGCAGCGGCCGCCTCGAACCACGAGACCGCCGTGGCGGGGATCTTGCCCTTGCCGCTGACGGCCTTGCCGTTCTCGATGGAGGCCTCGAAGGTGTCGATGAGGAAGCTGAGGTTGCCGTAGCGCACCTCGGTCATGGGGGGCAGGTCGTCGGGGACCTCGTCGTTGGCCACGGCGACCTGACGCATCTCGTTGGAGATCGCCTGGGCTTCCAGGCGGTCGGTGCCCAGGGCCTGCTCGAGGGTGAAGGCCATCGCCTCGGCGGTGCGGGCGCCTCGGTCGAGATCACCGTTGATGAACAGGCTGGGCGTGGACTTCACGCCGACGTCCATGCCGTGTGTCGCCGTCGCGAAGACTTGATCATGGGTCTCGTTCGAGGCGACGCAGGCGTTGAAGGCGTCGAGATCGATGTCGACCTCCTTCGCGTAGGCCCGCAGCGACGGCAAGCCGAGCGAGTGCTGGTTCTTGTAGGTCAGGTCGTGGAAGGCCCAGAAGCGACCCTGCTGACGCGCGCACTCCGAAGCTCGGGCGGCGGCGCAGGCCTGAGGATGGCTGTTGTTCTTCACGCCCGGGTTGCAGCGCGGGCTCATGGGGAAGTGCTTGAAGACGAACAGCACGCGATCGCCGTAGGCGTCGACGAGTCGTCGGAGCTCGTTGCCCAGGCGCTTGCAGTAACCGCACTGGAAGTCGGCGAACTTGGTCACGACGACCGAGGCTTCGGGGTTGCCCTTCCAGAGATCGTCGGCCGTGATCTCGAGGTTCCCGGTCGTGCCGTCGGCGAGCGTGACGGGCAAGCTGCGAGGCGTGGGCGATCCGGCGGGGTCGTCCTTGAGCTTCTTCCCACCGTCGGCAGTCGTCGTCTCGGCCTTCTTCGGAGCGTCGGGGAGCTCCACGCGTGCCTCGCCTTCCAGCGAGCGACGGAAGGCCTTCTGGCCGCCGATGGCCACGATGGCCGTGATCAGGCAGAGGGGCACGGCCACGCGAAGGCTGGACGAGCTGGGCGACAGGTCACCGAGACTCTTCTGGATGAGCTCGGGGATCTTGCGACCCGTGGCGAACCAGGCGAGAGCGGTGCTGGCGATGTTGATCGTGTAGAGGCTGATGCACCAGAGGCAGAGGGCCTCCAGTCGCACCTTCGAGACGTAGAAGAGGAAGACGGAGTAGAGGACCGTCAGCAGGCCGATGCCGAAGGCATGGGCGAGGGGGAGGTGCTCCTTGCGTCGCAGGGCGAGGATGCCGAGCGCGATCATCGTGAGGTAGGTGGGGATCGCGAAGACCGAGATCGGGATGCCGAAGAGCTCGGACTCGTCGGAGGTGTTGACCTTGTCGCAGTCGAAGGCCGAGCCGTCCGCGCAGCCGATGAGCTCGGCTTCGGTCGAGCCGTAGACGATGACCTCGTGATGCCAAACGAGGTTGATGGAGATGAGCGTGCCCAGGGCGAGCAGGCCGATCATGACCTGCACCGGCCAGGTGCGAACGGACTCCGGGGTCTCTTTGCGTGCCACGGTGAGTGCCTCGAGCTTCTTGCGGTCGACGACGACGGGTGGGGCGAGTCGGGGTCGGGATCAGAGGAGGGAGCGGACGACCTTCATCGTGTCGTCGAGGTAGGTCTTGCGGTAGCCGCGCTGCAGCTTGCGCACGACACCCTCGCGGTCGATGACGAAGAGCGTCGGCATGAAGGCGACGTGGTACTCGCCCATGAGCTCGGCCTTGCTGTCGAGCAGCACGGGGAACTCGATGGGGTTCGACTGGGCCCAGCGCCGGGCGGAGGCCGGGTTCTTGTCGACGTTGACGCCGATGACCTTCAGGCCCTCGTCCTTGAGCTCGGCGTAGATCTCGTTGAGCTCCGGGATCTCCTTGCGGCACGGACCGCACCAAGAGGCCCAGAAGGTGACCATGACGACCTCGCCCCGGTGCTCCTCGAGGGAGCTGCTGCCGCCGTTGAGGAGCGGAAGGGTGCGTGACGGGGCCTGACGACCGATCATGGCCGGCGCGGAGCCCGGGATCATCTTCGGCGGCGTCTTGGGCGCGACCGGCGGAGGACGATCCGCGGGGTCGGGTCGCTTCGGCGGGGCGGGGGGCGTCGGGGTCGCCGCGGCGGTGGTCGTCTCCGTCGTGTCGGAGGCGGGCTTGCTGGTCCCGACGCAGCCGGAGCCGAGGGCGCCTAGGAGGAGGAGGACCGACAGGACCCCCGTCAGACCGGTGGAGGAGCGGGTGGGCAGGGCCGTCATTCGCCAGCGTCCTTTCGTCGCCCGGGCCGGACCCTCGGCCGGGACGGGAAACGATGCCCGCCCCGGCCGAAAGTCGTCAACAGATCTCGGGCCGTTCTCGGTAACGAAGTGCGCGCGGTGGGATTCGAACCCGCTCGTGCGCTCGATCCGGGGGGGTGATTCCAGTGCGCGCGGTGGGATTCGAACCCACGTCCAGGGTGTTAGAGACCCCCGCTCGGCCGCTGAGCTACGCGCGCTTCGGTTCGGTCGTCAGGTGAGGTCGAGGGCCGGGAGGGGCCTGAGTTGCTGGTGCTCGCCGAGGAGGGCGAGGGCGGTGGCCTCGTGGTTCCTGTCCGGCTCGTGGAAGAGCACGCCTCCGCAGACGCCGTGGAGACGGCGGAGCGCGTCCTCGTCCTCGACTCCGAGATAGACCAGGGTCCCGTTCCACCAGCCGCGCCGGCTGGGCTGAACGAGGGTGGACTGGAGGAGCCACTCGGCGACGCCGTGGCCGGCCTGGACCGCCTGCTGGATTCGCGACAGGTCGGTTCGGACGATCACGTGCAGGCGCTCGGGGCTCGTGATCGACTCGAGGGTGCGACGCAGCCGAGCGGGATCGAGGCGGTTCGACGGGGCCGGACGCTCGATCCGATGCAGCGGCGTCCCCCGCCTGAGCGAGGCGGCGACGTGCAGGTAGCGGAAGTCCCGGCTGAGGGTCGACAGGGTCACCTGAAGGTCACCGGTCGGCTTCTTCCTCTTGCGCAGGCAGCGGGCACGCTGATGAGTCGTGCGGATGCGGTTCGCGAGCGTGGTCAGCTCGGTCTTGATCGCGGTCGGGGTGGATTGAGAGCTCATGGGATTCCTCGTGCTCGATGGAAAGAGAGGGATGGGTGGAGCGAGGAATCCACGGGGGGAGGTCGTGCCTAGAGCATGGGAGCGTCTCCTTGGAAGGTCGGTCGGGAAAACTTAGCAGGCGTCTCGAACACGGCAAGCGCGACGGAGCGCGGGCATGGTGAGTGACGTTAGCCCGGACAATTCATGAGTCTCCTGCTGCGTGACCAGATCTGCTGCCTGCGAAAGGGCGTACTCGCCTCTCGGTCCTCAACGCACCGTCAAGTGCGCTTCCGGGCCTCGAGACTACGTTCACCCTTCTCGGCTGGCATCTCCGGCCACTCGCGACGGACACTCATGAACGGTCCGAGCTAAGATCCGATTCCGACAGCGGTTCGACGGATCAAGCCCAGTGAGCGACACGCACGAGGCCTCCCGCCGGGGAGACGAGCAGGCCGACGGCACGCAACGCCCGATCTCGGAGGCGTTTCGGCAGGCCTGCGTCGAGGGGGAGGTCGCCGACGATCTCCAGCCCACGCTCTGGGCCCTGCACCTCCGTGGTCGAGGCGACCCCGATGATCCCGAGGTCATCGCCAGCCTGCTCGCTGATCACTCGCACTGGCGTCTCTACCTTCAGAGCCGTGCCGGTGACGAGGAGGCCGCGGCGATCTTCCGCGACCACTGGACGCATCGAGCGCGGGGGTTCTTCCGGGCGCGCTTCTCGGCCGAGGACGCCGAGGACCTGACCGGCGTCTTCTTCGAGCGAGTCCATCGCCTCATCGGGGATGACTTCGCCTGGTCGATGCCGTTCGCCGTCTATCTCCAGACCATGTTGCTCAACCTGGCGCGCGATCACGTGGGGCGCCTGGTCAAGCGCCGGGAGCGAGAGACCAGCCTCGACGCGGAGGAGTCGTCGACTACCGCGGAGCGTGTCGCGATCGATGCGCCCACTCCCGAGCAGCAGCTCCTCCGTGACGAACGCTCCGACGCCATGCGCCGCGCCATCTGGGCCCTGCCGGCCGGCGACCGCTGCCTCCTCTTCGCGGTGCTGCTCGAAGAGCGCTCGCCCGAGGAGGTCGGCGAGGAGCTCGGGCTCTCCCGCAACGCGATCTACCAGCGTCTCCACCGGGCCCGCGAGAAGCTCAAGAAGTCCCTCGAGAAGGAGGGCCTGTCATGACGACGCAGCGACCGCTCGTTTCGATGGTCAGATCCGGCTGGACTGCCGGTCCCACCCCGCGACGGGATGGGATCCACGGTGGGTCACCAGGCGACGACACGGGGTTCGCAGATGGCTGCTGACAAGGCCGATCCGCGTCTGCTCGCCCTTCTCCGGGAGGCGGCAGGAGTCGTGCGGTCGACGGGCGAGCACCCCGCCGACGAGCTCCTCGTCCGTCTCGCCGAGGGGACGCTGCCCGACGACGACGCCCTCGGAGTCCAGGCCCATCTCACCGGCTGCACGACCTGCGCCGGGCTGTTCGACGCCCTGGTGATCTCCCGGGAGGAGCTGGCCGACGAGCTCGCGCTGCCGGGTGCGGTCCCTCGAGCCACGGGTGGCACGGACTCGTCCAAGGGCTCGCTCGTCGAGCGGCTGGCGGCGCTGGTGAGCTTCGAGATGCCCGCGATGCTGGCCATGCAGGCGCGCTCGGCGACCGAGGCCGTCGACCCGACGCTCGAGTCGGCTCTCGACGACTACCGGGCCGGTCGTCACGACGCGGCGCGGGAGGGCTTCGAGCAGGCCTTGGAGGCGGGGGAGAGCTCGCCCGTGCTGCGCTTCCTGCTCGGCGCCTGCCTGCTGCGTGAGGACCGTGCAAGAGACGCAGTGGAGCACCTCGAAGCGGCGGCAGAGGCCGAGCCGAGCGCGGCCGAGTACCGCCTGCTCCTGGGCAAGGCGCTGCTGCTGAGGGGTGAGGGTGAAGCGGCCGAGCGTGAGCTCCGTCGCGCGGCGCGACGACCGGGCCGACTGCGCTCCGAGGCGCGGGCGCTGGCGGACCGGGTGAAGGAGGTGCTCTCGGAGCACCCGGAGTGAAGAGGAGCGGGTCGCATCACCCGAGATGACTCGTCGCTGGCTCGTGTCGTGCCCGGATCTCCGGGCAGGACCCAGCGATGCGGGGTGGCGGCGAGCCGGGCCTCGGTCCGTCGATCCGGACGGCGGGCCGGGGCCCCTTCGTCACCGCAAGCGGAGGTCGCTCAGCCGCTCTGGTTGGCCTGCAGGAGCTGCTTGAGCTCGGCGGCCTCCTCGGGCGTCGCCCGTCGCCAGCGCTCCTGCCGGAGTCGTCGCTGGACCGCGTGGGGCTCCATGGCGAGGCTGGTCACCAGCCGTCCGTCGGGAGCGAAGACGTGGACGCGGTTGCGTCGACCGAGCACCACCATGGTGCCCTCGCGCTCGTCGACCAGCGTCCGTTCCGGCGTGCTGCGGAGGCTCTCCCGCACGGCGGGCTGCACCGGACGCGACTGACGTCGTCGCTGCTCGGCATGGGCCGTGCGTCGCTCGCGTCGGCGTCCTCCCGAGACCAGGTCGCGGGCGAGCTTGCGCATGATGCCGGGCACGCGACCGAGGACCTGCGAGCGCTGCTCGGGATCCTTGCCGACGGCGTCGTCCTTCAGCCGCACCTGAAGCTGATGGAGCGACTCCCGGGCGTTGCGCAGCGGAGCGGTCACGCGGTCACCGAGGGCCTCGACGAGCTGAGGGACCGCGTCGTCGCCGTCGCTGGTGCGCCCGATGACGTTGAGGTCGATGCGGGTCTCGCCCTTGGGGCCGCGGTGCTCGACGGCCTGGAGGCTGAGGGCGACGCGATCGTCGGGATCGCGGTGCCGGTTGCAGCGGTACTCCGGTGAGCGGACGCGGAGTCGGTAGTAGCCGGCGACGACTTGCTGCAAGACGTCATAGCTCTTGGAGCGTCGACCGAAGGCGGCGAGCTGGACCTCCTTGAGCTCGCGACCGGCGAGGACGTGGGTGAGCAGCCGCCTCTCGTAGAGCTGATCGATGTCCTCATGCCCGGCTTCGAGGAGGACCTGGCCGAGCTCGGCCCAGGCCGGGAGCCCGGTCTGGCTGTAGCCGGCGAAGACCTCGGTGGGTCGCTCGGGGATGGCGTGACTGCAGCCGGCGGTCTCGCAGCGGTGGCAGAAGACTCGTGAGGGCTGGAGCGGAGAGGTGAGCGCTTCGGCCTCTCCCAGGGCCTGCTCGAGGGCGGCGAGGAGGCCGGGGCCCGAGAGATGCCAGCGGCCGGCGCTGTCGGGGTCGAGCTCGAGCGGCAGGTTGATGGAGCCCGCCCAGGTGCGCTCACCGAAGCGTCGGCGGGCGACCTCCTCCACGAGGGCTGCCAGCTCGTTCTCGAGCTCCCGTGCGCGCTTCTTGATGTCGACCTCCACGACGTCCGAGACGTCGGCTCCCTCCCTGCGGAAGGTGCCTCATCGGAGAACTCGGTGCAAGCCCGTCCGGGCCTGGATCGTGCGCTGGTCGTGCGGCATGATGGCCACCGTGCTCGCTCGACTCGCGGTCCCCCGCCGTTGGCTTCTCGGGGGCGTGCTGCTGGGGCTCCTCGTCGCTCCTGCCGCGGCGCAGGACGTCGCGGACCTCGATGGCTTCTCCCGGGACCTCGACCAGCTCCGTGGCCAGGTGGTCCTGCTCAACTTCTGGGCGACCTGGTGCCTGCCCTGCCGCGTGGAGATGCCGATCTTCTCCCGGCTCCAGCGCAAGCACGGCGAGGCCGGGCTCCGGGTGATCGCTCTTTCCACCGACGAGCCCTCTGACCGCAGGAAGGTCGAGTCCGCCATCCGCAAGCTGAAGATGGACTTCCCGGTCTGGGTGGGCGGCACGACCGAGCACATGAGAAACGTGGGGCTCGGCGACGTGCTGCCTGGCACGGTGCTCATCGACCGTGAGGGTGCCATCGTCGCGCGCTACGAAGGGCTCGTCGACGAGGCGGTCCTGGAGCAGGCACTCGTGCCGCTGCTCGCCCGTGAGGCGTCCCCAGGGGCCCTGGCCCAGGCGGCGGCGGTCGCCCCGGAGGCGCACCGGGGCCATGGCTGTGACCTCGATCCACTGGTGACCGCGTCGCGCACGAGCGAGGCCGGGTCGTCGATCGGAAGACGTGGAAGGACGAAGCGAGACGCCTCGCTCGTGCCTTCCTGACCTGTCTGACCCGGTGAGGGTCGGGTGGTCCGTGGGACTGCTGGTGGTGGACGCTGGAGCTTCAGCGTTCGTGGGGTGGCCGACATCATCCCGCGGGCGGAGGTCCGACTGACCGCGGCCTACCAGGTGCACCCTCGCCTGCGGCTCGGGGTGGAGATCAACCCCGGGAAGAGCGAGGTCGGTCCGATGGTGAACCTCCGGGCGCTGAGCGAGACGGCGTCGCGGCCGGCGATCATCCTGGGCACGAGCACGGACCGCATCGGCACGCCTCACGGGATGGCCTACTACGCGACGATCAGCAAGAGCCTGCGTGGCCGTCCGTTCTCGGTGGCGCCCTACGTCGGCGTCTCCTACGGAACCTTCGAGGAGGAGTACCACGCGATCGGTGGGCTGCACCTCGGGTTCACCGAGCGCTTCTCCATGCTCACGCTCTTCGACGGCGTGAACGTGCACCCGACCTTCACCTGGGCGATCGGTCGCAACGCGCTGACCTTGTTGCTGGTGGAGGGCGAGAAGGTCGGCTTCGCGTGGAGCGGGACCTGGTAGGAGCCGGGTGTCGAGGTCGACACTCTCAACTCGAACAGGTCCATCGGTAGAGATTGCTGTCGCTCACGCGCTCGATGGCTCCGGACTCCGCGAGGTCGGTCAGTGCCTGACGGAGCGCCGCGTGCGAGAGGTCGGCGTCGAGCCTCTTCTCCAGGCCGTTCTCGACCGCGAACACGTGAAGCCTCCATGCGTCGAAGCCGTCGAGTCCGCCACCCGGCGTGAAGTCGAAGTCGACGAACTCCGTTCCGTCGTCGATCGCGCAGCCGATCCCGTGGAATCGAAACATGCCGGCTGCGCCCAGTCGCCCCGTCCGTGCGAGTCGCTTGTCACACCATGCGCGATGAAGGTCGACGGTGGCTACGCCCACGAGTGCCGCGAGCTGACCGGCAAGGTGTTGCACCGCCTCGAGATACCTCTCGATCAGGGTGCGAAGTGTCTCGGTGTCGATGTACTCATCGGCGGCACGGGTCGAGGTCCACCGTGGTACCGGATGGCCGTGAAGCCAGCTCCGTGCTTCCGCCGTGGCCTCGGCAAGCGTTGCCAGGCCTCGCCATCGGTCGGGATGGGTGTCGTCGTCGTTGCCCGCTTCGAAGAGCTGCAGGTACCACCGGCCGAGATCTCTGGAGAGCTCGACCACTCGACCTTGGTGCCTCGAGCGAACGAATGAGCTCTCGTCTTCCTCGAGCAATCGAGTCTCGGCGAACTCCAGCGCGAGCCGATCGCGGAAGGACTGGAGATCTCGCATGGGATCTTCGGGCTCTTCCTCGGTGAGCCACGCGTGGTAACCGTGCCCGCGGAGTCGCTCTCGGACTCGGATGACGTCCTCGTCGTCGATGTCGAGGCTCGCTACTCCGTAGGCGGTGTTGAGGTGTAGGGCCGGATCGCCTCCCAGGAGGATGGAAAGAGCGTCTGCCAGGTTCCTGAAGGACAGCTCTTCAGAGAGAAGTCGAGTCAGGTAGGGCAGGTCTGTCTCCGGGACGCCGTCGCGATAGGCCGATCGGACCATCGCAACCGTGCTCTCGAGATGTGCCGGCACCGGTGCATTGATGTCCTGCTGCACGTCTCCCTCCAGTACCGGCCGAACGCCTCGACGGAGCCATGAATCTACCTGCTCCGGGCCCGATGGTCAGCGAGCTACGCTTGGATCCCCGAACGCACGAAGGCACCGACCCCGCCGTGGCGAGACCGGTGCCTTCAGAGGACCATCGACTCCTATCAGGGAGGAGTGATCGAGCCGTCCGGCGCGATGCGGGCCAGGTAGATGTCCTGGACACCGGCCACGTGGTCGTGCTCCTTGTGCGAGCCGTCGCCGACCTCCCAGATGACGTAGGAGAAGACGTCGGGCGCGTTGGCCTGCCAGACCTCGGCGAAGCCGATGGCCTCGCCACCCGGGTTGGGCAGCGTTTGCACGCCGACCCAGGTTCCGGCCGGACCGCCGCTGTAGACGTTGTAGTCGCCACCGTAGGCCGTGATGTACACGTTGCCCCCCGCGTCGACCGACATCGCCGGCGTGTCGCGGTCCGTCAGTGGACCGATACCCATGCCGACGCCGTCGAAGTCCCACTCGAAGTTGGGAGCCGGCGTCGCCGGATCGTCGTCGCCGGCCATGATGTAGACGTTGCCGAGGTGGTCGGCTGCCCAGATCTCACCGTCGATGCCTGCCGCGACTGCCGGGGCCTCGCGGTTGCGGTCGTTGAGCGCACGACCCGTCCACGACGAGTCGATGGCCGGCGTGAAGGAGTGCCGGAACTGACAGCGCCGATCGTCGGGACCGTCGCGGTAGATGACGAGCAGGCCGTCGTCCGCCGGGTTGATGACGATGTGTCCGTAGGGGTGGTCACCCTCGCCCGGGGCGTCGTTGTTCGGCTGGCCGTTGGCGATGTCCGGGTCGGGCATGGCAGTGAAGTTGTTCGCACCAGCCGCTCGACGCCGCAGGCCCACGTGGCCGCCGTTGCTGCCGAAGCGACGGATGATGTAGACGTTGTCGTTCGAGTCGATCGCCATGGCCGTGTCACGGCCCGCGCCCGGGTTGATGAAGCGCCAGGTGGCGCCGTCGAGCCAGGCGTAGCCGCCGGCGATGTGGACGTGCGGGCGGTTGAGCGAGTCGACGACGACTTCTGGATCGCCGCGCTCGGGGATGTTGGTGTTGAGGCCGGTGTCCATCTCCGGTCCCCAGGTGTCCGTCCCGGCGTCCCACATCTTGTAGTAGAGGTCGCCGGTCTCGCGGGCTTCCATCGGCACCGGCGCGCGCCAGTACACGATGTGGACGTTGCCGATCGCGTCGACGACGAGGTCCGGGTAGGCGCCCTGAGCCACGATGTTGATCATGCACTCGGGATCGTCGCCGTCGGTCATGCCGTCGCCGTCGTTGTCGATGCCGTCGGCGCAGGCTTCCATGCCGCAGGCACAGTCGGCGCCCTCGTCGTTGCCCGCGTCGCAGTCGACGGTGGTGTCGCCGTCGTTGTCCAGGCCGTCGCCGCAGTTGCCGTCGGCCACGGACTCCGAGTTGCACTGCAGGTCGTTGTCGGTCATGCCGTCGCCATCGTTGTCGATGCCGTCACCGCAGTTGCCGTCGCCGAGGGACTCGGGACCACAGGCGCAGTCCATGCCCTCGTCGGCCATGTCCATGCAGTCGACGAGGGTGTCGCCGTCGTTGTCGAGACCGTCGCCGCAGGTGCCGTCCATGACGGTCTCGCTGCCGCACTCGGTGTCGGCGTCGACGACCGTGTCGCCGTCGTTGTCGATGCCGTCCCCGCAGTTGCCGGCGGTGCTCGACTCGGGACCGCAGTCACAGTCCGCACCCTCGTCGGCCATGTCCGTGCAGTCGATGAGGGTGTCGCCGTCGTTGTCCATGCCGTCGGCGCAGTTGCCGTCGGCCGCGGTCTCGTTGCCGCACTCGCCGTCGGTGTCGACGACCGTGTCGCCGTCGTTGTCGATGCCGTCCCCGCAGTTGCCGTCCGTGGTGGACTCGGGGCCACAGGCACAGTCGTCGCCTTCGTCGGCTCCGTCGGTGCAGTCGATGAGGGTGTCGCCGTCGTTGTCCATGCCGTCGGCGCAGTTGCCGTCGGCCACCGTCTCCATCCCGCAGTCGGGATCGTCGTCGGTCATGCCGTCGCCATCGTTGTCGATGCCGTCCATGCAGTTGCCTTCACCGAGGCCCTCGGGACCGCAGCCGCAGTCCATGCCTTCGTCGGCCCCGGCGGCGCAGTCGGTGAGGGTGTCGCCGTCGTTGTCGATGCCGTCGGCGCAGTTCCCGTCGGCGAGCGTCTCGTTGGCACTGAGCACCTTGTAGAAGACGAGGGGGTCGGCCGGTCGGATCTCGGTCCAGTCCGCCGTCGGGGCCATCCCTACGAGATTGCCCATGTCCAGCACCATGACCGGATCAAGGGAGCGGAAGACCGACCACGGCGCACCGCCGCCGGTCCAGTTGATGGTGAGCTCGTCGGCGCCAGGACCGTGCTCGATCATGATGAGGACGTCCTGGGCCGAGGCACGCGAAGCGTGACCCGCGCAGAGCGCCAGGACGAGCAGGCCGATGGTGGCGGGAATGGACGTGAGTCGGCTCATGGAGGACCTCCGGGACGAGGACGCCCCCGCAGGATGGCGGGACTTTTCTGGGGAACTTCAGATATATACGCCAGGAACGGTTGCTACAACCACCTGCCGCAGTGAAAACGCAAGATTTGGGACTTTTGCCAGGTTCCGGCAACTCCTCCAGCCGGCAGGTGAGCCGGGAAGAGCGGCGCTGTCCCCCTTCGCCCCCGGAGCCGCCGAGGCGAAGATGTGACCGGCGCCTGGTTCTCACCGCCGTGCGTCAGGGAGGTCCCGTGGCCGCGAAGAGCTCGAGAGCCCGCTACTTCCGCTCGCCGGCCGAGCTCCGCCGCTGGCTCGCTGAGCACCACGAGACCGCCGACGAGCTCCTCCTGGGCTACTACAAGAAGCATGCCGGTCGACCGACGGTGACCTGGCCGGAGTCGGTCGACGAGGCCCTCTGCTACGGCTGGATCGATGGGATCCGCCGGAGGGTCGACGAGGACCGCTACACCATCCGCTTCACGCCCCGTCGTCCGACCAGCACCTGGAGCAACGTGAACTTGAAGAAGGTCCAAGTGCTCTTGAAGGAGGGGCGGATGGCACCGGCGGGAATCGCCGCCTGGGAAGCGAGACGAGAGGAGCGCAGCGGCACCTACGCCTTCGAGCAGGGTGAGGTCGCCCTCGCTCCTGACTACGAGAAGCAATTCCGCCGGAAGCGTCGGGCCTGGCGTCACTTCAGCGAGGAGCGTCCTCCCGGCTATCGCAAGCAGTGCATCCACTGGGTCATGAGCGCCAAGCGCGAGCCGACCCGGCAGCGGCGGCTCGGCATCCTCATCGAGTGCTGTGCGGAGGGCCTCGCGATCCCGCCGCTGCGACGCGCCGAGAAGTGAGTCGGTCGCCTCGGAGAGGAGGGGTCGGAGCGAGGGGGAGGCGTGATACAACCGTCGTCATGACGAGCCTCTCCACGTCCTCGCTTCTCACCGGCCTCGCTCTCGCCGCGCTCACCGGCGCGGCGACCTCCACCCAGCCGCAGCCCGGTGATGTCGTCTTTCCCAGCCCGACGCCCGCGACGGTTGCCGCCTGGCGCGACCACGTGCTCCCGCCTGCCGAGGAGCTGGCGTGGGAGTCCATCCCGTGGGTCCCGACCTTCTTCGACGGGATGCGCGAGGCCGGGAAGCAGGACAAGCCCTTGCTGTTCTGGGCGATGAACGGTCACCCGCTCGGCTGCACCTGAGGGAACGGCATCCGGGGCCGGCGTGTCTGGTCCGAGCCGAGCGTGCAAGAGCTCTCCCGTCGCTTCGTCACCGCAGCCGACGAGGTCTATCGACTCCAGTCCGATGACGATCCCGAGTGCCGGAGCTTCCGGCGTTGGGTCAACGGTGAGGAGAAGCCCGTCAGCTACTCCATGCAGGGCACCTACGTCTTCTCGCCCTCCGGCGAGCTGCTCGCCCGTCGCAACTCGATGGATCCGAGCATCATCGCCGACACCCTGCGCGAGAGTCTCGACCGCTGGAAGACCCTGTCGACGAAGCAGCGCAAGCCGGCGAAGCTTCCGGAGCGTGGCTTCCGCTGGGAAGACAGCTACCCCGAGGGCGGCCTGGTCCTTCGACGGACCGTGCGTGACCTGCCGCGCTCCGGCTCACCCGACGAGCTGCGCAGTCAGCCGTTCAACCGGGACTCGGTGTGGTTCACCCGTGACGAAGCGCGGAGTTGGCTGCCGGCTCGTCCCCGCATCGGCGACCGGCACCGCTTGCCGGAAGCGCTCGCGATGCGTCTGGCGCGGCTGTCGCTGGCCGACAACGTCCGGGGGCAGACGCTGCCCTTCCACGCCGACGAGATCGAGGAAGCCCTCGTCTTCACCCGCGTGACCGGAGTGCGGGGGAGTCGTGTCGAGCTCGCCATCGCTGGTCGGACGGCAGCCATGGCGCCCGGACCCTGGCCGTTCGAGCCCGACAACTACTGGGCACCGAAGAGCACCTTCCGCCGCGCGATCTCCACCGAGCTCAGCGGTCGGGCGGTGTTCGATCGCCGGGCGGGAGAGTTCGTCGAGCTCGAGATGCTCGCCCTCGGTCGTCGTTCGGGCCTGAGCGAGAACAACGGTCGTCGCCACGATCGTGAGCCAGCGCCCATCGGCTTCGCCTACGAGCTGGCGCCGGCGCATTGGCGGGTCGCTCCGACCTTCATCAACATGTACGAAGCCGAGTGGGTGAAGCAGCCGCGATGACGTCTCCGTTGAAGGTTCACGTCTACCCCGGAGCCGACGGCCTGCCGTCCCTCTCGCCGGTCTGCGTCAAGGCCGTGCTGGCGTTGGAGCGGGCGGGGCTGCCGCACGAAGTCGTGTTGTCACGGGGTCGCGGCACGAGCCCGAGCGGTCGACTGCCCATGCTCGAGATCGACGGACGGCAGGTCACCGACTCGACCGTCATCCTCGACGTCATCGAAGAGCAAGAGGGCGCAGGTCCCCTGGGTCCGCCCGATCCTCGGGAGCGAGCGCGTGACCTCGCCTGGGAGCACTTCGTCGACGGGCACTTCTACTGGGTCGGCGTCTACCTCCGCTGGGTCGTGCCCGACAACAAGCGACGCACCCTCGACCTCATCTTCCCCAAGGCATGGATGCGTCATCTCATCGGACCGCTCGTTGCCCGCAACTTCGCCGGGCGCACGCGGGGGCAGGGTGTCGGCCTGAAGTCCGAGTCCGAGGTTCGACGCGACCTCACCCGGGTGCTCGACATCGTCGAGGCCTCCATCGGTGATGGACCCTTCCTCGACGGTCGCGACGAGCCAGGCCGGGGCGACCTCGCCCTGGCGTCGACCCTGCCCCAGATCACGTTCCGGGGGCTGACGCCCCAGGCTGGAGCGGAGCTCGTCGCCCGCCCGAGCCTCGTGGCCTACGTGGAGCGGGTCTTCGCCGCCTGCGGCCGGCCGGCGCCGAAGATGGAGGCCTGAGCCAGGCCGTCCCGATTTCTGTCGCAAGTAGGGGAACGCGAGGCGCTCGGCGCTCGTCTCAGCACCTGTCACCCGGGCACTTGACAGGCCTTCGGGCTGCGGCTAGTTTTTTAGCACGTGCTGGAAATTTAGCAGTCTGGTTCCGGTGACGGATCGTTCGAGGAGAGCATCACGTGCCCCGCAAGAAGGCCGACCAGCTCAGCCGCCGCGAGCGGCAAATCATGGACATCGTCTATCGATGTGAGCGGGTGACGGCGGCGGAGGTTCGTGAGCAGCTCCCCGACCCCCCGAGCTACTCGGCGGTGCGGGCGCTGCTGCGCATCCTCGAGGACAAGGGGCACCTCCGGCACGCTCAGGACGGCAACCGCTACGTCTACGAGCCGACGGTCTCCCGCACTCGAGCCAGCCGAACGGCGATGGAGAACGTGCTCTCCACCTTCTTCGAGGGCTCGGCCGAGCAGGCGATGGCCGCCTTGCTCGACATGTCCGAGTCCGAGCTGTCCGGTGACGAGCTCGACCGGCTGGCCGCTCGCATCGAGCGAGCTCGACAGGAGGGTCGGTGATGAGCCTCGCCCTGCTCTCGTCGGTGACCGACGGCGACCTGCCCTGGCTGGTGCTCGGCATCCTCTTGAAAGTCACGCTCCTCTTCGCCCTGGGCGGACTGGCGGCGACGCTCGCCCGCCGGACCTCGGCGGCGCGACGTCACCTCGCGTGGTCGGCCTCGCTGATGGGCGCCATCGTCCTGCCCGCGGTGGTGCTCCTCGGCCCGACCTGGGAAGTCACCTTGCCGTTGCCCTCCTGGGTGCCGGTTCGTACGGCTCCGACCGCGGCGATTCCCGCGTCGCACGTCGGAGACGAGCACCGGCCCGCGCTGCAGGCGGGCTGGACCGCTGCCGGCGCCTCACTCGAGCTGCCGGATCGGGTCGTCACTCAGGAGAGCTCGGCACTTGGCACGGGCCAGGTCGCTCCGGCTTCGACGTGGTCGCCCTCGGCCCTCGGGCTCTGCCTGGGTGCGTGGGCGGTCGGAGCGCTCGTGTTGCTCGGACGTCTGGCGCTGAGCCACGTCCGAGCGCATCGGCTCGTTCGACGCGCTCGGCCGGTGGGCGACGGCACGGTCCCCGTCGGCCTGACCGCCCTGGCCGACCTCTCGCGGACGGTGAGACTCCGCGAGAGTGACGACGTCAGCGTGCCCATGACGTGCGGCACCCTGCGGCCGGTGGTCGTCCTGCCGACCGGCTTCGCGAGCTGGAGCGAGGACCGCCGTGAGCTGGTCCTCCTGCACGAGCTCGCTCACGTCAAGCGACTGGACTGCCTGACCCAGGCAATCGCGAAGGTCTCACGCGCTCTCTACTGGTTCCATCCCCTCAGTTGGTTCGCCGAGAGGCAGCTCCGCCACGAGGCCGAGCACGCCGCCGATGACCGCGTCCTCGCCCAAGGAACACGGGCGTCCGATTACGCGGAGCATCTCTTGGCCATCGTTCGTTCCCTCTCTCCCCGAAGGAGTCCTTCCATGGCCTCGGTGTCGATGTCCGGTAGCTCGATCGAGAAGCGTCTCTCCGCCATCCTGGATCCCAACCGCTCTCGTCGGAGCGCGCTGGGTCTCTTCGGCCTGGTCGCCCTCGTGGGCCTCATCTCCCTCGGACCGCTCGGGACCGTGCGCATCTTCGCCGCTCCCGAGGACAAGTCCGACCGCCACCAGCATCTCCACGAGCTCATCCACGAGCACGCCGAGAACGCCTGGCATCATCTCTCTGGCAGCAGCTCGCCCGAGACCGGCGGCCAGTGGTACTCCCACGCCATGCGTCTCCACGACAAGGGTCACTACGAGCAGGCCGTCGAGGGCTTCCGGACCGCGGCCGAGAAGGGTTACAAGCCGGCCACCTCGACCTACAACGTCGCCTGCGGGCTCGCCCGCCTGGGTCGCACTCGCGAGGCGGTCGACACCTTGAACGACGCCCGAGCGCGTGGCTTCGAGATGGGGAGCTACCTCGAGAAGGACGCCGACCTCTTCTCGCTTCGAGGCGACCGTCGCTTCGAGAGCCTGCGTCGCGAGATTCGGTCCGACCTTCAGTCGCGTCGCGCTTCAGGTGAGCACGTCGACGACGTGTACGGCGACACGATGACGCAGCTCCGCGACCTCCGCGCCCAGGGTGATGGGGCCTCTGGTGACGACTGGTACTCGGTCGGCTACTCGCTCCACGAGATGGGCCAGTACGACGAGGCGATCCGCGCCTGGAAGGAAGCCCTCCAGCACGGTGCGTCCGATGCCAAGACGACCTACAACCTCGCCTGCGCCGAAGCCCTCCGCGGTCGCGATCGCGTGGCCCTCGACTACCTCGAGCAGGCCATCGAGCTCGGCTACCCCGACGTCGGTCACTTCCGTGACGACTCCGACCTCGACTCGCTCCGCAACGACCGCCGCTTCAAGGAGATGGAAGCGCTCCTCGACTCGCTCGACATGCCGAGCTTCGGCGGCTCGAGCAAGAGCAGCCTCTTCATGCGTCCGGCCTGGGACGCGGCGGTTCAGCGCTACCAGGGCCTGACTCGTGAGTACCCGAAGCTTCGTCTCGCGTGGTTCAACCTCGGCCTGGCCTCGCTGAAGACCGGCGACTTCCGGCTCGCCTCCGATGCGTTCCAGCAGTCCCACGACCTCGGATTCAAGCCGGGCACCAGCGCTTACAACGTCGCCTGTGCGCAGTCGCTGGCCGGCAATGTCGGCCCGGGTCTCGACTGGCTCGCCAAGGCGATGGACCTCGGCTTCCACGATCTTCATCACGTCTCGTCCGACGACGATCTCGACAACCTCCGTTCGGATCCGCGTTTCGACGAGCTCGTCGCCGAGATGCAGGTGCGCATGGAGAGCGACTACTCGCACAAGATGAAGAACAAGATGAAGCTCAAGGACGGCAAGTGGCGCCTGAAGGCGGGTGACGGCCAGAACCCGACGACCTGGAGCTTCGAGCGCCAGGCCGGCGAGCCCCGTCCCGAGCCTCGGCCGGAGCCGCGTCGTCGTCGCGGCGGCACGTTCTTCTAGCTTCTAGACGTCGAGTCGCCTGACTTGCAGCGGGCGACGAGAACGCGCGAGGCGGCCGGCTTGCGGGAGCCGGTCGCCTCATTTTTCTTGAGGGATGGTGAGCGGGCCCGATGGCTCACTCGTCCACTGAATAGAGCTCCTCGAGGTCGTGCCATCGACCCGCGCCGGCGAGTCGTCCCGAAGGCTTGCGCTGAACGAAGTAACGTCGCCCCAAGGTGTGCCCAGGACGATTCGGATACAGCTGCACTCGCTCTTCGAGCTCTTCCGCCAGGCTCTTCGAAGATCGAATCCGACCCCAACGACATTCGCCGAGGTCCGTCCAGCCGTCGTCTCTCACCGAGACCACGTCGAGTTGGACCTTCGCATCCCAGTACTCCCCGACCTCGAACGAGGCGTCCACGTTCTCGCGGCGATAGAGCGAGGGGAGCGCCTCACGGCAGAGTCGCTCGAATCCGAGACCGTGATGGGCGTCGAGCTCGGGACGGACGCGCTCTCGGAAGACCCGCGCGGGGCCACCGCTGCTCATGTAGCTGAGGTTGGGGAACACGAAGCGAAACCAGAAGCGGAGCAACGGGTCGTCGAGCACGTATCTCACCTGACGTGCGTTGCGCCGAGGGTTGCCGTCCAGCGGATGGCGGCGTGCGACGTAGCCGAGCTCGGTGAGCTGTTGAAGGTAGTAAGGAAGGCTTCGTGCGGACAGCGAGGCAGTTCGGGCGATGTCCTGAACGCTCCCGGCCCCGGCGGCGATGGCGAGCAACACGCCGTGATAGCTCTCCACGTCGCGGAGCTCTTCACGAAGCAGGAAGTCAGGCTCGCGGTGGAGTGGTGCGAACTCGTCGAAGAGCTGTTCTTGAAGATTCTGCTCGTAGGACTTGTTCGCGTCGAAAGCCCGCAAGTACTGCGGAATGCCGCCAACGGTGAAGTAGAGACGTGCTCGGTCCGCGAGTGACCAGTCGGGGTGGAAGAGCCCGGCCTCGCGATGGCCGAAGGGGCGCACGAGAAGTTGGGCCGTGCGTCGTCCGAACAGGGGGCTCTCGCTCCCCAAGACCTCTCGCTGCATGAATCCCAGGAGGGAGCCACAGAGAAGGACGAGCACGTTGCCGGCATCGCGCCAGTGTCGGTCCCAGCAGTCCTGCAGCACCGAGGGCAGCTCTGGGCTGGCGGCGGCACTCCACTGAAACTCGTCCCAAGCCAGGATGAGCTTTCCCGGTCCACGCCAACGGCTGGTCACCGACAGCAAGGCCTCCTTCCAGGAACGAGTGCCCTGCTCGGCGATGAGGGGTTCCTCGAGCACGCGAGCGGCCTCGCTCAAGAACTCTTCGACTTGAAGCGCGGCAGGAGCCTTCTTCCCCAGAAAGTACAGGCCTCCGGGCCGGCCCTGGAGGAGCCGCAAGATCAGCTCGCTCTTCCCGACGCGTCGTCGTCCGTAGAGGGGGATGAGGCCGGACTGAGGAGAGTCGCAGGCTCGTGTCAGGAGCTCGAGCTCACGGGTGCGACCGACGAATTCCGCCTTCTTGAGCATGATGAACCATGTTCGACAAGTCGTGACTTGTCAAGTTACGACTTGTCAAGTCACGACTTGTTGATTTGGCGGACAGGGGGTGGGATCGTCGCTGTCACGGTCTCCCTGCACGTTCCCGAGGTCCTGCCCCGATGCGTCTCCGGCGTCCTCTTCTCCTGCTCCTCGCCTGCCTCGTAGCAGGACCTCTCATCGCGCACGACGGGAGATGGGATCTCGAGCCGACCGCAATCGATGCTGGCTCGGTGGTGGTGGCACCGGCCGGGAGCCCCTGTCGCCCCTGCTCCGACCTGGCACTGGTGGGGAGCTTTCCCCGGGGTGCCGTCGCGCCAGGGCGTGACCGCGAGGGGCGCGTCGGGCTCGCCGATGTCGTCCGACTCCTCCGCTGGTCGGTGGGGCTCGAGCCGGCGCCGATCGACGATGACTTGATCCGAGCCGACATCGGCTCGGGCTCGGCGAGCCCCGAGGCCCGCGGCGACGGACGCGTCGACATCGGCGACGTCGTGCGAGCGCTGCGTCTCTCGGTCGACTTGGAAGTCGTCGACTGGCCGGCTCGCAGCAGCTTCGAGGGTCGTGGTCCCTGTGCTCCGGCTCTCGTCGAGCTCCATCACGAGGGCGACCTGCCCCTGATGCTTCTCGACCTGGAGCTCGAAGGTGACGCGTCGGGCGACTGGCTCGTCGAGGGACCACCGCTCCCGCACGAGCTCGCCCCCGACGACGTCGTCGTGCTGCGACTCGTCTTCGTGCCGACGATGCCTGGAGCCCGCCAGGCGCAGCTCCGCGTGACGACCGACGATGAAGAGGTCCCCGAGCAACTCGTCTCTCTCGAAGGCCTCGGAGTGGCACCGGGACCGCCTCGACTCGAGGTCCTGCCGACGGAGCTGAGCTTCGGTGAGCTGCCCCTGGCGATGACGAGCGGACCCGGTCTCCTGGTCGTGAGCAACGCCGGCGGCGAGCCGCTGGTTCTCACTTCGCTCGAGCTGAACGGACCCGACGCGCCCGACTTCGACCTGGAGCCTCCAGTGCTGCCGCTGGAGCTGGCGGTCGGCGGTCGCGTGGAGCTGTTGGTGACCGTGACGCCGAGCCTGTCCGGGCTCCGTCAGGCCGAGCTCATCGTCGAGTCCAGCGAGCCGGACGGACCGACCGTCGTCCCGCTCACGGTCGTCTCGCTGCCCCCGGTGAGCTTCGCGGTCGAGGAGGTCTTCGAGGTCGCGACCCCGACCCGCGGTGTCTGGGGTCCCGACGAGCGGCTCTGGGTCGCCACGATCGGAGGTGCGATCCACGCGCTGTCCTTCGACGACGACTGGGCCTTGCAAGACGTCGAGACCTTCGATGCCCTGACGGAGCTGCCGAATCCTCACGTGCTCGGGCTCGCGTTCAGCCCCTTCGATGCGCCGGGCGCGCTCCGCCTGCTCGTCGCGCATTCCTTGCTCGAGGCCAACGGTGGTGAGTGCTTCGAGGGGAGCTCCGACTTCACCGGTCAGGTCTCCGTGTTGACCGGTCCCGACTTCGACGAGGTCGAGCCGCTCATCACCGGCTTGCCGGTGTCCAACCACGATCACGGCATCAACGGTCTCGAGCTCGACTCGCAGGGACGACTGCTCGTCTGCGTTGGTGGGTTGACCAACGCCGGCGTCGCGGACTGCGCGATGGGCGGGCTGCCGGAGTCGCCGCTGTCGGCCGCGATCGTGCGTGCGGCCATCGACGAGCCCGGCTTCGAGGGGGCGATCACCTACATCCACGTCGACACGGGACTGCCCGTGGACGATCAGGTCCTTGGCGAGGAGATCGAGCTCGCGGACGACGTGGCCGTCGAGGTCTTCGCCTCGGGATTGCGCAACGTCTTCGACCTGCACCTCACCACGCGCGACGTGCTGTTCGCGCTCGACAACGGACCCAATGGCTCGCTCGGACCGGCGTCGCTGTCGGCCACGACCGAAGGACCCGGTCCGGGTGAGGCCGACGAGCTCATCCTCCTGGAGGAAGGGCACTACTACGGTCACCCCAACCGGAGCCGTGGTCGCGAAGACGATCGGCAGAACGTCTACCACCGTCCCGTGGGAGCCTCCGTGCCGGGAGCGTTCACCCAGGCCCTCGTGCGGATGCCGCCGTCGAGCAACGGACTCGACGAGTACCGGGCTGCCACCTTCGGCTCCCAGCTCCGGGGGCATCTCATCGCCCAGGACTTCAACGAAGAGACCTACCACGTGGAGCTGTCCGGGGACGGTCGTCGCTTCGTCGATCGTCGCGTGCTGCTCGAAGACTTCGGTGGGCTCGACGTCGTCACGGCTCCCGGGGGCGTGATCTTCGGCATCGACTTCGTGAGTGGCGTCGTGCGCCTGGCTCGACCGCAGCACGCGACGGCCGTCGGCGTCGAGCTCTTCGACATCCATCCGTGGCGGGCTCCGCCCGAGGGCGGCACGTCCTTCGTGCTCGCTGGACGAGGCTTCGGTGCCCTCGCTGAGACCGAGCTTCGCATCGACGGACGGCTCGCCGCGCTCACCGAGGTGACGCCGACACGGATCCGAGGTGCGATCCCCATGCGAGGCGACGAGCCACTGGGGCTTCTCGACGTCACGGTGACCACGTCGGGT
Organism: Acidobacteriota bacterium; assembly: GCA_039029535.1. Lineage (GTDB taxonomy): Bacteria > Acidobacteriota > JBCCFW01 > JBCCFW01 > JBCCFW01 > JBCCFW01. The sequence continues at coordinate 83,435 of JBCCFW010000013.1, forward strand.
GAGAGCACGACGCTGACCGACGCCTTCCGCTACCTGAGCCCGGTCATGCCGGGGGCGCGCGTCGAC
>JBCCFW010000014.1:0-82397 GCA_039029535.1 Acidobacteriota bacterium
CACAGACAAACAGACAAACAAACAAACAAACCTGATGATAGATTTGAGCATCTGCACCATCTCTGTCTCCGTCTCGTGCCACATGGTAGCGCAGATGTAGATGACTGGCGTGGAGACTGCCCATGTGCACGAGACTCACGCCACTGAACTCTTCCTTCCTCCTCCTTGCCGCGATCGGCCTCCTGGCCTGCCGCACGTCCTCGAACGAGCGCATCACGGCACCCACCGCACCCTTCGCGGACGACGTCGTCGGTGAGATCGAGCCTCTCGGTCTCGATCCGCTCGATCCCGGCGGCGAGAGCGAGGAACTTCCCGACCCCGGGTTACCAGACGATTGCGACCCACCGGCGCTCGTCTCGGCCTGGCCGGTGTCCGGCCCAGCCGGCAGTTCCGTCCAGTTACGGGGTCGTCATCTCTTCCACCAAGATGGGAGTCCGGCTCTGATCTTCTTCGAGACGACTCCGGCCACCGTCTTCAACGCCATTTGGGACTTCCCCGTCGTCTACCAAGACACGCTCCTCGTCCGCGTGCCGGAGGGGTTCCCGGCTGGCACGGCCGTCCGCGTGATCGCGACGAACGGTTGCGGCTCGGATCGCTGGCCGGAGCCATTCGTCTACACCGACTGAGCGCTCGACGAGCCCTGCTCCGGCAGGGACTCGTCGAGCCCCGATATCGGCCCCCGTCGAGACAGGCGAGTGCGTGGAACCGGTGAGCGGCGGGGAGAAAACTCTCGTTCGTGAGAGTGACGACTGAGTCGCTTGCGTCATCCGGACGTTACTGTTAGCTGGAGTCTGCACCACGGGCCGGCGTGGTCGCGTCCGCCGTAACCCAGTGGCGCCGGGACTTGCGGCCTCATGCGGTGTCGTGCGTCGTCGATCGATGGGCTGGCATCGACTTCCTGCTCTCTTCTTGCCTGAGGCCGCAATTCTCAGGCGCGCGAGCCACGCGGACCCGTGGTGTAGACTTCCCTCCGGGACTGGCGTGGAGACTGCCCATGTGCAAGACGCTCACGCCACTGAACTCTTCCTTCCTCCTCCTTGCCGCGATCGGCCTCCTGGCCTGCCGCACGTCCTCGAACGAGCGCATCACGGCACCCACCGCACCCTTTGCGGACGACGTCGTCGGTGAGATCGAGCCGCTCGGCCTCGAGCCCGGTGCTGAAAGCGAGGGGGTTCCCGAACCGGACCTCTCCGACTCGGATCGTCCCGGAGATCCGTCCGGGCCCTGCGATGGGCCGGAGATCGAATCGGTCACGCCGATCCGAGGACCCGCCGGCACGATTGTCACGGTGCAAGGGAAGGACCTCTTCGGCCTTGGCGGGAATGCGGGGTGGGTCGCCTTCGGAGACGCACCGGCCACGACGGTCACGGCGACGCCGGACTTTCCGGTGGCCGGCCAGGACAGCCTCGTCGTGACCGCTCCGAGGGGCTTTCCGACCGGCTTCGCCGTGGACGTCACCGTGACGACGCATTGCGAGTCCGAACCCTGGGTCGAGCCCTTCCTCTACACCGACTGAGCCGCTGCGGTCTCGGGCTCGACGGCTGACTTGTCGAGGCCGAGCATCGAGCGCACGCCCGCTGCCATGTCGAGGACCAGGCTGAAGGTCAGCGGCACGAGCAGGAGCGTGAAGACCGTCGACACCAGCAGCCCGCCGACGACCACCGATCCGAGGCCGCGGTACATCTCCGAGCCCGATCCCGGCACGAGCACCAGGGGAAGCATCCCGCCCACCGAGGTGAGCGTGCTCATGAAGATCGGGCGGAGACGCGTGCGCACCGCGCTACCGATGGCCTCGGCCGGTGGCAGCGGCGTCGCCCCCTGCTCGCCACGCATGAGCTGGAGAGCTCGGTGCACGAGAAGGATGGCGTTGTTGACGACCACGCCGATGAGGATGACGAAGCCGAGCATGGTGAGCACGTCGAGCTGCTGGGGAGCCCGCACGGGCGTGTTGACCGTCCACGCGTGGACGAGAGCCAGGCCGGCGAAGCCGCCGACGATGGCCAGCGGGACCGAGAACATGATGACCAGCGGGTAGAGGAAGCTCTCGAACAGCGCACAGGTCACGAGATAGGTGACCGCCAGCGACCAGACGAAGCGCGCCTGGATGGACTCGGGCTGGAACGCGAGCGCGAGACCGAGACCCGACAGGACGGCGGCCAGCAAGACGATGCCCGCCAGGGCGTAGGCACGCAGGCCCGACTTGGCGCGGTGAAAGCGGATCACGCCGAGCAGGGCGCCGAGCAGCAGGATGCCCGCGGCGAAGCCCGCCAAGACGCGCTGCCAGCGTGAGCTCAGGCCCGTGCTGCTGGCCTGACCGAACAGCGACTGCCGGACCTCGTCGAGCTTGGCGGCCGTGCCTTCGAGTCGAATGCGCATGGTCGGATCGATGAGACCGGCCGTGCGAGCGGGACCGATGATCTCGTCGGTGAGCTCGCGCATGACCTGCTCGACCGGGGCACCCGGTGGGGGCACGACCGCGATGGTCACGCTGGGCAGCTCCTCGATGCGCTGGATCTCTTGAGGCGCGAGACCCGAGTGGACCTCGGCCACCGAGTCGAGCGCGACGATGCCACCACGGGGCGTGGCCACCGGCACGTCGAGCAGGGCCGAGCGCTCGCTCAGCCGTCCGCCCGCCGGGAGCAGCACGAGGTCGAGCGTGCGGCCCTGATAGGGGATCTCGTCGACCTTGGCGCCGTCGACGAGGCTGCGCACGGCCAGGCCGAGATCGGCGGTGGAGAAGCCCATCTCGCGACCGGCGGGCTCGAGCACGACCTGCCACTCGGGCTGACCCAGGTTGAAGTTGGTCGGCGTCGGCTGGACGTTGCGGAAGCCATAGCGGCCACCGGCCTGACCCATGATCGCGCTGGCCGCCGCGACCACGCGGTCGAGCTCGGGGCCCGAGATCTCGAGGTCGATGCTGTTCCCGGCGCCTGCACCCATCCCGAAGATCGACGCTTGGAAGGCACCGCCAAAGGCGTCGGGGATGGTGTTCATGGCGATGGTGAGGATGTTCCCCACCGGTCGTACGATCTGGTCGTCCTGGCTCGTGGCGCCGACGAACATCGTGTTGCCGAAAGCGCCCAGAAAGAAGTTCTCGATCCCAGCGGGCGCGAACATCTCTCCGGGCGCGTCGAAGCGCGGGATGGGTGGCAGCGACTCCAGCGTCTCGGGCTGGGTGATGTCGGCCTGGGCGTACGGGAGAACCTGCTTCTCGATCCGCTGGGCGATGAGCTCCTGCTGGCTGACCGAGTAACCCGGCGGGATGAGCAGGCCGCCGAAGACGAGGTTGCGGTTGCCGGCCGGCAGGTAATCGAGCGGCGGAGCGAGGAGCCAGGCACCGCCCAGGCTGATCACGGTCATCGCGAGAATGATCAGGGGGCGAAGCGTGGCTCCCTTTGCGCCGGTGACCAGCGAGCGGATGAAGCGCTCGAGAGCGGCGCCGACACGTCCGCCCTTCTCGGTCGTGTCGTCGCTGGCCTTCTTGGGCCGCAGCCAGCGAGAGCACGCGGTGGGGATGACCGTGATGGAGACGATGAGCGAGAGCGTGACCGATGCGACCACCGCCAGCGAGATGTCACGGAAGAGCTGACCGGCCTCCTCCTGGATGGTCAGCACGGGGACGAACACGGCCACCGTGGTGAGAGTGGAGGCGAGGATGGCGCCCCAGACCTCGGCGGCCCCTCGTCGGGCCGCTTCGAGTGGTGGGCGGCCGGATTGCAGGTGTCGGTAGATGTTCTCCAGCACGACGATGGCGTTGTCGACGACCAGGCCGACCGAGAACGCGAGCCCCGCCAGCGACACGATGTTGAGAGTGCGTCCCATCGCGAGCAGCACGAGGAAGGTGCCGATGACCGAGGTGGGGATGGCCAGGGCGATGACCGCCGTGCTCGTGAAGCTCCGCAGGAAGAGCAGGAGCACGAGCGCCGCCAGGCCGCCGCCCAGCCAGAGGTTGGAGGTCACCAGGCCGATGGCCGAGTCGAGGTAGGTCGTCTCGTCATAGACCATCCGCATCCGGATGCGCGGACCGTCGGTCCCGGTGATGCCCGGGAGGAAGTCCGCCTCGACGTCCTTCATCCGCGCACGCACTTCGGTCATGACGTCGAGCACGTTGGCGCCCGACTGGCGGATCATGTTCATCGCCAGGCAGGGGCGACCGAAGGAGCGGACGAAGCCGGTCGCCTCGGCATGGCCCAGCTCCACCGTGGCGAGGTCCTTCACCCGCACCGGTCCGCTGGCGCCCCAGGTGACGATGGTGTCGCGGATGACGTCGAGATCCCGGAAGCGACCGGTCACGCGGACTCGCCAGTCGCGCTTGCCCTCGGCGACCGAGCCCGCCGAGACGTCGCGGTTCTCGTTGCGCAAGGCGGTGACGAGCATCCCGTGGGTGACGCCACGCTGGGCCATGGCAGCCGAGTCGGCGAGCACCCGGGCCTCGCGCTCGCGTCCACCGTAGATGTTGACCTTCGCCACGCCGTCGATGCGTTCGAGGTAGGGCTTCACCTCGTCGAAGAGGGCGTCTTGGATGGTGGAGACGTCGAAGTCGGGATGCGTCTCGTCGTCGGCTGGATCGACGTCGAAGATGATCCAGGTGATGGCGCTGGCGTCGGAGCCTTCGGTGGTCGTGATGGCGGGCTCGTCGACCTCGTCGGGATAGGACGGCACGCGACGCAGTGCGTCGGACACCTCTTGCAAGGCGCGTGAGATGTCGGTGCCGAGATAGAACTCGAGCGTGATGGCGTTGCCGCCCTGCGAGCTCACCGACTTCATCGACTCGAGGTTGGAGACGTTCTTGAGCTGCTCTTCCTGGGCCTTGGTGACGTCCTCGACGACTTCTTGCGGGCTGCGTCCGGGCCAGGGCGTGTTGACGTTGATGACCGGTCGGTCGACGTCGGGCACGAGCTGGACGGGGATCGCCTGTAGGCCGATGAGCCCGAACATCAGCAGGAGCAGCACTCCCACCGTGACGGTGACCGGGCGGCGCAGGGCGAGGTCGATCAAGTTCACGAGCCGCCTCCGCCACCATCGCTGGGTGGTGGTGCGTCGATGTCCGCCAGGGGTTGACCGGGGAAGAGCCGTTCGTTGCCTTCGATGACCACCTTCGCGCCGGGCGGTAGGCTGCTGGTGCGCACGGCGACCCGCTCGCCGTGGTTGAAGAGCGTGATCACTCGCGCGACGCCTGCGAGCCCGCCGGCGTCGAAGTAGACGAACTCGCCGGCGTCGTCTCGGCGGATGGCGTCGCGGTGGACGGTGGTGGTGGGCTCGCGTCGCGCGGCCGGCACGCGGGCCTCGACGCTCATGCCCGGCGTGAGCCAGCCGAGCTCGTCACTGACCTCGACTCTCAGGCTGAAGCTGCGTGTCTGTTCGTCGACCAGTGGTACCAGAGCTCGGTCGACCACCGGGATGTTCTCGCCCAGCGCGAAGATCTCGAGCTGGAGGTCGTCGTCACTCATGCGAGGCAAGAGCTCTTGCGGGACCTCGAGCCAAGCTTCGAGCACGTCGTCGGCCACGAGCTCGAGGATCTCGTCACCAGCTCGCATCCAGGTGCCCACGCCGACGAGACGCGTGACGATGGTGCCGGCGAAGGGAGCGCGGGTCTCGGTGTCCTTCAGGTCCTGCTCGGCGGTGGCCAGCGCGGCGCGGATGGTCTCGACGTCGGCCTCGGCGCGACGCAGTCGGGCGCGGGCTCGGTCGAGCTCGGTCCTCGCGTCGTCGACGAGGCTCTGGGAGACCGCTTGACCCTCGCGATGAAGACGCTGGAAGCGAGGCAGGTCGCGCTCGGCCTTGGCGAGCTCGGCGCGGGCCTCGACGATGGTGGCGCGCGCCGAAGCGAGCTCCGCCTTCCGGCGTTTCACGGTGAGACGCTGGTGCGTGTCGTCGAGGCGGGCGACGACATCGCCCTTCTCGACCCGTGAGCCCTCCTGGAAGGGAAGCGCGGCCAGCTTGCCTTCGGTGTCGGCCGAGAGACGGGTCTGACGCTGACTGCGCAGGCTTCCGGTGAGTTGACGCCACTGCTCGAGCGTCTCGACACGTGCGGCATCGAGACGGACGGCGGCGGGTGGCGGGCCGTCCTGGGCGAAGGAGCTTCCCGCCAGCAGCAGGAGGGGGAGGACACCGAGACGGAGTCTCATCGAGGAAGGCCTTTCAGCGACGTCTCGCGAGCGACGGACGTCGAGCATCGCAGGGTATCCAAAGATGACGAGTGAGGCCCGTCTTCGGTTTCACTCAAGAGGCTTCGGCGAGAGGTGTCGCGATGCCCGCCTCGTCGAGCACGCGCCCGACCATCCCGGTCAGCTCCCGACGCTGCCGGACGAGGCCCTCGACGCGGGGCTGGGCGTCAGCCACGCAGACCTGCGCCAGCAGGGCCGCCGCCGCGAGGTCCGCCCGACCCGGCTCGCTCCGGCCTTGGAGGAACGGCCCACCTTCGAGGCTGTCCTGGAAGAGGTCGAGCACCTCCTCGAAGCGGGCTTCCATCTCGGTCGGCGAGTGACGACCACAGCCCTGTGCACGAGCCCGTCGCACGAGGCTCGGTGCGTACACCCAGCGCACGAACAGCTTGATGGGGCTCGGGCGTGGCAAGAGGTAGTCGATGAGCCGTGCGCGGTGCTCGGGGACGACCCACCGCAGGGACAGGCCGCGCCAGTAGAGGGTGTCCTCGACGAGGTGCTCGAGCAGTCGGTCGCGGGTCCGCTCGGCCCCGGTCGCGCCAAAGGGCGCCCGACCCGGATGGAGCTCTTCCAAGAGGTCGAGGATCGCCATCGAGTCGGCGACCGTGCGGTCCGGTCCAATTCGCAAGGCGGGGAGACGACCCGTGGGGCTGTGGCGTCCTGCCTGAAGAGGGTTGAGATCGACGATTTCGTGCTCGAGGCCGAGCTTTCGGAGGGCGAGCTGGACCTTGAGGCAGGGCGGAGAGATCGACGGGAGGGTCGCGTCGCCGGGGTACTGGTAGAGGACGATTTCGGAGCGAGAGTCAGTGCTCATGAGAAGTCCTGGAACTATCTTGGGTCGGGGGATGCCGGGGACCGCGACCTCGGCTACCATCCGCTTCTTCCGGGAATGAGTCCCAGTCTCCCATGCTCCCATGGAGGCCATCATGAGCACGCAAGCCGAGTCGACCACGCCCACCACCTCCCAAGACTTCATGGCCCTCGAGGACCGCTACGGCGCCCACAACTATCACCCGTTGCCAGTGGTGCTCGCGAAGGGTCGCGGCGTGCGCGTCTTCGATGTCGAAGGCAAGTCCTACATCGACTGCTTGTCCGCTTACTCGGCCGTCAATCAGGGCCACTGTCACCCGGCCATCCTCGACGCGCTCAAGAGTCAGGCCGAGAGCCTCACGCTCACTTCGCGCGCCTTCTACACCGACAAGCTCGGTCTCTGTGAGCGTCGCCTGAGCGAGCTGCTCGGCTACGACAAGACGCTCATGATGAAATCCGGCGCCGAGGGCGTGGAGACCGCCATCAAGCTGGCGCGACGCTGGGGTTATGCGGTCAAGGGCATCCCCGAGAACGAAGCCAAGGTCGTCGTCTGTGAAGGCAACTTCCATGGTCGCACGATCACCGTCGTGTCCTTCTCGACCGATCCGGACAGCTTTGGCCAGTTCGGACCGTTCACTCCCGGCTTCGTCAAGGTTCCCTACAACGACGCCGACGCGGTGGCGAAGGCCGTCTCCGATCCCACCGTCTGTGCCTTCCTCGTCGAGCCCATCCAGGGCGAAGCCGGCGTGGTCGTCCCCGACGACGGTTACCTCGCGGCCTGCAAGAAGGCCTGTGCCGACAACAACGTCTTGATGATCGCCGACGAGATCCAGACCGGTCTCGGTCGCACCGGCGAGCTGCTCTGCGTGAACCACGACGGCGTCAAGCCGGACATGGTCATCCTCGGCAAGGCGCTGTCGGGTGGCTTCTACCCGGTGAGCGCGGTGCTGGCCAGTGACGAGGTCATGCTCGCGGTCAAGCCCGGCGAGCATGGCTCGACCTACGGCGGCAACCCGCTGGCCTGCGCGGTCGCCATGAAGGCCGTCGACGTGCTGGTCGACGAGGACCTGTCGGCGCGCTCGGCGCGTCTGGGTGAGCGCTTCCGCGCCGGTCTCCGTGAGCTTCCGGAAGAGCGGGTCAAGCTGGTTCGCGGCAAGGGCCTGCTCAACGCGATCGTCATCCCGCCCTTCGAGAGCGAGGGCAAGACGCAGACCGCTTGGGATGTCTGCGTGCGGCTGGCCGAGAACGGCCTGCTCGCCAAGCCGACCCACGACGACATCATCCGTCTCGCTCCGCCGCTCGTCATCACGGAGGACGAGGTCGACGAGTGTCTCGAGATCATGAAGCGGACGATCACCTCGTTCGAGTGATCGATCGACACGCAACCGGAGCCCTCGCTTCAGGCGAGTGGCTCCGGTGACCGAGCCCGTCTCGCTCACGTCGTGGGTGGTCCTCTCCAGCCTGTCGATCTACTGGCTGGCGGTGGGGCTCGTCGGGTACCTGGCGTTCAGGTGCTGGCCACGTGAGCTTCCTCCCGAAGCCCTCGCGAAGGAGACTCTCCTCTGGGGGGCGGTGAGCCTCGGTGGCACGGCTGCCGTGATGCTCGGCCACGTCTGGTACCTCTGCCGGCTCGGCCTCGAGCACCTGCTGGAGATCGACGGTCGCTGGGGGAACCCCGCCGGCCTGTTGGCGCTGGTCTTCCTCGTGACAGCCGGTGCGGCGCTGGTCGTCGTGAGTCGTTCGCGTCGACGGATGGCCACCGCCTGACGGCAGGCGGACCGGAGTTGACCCCGGTCATGGCTCGGGCGTAACCTCTTTTCAATTGAGCAGATCGGCGGCCTCGCCTTCGCGGGGCCTGCCCGGCAGGTGCCGCGGGGCCAGGATCGCCTCCCCCGGAGTGCCCGCCATGCACGGACGAGTGCCGCCCCCGGTCGCCAGCGTGGGTGAAGTCAACGCTTCACCTCCCCTCCTCCGGCTCTGTCTCCTCGCTTCTTCGCTCCTCGCCGCGACGATGACGACCCAGGCAGCTCGCTTCGGCTACCCCGACGCCGGCGAGGATCCCCCCGGCTGGTTCGTTCTGACCGGTCCCGACACCCCGGTCGATCTCTTCAACTCCTCCTGGGGCGACAACCGTCACTATCTCGAGCTCTTCATCGAGGTGACCGACGATCGTCTTCGGGTGGACCTCTTCGACCCGGGACTGGTCAACGCCGACACGGTGGGTCTCGACGCCTTCTTCGGGGGCGTGGTCGGCACGACGACCTTCGTGCTGTTCGACCCCGGCGACGTCGAGCTGGTCCGGCTGAGCTTCGGGGCCGACACGCCGGAGCCCGGTGGCAGCAACCGCGCCTCGGTCACCCTCTACGACGGCCCGGCCGTCCCCGGAGTCCACCGCCTGCTGGTGACCATGGACGACAGTGCCGAGGCCGACGAGGACATCAACGTCTTCGGCGTGAGCGTGCCCGGTCACGACGTCTACTCGTACTGGTTCACCGGTGGTGAGGTGAATCTCGCCGGTGCGACCATCGTCGAGCCCGTCCAGGTCTTTCCGTGGGTCACCCACAGCACGGCCGGTTCGGTCATGGGCACGCCCAACGCCGGCATCGACGTGGCCACGCATGACCTCGATGCCGTGGCCCGCAACCCTCCCGACCTTCGCATCGACACGCCCAGCGGTCGGGGCGCCGACCTCCAGGCCAGTCAGGACAGCGAGGTCTTCACGACCCAGCTCGGCGGCGTGCCGGTCGGTCCGATGGACTGCTCCGATTACGGTCTCTGGGCCATCGGAGTGAGCGCGGTCTCCGCTGGGCTCGAGGGTGCCAACGACATCAACAGCTTCAACATCCAGGTTCACGACTACCTCGCCACCCTGGCGGCCGGCGACTATCCGCTCCTTCCCGACGATCCGCGACGACCGCTCCGGCTCTACTACCCGCGTGACGACGGGAGCCCTCCGCTCAAGGAGAGCTTCGTGCAGTTCGCCCGTGTCTCGGAGGGGCGAGACCCGCCGGTCCGCGGGCGAAGCTCGACGCTGGAGATCACCCTCGAGCTCCGCAATCCCACCGGCTACGACCTGTCGTCGGTCGAGGCGATCACTCATCTCAACGCCGACTCGTGGTACTCCGATCCCGTCCTGGTCACGGAAGAGGGAGGGCTCACCGCGGCGATCGTCGGACGCGAGATCCAGGTGAGCGGCCGAGTGATGGCCGGTGAGACCGGGCGCATCGTCTTCTCGACCGAGCTCACCGGGATCACCAGTGGGATGTTCGCCGTGACCGGTGACGGCAGCGACCTGCAAGGCGGCGCCTTGCTCACCGAGGCGAGCTACGACACGCCGTTCTCCGACCCGGCGGTGCGCGAGACGCTCGGTCCGATCTGCCAGGTCCGGACCGAGGTCGTCGAGCCGAGCTGTCGTGCCGTCCCCGTGCTCGACGGCGACCTACAGACCTGCCCGGGCCGCGAGATCATGCTCACCGCGGCGGGGTCACGCGTGGAGGACTGCGGTGGTGTCATCGAGTACCGCTGGCTCCGCGGCGGGCTCGAGATCGCGCCCTACCCGGCGTCCGACACCCTCCTCGACACGCCCTTCGTCGACACGCTCTATCGGGTCGAGGTGCGTTGCTCGACCGAGCCAGGCTGCGAGGACGGCCTCGAGCAAGTGGTCACCACCGACCTCGACGTCCCGCCGACGCCGGTGGGTCCGACCTTGCGGGTCGACAAGGTCGTGCCCGGACCCGGCACGCGTTTCCACTGGGTGGCGACCGACGGGGACAGCTACAACCTCCGCCGGCACGAGATGCCCGAGTTCGAGCGGGCGACCTCGGTCGTGGTCGCCACGGTGAGCGAGCCCGAGCACGTCGTCGTGGGTCCGCTCATCACGCCAAGCGACCTGGCGTTCTTCAAGGTCTCGGCCGTCAACTGCGCGGGCGTGGAGGAGCCGGCACCCTGAGCCGGATCAGTCGTCCAGTGAGCGCACCTTCTCACGCAATGCCCGCAGCACTCCCGGCTTGTCCTCGAGCATCGGGTTCGGCGGCATGATGGGGGAGAGTCCCACCGACAGGCCACCGCCGAGGATGATGCGCTCGACGTGCTCGTCGGTGACCGACGCTTGCCAGCTTCGGTCCGTGAAGTCACGCGGTCGGACAGCGAGGGCGTTGGCGGCGTGTCCGTCGCCGCGTCCTTGGGGTCCGTGACACGACGAGCACAGGGTCTGCCAGGTGCGGTCGGCCATGGCCTCGTCCTTGGCCGAGACGGGTGTTGCAGGGCTCGATGACGTGCTCGCCACGATGCGCGGGGTCCGCGATCGCTTCGTTTCGGGTCGTGCTGCCCGAGGCGTCGTGCAGGCCAGCGCGCTCGGGAGCAGGACGGCGAACAGCACGAGTCGGGCCGTCGCCATGGTCGTCACGAAGCCAGGCTCTCGACGGGGATGCGCGCGCCCTCCGGGAGGACCGTGTCGGGGAAGCAGAAGACCATTCGCGTCCCGCGCCCCGGTGCGCTGTCGACGACCACTCGTCCCCCGTGCTCGTGGGTCGCGGCGAGGAGAGCGTTCATGCCGATGCCTCTCCCCGAGATGGCGTTCGCCTCCTGACGCGTGGTGAAGCCCTCAGCGAACAGCGCGTCGCGAAGCTGCTGCTCGGTCTCGGCCGGGAGGCCTCGTTCGATGGCGACCGAGCGCACCTGCTCCCAGTCGATGCCGCGACCGTCGTCGGCGACCTCGAGGCAGAAGACGCCCGCGTCCACGCTCGCGCGGAGACGCAGCGTGCCCGTCGGAGACTTGCCCACGGCCAGTCGTTCCTCGGCCGATTCCAATCCGTGGTCGACGGCATTGCGGACCACGTGGACGAAGTCGGACCAGAACGCCTGCCATCCGTCGCGGTCGAGACGGAGATCGCCCGCCTCGATCTCGATGGAGACGGCCGGCTTGCCGAGGCGCTCCGCCAGTCCGCTCGCCTGCTCCGCGATGCGTTGGAGACGGACCTCGAGCGGTTCGAGGAGCCAGGAGGCGGCCCGTTCGGCGAGCTCGTGTCGGTCCGTTCCTTCGTGGAGGGCGGTGACGAGCGCGTCGACCTCCTGTCGACCCACCTCGATGCGTCCTGCCGACCGATCGCCCACCAGTCGACCCAGCGTGCGATCGAGGTGGCACCACAGTCGGACGAGCTCCTGACGCGACTCCGCTGAAGGCAGGCCGCCCTCGTCTTCCATCTCGCTCTCGAGCTCGTGACAGCGGATGGCGATGCGCTCCAGCCCGAACAGGCTGCAGTTGCCCTTGAGCGTGTGCAGCACGCGCTTGAGCTCGGACGGTTCGCTGCAGTCGGCGACCTGGGTCACCTGAGCCCGCGCCTCACCGAGGAAGTCGACGACACCCTGTCGATCGTCGAGCACACGCTGGAAGATCGCGGCCGTCTCGGCCTGCTCTGCTTCGGCGCGCTCGCGCTCCAGGTCGCTGCTGATGTCGGAGAGAACGGCGACGATGGCGACGAGCTCGCCGTCCTCCTCGATGGGCTGGTACCCGATCGAGAGCGTGCGTTCCGGCTGATGGATGCGCGAGGGGAGCTGGTCGATCGTGAGATCGCGAGGTAGGACGTCGGCGAAGACCTCCTCCCAACCCAGCTCCAACCAGGCCGCCGCATTCTCGTCGTGAGCTGCGAGGGCTTGCCAGAGCGTGGGTGCCTCGAGCGACGATCCGAGCCAGCGTTCGAGGATGGCGGAGCGCTCGGTCGACATCCGTCCGTCCGAGTCGACCGTCACGAAGCCTTGGGCAACGTTGTCGAGCACGCGACGCAGGTCGCCGTTGCGCTCGTCGAGCTCGGCGGTGCGCTGTTCGACCTTGCGCTCGAGGGTGGCGTAGAGACCGGCGAGCTTCACGCCCAGGCCGACGAGCAGCCCGATGAGCAGGAGACCCCAGCCGATGAGGGCGGCTCGCCAGGTGCGATCGCTGGCCACCAGGGTTCGCACTTCGTGGTCGTAGGTCTCGCGCAAGCCGTGGACGCTCAGGCTCACCCTCTCGTCGAGGAGCTCGTCGAGCAGGGGAGCGAGGGCTTCGCGCTCCTCGAGCACGCGACCCGCGTGGCGGGTCAGCAAGACCTGCTGTCGTGTCTCCGCCTCATCGAGCCCTCGCGTGTCGTCGCGGAGACGGTCGGCGGCCTCACGGGCGGTGCCGAGCAAGGCAGGCACTTGCGTGGCGTGCTGAGACAGCGTGAGCGAGAGGAGCTCTTCGGTGGCGCGGGCTCGGTCCTCGTCACCGGCCTCGCGTCGACGCTCCGCGTGCTCACGGGCCGCCCGCGGGAACCAGCGCAGCGAGTTCTTGAAGATGGAGTTGCGGGGCTTGAAGCTCTCGGTGGCGTCGAGACGCTCCTTCACGCGTTGTCTCACGGAGTCGAGCTCACCGCCCGGGACTCTCTCGGCAGGCAGCACGAGGGCGAGCTCGGTCTCCAGGTCGTCGAGGGCCGTCCGCAGGCCGTCGGCGACGGCGACGAGCGGGTCATACTGCTGGAGAACGCCGAAGCGAGCGGCGAGGACGTGTTGCTCGAGCTGGTCGTCGAGGGCCAGCACGCGGTTGAGAGCCGAGACGGCGCGATCGTGGGCCGCGAGGTCGAGGGTCTGCGACTTCTCGACGAGCAGGAAGGACACCACGCCGAGCACGGCCGTGACGCCGACCGCGGCGAGGGCGAGACGTCGTCGGTCACTGAACACGGAAGGCCTCCACGTCGGGGATGGGACCAGCGAGACTGTGGAGGAATTGCTCGAGCTGATGGACGCTCGTGTCGTCGATCTCGCGACCGAGCTGATGGCGCACCATGACGCGGATGGCGTCGGGCAAGGTTTCTGCGGTTCCGTCGTGGAAGTACGGCGCCGTGTGGGCGACCATCCGCAGGCTCGGCACTCGGAACAGGTGCTTGTCGCTCTCGCGACCCGTCACGTTGAAGCGACCGAGGTCGGCCTCGGTGACGTCGCCTCGCTCGGCGAAGTAGTCGCTCATGACACCGAAGTGTTGGTACATGTTGCCGCCGACGTTGCGACCCTGATGACAGGCGATGCAGCCGAGCTCCTGGAAGAGCTCGTAACCGGCGCGAGCGTCGGCGGAGAGCGCGTCGTCATCTCCTCGGAGCCAGCGATCGAAGGGGCCGCCGGCCGTGACGAGCATCCGCTCGAACTCGGCGATGGCGTCGACGATGTTGTCCTTGGTGACGCCGTCCGAGTAGAGCCTTCCGAACTCGGTCGCGTAGCGTGGGCTCGCGCGGACCTTCTCGACGACCTCGGCCCAGTCCGCTCCCATCTCCTTGGGGTGAGTGACGGGAGCCTCGGCTTGTTCTTCGAGCGTCTCGGCGCGACCGTCCCAGAACTGCACGAAGTTGAAGCCGGCGTTGAGGACGGTCGGCGCGTTGATGGTGCCCTCGGCGTCGCCGATGCCGAGGGAGCGGGGGAGGCCGTCGTCACCACCGGCGGCGATGTCGTGGCAGGTCGCGCAGGAGACCGTCCCGTCGCCCGACAGGATGGGATCGTGGAAGAGCCGTCCCCCGAGAGCGACCTTGTCGTCCTCGAGATCGTCGGGACGGATGAGTGGCTCGATCGGCTCTCGGCGCAGGGACGGCGGCGGGGCCGAGCGGGCGGCCTCGATCGGCGGGTGCGTGCACCCGGCCGAGCCGAGGAGGGTCAGCAGGGCGAGAAGTCGTGTCGTGGCCTTCATGGTCCTCCCGGGGCTCGGAAGGCCTTTCGGTGAGGTCCGTTCGAACTTGAGCAGGCCGTCCCAGGCCGAGACAGCTCCGCGTCTTACCGTCTCAAGAACATTCGTGAGCGTGACGAAAGCATCGGAGTAGGGCCGAGACTCCGGTGCTGCCCACGGACGCCGGAGCCAGGGGGAAGTGACCGAACGTCGTCTCGGCCCGAGGAAGGGGAGCTCCCCTTGAGCAAGAAGAAAGTGCTCGTCGTCGACGACTCGGCGACGGTGCGACAGCAGGTGGGCCTGGCGCTCGTCCAGGCCGGCTTCGAGGTGCTCGAGGCCATCGACGGGGTCGACGGCCGGGCCGCGATCGAGGCCAACACGACCCTCGCGCTGGTGATCTGCGACGTGAACATGCCGCGGATGGACGGGCTCGAGATGGTCGAGAAGGTGAAGAGCGACCCGCGGCACGGGGGCCTGCCGGTGGTCATGCTCACCACCGAGAGTCAGCCGGAGCTCATCAAGAAGGCCAAGGACGCCGGGGCGGCGGGCTGGATCATCAAGCCCTTCCAGCCAGCCAAGCTCATCGCGGCCGCCCAGAAGCTCACCGCGGCCTGAGGCGAGAGGGGACGGGGAGGGCAGGGAACCCAGCGCCCGGGGATCCGTAGGATCGACACGACGCCCGTCGTGCGTCTCGGTCCCGGAGCCTCTCGATGCCACGAGCCAACCGAACGAAAGTCCTGTTCCTGGCCGTCCTGGCCACGGTCGTGCTCTCGAACCTGCCGGTCGTTCGCTACCTGCTCTACCCACTGCTCCTCTTCGCCACTTGGGTCCACGAGATGTGCCACGGGCTGATGGCCATCGCCCTGGGCGGTCGCTTCCAGACCCTGGTCATCAACCCGGACACCTCGGGCCTGGCCACCTACCTGGCGGACTTCGGCTCGATCCGGCGGGGGCTCGTGGCGTCCGCCGGCTACCTGGGCACGACGTTGTTCGGGGCCGGGCTGGTGGCCGCTCAGGCTTCGCGTCGGACCGCGCGGATCGCCCTGTTCGGGATCGGGGCGACGCTCCTGCTGTCGGTGCTGCTCTGGGTGCGCAACCCCTTCGGCATCGTGACCTGCCTGCTGCTCGGAGTCGGCTTCCTGCTACTGGCCCGGAAGGTCGACGAGCGTTGGCATCCCTTCCTGCTCACGTATCTCGGGGCGCAGACCTGCCTCAACGGGTTGATGTCCATCCGCGTGTTGTACGGAGTGACGAGTCACGGCCACAGCGACGCCAACACGATGGCCGACCTCTTCTGGCTGCCCCACTGGGTCTGGGCGACGCTCTGGTTGGCATTGTCGGTCGGGGCGCTGGTGATGGCCTTGCGGATCGAGGACCGACGTGAGCGGAGTCGGGCGGACTGGCCGTCGCTGGAGATCTGACGCGGCGTCGAGCCGAGCTCACACCTCGAAGTCGACGCCACGTTCGAGCAGGGTCCGGTACTTCCTCTCGTCGAAGTGGTAGAGCTTCGCCGGTCGACCGACCTCGCGTTGCCACTCACCGGTGTCGACGAGGACTTCGAAGCCCAGCACCTTGCGTCGGAAATTCCTCTTGTCGAGCTCGTGACCGAGGATGACCTCGTAGACCCGCTGGAGCTCCGACAAGGTGAAGCGCTCGGGCAGCAGCCCGAAGCCCACTGGCTGCCAGCGCAGCTTGCTCCGCAACCGACGCCGCGCGAGCTCGATGATCGCGTCGTGGTCGAAGGCCAGCTCCGGCAGTGCGTCGACGGCGAACCAGCGCGCGTCGTCGGCGTCGTCGGCCGCGGCCAACTCGACGTCGTTGGGTCGAACCAACGCGAGGTAGGCGATCGTGACGACTCGGCCCCGCGGGTCACGACCGGGCGTGCCGAAGGTGTAGAGCTGTTCGAGATAGGACAGCGACACGCCGGTCTCGCTCTCGAGCTCACGACGGGCCGACTCCTCCAGGCTCTCGTCCATCTCGATGAAGCCGCCGGGCAGCGCCCACCGACCGTGGAAGGGCTCGTCGGGCTTGCCGCGGCGGACCAGGAGGACGCGCGGTCCGTCTTCCTGCTCTTCGAGCCCGAAGACCACGCAGTCGACGGTGATGTCGGCCTTGGGCCAGCGGTAGACGAAGCGTCCCGGCTGCTCGGTCGCGTCGTCGTGCTCACGTGGTGCCGTCATGGATGTTCCTCAGTGAGCGAGGGTGACGCCGAGCTCGGCGGCGATCTCCGTGGTCGTGGCGAGCCGAACTCCGGCACGGGAGGCCTCGTCGAGCAACGCGATGCCTTCGTCCTCGAAGCCCGGCACGTCGCTGGTCGTGTCGGTGAGCAGCACGAGTCGCTTCACTGCCGCGGGGTCGTTGAGGGCGGTCACGAGGTCTCGCAGGCTGTGTGCTACGCAGTGCGAGCGTGCCTCACCGGTGACGAGCAGGCGCTCGGCTCCCCGCAGTCGCTCGACCAGCTCGACGTTCCAGTCGGTGCTCGGATCGCGGTAGTCCGACACCTCGGCGCGGAAGGCCGAGAAGTGCTCCGTCCACGGGTTGTTGCCCTTGAGCACGAAGTCGACCCGCCGACCGCCAGCCTCCCAGCCGTGCAGGGCCCCGAGCAGGGTCGCGTCGACGGCGTGTCCCGGGCTGCCCACGAGGCAGTGCTCGGGCCAGACGACGTGGGGATGTCGACCACCCTCTTCGAGCTTGCGGAGGTACTCGAGGCTGCGCGCGTGCGCCCCCTCGACCGCCGTGCGCCAGTGGCCCTGCTCGAGCTCGGTGGCAGTGAGCGTCGTGAAGGGCGCCGGCGATCGGTCCTCGGCGTCCCGCCACCAGCCCGGATGGGAGATGTCGTGACGCTGGTGCGTGTCGAGGGTGACGTGCACGGCGGCGAGTCGGTCGCCCAGCCCTTCGACGAGCCGGGCGAGCCGGGCCATGTCCTCGTCGGCACCCGGCACGAAGAGCGAGCCCTCGGGGTGGCAGAAGTCGACCTGGGGGTCGATCGCGAGCAAGTGCGTGTCGTTCATGCTGACCTCGTCGAGCAGGGTTCGGGGAGGTGGTCGTCGAGGAGACCACCGAGGCGGTGGAGCTCGCGGCGGGAGCCGAGCTGGGGACAAGCCGGGTTGACCTTGTGTCGCGTGCGGCGCTCGACCTCCCTCGCGGTGAGGACCAGGGCGTCGCGCAGACCTTCATCGAGAGTACCGAGGGCCGCGCTCTCCCGAGCACGAGCGAGCAGGGTGCCCATCTCGGTCGGAGTGCCCGGGCCACCGAAGAGACGGTCACCGATCGTCTTGCCGCCGTCGTCACCGAGCACGAATGGCTCGTCGAGGAAGCGGCTCAGGCGTTCGATGAGACCGACGCGACGATAAGAACCGTCCTCCGGATCGACCGCACTGTAGAAGCAGTGCGGTCCGGGATCGAGGCCGAGGTAGCGCTCGAGCTCGTCCTCGTCGGAGTGAACGTGGTCACGGCCCCAGAGATCGGGGGAGGGAGCCGCGACGATCACCGAACGTGGCAGCTCGAGGGCCACCGCGAGCTGATAGACCTCGCCCTTGGAGAGCATGCCCAGCGGGTTGGTGTCGACCTCGCCGTCACCACCCTTCTGGAAGAAGCGGGTCCAGCGGTCCTCACACTCGTTGCCCGTGCCGTGCCGCACGCCGTTGCCAGCCAGTCGGTTCAGGGCGCGTCCGACCGGGGCGCGCAAGGTGGAGCGGAGCGAGCCGACGATGGTCGGGTCGTTGCTCACGCGCTCTTCGAGAAGGGTCCGCTCACGAGCGTCCGGCACGAGAGCGTCGCGCAGCTCATCGAGCAGCCGCGCGTGAAGCGGGCCGAGGTCGAGGTCGAGGAGCCGAACGTCGAGACTCTCGGCGACCTCATGCGCCCGAGCGCTCGCGCTCGGATCGGTGTCGATGCGGGTGTGGACCGCGGTGATCTTCGACGGCACCAAGGCGTGGGCGAGGAGGGCCAGCATGACCGCCGAGTCGATCCCACCGGAGACGTCGAGCTGAGCCCGCTCCAGGCCTGCGCTCTCATGGAAGGAGCGAAGGGCGTGCACGCGTTCGTCGATGAGGGCCTCGGGTCTCCGCAGGGGCATGGTGTCTCCTTTTCGGGAAGGGTTCAGCCGAGTCTTCGATTGCGCAGGTCGTCGATGAGCTCACGAGTGGCCGGGCTGGGCGCGGCGCGCTCGTCCGTCGGCTCCGAGGAGTCGATGAGCTCGGCGAGCGGTCGGTAGCCGTCGGGCACGGGTTCGTCGGCCTGGGCGATGAGCCCGAGCGGTCGGTCGTCGTCTCCGCCCACGCGACGCAGGGCCAGCGGCTGACCCGGTGCGCTCTCCTTGCCGGTGTCTGAGAACTTCATGACCGGACGCGAGCCGGTCTGGCAGAGCTTGTAGACCGCCCCGACGCGATCGCGCATGAGGTCGGTGGAGGTCGGTCGGGCGACGAGCTCGGAGCCGTAGCCGTAGAGACGGCGCTCGCGGCTCACGCCCAGGCGCTCGGCGGTGGCCTCCATCGTCTTCGTGCGGTCGACGTCGTAGCCGTCCTCGAAGACGAAGAGGGGAGCGAGCTTCGGTCCGAGCAGTGAGAGTGCCTTCGCGAGCTGGTCTTCCTGGTCGCCTGAGTCGAAGCGCAAGGACGCGGCCCGGTTCGGATCCTCGGCGAGCACCTCCACCGCCGCTGGGAGGCCGCGGGTGAAGACGTCGTAGGTGTCGAGCAGGTAGCTCGGCGGCTCGGGCCGTCGGTCGCGCAGCGCGCGGAAGCCCTCGGCGTCGTCGCCGAAGCGCTGCTGATGCTCGTGACCGGCCGTGCCGACCGGTCGGAGGTCGTGGGCGGCCGCGCCGAGCACGTTGCTGGTGGCGAGCAGGCCCGACTCGCGGCAGGCCTCCAGCGCGAGCAGGTGCTGCTCGACGCAGCTCGCCCCGCGCAGGCCGACTTCGAACAGTCGGTTCGCGTCGCCGTCGACCGCGTCGAGGAGACGCGTGGCAGCGGCCCCTACCTGCCGGCGGTAGTCGTCGGTGCGGAGCTCGACGTCGACCTGCTTGCCGACGGACGCCGCCGCCAGCTCGATGAGGGCTGCCTCGTCCGGGCAAGTCGCGGCGAAGGTGCTGCGCCCGCGCAGGCAGGCCGTCGCGACCTGGATGGGGTAGTGGAGGGCCACCGCCAGTGGCTCGAGCCAGGACACGAGGAAGCTCGGGCCCGTCAGCGTGGCGAGCGGCTCACCCGGGAGCACCCAGGAGCCGGCCGGCGCGGCGTCCACCCGCAGGGAGCCGGCGAGGGCCGCGGTCATCGCCGGTGTCGGTCCGTAGCCGTGTTCGGCCATGAAACGAAGCTCGTCGTTGGTGGGCTCGGCCGGTCGCAGGTGCTCGAGAACCGCCGTCAGGTCGAACGGAACGTGGTGCGGTCCGCCCTTGCGGAAGGAGAGGTAGAAGGTCTCCTCGCGGAGCGGGTGGCCGGCCTGCGCCATCGACAGCTTGTAGGCGTCGGTGGTCAGGAAGGACGCCCGTGGGCGGCCCAGGAGGCGCTCGGCCAGCTCCCGCTCGAGTCCGGTGGCAACGTTTCGTGTTTCCATGACACGAATATGGTGTCGTGGTGACACGAAGTCAAGTCCGAACGGCGCTCACCCGGTGGCCGGGCTTGACCGCAGGTGGCTCGGGGTCGAGGCTGCCGCCGGATGACCGAGCGCCCAGGCCCGCCCAAGCCCCGCCACCTCCAACCTGACCAAGGCTTGCAGTTCGCCGAGGTCGAGGTGGCCTCGGCCTATCGTCATCGGCCGCCCTACGCGCCCGAGGTCGTCGACGTCGTGTTGGAGCTTCTCGGCCCTCCGCCGCATCGGGTGCTCGAGCTTGGGGCCGGCTCCGGTGACTTCACGACGCTCCTCGCCGATCGGGTCGACACGGTGGTCGCCGTCGAGCCTTCGGAGCCCATGCGCGCCCTCGGTGAGCAACGCACGGTCGCTGCCCCCGCTTCGGTGACCTGGGAAGGGGTGTCTTCGGAAGACTTCCGCCCCGACGGCAGCTACTCGGCCGCGGTCGCCGCCGAGTCGCTCCACTGGATGGACTGGGAGGTCGTGCTGCCGATGCTGGCCGGCTGCTTGAGGGAGGGCGGTCCGCTCGCGGTGATCGGACGGGGCCTGGCCACGACACCTCCCTGGGCGAAGGAGCTGCAGGCGATCATCGATCGCTACAGCACCAACGTGCACTACCGCGAGCACGACCTCATCGCCGACCTCGAGTCACGGGGCCTGTTCGAGCGACAGGGCGACCACGAGACCGAGCCGACGGTCTTTCGACAGCCGCTCGAGGAGTACGTCGAGTCCTTCCACTCGCGCAACGGCTTCTCGCGGGCTCGGATGACGCCGGAGAACGCGAGGGCCTTCGACCAGCAGGTGGCCGAGCTCGTCGCGGGACACGTCGAGGGCGACGAGGTCGAGCTGATGACGGTGACGAGCGTGACCTGGGGACGCCCGAGGCTGCGCTAGCCCTTCAGTACTTGTTGGAGCATGGCGACCATCATCCCTTGGTCCTCGCTGCCGCCCATCTCGCGGATGCTGTGCATGGAGAGGATGGGCGTGCCGACGTCGACGGTGGGCATGCCGAGCTGGGCCGAGCTGATCGGTCCGATGGTCGATCCACAAGGCAGGTCGGAGCGGCTGACGAAGCGCTGGAGCGAGACGCCGACGGCGTCGGCGCAGGCCTGGAGTCGCGCCGCCGTGGTCGCGTCGGTCGCGTAGCGCTGGTTGCAGTTGATCTTGAGCACCGGGCCGCCGTTCATGATCGGGCGGTGGTCGGGCTCGTGGTACTCGGCGTAGTTCGGATGCAGGGCATGGCTGCTGTCGCAGGAGACCATGAGCGAGTCGGGCAGGGCGCGCTCGAGGTCCTCGTCGTCACCACCCGCCGCTCGGACGACCCGACCGAGCAGCGATCGCAGGTAGATCGACGCGGCACCCTGCGAGCTCACCGAGCCGATCTCCTCGTGGTCGTAGAGAACGATGCCGCGGCACGCCGTCGAGTCGGAGTCGGTCGCCACGAGCGACGCGACCGCTGCGTGGCAGCTCGTCTGGTTGTCGAGCCGAGGCGCGTGGATGAACTCGCCGTTCATCCCGCTCACCGTGGGGGCGACCACGTCGAAGAGGTGGAGGTCGAAGCCGGTGATCGCGTCGGCGTCGACGCCGGTCTCCTCGGCCAGCCAGGAGAACAGCCAGCCCTCGTCGCCGTCACCGAGGCCGATGAGCGGTGAGAGGTGCTTCTGCTTGTCGAGGACGAGGCCGGAGTCGTTCACCTTGCGGTTGAGGTGGATGGCGAGCTGCGGCACGCGGCAGACCGGGCGGTCGATGCGCACGAGTTGGCTGGTGTCGTCGCGAAGGAGAAGACGACCGGCCACTCCCAGGTCGCGGTCCGTCCAGGTGCCCATGAGCAGGCCGCCGTAGGGCTCGACGCCGAGCTGCCGATAGCCGTGCGCCGTGCGCTCGGGATGCGGCTTGAGCCGGAGGTTGGGGCTGTCGGTGTGAGCGCCGAGGAGATGGAAGGACTTCGGCACCCCGTCGCCCGACTGGATCCAGGCGACCAGCGTCGTACCTTCGCGCTCGACCAGGTAGCGACCGCCGGGCTTCAGCTCGAAGCGCTCCCGCTCGTCGAGGGCCGTGAAGCCGGCCGACTCGAGACGTCGGCGCGCTTCCGCCACGCAGTGATGGGGCGTGGGAGAGGCCTCGATGAAGGAGAGGAGGTCGGCGTTGCAGTCGGCGGGCGAGACGGTCACGGGCGGCTCCTGGGAGGGAAGTGACGACAGGGTACACCCCGGCGCCAGGCCCTCGGAGCCGCCCGTGATCGCGGCCGGTGGCTCAGGGCCACCGGCCGGTGCGCGACCAGCGGCCGCTCAGCGGCGACCGCCGCGACGCTCGATCAGGTCGAGCCGACCGCTGCGGGAGCGGGGGTCGGCGTCGTCGCGGCGACCGGTCAGTCGGCTGCGGACCACGTCGCGGGCGCAGGTCAGGTCGGTGACCGCCATCGAGCCGGTCGTCTCGATCTCGATGGTCTTCACGCCGCAGCGCTCGATGAGCACCGACTGCCAGCCGTTGTCCACGCCCTGCGGCGGCACGACGACCTCGCGGATGAGGCTGCCCGTGTCGTCCCAGGTCCGGACGATGACCTCGTCGTCGTCGACGTCGAGGAGGCCGATGGAGTGGAGCTCGATCGGCTCGTCGGCCTCGATGGTCATGACACCACCGTCGCGAGCGTCGTCGGGTGAGCAGCTCGAGCCGGGCTCGGAGAGGATGAGCACGCCACCGAGGTCGGAGACGTTGCCGGGACCGGTGCCCGGCGTGAGCAGGTCGTCGTCACCGCAGGTCGGGTCCGAGGTGTCGAAGATCATGACCGGCGAGGTGCCGCTGATGGTCAGGCCCGAGAACTCGGTGGTGACCACGGTGCCCGCGGTGAGACCGTCGAAGTCATGGCTCTGGCACGGTCCAGCGCAGGGCGCCGCGCAAGGATGCGTGCTCGGAAGCACGTCGCCGGTCAGCGCGTCGACGGCCGCCACGACGAGCGGGCAGCAGGGTGCGGGATCGAGCGGCAGGTCCACGCCGCAGGCCGGGTCGCTGGAGAGACCGGGCAGGGCGGCCTCGAGCAGCAGGCGCATCTCGCAGTCGTCGCAGACCAGGGTGTCGAGACAGTCGGGGAGGCCGTCGGCATCAGAGTCGACGTCGCTGACGCCGCAGCCGCAGGTGCCGGCGTCGGTCTTGTCCGGATCGTCGGGGCACTCGTCGTTGCAGTCGAGGACACCGTCGCCGTCGCTGTCGACGTCGGCGATGCCGCAGCCGCAGGTGCCCGCGTCGGTCTTGCCGGGATCGTCGGGACAGCAGTCGAAGCAGTCGACGACGCCGTCTGCGTCGCTGTCGTCATCGGTGAAGCCGCAGCCACAGGCGCCGGCCTCGGTCTTGAAGGGATCGTCGGGGCAGCAATCGAGACAGTCGGGGACCGTGTCGCCGTCACTGTCGTCGTCGGGCACGCCGCAGCCGCAGAGACCGGGCTCGAGCTTGTCGGGATCGTCGGGACAGCAGTCGGTGACCTCGAGGCGGTTCACGATGACCTCGTCGAGACGGATGGTGTGCTGGTCCGCGAACGGGTTCTGCGAGATGTGGGCGCGGTGCACCATGCCGGACACGTGGAACGGACCGGAGTGCATGGAGGCGAAGTCGATGTCGGGGTGGGCGTCGGCCCAGGGCGCGACGATCTCGAGGTCGATCTCCGGAGAGGACCAGGTGACGCCGTTCATGTCGACCGTCAGCGTCACCGTGTAGCCGTCGACGCGGTTGGCCGGAGTGTGGCTGGAGTCGAAGTTCGTCCGCACCGGGCCGTTGAACAGTCGGAGCTCCGTGCGTGCGAAGCCGTCACGCTGGAGCACGAGGCTGATCGCGCGACCGTTGAACGGCCCGACGTCGGTGACGGCGAAGGAGTGGGTGTTGGCGTCTTCGAGCTCGTCGAAGGTGAGCACCCACTGGACCTCGTAGGGCTGCATCTCGTGATCGAAGGTGCCGATCGTGCGGTAGGCGGCGAGGGAGTTCTGCGAGGGCGGAGAGTTGACGGTCATCTCGCCACCGGATTCCGAGAGCGAGGCGCCGGGCTCGTTGAAGGGGAGGTCCCAGCCGGAGCCGATGCCGCCGGTGTTCGTCGCCGGATCATCGTCGTCGAAGGTGTCGTGGTAGAGGACCTGCGCCGACGCGCTGGTCGTGAAGAGGAGCGTCGCCAGGAGGCAGGCGGTGAGAGTGAGAGGGTGTCTGGTACGGATCGCGAACGTGGACATGGCTGTGCTTCTTCCCCCGGTCGGGCGGTGAAGAGTCCACCCGACGGACGGTCCCGACTCGACGAGCCGGGACGGTGCATGAGTTCTCACGGGGGAAGGACGGAAAGCGCGTGCAGCACGGACAATCGCCGAGCCGTCAGCTCGGGCAGGTCGCTCCGGGCGACGCCGTGGTCGTCGGACAGCACGAGCTCGCGGTCGGTGCTGGAGGCGCCTGAGCACCGGTCTCGCAGCAAGCGGGAGGGCAGCAGGCCGGTGGGCAGCACTCGCTCGGGGGGCAGCAGGCGGTGGTCGCGGGGCTCGGTGCGCAGCTCGTCGCCGCCGGTGCGCTCGGCCGCGCATCCGTCGTCGGACAGCAAGCCGGTGCCGTCGTCGGCGTCGGGCAGCAGGCCACGCTCGGAACGCAACAGGCCGTGCTCGGGGGCAGGGCTGCCGAAGCCAGCGAGGGGAGCGCGAGAAGGACGAGCGAGAGAGGGAGCGAAGGGGTCATGGTGATGTCTTTCGTCGTGGCGGGGCCGACGTCAGCGCCGGCCGCTCACGAGGAAGACGGGACCGTCCTCGAAAAGACGCAGGGGCTGCTCACGAGTCGGCGCAGGAGCCTCCTCGGGGAGACACCTTCGTGTCGCCACAGCACGAGCGAGAGCCGTCCTGGACCCAGCCGAGGACGTTGCCTCGACGGTCGAGCTCGAAGCTGCAGCAGTCGTGGAGGGCCGCCACGAGCTTCGCCCGACCTCGCTGGATCCGCGACTTGGCCCCCGACAGCGAGATCCCGAGACGCTCGGCGATCTCGGCCTGGGGGAGACCCTCGATCTCCTCGAGCCGCACCGCCTCGCGGTAGGTGTCGGGCAGGTGCTCGATGGCGGCCGGCAGCCAGCTCGCGACGACCCCGTTGCAGTTGTCGTCGGTGTCCTGCTCCTCGGGAGCCGTGCGCTCGGGGAGGTCGTGGGGCAGCTCCTGGGTCGGTCGCCGACGATGGTGGTCGGTCAGGAGGTGACGGGCGATGGAGAACACCCACGACTCCAGACGCTCGGTCTCGCGCAGGTCGCCGAGCTTCTCGTGGACCCGGACGAAGGTCTCCTGGACGAGGTCGGCGCTGAGCGCGGCGTCGCGGGTCCGAGAAACGAAGAAGCCCTGGAGACGCTGGCGTAGCGCGCTCCAGAGCTTCTCGGTGTCGATCGCGTTGGGCGGGGTCGTCGCGTCCATCCGCAAACACTAGCGCTGGTCGCGATGACTGCAAGCTGCCCGGCGTCTACGACTCGCCGTCGTCCTCCGCTGCCTCCTGACAGCTCTCCGGACCGACGTCGTCGACGTCGTCGTCCTCGCCGGCCGTCGCCGAGAGCAGCAGCGACTGCGCGACCTCGTGGAAGCTGCGCTCCACGCCGGGCGTCGGACGGACCTTGGAGACCTCGTCGTCGGCCAGGGCATCGGCCGCTGCCTTCGCGCTCTCCATGTCGCCCCGTCCCAAGTGCGTGGCGACGAGGCCGAGCTGAGCCTTGGCGGCGGTGCGGCCGACCTCACGACCACCGAGCTCTTCGCTGGCGATCTCGGCGTCGGGATACTCCGCGATGAGCCGCTCGAAGCAAGCAGCCGCTCGGTCGTGCTGGTTGATGTGCAGGTAGCAAGCGCCCAGGTCGTAGAGCGCATCGTCCGCGAGGTCGTGCTTCGGCCAGGTCTCGATCATCTTCTCGAAGGCGGCGATCGCTTCGGTGACGAGATCGGAGGCTGCCAGGCGCAGGGCCTCGCGGAAGGCAATGGTGGCGTCGTCGGGTGCGGTGGTCATGATCTCATCCTCCTCGGAGCTACATCCGCGACAGGAGATCGGCCTTCTTGGTCTCGTACTCTTCAGCCGTGATCGCGCCGAGGTCCAGCAGGCCCTTGAGCTTGCCCAGGAGCTCGAACGGATCGGCCACCGGCGGTGCCGCCGCGGCCGCCTCGGTGTTGGCGGGGACCGCCGCACCGGCCGGCATGGCCGCCTGAGGCGCCGTGGGCTGCATGCCGAAGGACTGGCTCATCATCTGCGGCATCATCATGCCGAAGCCGAGCCCGGCACCGGCACCGAGCATGCCGCCCATCTCGCCACCGTTTTGAGCCGCGTCCTGCAGGGACTTGGCGGCCTTGAACTGCATGAAGGTGTTCATGTCGCCGATGGCGGCCATGGAGGAGCGCTCGTCGATCATCTTCTGCACTTCCTCGGGAGGCGTGATGGCCTCGATGAGGAAGTCGACCAGCTCGAGACCGGCGGCGGCGAAGTCGTCGGCGACCCGCGCCTTGAGGGCGGCGGCGAGCTCGTCGTAGTACTGCGGCAGGTCGAAGACCGACTTCACGACCGTGCCGAACACGTCCATGAGCCGCGAGGTGAGGATCGAGCGCAGGTAGTCGGTGATCTCGTCGGTGGTGAAGAGACCCTGAGTGCCGGCCATCCGGTTGAGGAACAGCACCGGCTTCACCACCTTGATCGAGAAGGTGCCGAAGGACCGGAGCCGCACCGCGTGCAGCTCGGCGTCACGGAAGATGATGGGCTGGCGAGTGCCCCACTTGAGCCCGTGCATGAGCTTCGTGCCGACGAAGTAGACCTCGGCGCGGAAGGGGCTGCGCGGGCCGTAGCCGAAGCTCGTGACCCACTTGGTGAGGACCGGGATGTTCTGCGTCTTGAGGACGTAGCGACCCGGGCGGAAGGCGGTGACCGCCTTGCCGTCGCGGAAGAACACGGCTGCCTGGCTCTCGCGGACGGTCAGCTGGGCGCCCCACTTGACCTCGCAGGAGTCGTCGGCAGGCACGCGGGCGACGAGGGTGTCACCGGATTCGTCGAGGTAGTCGATGACTTCCATCAGCTTTGGCATCAGAAGACCTCCTGGAGGAGCTGTTCGCGACGGTCGATGGCCTGACGCATCGACTCGACCGTCTTGGTGAGCTCGGGTAGAGCGTCGGGCGTGCCCGCGGCGTCGAGGTCCGCGAAGGCGGTGGTGAGCTGCTGGGCCTGCTCGAGCAGCCCCAGGTCGTGGTCGTGGATGCGGTCGAGCTCGAGCTCGCCGATGACCCGGTCGTCCATCAGGCCGCTGTCTCCATGGGCCACGTGGCGGATGCCGTCGGCACAGCTGCCGACCTGGCGCTTGAGTCGGTCCAGGCCGCTGATGACGTCGAGGCGACCCTCGTCGGTCATCGCTCGGATCATCTCGTCGAGCTTGACCTTGTTGTCGTCGAGGACCGTGGCCACCCGCTCCCGCACCCGGGCGTCGGTGTCGCGGCGGGCCTCCTTGTCCTTGAAGGACTGGTAGCCCGGCAGCAGGTTGGCGAGGCGATCGATGATGTTCTCCGCTCTCTCGGTCACGCGCAGGCTCCTTGATTCTCTCTGCTGGTCTCGGGGATCGAGTCGTGCGGGGGGTGTCTACGGACGAAGCGCGTCCGAGTTTCGTTCGCTCCTTGCTCGTGTTCTCGGAATGCTGACCGCTCTCCTGGTCCGTCCTCCAAGCGGGAACTACGATGCAAGAGAGCGGAGGCTAACCGATTCGGACGCCTCCCTGCACCGCCCCGGGTCGCCGGCGAGACGGTGGCGAGAGCTTGATGGGAGACGGCTTTCGTCGAGTCCTCGGCACGCGGAGCGGGAGCAGGACCGTCCGGGGCCTCTGGCAGCGCGGCCTGGCGCGACGAGCAGCAGCTCTACCGGGCGCTGGGGGTGGGAGCCAGCGACGTTCCACCTCCGGAACTGAGTGGACTGAAACTCGTGGCGCGAGTCCGCGCTGCCCCGCTCTCCCGCCCGCCCCGGGCGGTCGGCGTCCACCGCCGTGCTCCCGTGAGGATTCCGTTTAGCTAGTCCTCGACGCACTGAGACTCCCCCGCTAGGATCCGGCCGATGTCGATGGAATCCGGTCGCGAGCGCACGACGGGGGACGGTGCCCCGAGCTTCGTCCCTCGCGACCTCACGCTCGCCATCTTTGCCGGCTCGTCCGGCAAGCCGGGTGCGGGCGGGCAGAACAAGAACTTCTTCCTCCTCGACGGTCGCCCCCTGGTCCAGCGTCAGCTCGACCTCGCGCGGGAGCTCGACTTCAAGCGCGTCATCCTGGTGACCGACGAGAAGCGGGTCGGCGAGCTGGAGCTGCCGCCCCGCACGACGGTCCTGCCCTCGCAGCCACGCCAGGCCGGCAACTTCCGCCTCGTGAAGAGCGAGGTGACGTTCGCCGACGACGAGCGCTGTCTCGTGCTCTTCGGCGACACGCCGCTCATCAGCTCGGGCACCGTGTCCGACTTCCTGAATCGCGCCGCGGCGGTCCCCGTCGACTTCCATCACGGTCTCGTGCCGCAGGTCTTCGTCGAGCCCTTCCTCGACTACTTCCCTCGTCCCCTCAAGGGCCGGCAGCCCTTCCACGTGCGCGAGTTCCTCGCGCGCCTCGGCTGTCTCTCGCTGCTGCGGGTCAACGCCTTCGACCCCGAGGCGACACGTGCCGCGGTCAGCACGGTCATGCAGGGGCGCAAGCAGGACCCCGACGGAGGTGTCGTCGCCCACGCGATGGCGCGCTTCCGCGTGCTGTGGGGTGGCCTGCGCTTCCTCGGACCCAAGGGCCTGTGGTTGGGCACGGCCGCGACCTTGGCGCACTGGGTTCACGAGCGCGGCTTCCCCCACGGGGCGCGCCTGTTCCGCACGCAGGTCACCCTGGGGGCCCTGGACAAGGTTTGCACGCGCTTGCTCGGCTGCGAGTCGCGCTTCCTCGTCTGCCCCTATGGTGGGGCGAGCCTCGACGTCGACACCGAGGTCGACCTCGAGGTGCATGGGCGTCACCTGACGCAGCTTCAGGACCTCCACTCCCTGCAAGGACGGCTCGCCAGCCAGCTCGTCGAGCCGGGCTTCGTGCTCGACGAGGAGCACCTTCGCAGCCTCGAGCGCTTCGACCCCACGGCAGCCGGCGAGCTGCGGCGTCACCCGGAGCTGTACCAGGAGCAGCAGCGCATCCTGCACGCGGCCGGCGCGTCCGCCGCCGCCAGCGCCGCTGCCTGAGCGTCGGCTCTGACGCTTCGAGTCAGGGACGCGTCGCGGTCGAGCTCGGCCTGCCCTCGACCTTCCTCGGTCCGACCCCGAGCGCCCTCACGATCCTCAGACGATCGGCATCATCGCTCGTCGCCTCCCGGCCCCTCGACGGTCGGCCTGCCGCTGGACCGATCCCGACGCCGCACCCCGGAGCGCGTGAGCTGTCATGACGATCAGGCCGGGGCAAGGCGCGCTCCGGCTTCAGGACGCTCATTCTTGAAGACGAGCTCATTCGCAGCCGACCTTCGGACGCCGGCCAGGTGCCAGCTCGAAGGAGGACCGAATGATGAGCCGTCGCCCGAGAGTCTTGCTCGGCGTTTTCGTGCTGCTCCTGACGACACCGAGGTCGAGCCTCGGTCGTGCGCCCTCTCCGCCGTCATTCGGTGGAGAGCCCACGCCCGTGCCGGTCTTCGGCTGCAACCTGTCGACACCCACCCAGTTGCACGCAGGTGAGAGCTTCGAGATCACGATCAGCGTCGTGCACCTCGGAAGCTCCGATCCGACCGACTCGACGATCTTCGACGATCAGCACTACCGCATCGTGCCGCCGCTCGGGTTGGAGCACGGCCTCCCGCTCGACCAACCGGGGCGCTGTGAGGTCCTCTCGGAGGGACTGGTCGTCGTTGACTTCGAGCCCACTTTCGTCGACGTCGTTCTCGACGACCCGAGCAGCCCCGTGGGCGATCACCCGAGCACGGCGGAGGCCACCTTCACGGTGACCATCGAGGAGCTGCCCGACTGGACGACCTTGAGGTGGCCGGGCTCTTGCGGTGGCGAGGTGAGCTGCACGCATCTCTTCCCGGCGGAGGAGCCGCTGCCTCCGGTGCCCGACGCGATCATCGAGGACGAGGTCGGCATGGCACCGGCGGGTGGCAGCGTTCCGTTCCGACTCCTGGTTCGACGCAACGGTTACCGACCGACCCATCCGCTGCGCGTGGTGGTCGAGCCCGAGAACCCCGTCGAGCCGCAGGGCCTGTTCCCAATCGAGCCGGCGGAGCTCCGCACGACGGGCGCGATGCTGGAAGCCGGTGCCGACGAGACCGTGGTGGACTTCGAATGTCATCCGCACTTCCCGTGCTTCACCGGGATGCCCAATCGCTTTCACGTGCGGGTCTTCGATGACGAGCTCGTCGTCTGGGACAGTCGCGAGGTCCGACCGACGGGGATCGCTCGTGCCTGGGTCGAGGAGATGCCGCGGGCGCGGATCGAGTTGCTCGAGCTCGTCGAGACATCCGGCGACGGACGAGTCCAGGCCTGTGAAGACGCGACCCTGCGCGTGCGACTGGCCCTTCGCAACGGACATCGCTCGGCTCTCGAAGACGTGAGCGCGAGCCTCGAGCTTCCCGAGGAGCTCGAGCTGATCGGGAGCGAGCTCCATCATCATGACAACCTGCTCGACGACGTCACGCCGACCCCGGCAGCCCTGGCGGCCGAGGGGCTGGTTCGTCAGGAGGGGCGACGCCTCGTCGTCGAGACCTCACGCGTCTTGCCTCGCTTCCATGCCGGTCCGGAGCCGCCGGCGGTCTTCCACGACTTGCTCGAGGTCGACCTGCACTTCGCGACCGAGAGCGGCGGCGTGCAGCGGAGCTCCGAGCTGCGCTTTTCCGACCTGACCGTCCGCGGCACGGTCGAGGGCGTGCTGGTCGAGGAGTCCACGTCAGGCTTCGTGCTTCCCGTCGGGCCGGGAACGAGCCCGGCGCCCGGTGAGGTCTCGGCTCCGGATCACGTGCCGCTGCGTGTGGGCGTGGCGGGAGCACCGGATCTCGTGACCTGGGACGACGGCGTCGAGAGCGGCGCGACCAGCTACCGGCTCTACCGGGGCACTGTCTCGGAGCTGAGCTCGGCAGCCGGGCGTTGCCTCGCAGCAGGCTTGCTCGAGCCACGCTTCCTCGATGAGCAGAGACCGCCACCGGGCGTTGCCTGGTGCTACCTAGTCGCCGGTCACGCCTGCCTACAGGAGGGTCCTGTCGGGAACGGCTCGCGAGGAGCCGCCCGTGTCGTGAGGGAGGACTGTCCATGAGCCGCCACGTCATCACCTCCCAACTCGTGCTCGCGTTGCTCGTGAACGTCCCTTCAGCTCACGCTCAGCAGTCGGCGAGCTTCGAGCTCGTGAGCCGGTCGTCGTCGGAGCATCTCAACGTTCGTCTCATCAGCTTCCCGGACGTGCCGAGCTTCGAGGACCGAGCCAACAGCGATCTCGACAACCCCTGCGACCTCACCGACAGCGCACCCGACGGGCTGATCAACGCCGACGACGCCATCTGTGCCATGTGGGGCGGTGGTGATCCCGAGCTGCAGCTCGGCAGCTTCCGTCTCGCCTTCCGGGACCCCGAGACCTGCGAGCTGACCTGGCGTCGCATCGTCGCCCGTGCTGGCGTCGCCTACACGCTGGGCGTGCCGTTCGAGATCGTCGCGGGCGTGGGTTACCTCACTCAGTTCCCGCACGACCCGGAGCTCGGAGAGCAGGTCCACGCGTTCACGCTGTCCGGTCCCTGCGAGCCGCGCGATCCGGGCGTCGACTTGTCCACGACCTGCTCGGCGGCTTCGTACGGCGGATGGCTGTTGCACTTGCCGTACGACACGACGCTCGAGGACACGCACGAGCTGTTCTGTGGCGAGGACTACCCCGACGCGGACGGCGACGGTCGTCCGGACGAGTGCTTCGACGGGCTCTGGCCCTCGGGCTTCCTGAGCGTCCAGCAGCACTTCAACGAGCCCGGCGACACCGGCTGGCGGGCGGCCGCGCTGCGGGCCTTCTTCGGTCGTCTCGAATTCCCGTCGCCGTCGTTCGCGTTGTCTCGGGGAGACGCGCTCTTCGTCCACGGTGACCTGTATCGGACCGAGCACCACGAGCCGCCGCGGGACGGGATCACCTGTCCCTAGTCCGAGAGTCCTCATGGGGAGGGCGAGGCCGCCGCGGGCTCCTTGCGGGAGGGGGTCCGCGGCGGCGCGTCGGTCAGCCCGCCGGCCGTTGGCCCGTGCCGATCCCCCAGGCCCCCCAGGCCGCGAGGCCCAAGAGCCCGTGTCGCAGCAGCTCGGCCAGCAAGGTCAGCGAGAGCACGCGCTGCGTCGTGGCGGGGAGCGTTCCGAGGTCCATCGAGCTCGACCAGCTCCCGAGCACCGCTCCGAGGTCCCCTCCGAGGACGAGGCCGAGGAGGGCGGTGAGGGCGCCGGCGGCCGCGAGCGGCCAGACGACCCGGCGTCCGAGCTGGGGGGCCCAGGCCGCCAGCAGGCAGGCTCCCGCGGCCAGCATGAGCTGGACCCGCCATCCCGAGATCAGGGCGCTCCCGAAGAGCCTGCCCGCGTCGTCACCGAGCGCGTGCGAGCCGGCGGTGGGGGACGGAAGGAAGCTCCCGACGGTGCCCCAGCTCGCCATCGAGTGAGCGATCCAGGCCGCGGTCAGGAGGGCGACTCCGAAGGCGCGTCGGCGGGTCAGGGAGAGGTCCGATTCCGGGGTCTCGTGCGGCGCCGGCTCGGGTCGATTCGGGATGATCCGAGAAGGCTCCCGCGAGACCTTGACGATCGGGTCTCTTTTCGGCATTAGTTTGCGTCTCCCTCGACGTTTCATGCGTCCTCGTTGAGGGAACAGGGGAAGCGGAGCCCACCTGGCTCCGACCGCCGACAACGCAAGCAGCTCTCGGCCCGGTCGGGTTCGCATCGGGTCCCGACGGGCCTCGTCGGCTGGCGATTTCTACTTCTAGAGGAGGCTTCGGTGATCAAGGCCGAACACCTGTCCATGTGGTACGGGAACTTCCGTGCCCTGCACGACGCGAGCTTCGAGCTCCAGCAGGGCGAGGTTCTCGGTCTGCTCGGACCCAACGGCGCTGGCAAGTCCACCACTCTCAAGATCTTGACGACGTTCATCACTCCGACCGAGGGACGGGTGCTGGTGGATGGAGTCGACGTGGCCGACGATCCCATCGCGGCCCGCCAGAAGATCGGTTACCTGCCGGAGACCGCTCCGCTGTACCTCGACATGATGGTCAGCGAGTACCTCGCGTTCGTCGGTTCCGCCCGCGGCATCGCCAGCGGCGACATCGCGAAGCGGCGAGCCGCCGTGGTCGAGCGCTGTGGCCTGGAGGCCGTCTACCACCGGCCCATCGGCCATCTCTCCAAGGGTTACAAGCAGCGGGTCGGCCTCGCGCAGGCCCTGATCCACGACCCGGAGATCGTCATTCTCGACGAGCCGACCTCCGGCCTGGACCCGCTTCAGATTCTCGGCATTCGCGACCTGGTTCGAGAGCTGGCCCGTGATCGGACGGTCATGTTCTCCACCCACATCCTCCAGGAGATCGAGGCGGTCTCCGACCGGGTCATGATCATCAACGAGGGACGGATCATCGCCGAGGGTGGTCGAGACGAGCTCGAGAAGCGGGCCATGGGCGACGATCGCATGGCGGTCGAGGTCGTCGGTCCGGCCGACGAGGTCGCCACGGCCCTGCGCGGCGTCTCGGGCGTCGCCGGGGTGGAGGAGCGCGAGCCCTCCGAGGACGGTCTCACGTCGTTCTCGATTCGCCATGCCTTCGGTGACGGCGACCTGCGCGATCGCATCGACGACGTCCTGCGCGACAAGGGCTGGCGCATCCGCCAGCTCGGCCCCGACCGCTTCTCGCTCGAAGAGGTGTTCATTTCCCTGGTCCGACAGGGTGGCAACCCGGCCGACGAGAGCGGCTCGGACGAGGAGAGCGCGGCTGTCGCGACCGCGGGAGGTGAGGCATGAGCCACGCACTGACCATCTTCCGCCGCGAGCTGGGGGCCTACTTCAACGCCCCCATGGCCTACGTGGTGGCCATCGCCTACGTCATCCTCAACTCCAGTCTCTACGTGCTCGACCTCTGGGCAGTCGGCCAGGTCAGCATGCGGAGCTTCTTCGACTGGGTCTCCTGGACCGCCTGCTTCGTCATCCCCGCCATCACCATGCGGAGCTGGGCCGAGGACAAGAAGGGCGCCACCTACGAGCTACTGCTCACCTTCCCGATGCGCGCCATCGACCTGGTGCTCGGCAAGTTCTTCGCAGCGCTCGTCTTCTTCCTCTTCTGCCTCGCCGGCAGCCTGGTCATCCCCGTCTGCCTGGCGACCCTCTCCACCGAGGGGCTCGGGCCCGAGTGGGGCGTCATCTTCGCCGCCTACTTCGGCACGGTACTGGCAGCCTGCCTCCTCATCTCGCTGGGCCTGTTCATCTCGGGCTTGTGTCGGGATCAGATCGAGGCCTTCATCGTCACCCTCGTCGTGGCGGTGGGTCTCAAGCTCATCGGCTTTGGTCCGGTGGCGAGCCAGATCGAGTCGGTCTTCCCGGTCATCGGGAACTTCCTACGCGAGTCGGTCTCTTACTCGATGCCGCTGGGTCGCTTCGCCCGCGGCATCATCGACTTCGGCGACATCCTCTTCTTCGTCACCTGGACGGCCGTCTTCCTGTTCCTGAACGGGCTCGGTCTCGAGGGCCGGATGAAGAAGGGCGCGCGTCAGCTCCACGCCGGCGCCATCGCCCTGGCGCTGCCGGTGGCCGCTCTCCTGGCTGGTCTCTGGCTCGACTTCGGTCTCCCGCGGCTCGACATGACGTCGGACAAGATCTACACGGTCTCGAACGCGGCCAAGGAAGTGCTCGGCACCATTCCGGAAGAGAAGCCGGTTCGTCTCAAGCTCTACGTCTCGCCGCGCGACGAGATGCCCACGAGCCTGCGCGACCTCGAGCGCGACGTCGTCGAGAAGCTCGAAGCCTTCCAGCGTCAAGCGGATGGGCTCGAGCTGGACATCGTCCACCTCCACGCCGACGACGCCATCCTCCGGTCGATCGAGTCGCGGGCTCAGGCCTTCGGCGGTCTCGATGAGGAAGAGGACGAAGACGACGAGCGTGGCAAGGTCGAGCAGCAGCTCGGCCAAGAGGGCATCGTGCCCTTCCGCGTGGCCTCCGGTGGCATCACCGGTTCCGAGGTCAAGGTCATCTACGCGGCCTTGAGCCTCACGCACGGTGCGGCCAAGAAGGAGATCATCCCGCAGCTCACGCCGGGGTCACTCAGCTCGCTCGAGCAAGACCTCGTCACGCGGGTGTACCGCCTGGTCAACGACAAGCGGCCGGTGATCGGTCTCCTCGCGCCCCTACAGCAGGTCAACATCGATCCGAACCAGCTCGGCCTGTTCCAGCAGCTCGGCATCGACGTCAGCTCGATGATGAACCAGCAGCGCGACGACTACCGGGTCATCCCGGCCATCCTGTCGCAGAACGACCAGTACGAGGTCCAGCGTCTCAACCCGACCGACCAGGCGCCCCTGCCCGAGGGCCTGGATGCGCTCATCGTCATGCAGCCCGAGAACTTGTCCGACCGGTGGAACTGGGAGATCTCCCGCTTCCTCCACGAGGGCGGCTCGGTCCTGGTGGCGGCACAAGTCCTCCAGTCGCGACCGCAACCCGGTCCGGGGGGCAGCATCGGTTGGCAGGTCGTGCCGGTCGAGACGGGCATCAACACCCTGCTCGAGCCTTACGGTCTCGCCATCCCCAACGAGATGATCCTCGCCGAGGAATCGCTGCCGCTGCAGTTCCAGGTCTCGCCCTTCCAGCCGCCGGTCACCGTGGACTTCCGCTGGAACTTCCAGCTCGACGCGTCCGCGCTCGACCAGAGCACGGCCCTGGGCAACGGCATCAGCGGACCTTTCATCATGCAGGGCGTCGCGCCGGTGAAGGCGGACTCCACCAAGGTCTCGGGGCTCGGTCTCGAGGTCGTCGAGCTGTTGAGCACCCCGGAGACCTCGTGGACTCGTGAGGTTCCTCAGCCGAACTTCCCCATCCCGCCGGACCTCAACGACCCGCAGCCCGGCGAGGGGCCGCTCTCCATGGTCTCGCTGGTCCGCGGTCAGTTCCCGACGCCGGGCGTGGACCGTCCTCCTTGGTCCGACAACGCTCCGCCGGAGGAGCCCGGGCCCACGTCCTTCGAGGCCGGTGACGGCAACCTGCTCGTGGTGGGCACGGCCGCTCCGTTCCGCGACGACCTCATCTCGGGTCGTGGCGGCGTGGCCTGGACGGGGCAACTCATGAAGAACGCGGTCGACGCCTTCGCGCTCGACGACGCGCTCCTGCGCCTGACGCTCAAGTCGCCGCGCTCGCGTCCCATCAAGGACATCTCGCGGGGCACGGTGGTCTTCTATCAGTTCCTGATCATCGGCCTGGCGCCGTTGATCTTCCTGGTGCTCGGTGTCTTCCGGCTCCTGCGTCGACGCAAGATCCAGGAGCGTGAGTACTCGGCGGAATCGGAGCTGGCGGGGGCCTCGGCATGAAGAAGCAGCACTTGATCGTCCTGGGCTTGGCACTGGTCCTGCTCTTCGGCCTCAAGTACCTGCTCGGCAGCTCACGCACGCGCACCATCACCGACCTGAGCGAGGCGGGCATCTCCGAGCTCATCCCCTCGTCGCTCGACCGCTCGTCCATCCGATGGGTGCGGGTGACCACGCCGGACCTTCCCCCCGACCCCGAGTCGGAGGCGGCGGGCGTGGTCGGCAAGCAAGCCGAGGCGCGTTCCTCCGACGGCCAGAGCTGGGTCATGGCGAGCGCGCACGGCGTGGAGGCCGATGCCGGCAAGATCGACGAGTTCCTCGACGCCCTGTTCGGCGTGACCGGTGAGCTGCGTGGCGATCACTCGAACCTTCACGAGGACTTCGGCGTCTCCGACGCGCAGGCGGTGAAGGTCGAGCTCGGGGCCGCCGCTGGCGATGCCGGACTGACGCTGCTCCTGGGCAAGACGGGTGACCGACCGGGCTCGCACTTCGTCCGCGTGGCCGGTGAGGAGCCGACCTGGCACGTCACCGAGGGCTTGCGCGACGAGCTCAACCTCTACAGCGAGCGGACCGAGCTCTCGGACATCCTCTGGGTGCAGCTCGAGGTGATCGACGTCGACGAGACGTCCATCACCGGCATCGAGTACGACGGTGCCGACGCGCGCTACGTGCTCTCGAAGGGCGCGGCGGGCAGCGACGGTGCGCAGACGGCACCGGCGGGTGGCGGCACGTGGTCGGTGGTCGAGCCGGCACTGCCGTACGACGCGCGGGCGGCCAGTCTCTCGGCCATGCCGGGCCGCCTGGCGCGGCTCCGGGTCAGCTCGGTGCTGGACCCCGGTTCGGCCGAGTGTGCGCTCGGCCCGGAAGCCGCCATCGTGCGGCTCACCCGTGCGGGTGGCGACGACGTCGAGATCCAGGTCGGCACGAAGCTCACCGCGACGGAGGAAGTCCCCGTCGTCATCGCCGGTCGAGAAGGTTGCTACGGTCTCTCCAAGTGGACGGCCGAGTCGGCCTTCCCGCGAGCGTCGCAGGTCTACGAGTTCGTCAAGGCGTACGGCGACGACCGTCCGGCCGAGAGCGAGGCGACCTGGGTGCGCTACGAGCGTGGCGGCGAGAGCCTCACCTTCGAGCGCGCCGAGGGCGAGCCTTGGCAGTTGAAAGGCGAGGGTGAGCCGAACACGGGCAAGGTCGACCACGTCGTGCGATCCGTGCTGGGGCTCAACTACGACGACTTCGCGGAGGAGTCGAAGGTCTCGGCCGATCGTCTCGAGGTCGAGGCGACCGTGCGCGTCAAGGCCGGTGGTCGGGACCTGCGTCTCGAGATCCTCGGTGAGCGTCAGGCCAGTCCTCACGGCGAGCGTTACGTGCGGGCCGGAGGCGGGACCGAGATGGAGTCCGGCTTCGTCGGCCTGCTCAAGCAGACCGTCTACAAGCCGCTCCTCGTGCAGCCGTCCGAGCTGAAGACGGGCCCGGCGAGCTAGTCGCGTCATCGATTCGCACGAGCCCATGAGGGCTCGCGAACGAAGGGCTCAGGTCGGTGACGGCCTGGGCCCTTCTCGCGTCTTGGCACGGCAGGAGAGTCGTGCCAGGGGGGGACTGGTGACGTCGAGGCCCTTCGAACATGCTGCGGGAACAGCTCGATCAGCCGTTCGATGGGAGTCCTGACATGAGGCCCGCTCTTCGCGCCCTTCTCACTCTCGCCCCTTGTCTCGCGCTCGCCGCGACCGCCTTCGCTCAGGGAGACACGCCGGTCTTTCCCGGAGCCGAGGGCTTCGGGACCACCACGCCGGCCGGGCGTGGCGGGCAGGTCTACGTCGTCAGCGATCTGGGTGACAGCGGGACGGGGACCCTGCGTGACTGCGTGGAGCATCGTGCCCCTGACCCCGACTACGAAGGTGACGCCCGGGTCTGCATCTTCCACACCTCCGGGACGATCACCCTCGAGTCCAACCTCGTGGTCAGGAAGCCCTACCTGACCATTGCCGGTCAGACGGCGCCGTCGCCGGGGATCTTCCTCCAGGGCAAGACCCTCGTCGTGGCCAATACCCATGACGTGCTCATCCAGCACTTGGCGATGGGGCCGGGAGACGACGATCCCGACAACTTCGACGCGGACTCCCTCAAGGTGACCGGACAGGCGGACCGCGTCGTCCTCGACCACGTGTCGGCGTACTTCTCGGTCGATGAGACGGTCTCGTTCTTCCCCGGTGGCCTGAACAATCCGGAGTCACCGAAGGACGTGACGATCAGCAACTCGATCGTCGCTTACGCTCTCAACCGCTCGATCCATCGCACCGACGACACGCACTCGAAGTCGCTGCTGGTCGGCCCGCTGAGTGAGAACATCACCGTCCGTCGGTGCCTGATCGCCCACGGCAACAACCGCAACCCCCGGGTGACCGGTGCGCTCCACTGCGAGGTCCTGAACAACCTGGTCTACAACCGTGGAGTCCGCGGTCTCGAGATCGAGGATGGACGGGATGAGTACGGGAACCCGACCGTGCACCTGGCGGTCGTCGGGAACTCCTTCTGGACCGGTCAGGACACGGGCATGCAGCCGCCCATCATCGTGGCGGAGGAAACCACGCAGGGCTCGACGGTCTATCTCCATGACAACTCCGAGGACGGTGTCTTGCCGGACGACGCGTGGGACGAGCTGACAGTCGCCATGGCCGATGAGACGTTGGAGCCGAGGATCCGCGTCGAGGTCGAGTCCTACGACTGGGGATCGGGTGCCGAGATCCTGGTCAATGACGCGGTCGCTGATGCCGTGATCGCCACGGCGGGCTCACATTCCGGCTTCCGGGGAGAGATCGACGAGGAGCTGATGGGGCAGGTGGGTCGGGCCGTGGCCGGTGAAGGAACACCCGGCAACATCGTCAACTGCATGAACCCCAACGGCACGCGACGCTGCGACAACAACATGGGGGGCTGGCCCGACTACCCCGCGGTCGTTCGCGTGCTGGAGCTGCCGCCGGATCCCGATGGTGATGCCGGCAACGGCTACACCAACCTCGAGGTCTGGCTCCACTGCCACGCGCGGCTGGTGGAAGGACTGGAGTGCGAGGACTGAGGGTCCGTCAGCGTCGCTGAGCTCGGCGCCTCTCGCGTTCGATGTCTTGCAGGCGGTAGTACTCCGCGATCCTCTCGCGGTGCTCCATCAGCGTGGCGCGTTCGGGCCGCGCTGGGACGACGACGGGAGAGCGCGAGAAGCTCTTCTTGCCGGACCGTTGGCCCGAGCGTGTCGCGAAGAAGGCAGGTGCCACGCTCTCCTGCTCTCCCCAGGGATGGGAGTAGTCATCGAAGAAGATCCAGCGGTCGCTGGCCGGTGCTCGCATCCTGGCACTGCCGATGACGAGGATGGGCCCTCGTGAGATCGCCGAGACCCAGACGCCGTAGTGCGGGCCGAAGACGAGCAACACGTTCTCATCGTCACAGGTGAAGACCTGATCGTGATGAAAGCCGTGATGCTCCAGTCGGATCATCCGGAGCGCGCTCCAGTCCTCCGGGGGGAGCGGCAGTCGGGCCAACCTCTGCCGGACGTCGTCGTCGAGAGGGATGGCGTCGTCGGGTGACAGGACGTCGACTCCGAAGCGTGGCAGCTGGACGGGGTCGCGGGGAGACCGGTGAGACGGCAGCAGCACGTGACGGAGCCCATCGGCAATCAGGTGGACCTCTCCGAGCTGTTCTCCCCGGCCCGAGCCCACTCGATACTTGACCACCCGGCCCGGTACGCTCCAGGCGAGCTCGACGGGGTGGTCACGGGACGCCACGGGGCCTCGGGGCGAGAAGTCCTTGTTGATGAGCTCGACCTCTCGCCGATCACCCCAACGTCCTTCGAGCTGCAAGGTGAGCGTGATGTTGCGGCGACGGTGCCCTTTCCGAGCCTTGCGCTCACTTTGCAAGATCCGCGCTGACCAGCCCTGGCCGTCGCTGGCCGTGCAGACCACTCGAGAGGCGAACCGGTATCCCAGGTGGCTGATGGGGATCCCGAGCAGCAGGGCCAGGCCGGCGGCCATGAGCCACTTCGTGACGCCCCGCGTGGCCTTGGCCTGCTGCTCCGACTTCGTGGGCGTGGAGCCCTGGCTAGCGTTCTCCGACTCGCTCTCTCGAGCCGAGGTCTCGCTCACAACAGCCCCGCTCGCTTGATCTCCACGTAGCGCTGCACGAGCGCCGGGGCCAGGTCCTTGGTCTCGACGTCCACGCAGGCCGTGCACCAGGACCCCAACCGTTCGTGAGCCCTTCGGCGCTGCTCGAGATAGTGATGAGCTGCCGCCACGTCGCGGGCGCTTTCGAAGTCCTCCACTGGCTCCTCCGACATGACCCGGAGTGAGCTCTCCCGAAGGCTGCCCACCATGACGAGGTGTCGACGTGACACGGTCGCCAGCGCGGGGCCGAGCTCGTGCACGCTTTCGTCCCGCAGGTTGCTCATGACCACGAGCAGGCTGCGTCGTCGATGGAGCGTCATGAGCTTGAGGAAGGCGCTGCGGTAGTCGGGCTCTTGATCGGTGGGCTGCAGGTCGCCGAGCGTGTCGAGCAGGGCGGGCAGGGCCGCTCGCCCCTTCAGCGGGGACAGGAAGCGATGGGGTCCCGCGAAGCTCATGGCCCCGACGGCGTCACCTGCTTGCAGGGCGACGTGAGCCAGCACGACTGCCGACTCCAACACCGCGTCGAGATGACCGAGCTCGCCCTCGCGCGACGCCATCCGTCGACCGCAGTCGATCATCAAGACGACTTGCTGGTCGCGTTCCTCACGATACTGACGCGAGACGAGGTGAGGTCGTCGAGCGCTGGCCTTCCAGTCGACTTGCCTCAGGCTGTCGCCGTGTCGATAGTCGCGAAGCTGCTCGAACTCGAGGCCCTCGCCCCGGCGTCGCTGCTGATGAACGCCAGCTAGGGCGACCGTCGACTCGGCGGCCGCCAGGCCGCTGCGCAGGGCCGGTCGGTAGTTGGGCAGGACGCGGACCTCCAGCGGTAGCTCGATCCAGACCCGACGACGCAGCAGGTCGAAGAAGCTGGTGACGAGGACCTCGACCCCGGTGAAGCGCGCGAGGCCCCGCTGCAAGGGGCGGAAGCGATGGGTCGTCTCCAGCCAGCCCTCTGCCGGGAGCATCGCCACGTGGGGGAGACCCTGCACCTCCGCTGGTTCGGGATGGTGATCGAAGACGTGTAGCCGGCGTCGTCGCCCGGCTTCCTGACGCAAGCGCAAGATGACGTCGGTCCACTGACCCAGGGCGAGACCGCCGCCGGGCAGCAGCCGCTCGATGCGCAGCTCCGGCAAGCGCAGCAGCTCGACCATGGCTGCCAGCACGGTGACCACGCTGGCCAGGGCCTGCCATCGCCAGATCGCAGCCGCGGGCTCCCACGCCACGGCGAGAAGAGCCGTGGGGACGAGCGCCGCGGTGAGGGCCATCAGGCCCCGGCCGACTCTCACGTGCGCGGTGCCTGCACGTCGTCGATGAGGGAGGCGAGGAGATCATCGGGGCTGCGTCCTTCGATCTCCAGCTCGGGAGCGAGCAGGATGCGATGCCGCAGGACGGGCAAGGCGGAGCCCTTGATGTCGTCGGGCGTCACGTAGTCCCGGCTCTCCAGCAGCGCTCGGGCCCGCGCCACGCGCACGAGAGCGATGCCTCCACGGGGCCCCGCGCCGACCC
Organism: Acidobacteriota bacterium; assembly: GCA_039029535.1. Lineage (GTDB taxonomy): Bacteria > Acidobacteriota > JBCCFW01 > JBCCFW01 > JBCCFW01 > JBCCFW01. The sequence continues at coordinate 42,351 of JBCCFW010000014.1, forward strand.
GGATGCCCGGCCAGCGCCGCGTCCGACGCACGATGCGCACGGCGTAGTCGAGGTTGCGCTCGTCGACGGTGAGCGAGGCGGCGGCCGCCTGCAGGTCGAGGATCTCCTTCGCGCTCGCGACCTCGTCGACCGAGGAGACGTCGAGTCGCTCCGCGCTGCGATCGGTGGTCACCTTGCGGACGACCGCCAGCTCCTCGTCCTTCTCCTTGGCGTGCTCGATGAGCACCTTCATGAGGAAGCGATCGAGCTGAGCCTCGGGCAGGGGATACGTGCCCTCGTGCTCGAGCGGGTTCTGGGTGGCGAGCACCATGTACGGACCCTCGAGGGGCAGGGCCTGACCCTCGATCGAGACCTGCATCTCCTGCATGACCTCGAGCAGCGCGGCCTGAGTCTTGGCCGGCGCGCGGTTGATCTCGTCGGCGAGGAGCAGGTTGGTGAAGGCCGGGCCCTTGCGGATGCGGAACTCACCGGTGGTCGGGTCGAGCACGGCGTGGCCGGTGACGTCGGCCGGCATGAGGTCCGGCGTGAACTGCACGCGCGAGAAGCGACCACCGAAGCTCTGCGCCAGCGCGAGGACCATCAGCGTCTTGCCCAGGCCCGGCGGTCCCTCCAACAGCACGTGACCGGAGGCGACCAGGCAGGACAGCACCTGGTCGACGACCTCCTCCTGGCCGACCACCGCATGACCCAGCTCGCGCCGGATGCGACCCAGCAGCGCGATGCTCTCCGAGAGATCACGCCCGCCCGGCGCACCGACCATCGGAGCGGCAGCGACCGCTGCGGCCTCCGCGGGTGCTGGCTCGGGAACCGGCGGCGCGGGAGCCGGTGCCGCTGGTGGCGTCGCGATCGGAGGCGCAGGCGCCGCTGGAGCGGCTGGTGGCGTGGGGGCGGTCGGTGCCGCAGGAGCAGCCGGTGCGGCCGCTTCGGGTGCCGGAGGTGGAGCAGGGGCGCCGAGGGGATCCAGCGGACGGTCACCGAGCGGCGCGTCGTCGGACGGGCTGTCGCCGAAGGGGGGATCGAGGGGTTCGCTCATCGGGATCTCCTCACCCTCTCCAGGAGGGTGATGGCGCGGGTGAAGGCCTCTCGTCGGGTCGGTGGTCGATCCGAGAGCAGCCCTTTCAACTGATCGGGTTCCAGCCGCGAGGATCGCGCCCACTGCTGGAGGGAGTCGGGGTGGTGATCACGCACCCGTCGCTGACAGGCGGCGCGGACCGCGGCGTGAAGCAGGTCGAGACGTCCGGCGCGGACGAGCAGCGCTCCCGAGGCGCGCAGGTGCTCGACGAGCTCACGTCGAGGACTGGCGGCCGGTGGCAGCAGGGGCCCAAAGCGCACCGCCGAGTAGAGACCGGCGGTCAGGAGGAAGAGACCCAGGCTGAGGCAGAGCTCGGGTCCCTTCTCGGCGAACAGCCCCCAGATCGAGGCGCGCCGGAGGTACGGCGCGAGCCAGGCCGTCGTCGGTGGCTCGGCGCCGACCAGGGCGCGCCACGCGAGGATCGCGTCATCGTGGTCGGCGAGTTGATCGTTCTCGAGGAAGGCCGTGTCGGCCAGGACGCGCACGACGCCTTCACCCCAGCCGAGCTCGAGGAAGAACGACTGACCCGACACGTCGTCCAGCGTGGCCAGCGTCTCCGCGAACTCGAGTGATTCCAGCCGGACGGGATGACGCGCCAAGATGGTGAGCCCCGGCTCGAGCTCGACACGATGGAAACGCTCGGCGAAGAGGAGGCTGAACAAGCCGGCACCCGCCGCGTGGTCGTCTTCGTCGGACCGGTCATCGCCCGTGTCGTCGTCGCCCTCTCCCTCGGCGTTGGAGTCTTCCCCCGCGTCCTCATCATCCGTGGTGTCCGTCGAGTCGTCTGCGCTCGAGTCGTCGTCCTCGTCCTCGTCCTTCTCCGAGGAGGAGGCACTGGGCTCGTCCTCGGAAGTCTCCTCCTCGCCGATCTCTTCGTCGTCCTCCTCGGTCTCGTCGGCGTCGGGACCGTCCTCGACCTCTTCCCAGTCGAGCTCGTCCTCGTCCCCGACGACCACGTCCAGGCCGAGGAAGGGGAGCAGCGAGTCGAGGGGGTCCGGCACCATGCCGTCCGGGGCGAGGCCGTCGTCGTCCATGGTGAACGCCGGACGGAGGCTGGGCGAGACCACGAGGGTCCCGCCGTCCGACACCCAGGCCAGCACGCGATCGACCTGGCCCGGAGTCAGGCGGGCGCTGGCCGCCGGCAGGAAGAGCAGGCCGTCGGCTGGAGGAAGCCGCGCCAGGGTCGAGATCGACTCGAGCTCGATTCCCGAGTCGGTCAGGTATCTCTCGAGGGCGAAGTATCGATTGGTCCGGACCTCGCGGCTCGCCCCCGTCCGTCGTTCGATCTCCACCCGCTCGTAGCGGGTCAAGAACCAGCCCACCGACAGGGCCGAAGCGACGAGGACCCCCAGGAGGATCAGCCAGCGCGAGCGGGCATCGGAGCTCACGTCGTCACCTCGAAGTGTCGGTCGAAGTCATCGAACAGCTCCTGCGCCTGCTCGTCACCCGGCGGGCGGTGGGCGTAGGCGGTCGACTGCCAGGCTCGAGTGAGACTCTCGAAGTAGCGGCTGGGGTCCGAGTCCAGGCACTGGCGCGCCACTCTCAGGCAGTCGAGCTCGGTGAAGCTCTCTCGCAGCGGCACGGCGTCGCGACGCACGAGACACGACAGCGCCCCGCGGTACAGCAACCCGAGGGCCGCGTCGGTTCGTCCCGCGCGCCAGAGCGCCGCTGCTTGACCCGCGACATCGTCGGGGAGGGCCTCGGGGCGAATGTCGAGACCCGAGATCGAGTCGGGCAGGGCCGGGACCTCGGGCAGCTCGTCGTCGAGCGGTACCTGACGCAACCAGCGCCGCAAGACGAGCACGAGCACGAACAGGACGACGCCCCCGATCACCCAGGGCAGCGAGCTGCCGAGCCATCCGACGACCTGACCGAGCCAGGCGATGCCCTTCAGCCAGCCGAGGTCGAGCGGCTCCCGCTCCTCCTCCTTCTCGGCCTTCTCCTTGGGCTTCCAGCGCATCACCTTCTCGAGGCGGCCGAACGCCTCGTCTTCCAGGATGCGGTCGGCGACTTCTCGGGGATCGTCGACCTCGGCCGGACCGAGCAGGTCCCAGGGGTCGGGCGAGGGTGCCGTCTCCATCGGTTCCTCGACGACCTCGCCCGTGTCCTCGACCTCCGTCGTGCCAGGCGTGTCGGCCATCGCGATCGCACCGCCGCCGAGCAGCATCGAACCGACGAGCAGCAGGACGGCGGCCCCCGAACCGACGCCGTCGCGAGCCGCACGCTCCTCGACCTCACGACGCTCGCGGGCCGCCTCGCCGAGACGACGGAAGCCGATCTCGATGTCCCAGCCTTCGAGTCGAGTGCGACGGTTGATGTAGGTCGCGAAACCCGCCGCCACCGCGTGCGGTTGGAGCAAGAGCCAGCTCAGCACGAAGAGGCCCGGCAGCATCAGGTTGCCTGGTGCGCTCGAGTCCGTCTCGAACTGAGCGTCGAACAGGTGACTCCAGTCGATCTCCATCCACTCGGGAACGAACATGACCATCGCCGACCAGCCCGCCAGCGCGAGGCCGAGCTCGAGCAGCCAGAAGCCGATGATGAAGCCGGCGTCCGCTTGGTCGGCGGCGAGTGCGAGGTCGTTGATGCGACGACGGCGTCGCGTGCCGCGGAGGTCCTCGAGCTGCCAGGTCGGCAAGTGGAGGTGACGGCCCGGGTGGAGACGGAGAGGAAAGAGACAGCCCCAGAACAGGCGACGGCAGAGGCCCAACCACTCGGCGAGGCTGCGTCGCGTGTCGAGCACCTCACCGAACACCGCGCGGCTGAGCACGTGGAGGATGAGCACGTCACCGAAGGGGCGCAGCCACCAGAGGACGAACAGCCCCGGGCGTCCCAGCAAGACCAGCAGCGCGACGCTGACCGGGATCGCCGCCAACAGCCAAGGTCGGTAGATCACTCCGGCCCACTGTCGGACCAGCACGTGACCGAGGTCGGCCGACTCCCAGCCGCGCCGTGGCCGGAGGGCCACGCTCAGGCGATCAAGATCCACGACGCAAGCCCGAGAGACCGAGGTAGGCGGCCACGACGATCCAGCACGCGGCCCCGACTCCGTACTTCACCTGCGGCTCGAACTGACGGAACGACCAGAACGCCTCGACGATCGCGGCCACCACCAACATGGCCGCCATCCCGAGCACGAGCTCGGAGAGGGGGCGAGCGACCTCGCGCAGGGCCTGGTTCCGCGTCCGACGTCCGGGCGCCAGCAGGGTGAAGCCGAGCTTGAGACCCGCAGCTCCCGCGAGGATCAAGGCGGTGATCTCGAAGGCGCAGTGCGCGATGACGAAGGTCCAGAACTGCTCGCCGTGACCCTCGACCGTCAGGTGGGCGGCGAGGCCTCCGAGGATGAGTCCGTTGAGCACGAGGAAGAAGACCGAGCCGAGCCCGGCCAACAGGCCCGACGCGAAGGTGCGGAAGCCGATGCCGATGTTGTTCTGGATGTAGAGCCCGAACATCTGGAGGTCGCCGTCGAGCCCACGCTCGCGCTCGCCCGGCGAGTACATCGCTTCGAACAACGCGACGTTGTCGGGGCTGAACACCGAGTAGAGCGACGACGGCTCGGTGAGCACGGCGATGCCGACGGCGAGCGCCGGTCCGTAGAAGAGGAAGTTCGCGAGGGCGAACAGCTTCCACTCGGCCCGCACGCGGCGGGGGAAGTCGCGGAAGAAGAACTCGAAGAGCTTGAGACCCTGGCCCGAGCGGTCGCGGTAGAGATGACGTGCGCCACGCAAGGTGAGCTCGTGCAGTCGTGATTCGAGGTCCGGTCCGAGATGACGCTGACGCACGAGGGCGAGGTGGTGGCAGGTGGCGCGGTAGAGCTCGGGCAGCTCTTCCAGGCCCTCGGGTCGCTGCCAGTGGAAGCTGGACAGGCCGTCGAGCAAGTGCTCGAGTCGCTGCCAGGTGCCCTCGTTATGGGCGATGAATTCCGCGCGCTTCACGGGCCGCTCTCCCGGAGCCAGGCGGCCATGCCGCGGAGACGCTCGAGCCCGACGTCACCGGTCGCTCCCGTCAAGGCGCTGAGTCGATCGGCGAGCTCGACGCGACGCTGGGGGCTCCACGTGGACTCGCGCTCGAGGAAGGCGAGGAGAAGGCGAGCATCGTCGAGGCTGAGGCCGGGGGGCGGCGGCAAGGGACGAATCGCTTCGGGCGCCTCGGGCGGGGGAGGCGCGCGTCGCACGCGGTGGAGGACCAGCGTCCCTGCCAATCGATCGCCGAGCCGCTGGTTGTCCGGAGACACGAGGCACGAGAGCAAGCCGAAGCCGTAGGTCGGGAAGGGGGACATGGGCAGGCTGTCGACGAAGCGAAGGAGGTTGCGCAGCAGCGACGATCGCCAGCCCACCGCCGTTCCGTCTTCGTGGACGACGACCAGGCCCAGCGCGCGCTTGCCGGGTGAGGCTCCGCCGAGCAACACCTCGAAGACGACGTGGTAGCCCCAGGTCAGCACGAAGATCAGGAGCAGCCAGAGCCCGATGCCGGCCTCGCCGCCGGGCGCGAACACGAAGATGGAGCCGACCGCGCAGACGAGAATGAGCGTGACGTCGATGAGCCAGGCGAAGAGCCGGGCCAGCGGGCCGGCCACCGGCAAGGCGATCTCGACCCCCTCGGGGGTCGCCTCTCGACGAAGGGTGTCGAGCTTCACGCGGAGCTGCTCACGCAGAACGGAACGCAGGGACGCAGGGAGAGGTTGCGAGCGCCGCTGCCCGCGGTGCCGAGCCGGACTGCCATCGACGAACCCTCCTCCAGCCGACACTAGCACGCTCGGACGGGTCACCTCGCCGCAGCATCTTCCGTCGACTCACGTCCTCGAACGGCTTTCGAGAAAGGGGACGGAGCCTGGTCGAGCGGGCCCACGAGCAGCACCTCACCGATTCCGGGCTCGCCCGCCATGCGGGTCGCTCCGCCCCGGCACCGAGGTTGATCGACTTGCCCGGAGCGGTCCTGCGACTTACCTTCAACTCGCTTTTCTCAACATCAGTCAGGACGCACTCGTGGGGGAAGAGGGTGCCGTGCCTGCGGGGAAATCCCGTGACAACGACGAGTCCGGGGGGAAACAGCACCCCCCGAACACCGGGACCGGGTGCGAGCACGAGCTCCGGCCTGCCCCGGCAGATCGGCGCGTACCAGGTGGAAGAGGAGATCGGCCGAGGCAGCTCGGGCGTCGTCCTCCGTGCCATCGACACGCGCCTCGACCGGACGGTCGCGCTCAAGGCCGTGAGCCTCGAGCTCGCCGAGGACGCCCAGCAGCTCGAGCGCTTCGAGCGTGAAGCGAAGGTCCTCGCCGCCCTCCATCACCCCAACGTCGCGATGATCCACGCCCTCGAGCGCGTGGAAGGTCGACCGGTCCTCGTGCTCGAGCACGTGGGCGGGGACACGCTCTACCGCGTCCTCCTCAATGGACGGATGGAGCCGGACGCCGCCTGTCGAGTGGGGGCGCAGGTCGCCGCGGCGCTCGAGGCGGCTCACGCGCTCGGCATCATCCATCGCGACCTCAAGCCGGCCAACGTCAAGTTCTCCACGCGGGGCGTGGCGAAGGTCCTCGACTTCGGCCTGGCGCGACATCTTCAGCCCACCGGCGCCGGCGACGGACCGGGCACGCTCGGTCGCGCCATGGTCGGAACTCCCGGCTACATGAGCCCCGAGCAGGTTCACGGGGGCAAGGTCGATCAGCGCACCGACATCTGGGCCCTGGGCTCGGTGCTCTTCGAGTGCGTCACGGGACGACCCGCCTTCGATGGCTCGACCTGGGCCGATCGCATCGCGGCCATCCTCCACGTCGATCCCGATTGGAGCCTGCTCCCCGACGGCACGCCGCCGCGCCTGCGCTCGCTGCTCGAGAGCTGCCTCCACCGCGACCCGGCTCAGCGTCCTCGCGAGGTCGCCGAGGTGCGCGGTGTCCTCGAAGAGCTCCTGAAAGAACGACCGTGGGGCGAGACGGGTGAGCTCATCCTCCCCCGCGAGCCCGCGGTGAAGGCGGTGCTGGTCACCGACTGCGTGCGGCTCCTGCAGGCCGACGAGCTCGACGCCGGACAGCGGGTCGGTCTCCACGACTGGATGGCGGCGATGCGTCAGCGTCACTCCGGACGCGAGATCGCCGAGGGCTGGGTCTTCCTCTTCGAGGAGCCGCTGGCCGCGGTCGAGGCGGCGCTGGAGCTGCACGCCGGTCTTTCCGAGATCGGTGAGGCGCTCGGTCGCCCGATGGCGGCCCGTGTCGGCATCCATCTCGGCGAGGTCTTGCTGCGCACGAGCGCGTCACCCGACGGCGCGTCGATCGTTCTCGAGGGACGCGCGATGCCGCTGGCTCGCTCGCTCATGGGGCTCGCCCTGCCCGGGCAGAGCTTGCTGTCGCGCGGCGCGGCCGATCCGGCTCGACGGGCCGAGAGCGCGAGCGTCGGTGGCCTGCGCTGGGTGCGACACGGCAGTTACCGGCTGCCCATGGGTGATGTCGTCGACGTGGTCGAGGTCGGTCGCCCCGGTCGCTCGCTCATCGGTCCTCCGGCCGACTCCGAGCGCGGTCGTCGCGAGCGTCCGGGTCGTCTTCCGGAGCAGGTCACGAGCTTCGTCGGTCGCACGCGTGAGCTGGAAGTGCTCGAGCAGAACCTCCGGCAGCATCGTCTGGTCACCGTGTTCGGGACCGGTGGCTGTGGCAAGACCCGTCTCTCGCTGGTTCTCGCCGAGCGCTGGCGGGACCTCCTGACCGGAGGAAGCTGGTTCGTCGACCTGTCCGACTGCGTCTCTCGGGAAGAGCTGGCGCGTCGGGTCGCGCAGGCGTTGGGGCTGCGCGAGGGGCCAGGTCAGGAGATGGAGCCGCTCCTGCGCGACCACCTCTCGTCACGTGAGCTGCTCCTGGTCCTCGATGGTTGCGAAGGTCTCACCGGCCTGGTCGGGCGCTTCGTGGAGAGCCTGTTGCGCGCCTGTCCCCGACTGCGGATCCTCGCCACCAGCCGCGAGGCGCTCGGCATCTCGGAAGAGGTCGTCTTCTCGCTGCAACCCTTCCCGGTCGCCGAGCTCGATCGCCTCGACCTGGCGCAGCTCGCCCAGGTCGACGCGTGTCGTCTCTTCGTCGAGCGGGCGCGTCAGGCGCAGCCGGAGTTCCGGCTCGAGGCTGGCAACGCGGGTTCGATCCAGATCGCCTGCCAGTGCCTCGGAGGTCTCCCGCTCGCCATCGAGCTGGCGGCGGCGCGTGTGAAGGAAGAGGGCGTCGACGAGATCGCCCGACGACTCGAGCAGAGCCTCAGCCTGGAAGACGGCGACGGCAGTCGCGAGGCGCTGTCAGCCGCCCTGGCCTGGAGTCATCGTCAGCTCGGCCCGGCCGAGCAGCTCCTGTTCCGCCGCCTGGCGATCTTCGCCGGTGCCTGGTCGCTCGAGGCGGCCGAAGAGGTGTGCGGCTCGCCGGAGATGCCGCTGGCGCAGATGCTCTGCCAGCTCATCGACCGCTCGCTCGTGCAGGTCTCGCGCACGGTCGAGGGGCGACGTCATCGTCTGCTCGAGCCCGTGAAGATCTTCGCGCGAGAGCAGCTCGAGCGCTCTGGCGAGATGGCGGTCTTGCGCGAACGTCATCGTCATCGCGTGCTGCGTCTCGTCGAGAGCGCGGTCGTGCGGCTGCGGGGTCCGCAGCAGGCGTCCTGGCTCGCCCGGCTCGAGAGCGAGCACGAAGAGATCCGGACGGCCCTCGCGCGCTGCGGCGACGACGAGGGCAAGGAGGTCGAGGAGCTGCGCATCGCCGCGGCCGCCTGGTCCTTCTGGCACTTGCGTGGTCACTGGGCCCTGGGACGCGAGGCCCTGACGCGCGCGCTCGACCGGGCGCGCCGGGCTCCGGCTCCCATGCGTTGCCTGGCGCTGGAAGGTGCCGGGGTCTTGGCCGGCTGCCAGGGCGACCTGCACGCGGCGCGTGCGCTGCACGAGGAGTGCCTGGCCCTGCGTCGTGCAGAAGAAGACTGGGTGGGCGTGTCGTCCTCGCTCGACCACCTCGGCGAGCTGGCGATGGCGGCCGGTGAGCTCACCACCGCCCGTGCGCTCTTCGAGGAGAGCCTCGCGCGGCGTCAGGCCGTCGACGACGAGCACGGCGTGGCGGACTCGCAGCACCATCTCGGCCGGGTCGCGCTCGCGCGAGGTGACCTGGCGAGCGCCGGCCAACTCCTCGACGACAGTCACGAACGACGACGTCGCCTGGGTGACAGCGCCGGCATCGCCGCCTGCCTGACCGACCTCGGGGCCTTGTCCTGTGCTCGTGGCGACCTGCAAGCGGCGCAGGCAGCTCTCGAAGAGTCGCTGGCGATTCGACGCGAGCTGGGTGACGGACGGGGCATCGCCGACAACCTGGCGCGTCTCTCCGAGCTGGCCACCATCGCGTGCAACCTCTCGTCGGCGCGCTCGCTCTCGGAAGAAGCCTTGGCGCTGCGACGCGAGCTCGGCGACAAGCGGGGCGTGGCCGACTCCCTCACGCAGCTCGGTCAGGTCGTGCTCGAACAAGGTGAGCCAGCGGAGGCTCGCTCGCTTCATGAAGAAGCACTCGATCTCAAGCGTGAGCTCGGCGGGCGGGCGACCATCGCGTCGTCGCTGTTGGCGCTGGGTCGCGTGGCCGAGGCCGAGGGCGAGCTCGAGTCGGCGTGGCAGTTGGGCGTGGAGGCGCTTCGCCTGCACCGCGGCTCGTCGGACTCCGAGCAGGCGGGGCTGGCCGAGACCCTGGAGTGCCTGGGGCAGGTGGCCGCCGGTCGTCAGCGTGCGGCGCTCGCCGTGCAGCTCCTCGGTGCTGCCGAAGCCCTGCGCGAGCGTCTCGGCTCGCCACCTCCTCGCGATCACGGCACCGGTCTCGCTGCGGCCCTGGCCAGCGCGCGTCAGGCCCTCGGCACCGAGGCCTTCGACGCGACCTGGCAACAGGGCCGCGCCCTACGGCTCGAGCAGGCCGTGCTCCGCGCCATGTCGGCCTGGGAGTTTCCCGCCGCGTAGCTGAGGTCCATCGGTCTCGCAGCGTTCGATGGGAGGCCGAGTCGGCGTGGTCTTCAGCCGTGCCTTCCATCGTGTTGCCTCCGGGTCGTCGGGACGGAGCTGAAGCGCGGCGTCCAAGGCTTCCTCGGCTGCCTCGAGATCGCCACGTCGCCAGTGGACGAGCCCGGCGCGCGTGAACACGGGTGCTCGGGCCGCGCCGTCATGCGGTGAGCAGCGTCGATCGGCCTCGGCGAGAAACTCGAGCGCGCCGTCGAGGTCACCGAAGACCGCGCGCAAGCGCGCTCCGTGAAGCAGGGACGACACCGCCCACGGACGCAGGTCGAGCATCCACTGCACGGCGTCCTCTGCTCCTTCGCAGTCTCCCAGGGCCAGCCGTGCGTCGGCGAGCAGGCCGTAGGTCGCGAGGTCGTCAGGAACTCGCCGGTTGAGAGCAGTCGCCGCCTCGAGGGCACGCTCCCACTCCCGCTCGGCGAGGTGCTTCTCGATGACGGCTCGCTCCTGCACGAGGCTCGGGGTGGCCTGCTCCAGCGGTCGTGCGGCGGCCGAGATCGCGAGCGTGAGACCGAGGAGCACCCCGACCGGTGCTCTCACGATCACGGCTCCACGCGAGCGACGGCGCAGTCCGCGCCGGCGACGTCGGCACCGACCTCGTCGGTGACCGCGCAGTCCATGATCGTGAGGTCGGCGATCGTCAGCGTGTCCTCGGTCTCGAAGACGAGCGCGAGCAGCTCGGCCGGCAGCGCGAACTCGGTGCCGATCGCGGCCGCTGCCGCCACTCGCACCCGACCGGGTGCCGGCACGCCGACCAGGAACACCGAAGGGTCGGCCAGCGGGCCGAGCCCCATGACGTCCGGACCGACCGAGCTCAGCGTCGCGCCGATCGGATGCGACAGCTCGAGGCTGAGGCCGTGCGCCATGCCGGTGCCGGTGAGGCTGACGACCACGCGGGCCAGGCCGTCGTCGGCCGGGCCCGCGAGCGTGCGAACGCTCGACCCCGACGAGCAGCCGAGCGGCCCGAGCAGGCTCAGGCCCACGGCGAGGGTCAGGAGAGCTCGTCTCATTCGACCGGTCCGCCACCCGGCTCGCCGGGATCGAGGTGGCGTCGGTTGCGACCGCTCGGTGCGTGCGCGAGGTAGGGGAACGCGTCGTGGAAGGGAGCGTCGTTCACGTTGACGCCGTCACCGAGCACGTTGTTGGGGAAGCGGTTCAAGCTGGCGCCGCTGCCGTCGGTGGTGAGCACGCCACCGACGCCCACGCGCAGGACGATGTCGACGACGTCGTCGAAGAGACGACGACCGTTGGGGTAGCCGGCGCCGTCACCGGCGATGAGACCCAGGCGACTGGCGGTGGCCGGAGACGTGGCGGGCACGCCGGTGTTGAGCCGGAGCAGGTCGGCGATGGGGCCGGCAGGCGTGCCGACCGCGGCGATGGGCGGCGCGTAGTTGACCAGGGGAAGCAGGTCGAGCCGCGGCACCTGCGGGATCTCGAGGATCTCTCCGTAGAGCGCGTTGGCCACGCGGGCGACGAGAGGGTCGAGGAAGAAGTCGGCGAACTGTGCGTCGTTGGCCGGCGCGTCCATCGAGAAACGGTCCTTCGAGCCCGTGCCGATGAGGAGCTCGTTGATGAGCGGGTTGGCGAGACGCTGCACCTGCCGCTCGCGTCCGGCGCGAAGCACCGGTCCACGACGTCGACGCAGGCTCACGCGCGGGCGCGACGTGGTCGCCCAGGTGCCGATGGTGGCGGCGGCCGAGGAGGCGGGTTCGATCGCGCCGGTGCTGGTCAGCATCTCGATGGGGATCTCGATCGCGATGGCGTTGACCGCGTAGCCCGACACGGTGTCGCTGGCGGCATTGTTGGTGGCGGCGTCTTCACCGGCGGTGAGCACGCCCGGCACGCCGCTGCCGAGGGTGCGGAAGTTCACCGTGTCGAAGGCGGCGCCGAGGTCGATGAAGAACGGATCGTCGACGGTCCCGGCGAAGACCCGGATGTCGTCACCGACCTCGTTGACCCCGGCCTCGAAGAGCGCGGCGTAGTCGATGGTGCGGGGTCCGGCGTTGGCCGGGACCGCGTGCAGGGGCGTGCTGTCGTCGCGTCGGAGCATCTCGGTCGGCATGAACGGACGTTGGACCTCGACGGTGTACGACTGACGCTGGCCGAGTCCCGGGGAGTCGAAGGAGTCGATCCGCGGCGGCACGATGAGGGTGCCCGGCGGGACGGGGGCCGGCGAGTTGCTCGGGGCGACCGCGCCGTCGTCGCCGACACCGGCCTGGACCGTGAACACGCTCGCGAGACGCTGCTCGGTCGTGAAGCGGAAGACGAAGCTCAAGTCGGCCTCGGCGTCGTGGTCGTGATCGACGTGGATGCCGTAGGCGATGCCGGGGTCGAAGGGGAAGAAGTTGGGACCGTTGGCCGGCTCGAGAAGTGGATCGACGCAGGCGATGAAGGTGACGTGCGAGGGAGCTACGGTGCTGCCGGGGCGCTCGTAGCTGACGAAGGCGTAGAAGTCGGTGAGGTCGGCGGCGCGATCGAGCGCGGTGATGGGAGCTTCGCGATGATTCGAGGCCAGGCCAGGGCTCGCGACCGCGAAGGTCAGGAGAGGGACGAGAAGTCGACGAAGGGGTGAGCGCATGCTGAGGGTCTCTTCACGGAAGGAGGGGAGGGATGAGGACGAAGGGAGCATCAGTTGTCTTCCAGGATGGTTCCGGCCACCCAGTCGCTCTCGTCGGGGGCCGTGCGCGACTCGCCGCCGCTCACGCTGCTGCCTTCACCGAGGGCGTTGTTGATCAAGCCGCCACCGACCGTGGAGCTCGCGCCTTCGGCGGTGTTGCCGAAGCCGCCCGCGATGGCGGAGGTCTCGCCGATGGCGTCGTTGCCCGCACCTCCGGCGATGGATGAGCGGTCGCCGGTCGCGAGGTTGCCGAAGCCGCCGAGGATGGTCGTCTCGAGCCCGTCGGACTCGTTGCCGTGTCCGCCGACGACCATCGCGCCGAAGGCGCTGGCGAGGTTCTCTCGTCCTCCGAGGATGGACGTCAGCGGAGCGCTCAGCGCGTTCGACTCGCCGGCGATCACGCCGGAGTAGCTCGAGAAGTTGTTGAAGCGGCCGAGCACCAAGTTGTGCGAGCCCGTTCGGTCGTCGGAGAGGAAGCCACGCTGCTCGTTGTAACCGAGCGTGAGGTTGCCGAGGCCGTTCACGACGTCGGTGTCACCCATGCCGTTGCGGACGTGCAGGTTGGCGCCTTCGAGGAAGAGGTCGTCGCCCTCGCGTCGCAGGTGCACGAGGAGGTCCTCGAGATCGGCGATCCTCGTCTCGACCGCTTCGAGCTCGGTGACCCGCATCTCCAGCACCTCGATGCGGGCCCGGAGCTCGGCTTCGGTCTCGGACTCTCCGTGGGAGAGCTGGTTCAAGCCGACTGCGGTGCGGAGCAGGACGACGACGTCACCGATGTCGATGCGACCGTTGCCGACGACCTCGTGGGTGGGCGGTTCCGTGCTGTCGTCGATGTTGCCGGGCGCGAGATCACCGACCTGATGACCGGCCTGCGCGCTGCCGGCGGTGAGGCAGAGGAAGAGAAAGAGACCGTGCAACGCACGGTCCGGGGAGTGACTCGGCATCGATGTCCTCATGAAGGAAGAAGGGAACAGGGAATGGCGACCACGAGGGTCGGCTCAGTCAGCGGCGCTGGCGTTGTCGGGGATCTCGAAGGTGAGCGACGCCCAGAGGCTCTCCCACTCGGCGTCGACCTCGGGTGGAGCGGGTCGGACGTGCACGCACTTGATCAGCCAGCGACCGGGTAGGGGCAGCGCCAGCTCGATGCGTCCGGTGGCGTCGGTGCGGTGCTCGATCTCGTGATCGGGTGCTCCGGCCCGACAGGCACGGACCAGCGCGTCGGCCAGGGGACGACCGTCGTGCACGACTTGCAGGGGGAGCGTCTCGCCGATGGGCAGACGCCACGGGGGCTTCTCCGGCATCAGCTCGAGGGGGAGGCCCAGGCGACCCGGGAGCACGTCGTCGCGGCTGGGCCCGACCGTCAGCAGCGACTTCGCACAGCGGGAGAAGAGCTCGCGCACGGGGAGATCGTCGTCGTCACCTTCCGCCCGTTGCAGGAGAACGTGGTCGAGTCCTTCCTCGGCGAGGTAGGCGTCGAAGTCGTCGGCGGGCATCTCGATGAGCGAGCCATGGCTGTGATAGCCCACGACGTGGGCACCCGGGCGATCGAAGAGCGTCCGACCGGCGGGTTCTTGACCGGGTCGGCCCGCGATCGACCACCGTCCCGACGGGCCGACTGCCTCGAAGCGACGGAGGTGGGCCGGGTTGCGGGCGTACGGCTCACCCTGGAAGCGTTCGCCGATCATCAGTCGCAGGTCGACCGTGTCGGCCGGTGCGATGCGATGAGCGGACGGCTCGATCCAGAAGTCGTGAGCAGAGGCGCTGCCGGCCGCGAGCAGCGAGACGATGGTGAGACGAGGGACGAGAGGGGGTCGTGGGGTCATCGGGGCTCCAGCCACCACGACGGGCGGGAGAGCCCGTCGACGCAGGTCGTGTCGTTCGGCGGGATCTACGCGGCGACGGTCGTCATCGGATTTCGCATCGAGCGTGAATCCGATGTCACGGTCGTGACGAACCTCACTCCGATGCCCCCGAGAGATCCGAACGCCACGCGGCGTGCGTAGGAGTGAGCAGGGACGTGATCGCGACCGAACAGGCACGACGAGCGCCGAGCGACGATCCCCTGCGGCCGCTGCTCGAGCGGATGGCGCAAGGCGATCGCGACGCGCTGGCCGAGCTCTACGACGCAACGCGGGCCCGAGTCCACGGATGGACGACGCGGGTCCTGCGGGACCGTGCTCTTGCCGAGGAGGCGACGCTCGACACCTACTTGCAGTGCTGGCGTGAGGCCGATCGACACGACCCCGGACGTGGTAGCGTCCTGGGCTGGTTGAGCTTGCTCGCCCGAAGTCGGGCGCTCGACCTGGCGCGTCGGCAAGCGCGACGCTCCCGTCGTGAGGAGTCGGTCGGTGAGCTGCCCGATGCCGTTGCGATCGAGGGCTCACCGGAGCAGTGCTACGAGTCCACCGTACGAGCGGCGCGGGTGCAGGACGCCATCGCTCGCTTGCCGGTGGGTCAGCAGCAGGTGCTGCAGGCTGCGTTCTATCAGGGCTTGAGCCACTCTGAAGCGGCGGAAGCCCTGGGTCAGCCGCTGGGCACGGTGAAGACGAGGATCCGAAGTGCCATGAGTCGCTTGCGAGACGAGCTCGAGGGGTTGACGTGAAGGTCCACGCCACCCTCGACACCGAGGCAGCCGAGCGCGCGGCCCTGCACGTGCTGGGTGCCCTCGGACCCTCGGAAGCGGTTGCCTACGAGGAGCATCTCGTGGCCTGCGCGACCTGCCGAACGGAGGTCGAGACGCTGCGCCGCACGGTGACCATCCTCGCCGAGCATGCGCCCCAGGTCGAGCCGCCGGTCGGTCTCCGCGATCGCTTGCTCGCACGTCTCGATGATCCGGAGCCGGCCGCGGAAGACGAGCCGGCCGTGCAGGCCTGGCGTCACTGGTCGCCGGAGAGAGCGGTGGGTGGCGAGCTCGTCCTCTCGGCCACCGAGTCGGGATGGGAGGCGACCGGGACGGAGGGTGTCGAAGCGCGACGCCTCTTCGTCGATCCGGTCGCCGAACGAGTGACCATGCTGATCCGCATGGCCCCCGGCTCGTCCTACCCGGCCCACCGTCACGGCGGGCCCGAGGAGTGCTACGTCATCGAGGGGGATCTCGACGTCGGCGGCACGATCATGACCGCGGGCAGCTATCAGCGGCTGGAGGAGGGCAGCGAGCACCCCGACCAGAGCACCGAGAACGGCTGCCTGCTGTTCATCGTGTCGTCTCTCCACGATCGGCTCCTGCCTCGGGAGCCCGGAGTCGGTCCGAGCGCCTGAGCCGGCTCGGAGGACACGAGGTCGGGTACCATCACACCTCTTCTCATCGGACGAGGTGAACCGTGCGCGTGGCGACCTGGAACGTGAACTCCGTGCGGGCGCGTCTGCCCCGCTTGCTCGCCTGGCTGAAGCATCGTCAGCCCGACGTCGCCCTGCTCCAGGAGCTCAAGTGCGTGGACGAGCAGTTTCCCCTCGAGGAGGTGGAGGCTCTCGGCTACCAGGTCGAGGTCCATGGGCAGAAGACCTACAACGGCGTCGGCATCCTCGCCCGAAGCCGGATCGAGGAGGTCCATCGGGGCTTGCCCGACACCGAGGAGGAAGCCGGGCGCCGGCTCATCACCGGGCTCGTCGACGGCGTCACGTTCGTCAACGTCTACGTCGTCAACGGCCGGGACGTCGAGCACGAGTACTACCAGCGAAAGTTGAAGTGGCTCGCCCGCTTGGTGGAGTGGCTCCCCGAGCACGTCGACCTGAACGAGCCGGTGGTCCTGGCCGGTGACTTCAACATCACCTTCGATGATCTCGACGTCCATGATCCGGAGGGCTGGCGCGACAAGATCCTCTGCTCTCCCAAGGAGCGGGAGGCCTTGCAGGCCATCATGGACCTCGGCTTCGTCGACAGCTTCCGACTGCGACGAGGAGACGCTCGGGCCTACACCTGGTGGGACTTCCGCACCCGGGGCTTCCCCAAGGACCACGGACTGCGCATCGATCACCTCCTCATGACCCCTGCCGCGGTCGAGACCTGCCACGAGGTCTGGATCGACCGCGACGCTCGCGATGGCGAGAAGCCCAGCGATCACGCCCCGGTCTTCGCCGAGATGACGACATGAAGCTCGAAACTCACGGTCAGGTCAACTTCCTCCGGCTCGAGCATGGCAAGGCCAACGCCATGGACGAGACCTTCCTCGGTCAGCTCGACGAGCAGCTCGACAAGCACCAGGCCACCGACGCTCGCGGGCTGGTGTTCGGCGGGACCG
Organism: Acidobacteriota bacterium; assembly: GCA_039029535.1. Taxonomy (GTDB): domain Bacteria; phylum Acidobacteriota; class JBCCFW01; order JBCCFW01; family JBCCFW01; genus JBCCFW01. Next base: position 59,269 of record JBCCFW010000014.1, read on the forward strand.
GCAAGATCTTCAGCGCCGGTCTCAACCTCGTCGAGATCATCGAGCTCGACCGCGACGGCATGCGGCAGCTCATGCTCCACCTCCAGCAGAGCCTGCTGCGTCTCTTCGCGCTCGACCAACCGGTCGTCGCTGCGGTGAACGGGCACGCGATCGCCGGTGGTTGTCTCCTGGCGCTTCAGGCCGATCGGCTCGTGGCTCCGGACGACGGCTTCAAGATGGGCGTGTCCGAAGTGGCCCTGGGGGTCGGCGTGCCGGCGACCGGCATCGCAGCGGTGCAAGCTCGCATGGGCCCCCGCGAAGCGTCGATCGTCTTGGAAGAGGGTGAGTTGCACGGACCCGAGCGGGCGCGCGAGCTGGGGATGGTCGACGAGCTGGTCCCGCGGGAGAAGGTGCTCGACCGCGCGCTCGAGGTCGCCGACCGGCTCGCCTCGCGGCCTCGGTCGGGGGCACGCTTCCTCAAGAACGCCCTGCGCGGCGACACCGTCGCGCGACTCCGCGACCAGCTCCCTGGTGACACCGAGAAGTGGCTCGACACCTGGTTCTCGGACGAGGCCCAGGAGCAGCTGAACGCGGCGGTGGAGAGCCTGCGCAAGCGCTGAGGAGCAGTGACGTGAACGAGAAGGTGGTCGACCTCGCACAGAAGCTGACGCTGTTCTCCGAGCACTGGAGCCCGCGCATCGTCGCCGAGCTCAACGGGCAGCACGTCAAGCTGGCCAAGCTCCTCGGTGAGTTCGACTGGCACCATCACGAGGACGAGGACGAGCTCTTCCTCGTGCTGAAGGGGCGGCTCACCATGGAGCTCCGGGACGGCCCCATCGTCCTGGAAGAGGGTCAGATGCACGTGGTGCCCCGTGGGGTCGAGCACCGGCCCGTCGCCGAGGAGGAGTGTCACGTGCTGCTCTTCGAGCCGGCCACGACGCTCAACACCGGCACCGAGCGCAGCGAGCGCACGGTCGAGAGCCCGGAGTGGATCTGAGCCGTTGAGCGTCCTCATCGCCTCCACCGTCCTGGTCCTCCTCGTCGTGGGCATCCATCACGAGGCGTTGGTCGTGACCTCCTGGGTGATCGAGCGGCTTCGAGGCACCAAGCGCATCCGCGTGATGATCTCGGTCATGATGACCCTCATGGCCCACCTCGTCGAAGTGGCGGTCTTCGCCCTGGGCTGGCAGGTGTTGCTGGCCAGCGGCGCTGCCGAGCTGCGCCTGACCGATCCCGGCTACCTCGATCTCTTCTACTTCTCGGGGGCGACCTACACCTCGCTCGGCTACGGCGACGTCACGCCCGTCGGAGCCTGTCGGGCGCTCGCCGCCGTCGAGGCCGTGACGGGGTTGGTCTTGATCGCCTGGACGGCGTCCTACACCTACTACGTCATGAAGCGTTGCTGGGACGGTGACGGCGAGCCTGGCTGAGCTCGCGCGAGACTTTTTCCGCTCACCCTGACGGATCCGGGGTGATCGCGTCGTGTTCTCCAATGACGGACAGCGCCGATGCTGAACCGTCCGAGGGAACACCCATGTTCGGATTCAGCCAGGTCTCTTCGGCTTCCATCGGGCGATGCGCCCGGATCACCGGCCTGATCGTGCTGCTCGGCGTCGCGGCGCCTGGCGTGCGCGCGCAGTCGGCCTGCACCCGGGCCCTCCAGCTCATCGAAGGCGGTTGTCTCAACGTCGAGGGCTGCGCCACGGCCATCTCCGAATGCCTCGCACCGGCGGTGGCCGGCAAGGTGCCGGAGCGGGTCAAGAAGATGGAGCAGAGCCTCCTCACCGGCGTGGCCAACGCCGGGATGAGCGACGCTCCCGAGACTCAGGCGACCCAGGATCTCGGGTCTTGGTTGGCCTGCCTGTTGAGCCAGCCCACCGACGGCGACGAGCAGGACATCACCTGCAGCACCAACTTCTACCAGCGGGGTAGCGACACGGTGAGCGGTCAGGTGACGCTGCATCGAGCGAAGCTCGACGAGCGTCTTCGGATGATGCTCCCCGAGGCCGATCGCGCGACCGTCATCGAGATGTTGGAGCAGCGCTTCGACGACCTCGACGACGTCACGGCGCGCATCTCCTGGAACCGGGAGAGCCAGAAGAGCGGTCAGAAGATCGACAACCTCTTCGAGAAGCGGAAGGAAGAGAACGGGAAGGAAGTCCGGCCAGTGGGGCTGGGCGTGAGGCTGCTTCGGGTTCGAGCCGATCGAGCGATCCGAATGGGCTATCCGTGCCGCTACCGGGCTCCGGAAGATCGGCTGAGCCTCGAGGAGGCGCGCAAGAAAGCGCACGAGATGGCGCTCGAGAAGACGCCCGATGCCGAGATCGACGCGGCGTCTGCTGCTGCGTTGACGGTCGATCAGATGAAGCATTGGTTCGAGCGGGTGAGCGGCGAGGAAATCAACGACGAGTCATCGACTCAACCCGCAAGCGCGTCGACTCAGCCTGCGGGATCGTCGAATCAGCAAGAGTGTGATTCGAGCAATTGGGAGGGAGAGCCTGCTGCTCTCGTCCTTCTCGGCATGGAGCTCATCGAGGAGCGTCTCCGCTGTGAGGCGGCCCTGGTGCGACGCAGCGCGAATCAGCGTCGCTACGGAGTGTCGGTGGAGCGACGGTTCCGTCACGAGCTGATCGGGGAGGACACGACCAAGGTCGGCGTGCGGGTCGAGCTCGGCCTGGCCAGCCTCAACAAGGTGAGCAAGGACGCTCAGCTCGATGGAGCTCACGGCGGAGCCCTCCTGGTCGGCAGCGACTCCAAGACGACCCGACACCAGCACCGCTTCTCCTTCGAGCTCGACTACACCTGGCTCGACGGGCAGTCGGTGTCGCTCACTGAGCCGGCCCTCATGTTCCGGCTGGAGAAGGACAGCACGACCAGCGGCACCCTCACTTACGGTCGACGCTTCGTTCGTCGTCTCGGCGCGAAGGAGGCTCTCGCGGCCCTCGCCGAGGGCAAGGAAGACGTCAAGGAGCTCTCGCGGATCGACCTGTCGGCCCAGTACGTCGACGAGGGACGACGCTCGGGCAAGCAGAGTCGTTTCATCGCTCGCCTGACCTACACCACGGCGGTCAACGACAGCTTCCAACTCCCGCTGAGCTTCGTGTACTCCAACCGTCCGGAGTACCGGGGTGAGGTCGACAAGGAGCTCAGCGTTCACTTCGGCGTGAACTACCGCCTGGGTAGGAGTGGATCGTGACGAGACGACTGACGACCTGGTGTGTCTTCCTCGCGCTCGCGATGTCCTGCGAGGCGGGCTCCCTGGCTCCCGGCGGCGACGTCGCCACCCGAACCTGGAAGACCGAGAAGGACCGACCCTTCGCGTATCCGGAGAGGGAGCTGGAGGGCTTCGCGAGGGGGGACGACCGAAAGGGCCGGACCTTCGGCATCACCGTCTCCGGGGGTGGCTCACGCTCGGCCGGGGCAACGCTCGGTCAGCTCTGGGCCCTCGAGAAGCTCGGCTGGCTCGACGAGGCCGAGTACCTGTCGGCGGTGTCGGGTGGCGCCTGGACTGCCGTGCCCTACACCTTCCTGCCAAGGCATCACGACGGGAGCTTCTTCGGTGAGATCGTGGCACCGGACCAGCTCACCGACTCGAAGTTGAAGAACGTCGAGGCATGGTCGCATCAGCGAGCGTTGAGTCGATCCTTCCTGGTTCTCACGTTCTTCGGCAACGTCTTGACGGGCGCCTTCGACGAGTCCTGGTCGCGGACGGTGGGGCGTCGCTTCCTTCATCCCTACGGGCTCAACGATCTGGAACGGCCCTTCGCTCACTGGGCCGACGTTCCCCGGGAGTCGCGCTTGCCGGTCGAGAGCTTCTACCTCTCGCGGAGTGACCGTCCCTTCCTGGTGGTCGGAGGCACGGTCCTGGCGGGCAAGGGAGGGCGTGGCGACGGTGAGAAGACCCGCTTCCCTTACGAGTGGACCCCGCTCTACTCCGGCGTCAGGACGCCCGGTGTCAGCCCCGTTCGTGGTCCCATGCGCACGCGCCGGCTGGGTGGTTACGTGGAGAGCTTTGCCGCCGATTCGTACGCACCGACGGCGGCCACTCGGGATGCGGGGGAGCGGGAGCTCGTCGAGATCGGGGGCGATCGTCACCTGACGACCTTGTCCGACGTGATCGGAGCCAGCAGCGCCGCGGTCCAGCAGTCGCTTCAGCGCGTGCGGCTCTACAACCTCGGCTTCCCCGAGTTCCGGGTCTGGCCGGTGACCACCGACACCGAGGAGGCGCGCACCGAGCCGGTGCATCCGAAGCGAGAGCTCGCCTTCGGCGACGGTGGTCACGTCGACAACATCGGCTTGCTGCCGCTGCTGGCGCGGCAGGTCGACGACATCCTCGTCTTCGTGAACACGGCGCAGGAGTTCGACCTGCTCGACTACGTCGAGTCCGGCGTGCTTCGGGAGGCGGTTCTCACGATCTGTAGCCCAGATGACGTCCCTCTCTTCGACGTGGAAGCGGAGGACGAGCCGACTGCCGAGGAGGCAGCCGATCGAGAGCTCGCCAGGGAAGGGCTGCTGAGAGCAATCGACGAGTGGTCGACGGACTCGACGGCCGGGGAGAGCCTGTACTCCGACCTCATCGCCTACTTCCGCCCGGTTTACGGCAAGAAGGGGAGGAGCAAGAGGCTCAACGTGGTCTTCAAGGACGGCAATGAGAGGCTTCTCGACCTAGTCGAGGGTCTGATGAAGCGCAAGCTGTGTGGCAGGCCGCTCGTTCACTGCCAGCAGTACGAGGTCAGGCCAAGCACGCGCCATGGCATCCGGGCGATCGATGAAGACGGTGAGGCCTACAAGCCAGAGATCTGCTGGGTGTACTTGGACCGCACGGAGCGGTGGATGAGCGAGATGAAGAAGAGCGGGCTCTCGGCCAAGACGAAGCATCGACTCGAAGCGGAGAAGCGTCCCTTCAAGAACTTTCCGCACTACAAGACGTTCTTCCAGAACCCGGGGCTGGTGGTGAAGCTCGGCAAGCGTCAGGTCAATGCGTTGGCGAATCTCACCGCCTGGACGGTCTGCGAGGAGCAGGCCCACATCGGAGACGTGCTGGGCTTGCGCTTCGGCGTGGCGAGTGACTGCTACGACGGACCCTAGGAGTCTCGGTCACGGGTCCGCGTGGCTCGCGGGGTCGTGCTCGTCGAGCCAGCTCCGCAGGAAGCTCAGGACCGCCCGGCCGTCGGGCCGGGCCGGCTCTTGCTTCACGATGACCTCGGCGTTGCGTTCGAGGTCATCGGCGGTGAGGTGGAGAACCCAACAGGGGAAGGCCTCGCCGAGCGCGGTGAAGACCGACCGGAGGGGAGAGCGCAGGCCCTCGTGACGCTGGACCTTGGCCTCGGCTCGCTCGCGGTCGTGACCCCGTGCGTGCTCGCGTCCACGCTCGCGTCGCCGGCGCTCTTCCACGTCGATCTGGAGATGGACGTGGAGGTCGGGCAGGCCGGCGCCGGGCTCTTGGCTCTCGAAGAAGTCGAGGGCTTCCGACCAATGGGGGAAGCCGTGCTCAGGACGGGCCCAGGTGTACCAGACGGCTTGCAGCACGTCGCCGTCGAGCACCACGAGCCGGTCTCGCCGGCCCACGGCGTCGCGCCAACGATCGAGCTGGCGCTGCCAGTACCAGTCCCGAGGCTCGGGCGACGGCCGTCGTGGGTGAAGCTCGTTGACCTCGGCGATGCGAACGGCGCCGTGCTTCTCGACGAGGTGATGAGCGGTGGTGGTCTTGCCGGTGGCGGGAGCGCCCTCGAGCGAGACGATCACTCCACGCAGGTCACGTCGGTCAGCGCGCCGCTGCCGCCGAGGGCCACCTCGAGCCGCTTCACGTCACAGACGTCGAGGATGAGCTCCTGCCACGAGTTGTCCGGGAGCAGCACCGCCGGCAGCTCGATGAGGAGGTTGCCGCGCTCGTCGAAGGCACGGACCCGTCCACCGGGCTCGTCGACGTCGAGCAGGCCCACGCGCTGAATCTCGCGGGGCTCGTCGAAGGTCATGACGATGATCCCGCCGTCCTGGGCGTCGTTGGGCTGACAGGATGAGGTCTCCTCGAGCACGAGGATGATCCCGCGGGCCAGGGCGTTGTTGAAGCCGGGACCGGGGGTCGACAGGTCGAGGTCACCGCAGGTGGGCGATCCGGAATCGAAGGCACGGATGGGTCGCGTGCCGGACACGGTCATCCCGGCGAACTGGGTGGTGATGACGTCACCGGCCGCCACGCCTTCGAAGTCGTAGCTCGTGCAGGGCTGACCGCAACCACCGCAGGGGTGCGTGCTCGGGATCCGCGGCGGTCCCGGGAGAGTCGAGACCAGCGCCAGGAAGTGCGGGCAGCAGGCGGTCGGATCCTCGATCGGCGGCGCGTCGAAGCACGGGTGGTCCGCCGGAATCTCCGCGGGCGGCACGAGCTCGTTCACGAGCTGGAAGAGGTCACAGGGGTCGCAGTCGACGCAGTCCTCGTCCTGGGCCACGGCTCCCCCCGCGAGGAGGAGGGCACAGAGCCAGATCTGGCAGCGCAGGGCGTGGGCGACGGTCATCGATGGCGGCTCCTCGGGTCGAGCAGGCGTCCCCGAAAACGAAACGAAAGAGGAAGAGATTCTCGAATGGAATCTAGGGTCGAGGCGAGAGCCGCGCAAGCGTCCTGACGTGTCGAATCGACTCGGTCACGGACTGCGCGAACGCTCCCCCACTCGATCTCTCGCCTGAGGCCGGCCAGCAGTCCACTGAACCGGACCCGAGCGGGGTGATCGGGTCCGGTGAGATCGCGGCTCCAGTCGACTCAGGGGCTGGCGACGTTGCCGCACTCGTCGACGAGGTTGATCCGGTAGAACCAGACGAAGGGCGCCGGTCCGTTGGGAGCATCCGTGTCGGTGAAGTCGGTGTCGGTGTCGGTGTCGATGACGACGAAGCCGCCGTCGGGTCGATCCGAGCGGGTGACCGTGTAGCTCTCGTCGGTGGCGAGGGCGGGTGCCGTCGGCCAGAAGAAATGGACGCTGGTGTCCGTGCCCATGTCCGCTCGCAGGTCGGCGCCGATGACCGAGACGGGCGGCACGCTGTCCTCCTCGTCCTGGACCGGACCGATGTTGAGCTCGGCGGTGGTGCCGCCGACCGAGGGTCCGGACCCACAGCCGGGGTACTCGGTGCTCTCGGCCTGGATGACGTAGAAGTAGTCGATGCCCGGGGTCGTCGTGGCGTCCTGGTAGAAGGTGTCGGTGATGCCGTCCATGTCGGTGAGCGGCGGCTGGAGGAGCGCGTCGGCGAAGCTCGTCTCGCTTCGGTACACGTGGTACACGCCCTCGCCGACACCGGGGAAGAAGCCCTTCTCCCAGTCGATGCGGACGCCGCGGTTGCAGGTGTCGAAGTCACGGCCGAGGCCGGCGTCGAGCATGGGCGACTCGCAGTCGACGCACTCGAACATGCAGCGGTAGCCCACGCGGTAGGTGGCGCGGGAGGTCTCACCCGGCATGAGCTGACCGGCCACGCCAGGGAAGCGCCAGATGAGGAGCAGCGAGGCGTCGCCGGTGGCGGGCGTGCAGCCGTCGATGTCGGCACCGTCGACCAGGCCGTTCCAGGTCGTGCAGGGAGCACCGCCGTCATCCCAGTCGAGGAACTCCATGTCGGTCGGGAGGTTCGGCCCTTCCATCCGGTAGCTGGACCAGACCTCATCCGGAAGGTCCGCGCCGTAGGCGACGATCTGGCCCTCGCAGGTGTCGCCGCCCAGGGCGAGGACGTCCTGCTCGATGCCGTAGCGGGTGCCCATGACCTCGAAGGGGCCGCCGTCGACGGTGGCACCGCCGGCACAGGCCCCGGCACCCGAGCCGAGGTCGTAGGCGAGGTCGTGGTAGACCCGGAAGTCGTAGTCGTGGGGCACCGTGTCGATGTTGGTCACGTCGATGTCGACCTGGATGCCGCAGCAGCCACCGGTCACGACCTGACGCAGGTTGATGTCGACGCGGCCCTCCGGGGCCTCGTAGGTGACGAAGGCGGGACCGCTCGGCGGGATGGCACCGGCCGTGCGGATCGGGAACTGATCGCAGCCGCCGGCCTCGTGGCTGTAGATCTGCGTCCCGTCGACGCGCATCGAGAAGTTGTGCGTGTCGCTGGGATGGTAGAACCAGCCCTGCACCAGCCAGGCGAAGTTGCCGTTGTTGAAGCGGTTGACCTCGAGCAGGCCGTCACCGCAGAACGGGAACGACTCTGCGAGGCACTCGAGCGTGAGCTCGTAGGCACCCTCCTGGCCCTCGGGCGAGTCCACCACGATGTACAGGTTGGTGTCGACGTCCTCGAGGAAGATGCTGTCGCTCGGAGGCACGCGGCAGTCGTTGGGGTCGCAGCTGTCGAGCACGAAGACCTGATGGTCGCCCGACAGCGAGGTGAGATCGATCTGGAGGTTGACCGGCGAGAGCAGCGGGAGGAGATAGACGTCCTCGTTGCCGGTCCAGTTGCTCGACTCGCAGTCGTAGCGATCCTGGCTGCCTCCACCGACACTGGTGTCGCCGGTGAGCATGTCGCCGCAGGAGACGATGTTGGGGATGCCGCAGTCGAGGTCGTTGGGGAGCGGGAGACAGTCGACGCGGAGCTGGTAGGCACCCTCCTCTCCCGGTGCGCAGTCGACGACGAGGGTGAGCGGACCGGTCACGCCGGTGAGGGTGACCTCGTCCGACAGCGGGAAGGACGCGCAGGCGTTGGGGTCGCAACCATCGAGGATGATGAGGTCGGGATTGCCGGAGCTCGCCTCGAGGACGATGCGAACGTCGGAGCCCGCGGGCGGGTCGATGATGTAGACCTCCTCGCGGCCGGCGTAATCGCTGAGCGAGCAGAAGTACCGGTCCTGGTTGGCGGTGCCCATCATCAGGTGGGAGTCGACGGTGGCGCCGCAGTCGAGCATGGGGGCCGCGACGCAGTCGAGGTTGTCAGGGACCGGCGTGGGCGGCACGAACTCGACGACGTAGCCGTTGGGAGGGACGCCGGCGGCCTCGTCGTTGAAGACGCTGAGACCGAACATCTGGTCGGGGCTCTCGATTCCGAGGCCGCTGCTCATCCGGTCGCCTTGGATGTCGAGGTACTGAACGCGGATGCGACCGTCGGGGTAGAGCAGGAACTGGAAGGTGGTCGGTTCGGCCGTGCCGAGGTGCGGGACCAGGTCGTAGGTGACGACCAGGTGGTCACCTGCGTCGAAGAAGAAGATGGTGCCGTCGACCCCCGTGTTCAGGTCGTCCCAGAAACCGGCGATCATCCCGGCGGGGGTGCCGACGGCGGCGTTGGGGAGGACGGTGTTGCCGAAGTCGGTCTCGACACCGTCGGTGAAGGAGATCCAGCCGTTGCTGCAGACGGCGAGCTGGGTGTAGGTCGTCCCGTAGAACGGGATGCCGAGCGTCGTCGCCATCAGCCCGCTGTTGATGTCGTCACCGCGGGGGGTGATGTCGGTGCCGGTGACGGTGATGTCTTCCCAGAGGAAGTCGACACCGGGCTCGGCGCCGTCGCGCCAGGTGTAGCCGAAGCCGTCCGGGCCGCCGGTGGCAGCGAAGACGGAGGGGGCGGAGAGGAGGGTGACGAGGGCGACGACGCGGAGTCCCCAGCTCCACGGTCCCCCGTTCATCTCCCGGTGGGAGAGAGCGGCATCAGTCATGGCGGCGTTCCCCGGGGTTGCGCGGGCCAACCCCCGACTGGAGTCGTGATCCGCGGAGATGTTAGCCCCGGGTTGGAACGCGCGACTGGACGAGCCCCTGGTCTGGTTCGTTTTCTGGGTCAAAACGACACGCGGCCGGGCGGCGAGGTGCCGTCCGACCGCGTGAAGGTCACGTCGAGATCCGGGTGAGCCGGGCCTCGGTGTCGGTCTCAGGGGCTACCGACGTTGCCGCATTCGTCGACGAGGTTGATCCGGTAGAACCAGACGAAGGGCGCCGGTCCATTGGGAGCGCTCGTGTCGAGGAAGTCGGTGTCGACGTCGGTGTCGACGATGACGAAGCCGCCGTCGGGTCGATCCGAGCGGGTGACCGTGTAGCTCTCCCCGGCGGCGAGGCCGGGGGCCGTCGGCCAGAAGAGATGGACGCTGGTGTCCGTGCCACCGTCGGCGCGGAGGTCGTCGTCGATGACCGCGACGGGCGGCACGCTGTCCTCCTCGTCCTGGACCGGGCCGATGTTGAGCTCGGCGGTGGTGCCACCGACCGAAGGCCCGGCACCGCAGCCGGGGTACTCGGTGCTCTCGGCCTGGACGACGTAGAAGTAGTCGACGCCCGGAGTCGTGGTGGGGTCCTGGTAGAAGGTGTCGGCGATGCCGTCCATGTCGGTGAGGGGCGGTTGGAGGAGCGCGTCGGCGAAGCTCGTCTCGCTGCGGTAGACGTGGTAGACGCCCTCACCAACGCCGGGGAAGAAGCCTTCCTCCCAGTCGATGCGAACACCGCGGTTGCAGGTGTCGAAGTCGCGACCGAGACCGGTGTCGAGCATCGGCACCTCGCAGTCCACGCAGGTGAAGGTGCACTTCCAGCCCACGCGGTAGGTGGCGCGGGCACTCTCACCCGGCATGAGCTGGCCGGCCACGCCGGGGAAGCGCCAGATGAGCAGGATGGAGGAGTCACCGGTACACGAGCCGACGTCGGCACCGTCGACCAAGCCGTTCCAGGTCGTGCAGGGCACGCCGCCGTCGTTCCAGTCGAGCATCTCCATGTCGGTCGGGAGGTTGGGACCTTCCATGCGGTAGGTGGCCCAGAGCTCCATGGGATCGTCGGCGCTGAAGGTCTCCACCTGACCTTCGCAGGCGGTGCTGCCCAGGGCGATGAGGTCCTGCTCGGTGGTGTAGCGAGTGCCGTTGACCTCGAACGGACCACCGTCCGTCACGCCGCCGGCGCCGCAAGCACCGCCGTCGTCGTCGCCGAAGGCCGTGTCGTGGTAGACCCGGAAGTCGTAGTGGTGCGGCACCGTGTCGATGTTGGTGACGTCCATGTCGACCTGCAGGCCGCAGCAGCCGCCGGTGACGACTTGACGCAGGGTGATGTCGACGCGGCCTTCCGGGGCCTCGTAGGTGACGAAGGCCGGACCGTTCGGCGGGATGGCGCCGGCGCTGCGGATGGGGAACTGGTCGCAGCCGCCGACGTCGTGGCTGTAGACCTGCGTGTCGTCGACGCGGAGCGCGAAGCTGTGCGTGTCGCCCGGGTGGTAGAACCAACCCTCGACCATCCACGCGAAGTCGCCGTTGTTGTAGCGGTTGATCTCGACGAGACCGTCACCGCAGAACGGGAAGGACTCTGCGAGGCACTCGAGCGTGAGCTCATAGGCGCCTTCCTGGCCCTCGGGCGAGTCCACGACGATGTAGATGTTGGTGTCGACGTCTTCGAGGAAGATGCTGTCGCTGGGCGCCACCCGGCAGTCGTTGGGGTCGCAGCTGTCGAGCACGAAGACCTGGTGGTCGCCCGACAGGGAGGTGACGTCGATCTGGAGGTTGACCGGCGAGAGCAGCGGGAGGAGGTAGACGTCCTCGTTGCCGCTCCAGTTGCTCGACTCGCACTCGTAGCGACTCTGGTTGCCGCCGCCGGTGCTCGTGTCGCCGCTGAGCATGTCGCCGCAGGAGACGATGTTGGGGATGCCGCAGTCGAGGTCGTTGGGGAGCGGGAGACAGTCGACGCGGAGCTGGTAGGCGCCTTCCTCACCCGGCGCGCAGTCGACGACCAGGGTGAGCGGACCGGTCACTCCCGTGAGGAGCACCTCGTCGGCCAGCGGGAAGGATGCGCAGGCGTTGGGGTCGCAGCCGTCGAGGATGATGAGGTCGGGGTTGCCCGAGCTCGCCTCGAGGACGATGCGGACGTCGGTGCCTGCGGGCGGGTCGATCGTGTAGACCTCCTCGCGGCCGGCGTAGTCGTTGAGCGAGCAGAAGTACCGGTCCTGGTTGGCGGTGCCCATCGTCAGGTCGGAGTTGATCACCGCGCCGCAGTCGAGCATCGGGGCGGCGGCACAGTCGAGATTGACCGGCACCGGGGAGGGCGGCACGAACTCGACGACGTAACCGTTGGGGGGCACGCCGCCGGCCTCGTCGTTGAAGACGGTGAGACCGAAGGCCTGGTCGGGGCTCTCGATGCCGAGACCGCTGCTCATCCGGTCGCCCTGGATGTCGAGGTACTGAACGCGGATGCGACCGTCGGGGTAGAGCAGGAACTGGAAGGTGGTCGGCTCGGCGCCGCCGAGGTGGGGGACCAGGGCGTAGGTGACGACGAGGTGATCACCCGCGTCGAAGAAGTAGATGTTGCCGTCGGGGTCGGTGTCGAGGTCGTCCCAGAAGCCGGCGATCATTCCGGCTGGAGTGCCGACGCCGTCATTGGGGAGGACGGTGTTGCCGAAGTCGGTCTCGACCCCATCGGTGAAGGAGATCCAGCCGTTGCTGCACACGGCGAGCTGGTTGTAGACCGTCCCGTAGAAGGGGATGCCGAGGGAGATGGCCATCAGCCCGCTGTTGATGTCGTCGCCGCGAGGCGTGATGTCGGTGCCGGTGACGGTGATGTCTTCCCAGAGGAAGTCGACACCGGGCTCGGCGCCGTCGCGCCAGGTGTAGCCGAAGCCGTCCGGCCCGCCGGTGGCGGCGAAGACGGAGCTACAAGAGAAGAGAGCGAGGGCCATCAGGACGGACGCACGGTTCCCCACGATCCGGCGTCCACCCTCGGTCCCTCGACGAGCGCGAGAGGCGAGATTCATCTTTGGCGATTCCCCGACCGCCGACAGGAGCGGCGATCCTCGAAAGTGTCTACTTGAAATTCTAGTGCGTGAGGCAGGTCCCCGGCTTGCTGCGAGGACCGTCCACGCCCGGGGTGGGGCGAAAGGCAACGCTCTGGGCGGCAATCGAGGCTGCCCGGCGTCACGTCGGCGCTCCGGGGTCTCCCGACGCGGCTCCTTGGTGCATGACTTGGGTGAGGCACGCCGGGCGGTCGATGCGGCGTGCTCGAGAGGGGGTGGTCCCGTTGTCAGTCGAGCCGAGGCCGTGGCGTCGCGCAGTCCTGATGGGTCTCTCGGTGGCTGGCCTGTCGATGCTGAGCTGCCTCCGGCTCCTGGACCCGATGCCGTCCGAGCAGGTGCGGGACATGACCGGCTTGCGCGATCGTCCGGCTCTCGTCGAGCGCTACCACGAGGTCCATGGTCGTTACCCCGCGACCCTCGACGAGACGCTCGCCCTGGTCACCGAGACGGATCCGACTCACTGGCGCAGCAGCCGGGACGGTCGAGGCGTGCCGCTCGCCTTCGCCTCGGGTGAGGACTGGTTCGTGATCGTGGCGCTGGGGCGAGACCGGGCGTTGGACGAGGGGATGACGATCGAGTCCTACCTGGACGCGGAGTACCGCAACGTCTGCGGCGACCTCGATGCGGATCAGGTCATCACGCACCAGAGCTGGGTGCGCTCCTGTGGAAAGTGAGCTCCATGCCCAACGTTCGAGTGAGCCGTAGCTTCATGCGCCGAATGCTCTTCCTCGGTTCGTTGCCCATCCCACCAGACGAGGCGCTGGAGATCGCGCGACGAGAGTGCGAGCGGCAGGGCTGGTCGTGGAATGAGCCCATCCACGTGAGTGAACGGCTGACTTCCTACCAGGTCATGACCAACGCGGATGCGACCGGAGGCAACGCGTTCGTGACGATCGACGGAACAACGGGCGAGGTTCGTTCGTCGAACTTGGCCTCCTACTGACCGGTGCCCCGCCAGCATGGTGGGGCACCTTCCCTCAGCTCCCGAGCGCCTTCTCCAGGTGCTCGATCACGATTTCCGCCGTCTCGGTCTTCTGGAGCTCGCGCAGGGCGCTCACGACGTCGGCGTCCTTGTGGCGGGACAGGCTCTTGACCGCGCGCCAACGGACCTGCTCCTTGTCGTCGCCGAGCATCTGAAGCAAGGCGCCCTTCACCTCGGCGCCCTTGACCTTGCCCAGCGTGAGGGCGACCTCGCGCCGCACGCGCTCGTTGGGATCGTCGATCATCGCCGCCAGCGCACCGGCGGAGCGCGGGTCGTCGAGTCGCTCGACCGACTTCACCGCCTCCCAGCGTCGCCAGTCGGCGTCGGCGCCCGTCGTGATCTTCAGCCCCTTCTCGAGGATCATGTCGGCGCCCGACTTGTCGTTCAGCGTGGCCAGTCCGACGGCGGCGTTCCAGGCTCTCCACTCGTCGTTGCCGCCGAGGTGAGCGCGGAGCTGCTGGAGAGCTTCCGACTTGTTGCGGAGCTGGGCCACCGCCCACTGGGACCGCCAGCGGACGTGCGGGTTCTCGTCGGCCACGACGTAGTCGACCAGCACGTCGGTGGCGCGCTCGTCCTTGAGCAGGCCGGTGATGTTGGCGACCTCCCAGCGGGTGGTCATCCGCGAGTCCTCGGAGTGTTGGAGCAAGTACGGCACGCAGTTCTTGCCCATGGCCTGCAGCTCCTCGCGAGCCGTGCGACGCTGCGCTCGGTTGTTGAGGAGGTCGACGAGCTCCTCGACACGCTGGACGCGCTCCGGGTTGTCCGGTACCTCGGGCTTCTTCGGCTTGCCAGGCTCGCTCGGCGTGGCGCTGCTGGCATTCGTCGCCTGCGTGGTCGACGCCGGCGTCGACGCATCGGGCGTGTCGGCCGGTGCCTGCGGCTCCTTCGAGCAAGCCGCGAGGAGGCAGGAGAGCGTGACGAGGGCGACGAGGCGGAGATGACTCATGGAGGCAGCGTTCTCGGTGTGCGTGAGCGAGGGGCGGGCGGTTCGGCTAGCGTGACGCCCCACTAGTGCTTGAACTCGCCGGGGTTGGCCGGGGGCATCTCGACGGTGCCGTGCATCATCTCGTACTTGTCGAGCGACTCCTGAAGCACCTTGATGAGCCGTCGCACGTTGCGCGGCGACGTGATGACCCGGCTGCGGACGAGAGCGACCGGGGCCTGAGGCTGCACGTGCAGGAAGTCGATGGTGAACTCCGAGTCGGTGTGATGGGCCATGACCATGTTCGAGTAGACGCCGCTGGCGACCTCCTCGGTGACCTTGACCTGGATCTCACGCCGCTTCGGCTGAGCCTCGTCTCCCTGGGACATCGCTACTCCTCGTGTTCGGGTTCTCGACCGGACGAACGGAATCCTGTCACGCCCCGACCCCGCCGCCAAGCGGCTGCGCCGGATCTCGGGGAACGGGAATCTCAGCGCCCGCGGGCGTGCTCGGGGAGCAGCGCCTCGATCTCCGTCAGGCGTTCGAGGGCCTGCGCAGGGAGGTTCTCGTCGTGACCGGTGAAGCCCTTGGGGCGGAGCTCCGCGGCCCGCTCCAGCGCCTGTCGTGCCCGGCTCCATTCGCCCTGCTCCAGAAGGGAGATGCCGCTGTTGTGATGGACGCGGGGTGCGTCGTGTCCGACGTCCATGGCCTCGTCCAGGCCGGCCAACCCGGCCGCGCGATCGCGGGACATCAGGCTGACGCTGCGGAGGTAGAGCAGGTGACCGATCACCTGCCGACTCGCGTAGTCCCCCGCCAGGACCGGTCCACCGGCCGCGGGAAGCTCGGGTAGAGAGTCGGGGACCTCGGGGTCAGCACCTGGAGTGACCACGCGATACGTCAGCCCGGCCGGCTCGATGGCCAGCCCGCCCAGCGGCCAGCTCGACGGGTGCGTGAAGTGAAGGTGGTCGCGCCGTGGATCGAAACGGAAGTTGGCAGGCGGACGACCGTCGACGTTGAGGAGGACGAGATGAACGTCGGGCCGATGGCCCTCGACGAGGTGCACGTGGGCGATGGCGAACGCGAGGTTCGCGTCACCGGCGAGGAGCATGCTGCCGGGGGGCAGCGAGTCGAGCACGGCCCGGGCGCAGCCGTCGATGAGGAGGTAGTCGCTGCGATCGTGACGCGAGAAGTCCCGGACGAGGTAGAAGGAAGGGAGGAGGAGGAGGAGCGGCGCCAGGCGTCGCCAGCGATCACGCAGCAGCACGCCGGCCCCGAGACCGGCGAGCAGGGTCAGGGCGGCCGTGCCGCCGACGTGGTAGCGCCGGTGGACGAACAGGTCCTCCCAGGCGCCGTGGGCGAACATGATCGCGAAGTTGGTGAGCGCCACGCCGAGCAAGAGAAGACGCACCCGCCACGCCACGCGTGACCAGCCAACCGCCAGCGGAACGAGAAGCAGCCCGACCCACCCGAGCTCGCGACCCATCGCGACGAGGTAGTCGAGCGTCACGTCGAGACCGTCTCGCCAGCTCTCGACGTGCGCACGCTTCCAGAAACCTTCGCGAGTGAGGACCTTCCAGAAGTTCTCGGGCGTCTCCGGGTTGCCCCAGTCGAGCCGCAGCGGCGCTCGCGATCGAATGGGGAGGTAGGCGTAGGGCAGCAGTCCGAGCACGAAGGTCGTGGCTGACAGCAACCAGGCGCGTGCGTCCCGGAGCAGGGCGGGTCGACGCCAGATGGAATGGCCGATGGCGAGGGGTGTGAGCGGCGCCGCGAGCAGGTGGTTGGTCGTGGCCAGCGCGCACGCGAAGGCGGTGAGGGCGAGCGCGCCGCGGCTCGGTCGCTCCTCGAAGCGGAAGCAGCACCAGAGTGCGACGAGGACGAGCAGCGCGTGCAGGGTGTAGACCCGCTGGATGGTGGCCTGCGACCAGAGACCGACCGAAGTGGCCAGCAGCAGCGGTGGCCAGGCGGCGAGCCAGCCGGTGAGGCCGAGACGGAGAGCCAGACGGTGGACGAGGCCACAGCTCACCGCGGCCGTGACGGCGGAGAACAGGCTCAAGCGCAGGGCCACCGAGCCGATGGGTACCAGCCAGGTGAAGAGCTTGCCCAGGAGGACGTAGAGCGGATAGCCAGTGGCATGAGGGATGTCGAGCAGCGCCACCGCCGTCGCCATGTCACCGCTGTCGCCGGAGAACACCACCGGGCAGGCGCCCCAGGCATGGAGGCCGAACGCGCCGAGGACGAGGGCGGCGGTGACTCGCGCCTCGCGGCGCTGGTCCCGAGCCGTCGTGTCGCGCTCGCTCAAGGTGCGTCGCTGCCGCCGGTCTCGTCGCTCGCCTGCTTCTTCAAGCTCTCGAGGTTGCGTCGGAACAAGGCGTTGCCGGGCTCGAGCTCGAGCGCTCGCTCGAGCGCGTCCTGTGCGGTCGCGAGGTCACCCGCCAAGTAGGCGACGTTCGATCGGTATTGCTGCACGACGACGAGCCGTGGTGCGAGTCGGGTCGCCTCCTCGAGCAGCTCGCCGGCGCGCACGAGGTCGTCGTGCTGCGCGAGCTCCCTGGCTTGCTGCGTGAGCTGCAAGGCGCGCTTCTCGTCCTCACCGCTTGCTGCCTCGAGCTTCGCGCTGCCGGTGAGTCGTCGCAGGGCGATGCGTGACGGCTCGTGACCCGGCGCGTAGCGCAAGGCCTCGCGGTACGAGGTGATGGCCTGATCGCGATCACCACGGCGCTCGGCGAGCACGGCGAGGTTGTGATGGGCCTCGGGTCGCAGGGGGTCGAGCGCGATGGCGGCTTCGAGCTGCTTCATGGCCTCGTCGGGGCGGTCGAGCGCGCCCAGCGCTCCGGCCCAGCTCGCACGCAGCGACGCGTCCTCGGGATGCTGCGCGACCAGCTCGGCGAAGAGACGCTCCGCCTCCTCGTGACGTCCGGCGGAGAAGACCATCGACGCATGGGCCCTGTCGCTGCTGGGCGAGCTCGCGCCGATGTAGCCCAGCGCCTCGAGCTTCTCGAGCACGGCGGGATCGATGCGCGACGGCGAGGAGCCGGCCTCTCGGCTCTGACCGGTTTCATGAGTGGGGATGCGGGCAGGGATCTCGGCGTCGGTGAGCGTGAGGGCCTCCCTCAGCACGCGTCCCGGCATGTCTTCGGCGGCCGGCAGGCCCGCCAGCGCGAGGACGGTGGGCACGAGGTCGAGCTGGTGGGCTCCCTCGACGCGGGCACCCGGCTGCACCGCACGACCCCAGAGGTGGATGACGCCGTGCGGTCGGTGGAAGCGCGAGCTGACCCGGCGCATGTCACCGGCCCGCGGCGGCTCGGTCGGGAGCTCGCCGAGCTTGAAGCCATGGTCGGAGACGACGATGAGCGTCGTGCGGTCGTCGGCGGCGTCCAGGTAGTCGCCGAGGATCTCGTCGGCGAGGAGGTAGGTCGCCTCGACGGCGTTGCCGAAGCGCTCCTGCTGGGCGGCGAGGTTCCCGGCCAACCCCTCGGTGCGGAAGAGATGGCCGAAGAGATGAGAGACCGTGTCGGTCGCCTCGAAGTAGACCATCAGGAGCTCGGGCTCCCGCGTCGCCCAGAGGTGAAGACCGACACGTCGATAGGTCTCGGCGGTCGCCAGCGCCCAGCGGAGATGGTTGACCTCGTCGGTGAAGGCAAAGGGCGTCCCGGCCCGCTCCCGATTGGGCAAGGAGGGCTCGCCGGCGCGCGTGTCGTGTTCAACGAGGTCCTTCGTTGGAAGGTCCTGGGGTCGAAGGACGAGGGGTGCGAGCTCGCGCTCGAGCTCGGGTGGGTAGGTGTTGGCCGCTGACTCCGGCGGAGCTCCGGTGAAGGCCTCGGGGAAGAGGAAGTGGTAGCAGAGGTGATCGGTCACCAGCGAGCCGAGCACCTTCTCGGCGGGCCAGGTGGCCCACCAGCCCACGACCGCGACCTCGCGCTCCGCATCAGAAAAAAGGTTCCAGATGGCGCGGACGCGTCGGAGGCCGGAGGTGACCGGGAGCTCCTCGCCGGTGGCCTCGTCCCGGGCCGTGAAGTGGCCGATCCCGTGGTCCAGGGGCTGGCGACCGGTCGCCAGGGTCGTCCAGAGGACCGGGCTGAGAAGCGGAGGATCGGCCTTCAGGCGTCCATGAGCGCCTTCTCGGCGGATCCGGGCCAGGTTGGGCAGCTTTCCTTCCGAGAGGAGGAGCTCGACCGTCTGAGGGTCGAGGCCATCGAGGCCGATGACGATGATGCGGTCGGACCCCGAGGGTCGGCACGAGGCACCGAGCACGGCGAGCAGGAGGGTCACCAGGAGGGGCGCCGACGGTCGCGACATTCGCCGACCGTAGGGGCGGTTGCCCTTGCGGGTCAATGTCGAGGGACCCACCTTTTCTACAAGAGACTGGCATGAGACAATGGTGACCGCCCCAAAAAGCCCCACGTCCTGAGACGTGGGCTGGAGCCCGAGGTTCGTCATGACGACGCGTCCCGTCCTCTCTGCTCTCGCTGCCCTCCTCGTCCTCGCTGGGACGACGCTGCCGGTCCAGGCCCAGATCGTTCTGGGACCTGATCAGCAGGTCAACACGGCCGGTGGCCACGACGACACGGCTCCTGCCGTGGCGCGAGCCGCCACTGGTGAGGCGGTGGTCGCTTGGGCCCGAAACCTCAGCGACTTCGAGGGCATCTTCCTGCAGCGCTACGGTGCCGACGGTCTCCCCATCGGTGGCGAGATCCAGGTCGCGCTCGAGAACGCTGGAGACACCCCTCGCAACGTCAGCGTGGCGACCGACGGCACGACCATCGTCGTGGTCTGGGAGCAGGGATTCCCCGGTGACGTGCACGGTCGAGCGATCGACTTCGTGACCGGCAGCCTCGGCACGCCCGCGGCGCTGACGAATCAGGAGTACGTCCAGATCGGAGAGCCCGACGTCGTCCTCAACGACGAGGGAACCTTCGTGGTCGCCTACGCCCTGTCGGGAGACGGGTACGAGGTCGTCTACGCCCAGCGCTTCAACCTCTCGGGGACCACCATCGGCTCGCCCGACGGCGCCGAGTTCACGGTCGGTGGTGGCGGGAGCGACTACGCCGCCTATCCGTCGATCACGCACGACCCGGCCACCGGTGACTTCGTCGTCGCCTACCAGAACTACTACTACGACTTCGCCGGGAAGTCGGTGGGGTCCGAGCCCGGCCTGGGCGAGATGCACGATCCGCTCGCCGCCCGCACGCAGGGTGGTGGCGGTCAGAACGGCTACTCGATCCGCTTCTCCAAGATGCTCGGCTCCGAGGACTCCGGGGCGAGAGACCTCGGTCCGGTGCTCGCGTCGGGCCTTTCACAGACCGGCGTCTACCAGCCCGACGCCTCGATGGCGTCCGATCAGACCTTCATCATCACCTGGCGTGACGCGCAGGCCCCGGCCCTCGAGGCGCAGCGCTTCGACTCGGCGGGCGCGTTCAATGGCACGGCGATCACCCTGGGCACGAGCCAGTACGCCACCGCGCCCTCGGTCGCGCTCGACGACAACGGCTCCTTCCTCGTCGCCTGGCGTGATTCCGACGGTGGTGGCAGCCGGTTGCTCGGTGGTGAAGACCGCGGTCCCGCCCGTGATGACGAGCGTGAAGTCGACGTGAACGACCTCCCGGTCGACACGGCTCCCGAGGGTGCGATCGAGAGCTTCAGCATCGTCATCCAGGGCCGGCGTGCCGACGACTCGGTCGCGGACGAGACGGTCTTGGCTCAAAACGAAGTCACGAGCCCGGCCGCGGTGGCAGCCGACGGAGCCGGCTTCGGCTTCGTGGTCTGGAGCGAGCGCGACGTCGACAGCTACGCCGGTGCCATCGTCAAGAACGAGACGGCCTGCTTCGATCCCGACACCGACGACGACGGCTGGGGTGACCTCTGCGACAACTGCCCGAACGTGCCCAACTCCGCGCAGGACGACGCCGACTTCGACGGCGTGGGCGACGAGTGCGACAACTGTCCGACCGTGGACAACGCCGACCAGGCCAACTCCGACAGCGACTCGCACGGCGACGCCTGCGACAACTGCCCTCAGGTCGACAACGAGGACCAGTCCAACGACACCGACGACGACACCGTCGGCGACGAGTGCGACAACTGCATCAACGACGCCAACAGCGACCAGATGAACTCCGACGCCGATGCCCTCGGAGACGCCTGCGACAACTGTTTCCTCGTGACCAACGCCGATCAGGCCAACTCCGACACCGACTCGTACGGGGACGATTGCGACAACTGCGTCGCGACCGACAACGAGGACCAGGCCAACGACGACGGCGACGACTTCGGCAATGCCTGTGACAACTGCGTCGGCGTGGAGAACAACGACCAGCTCAACAGCGACGACGACTCGCACGGCAACGCCTGCGACAACTGTCCCAGCGACGACAACGAGTCCCAGGACGACTTCGAAGAGGACGGCGTCGGCGACGAGTGCGACATCTGCCCCTTCGCCAGCAACCCGAAGCAGGAGGACTTCGACGTCGATGGCGTGGGCGACGAGTGCGACAACTGTCCGGAAGACGCCAACGCCGATCAGGTCGAGAGCGAGTTCGGCCAGCCCGACGACATCGGTGACGTGTGCGACAACTGCCCGCTCGTCACCAACTTCGACCAGACCGACACTGACGACGACGGGGTCGGCGACGACTGCGACAACTGTCCGAGCACCTCCAACGCCGATCAGGCGAACTCGGACTTCGACGGTGAGGTCGGAGACTCGCTCGGCGACGCCTGCGACAACTGTCCGAACGACGACAACCCCGGTCAGGAAGACGAGGACACGGACGGTGCCGGCGACGCCTGCGACAACTGCTTGGGGCTGTCCAACGCCGATCAGGCGAACGGTGACGGCGACTCGCTGGGCGATGCCTGTGACAACTGCGATGCCGACGACAACGAGGACCAGGCCAACGGCGACGGTGACTCGTTCGGAGATGCCTGCGACAACTGCCCGAGCACGATGAGCGAGGACCAGTCCGACCCCGACGCGGACGGGCTCGGGTCTCCCTGCGACAACTGTCCAAGCGACGACAACGCGGCGCAGGACGACGAGGACTCGGACGGCGTTGGCGATGCGTGCGACAACTGCCCGTCGGATTCGAATTCCGGTCAGGCCAATGCCGACCTCGGTGGTGAGCCGGGCGACGACATCGGCGATGCCTGTGACAACTGCCCCTTCATTGGCAACCAGGACCAGGCGGACGGTGACTTCGACGGCGTGGGCGACGCGTGCGACAACTGCCCGTCCGACTCGAACCTCGATCAGCTCAACTCCGACTCCTTCGACCCCTTCGGTGATGCCTGCGACAACTGCCCCTTCGTGCCGAACCCGACTCAGGACGACGGCGACACGGACGGCGTGGGCGACGCGTGCGACAACTGCCCGTCCGACGCCAACGCCGATCAGGCCAACTCCGACTTCGATGGTGAGGCCGGAGACTCGCTGGGCGACGCCTGCGACAACTGCCCGAACGACAACAACCCGTTCCAGGACGACGAGGACTCGGACGGCGTCGGCGACGAGTGCGACAACTGCGTCGCGGATGCCAACGGCGACCAGGCCAATGCCGACGGCGATCCGCACGGCGACGCTTGTGACAACTGTCCCGGGGTCGCCAACGCCGATCAGGCCGACGGCGACACCGATGGCGTCGGCAACGACTGCGACAACTGTCCGAGCACGTCCAACTCGGATCAGGCCGACTTCGACGAGGACGGCGATGGGGACGCCTGCGACAACTGCGTCATGGTGTCCAACCCGTCGCAGGGTGACTCCGACTTCGACGGCATCGGCGACGTCTGCGACAACTGCCTCTTCGTGCAGAACGCCGATCAGGCCGACGGTGACGTCGACGGTGTCGGTGACGCCTGTGACAACTGTCCGACGGTGAGCAACTCCGACCAGCTCGACGACGAGCTCGTCGAGTTCGGTGACGGTGTCGGCAACGCCTGTGACAACTGTCCGGCCGACATGAACGCGGACCAGGCGGACGGTGACGTGGACGGCGTGGGCGATGCCTGCGACAACTGCCCGGCCACGTCCAACGCCGATCAGGCCGACTTCGACGACGGCGAGGTCGGCGATGGCGTGGGCGACGCCTGCGACAACTGTCCCGACGTGCTCAACCCGGATCAGTCCGACATCGACATGGACGGCGTCGGCGATTCGTGCGACGGCTGCCCGAACGACGCCGCGAAGGTCGACCCCGGCATCTGCGGCTGTGGCACGGCCGACACCGACACCGACATGGACGGCACGGCGGACTGTGAGGACGGCTGCGTCAACGACGCCGAGAAGACCGATCCGGGTCAGTGCGGCTGCGGCAACCCCGACACCGATACGGACGAGGACGGGACCGCCGACTGCAACGACAATTGCCCTGACGATCCGGACAAGACCGAGCCCGGCGAGTGTGGTTGCGGCACGCCGGACGAGGACCTGGACGACGACGGCGTGACCGATTGCAGCGACAACTGCGTCGGCACGAGCAACGCGGACCAGCTCGACACGGACATGGACGGCGAGGGCGACGCCTGTGACGCCTGTCCTCAGGATGCTCCGGACGA
>JBCCFW010000015.1:0-82396 GCA_039029535.1 Acidobacteriota bacterium
CCGCCCGGCCCCAGTCCCCCACCGCACAGGCGTTGCGCGCCCGGACCAGGTAGTAGCGATCGTCCGGCGTAGGATCGTCACCCGTGAGCTCGGGCGTCGTGAGGAGCATCGCCCCGCAGGCCGCGTTGAGGAAGCCGCGGTCGGCCCGCAGGTCGGCCAGGTTGCCGGACAGGACGTCGTAGGTGCCGCCCGAGCCGAGCTCTGGCTGACCCGTCCAGGTCACCAGGTCGATGGCGGGAACCCGCACGTCGACGACCTCCATCGGCAGGCTGATGGCCGTCTCGTCGAGGTCATCGCAGTCGTCCACCCCGTCGGCACCGTCGCCGTCGACGTCCGGGTCACAGGCGTCACCCAGGCCGTCGCCGTCGTAGTCACACTGCTCGCCGATGCCCTCGCCGGGATCGTCGGTGTCACCGTCCATGTTGCAGTCGGTGAGGTCCATGTTGACGTCTGCGATGGTCGGACAGGTGTCGCAGGCGTCACCGAGGCCGTCGCGGTCGGAGTCGCACTGCTCGCCGATGCCCTCGCCGGGGTCGGTGGTGTCTCCGTCCATGTTGCAGTCGGTGATGACCATGTTGACGTCCGCGTCGACCGGACACGAGTCGCAGTCGTTGCCCAGACCGTCCCCGTCGTTGTCGAACTGGGAGGGGTTGTCGACCGTCGGACAGTTGTCGCACTGGTCTCCGTCCCCATCGCCGTCCTGATCGCACTGGCCTCCGATCTCCTCGCCCGGATCGTCGAAGTCACCGTCGCCATTGCAGTCGGTCTCGACGGCGTTGACGTTGGGATCGTCGCGGCAGAGGTCGCAGCTATTGCCCGCACCGTCACCGTCCGCGTCGCTCTGCGTCGAGTTGGAGACCTGCGGGCAGTTGTCACAGGCGTTGCCGAAGGCGTCGCCGTCGTCGTTCCCGTTGTCCGGGCTCGACACCATCGGACAGAGATCGCAGGAATCGCCCCAACCGTCACCGTCGCCATCGGTCTGGGCCCGGTTGAAGTCGTCGGGACAGTTGTCGCACACGTCGCCGATGCCGTCGCTGTCGGTGTCCGTCATGTCGTCCGAGGGGAAGTCGACGCAGTTGTCGCAGACGTCGCCGTGACCATCGGCGTCCGCGTCCTCCTGACCGATGTTGGCGATGAGCGGACAGTTGTCGCAGGCGTCGCCGAGCGTGTCGACGTCGGAGTCGCACTGCTCCCCCGGACCCTCGCCCGGATCGGGGAAGCCGTTGCCGTTGCAGTCCGTCTGCACCGTGTTGATGTTGTCGACCGCGGGACAGATGTCGCAGAGATCGCCACGACCATCGGCGTCGGTGTCCTCCTGGCCGTCGTTGAAGAAGTCGATGCAGTTGTCGCAAGGATCACCGACGAGGTCCTGATCCTGATCGCATTGCTCGCCGTCGCCCTCGAACGGGTCGGTGGTGTCGCCGTCCCCGTTGCAGTCGACCGGACCGAGGTTCAGGTTGAACAGCGCCGGGCAGTTGTCGCAGGCATCGCCGAAGCCATCGCCGTCCTGCTCGCATTGCTCGCCGACGCCCTCGCCCGGATCGGCCATCCCATCGCCATTGCAGTCGAAGGGCATGACGTTGGCCGGGTTGGCCACCAGCAGGCAGTTGTCGCAAGCGTCGCCCACGCCGTCCGCGTCCTGATCGCACTGCTCGCCGATGCCCTCTCCGGGGTCGGTGAAGTCGAGGTCACCGTTGCAGTCGACCGGCACCATGTTGACGTCGGCGTCGATCGGACAGCCGTCGCAGGCGTCGCCCACGCCATCGCCGTCACCGTCGCCCTGAAGGGGGTCGGCATCTGCCGGGCACAGGTCGCAGGCATCGCCCACGCCGTCCGCGTCCGCATCGTCTTGCGTGGGGTTGGACACGTCCGCACAGTTGTCACAGGCATCGCCGAAGCCGTCACCATCCTGGTCACACTGCTCACCGGCCGCCTCACCGGGGTCCGTCGTGTCCCCATCCATGTTGCAGTCGGTCGCCACGGCGTTCGCGTCGGCGTCGGCCGGGCAGCTGTCGCAAGCGTCGCCAACGCCGTCGCCGTCACCGTCTTCCTGACCCGGGTTGGCCACGCCGGGGCAGTTCTCGCAGGCATCGCCGAGGAGGTCACCGTCGGTGTCTTCCTGACCGGGGTCCGGCGCGTCGGGACAGCCGTCACAAGGGTCGCCTACGCCGTCGCCGTCGCGATCACATTGCTCGCCGATCGCCTCACCCGGATCGGTCGTGTCGCCGTCCATGTTGCAGTCGGTCTCGACCACGTTGACGTCGTCGATCGCCGGGCACGCATCGCAGGCATCGCCGAAGCCGTCCGAGTCACCATCGTCCTGGGTGGGGTTGAAGACCGTCGGACAATTGTCGGTCGCGTCGTCGACACCGTCACCGTCGGCATCGGTCTGACACGCATCACCCGTGCCGTCACCGTCGGAGTCGGCCTGCCCCGGGTTGGGGGTGAGCGGACAGTTGTCCTGTGCGTCCGGGATGCCGTCCATGTCGACGTCACCGGGATCCACCGCGTAGGCGAGGATTGCCGCCGGACCCAGCGCATCGAAGGGATCGACGATGAGGTCGAGGAGACGAGGGGACTCGGTCCGATGGATGGGGCCGGCCGAGCTCTGGTACACGCGAGCGTTCCGAGCGGAGAACAGCGACAGGCCGTCGAAGCCGGCCGCGTCGAGGTTCATCCCCTCCGGGCTCCGCGACTGGTTGACGAGTGTCGCTCCACCCGGGGTCGGATCCATGGCGATCTCGATGACGTCGCCGCGGTTGCCGACCACGACCAGGTCGTCGCCGAGGCCACCCAGGCCACCGCCGCTGCCGAAGGTCGAACCGATGGTCGGTCGACCGATGTCCGCGCCGGTGGCGGGATCGACGGCGACGATCTGTCCGTCGGTGCCGTCGAGGAGATAGAGCTCGCCGCCCGCCTGCTGGTTCGGACCGTCGAGGTAGGCGATGCCGGCCACCCGTCCGATCACGGCCGGTGCCGCGAAGCTGTTGACGAAGCTGCCGTCGGTCGCGTCGATCTCGAAGACGGTGTTCGTGCCACTGCCGTTGGCGAAGAACAGGGTCGGCTGCACCGCGTTGCGCTCGGAGTAGGCCAGGCCCGCGTCATCACCGACGCCCACCGCCTCGGGAGTCGCGAAGGCCGGCACGAGCTCGGAGTAGGCCGGCCAGTCCAAGGTACGGATGGTGCCCGGGGGCGCGAGCTCGAAGATGCGGTCCGGCGGGAGCGGCGGGTTGGTGACGATCTCGAGGTCGGCGCTCGTCTCGTTGGCCGCCAGCGTCACCGTGCCACGCGCCAGTCGAAGGTCTTGGGCAGCGAGCCCCGACTCCACCGGCGCGTTCCAGTACTCGTTCTGACCCAGGCTGAAGGTCACGCCACCGTCGGTGTAGGAGAAGCGATCGTCGAGCTCCTCGACTTCGATGGTGTAGGTCCCGGGAGTGAGACCGTAAATCGTGTACTCACCACGACGATCGGCCGGAGCGCCACCGGCGAAGTGATCTCCAGACACCGCAGAGGCGGCCTCGAGCATCTCGTCACCCTGGAGGCGCGCGATGACCTCGACGCCACGCTGGTACGTCACGCCGTCGCTCTCGAAGACGTGACCGGTGATCGTCGCCTCGTTCATCCCGAAGTCGGGAGTCGGGTAGAGGTGCGAGAAGATCGCGATGTCGTCTCGATGGAGCGTGATGGCCATCGAGTTGTCGTCGGTGATGGTCGGGCTCATCGTCGGCACGTTGGCGTCGTTGGGGCCATTGCCGTCACCGCTGAGGTGGAAGTTGATC
Source organism: Acidobacteriota bacterium (assembly GCA_039029535.1). Taxonomy (GTDB): domain Bacteria; phylum Acidobacteriota; class JBCCFW01; order JBCCFW01; family JBCCFW01; genus JBCCFW01. Next base: position 3,780 of record JBCCFW010000015.1, read on the forward strand.
TGCGTGTGCGCCAGGCCGACCATGTGGCCGAACTCGTGGACGAAGACCCCGAGCATCTCCGCCTGCGTGACTTCCTCCGGCCCGATCCCGTCGGTCCAGAAGCCGTTCATGACCGCCTGCCCCTCGGTGATGATCCCCGTCGCACCGATGAAGCAGTTGAAGCCCGCGAAGCCCAGCACGCCGTTGCGCGCGCCCGCTCCGAGGATCGCGTCGGTGATCGCGCCGTCGGTGTCGAAGATGACCGGGCTGATGCCGTCGCAGAGATCGAGGTACGAGCCGACGTTGAAGACGGTGACGTCCTCGGGAAGGTCGATGTCCTCGGTGAAGGTCATCGTCGCGGTGGGCACCGCCTCCCAGACCGCCAGGGCGTCGCGGGTCATCTGCTGGGCCGTCGCGTTGGTGAGGTTCCCCAGGGTGCCCAGGTCCTGGCGGTAGACCGCGTTGGGCGCCCCCTCCGGCCCCCAGTGGAACGGCTCACCGCCCGTGGTGGACTGGATGGGAGAACCGGCCTGGAGCGACGCGGTCGACGCCGACAGGACGAGCAGGCCGAGAACGAGACGAGAAGGGCGAATCATCGGGACTCCGGAGAGGACGGCGCGAGGCGTGTCGTTCCGGGGCGATCGATGAGTCAGCCGCCCCCGGACAACTCCCGAGTTTCGCTCAGGACAGGGCGTTTCGACGACCCCCAGGGGCACCGGTTCACGGAGCGGGGGATGTCGCGGCTGTCGCCGAGACCAAGCTCAGGGCTTGGCGGGCGCGAGGGTGCCGGCGCCGAGCGACTGGACACCCTGGCCGAAGCCGACCGGGCTGGTCAGCCCGAGCTGAGACTCGCCACGCAGCGCGAGGCGATAGCGCTGACCAACCTCGTACTGGGGAAGACCCACGATCCCGCTGCGCCGACCGTCCTGAAGACCGCCGTACTGACGGAACCGGTAGAGGCGACGGCCGGCCTCGAGGCTGGCCCGCAGGTCCTCGCCCTTCTGCACCGACTCGACGCGGAAGGTGTATTCGGTGGCGAGCATGCCCCCGGTGACCGTGATCGGCTGCGTGTCGACACAGGTACCGACGAAGATGCGTGCAGCCTCCGAGACCACCTGCTTGGGGGTCATCGGAACGAGGGTGGTGGCCGACGCGTGCGAGCCGACGAACAGGCTGAAGAGGACGAGAGCGAGAGTGCGTGTGGTCACGGGAGGGTCCTTCCTGGCGATGCCGCCACCCCGCAGGAGTTTCGCTCATCCCGCGGCGAGCGACCAGATCCGTCTCTCCCTCGTTACTGAGGGCTCTTCTGCCACTCGGGTCGGCCGATCTCCTCGAACAGCCTGACGAGCGCACCGTGGGCCGGGTCGAGCTCCATCCCGTCGGACACGTCGATCTCGCGGTTCACGGAGCCGATCTCGAGAGTCACGAGGCGAGTCTGACCATCGGCGATGACACCCTCCCCCTTCACGGGAGTCGGTGCGGTGAGCGCGCGACTGAGGGCCGTCGCAAGCTGCTTGCGCTCGTCGCGGGTGAGAGCACGCTCTCGCTGGACGTCGCGCGGCGGCCCCTCGACGATCGTGGCGTGGCCGGTCATGTCCACCTGGATCCAGAGGCTGAGACCGGCAATGCCACCGGAGCGCCGGTAGGTGAGCCAACCCGGAGCCGTGCTCACCGCTCCGCTGCTCGGCGGCTCGGTTGCCGCACCACCCGAGGCTGCGGTCGAGGCGTGCCCGGCCCCCGCTCCACCATGAGCCTGAGATGCAGCCGACCCACCCGACGCAGTCCGGGACTCGGCGCCCCCGTGCTCGTCGTGGTGTCCCGTGCTCGTGGCGTGGCCGCCGTCAGCCGGTGAGCCGGGCACGGAGGGACAGCAGGCGCCGAGGAGCAGCGCGAGCGCGGAGAGACCGAAGAAGGAGGACAGGCGAGACGAGATCGACATGCCGGCAGCATGCACCACCCGTCGGGATCGCGGTGGGAGGTCGTACACTCGCCGACCATGTCTTCGAAGCCCCTCGCCGCTTGCCTGGTCGTGGTCGCATCGCTGCTGCCGTCCTGCACGTCGGCTCCGCCGGTCGAGCGACGCGCTCCGCCGGTGCAGCTCATCGACCTGCCCGAAGGATTCGTCATCGAGCTGGCGGCGGCCGGCATCGAGCACGCCCGCTCGATGGCTCGCAGCCCCGCCGGCACGCTCTTCGTCGGCTCGCGCAAGAGCGACGTCGTGCGAGCCCTCCGCGACGAGGACGGCGACGGCTACTTCGAGACGGTGCACGTCCTCCTCAGCGGCTTGAACTCGCCCAACGGCGTCGCTTACCGAGCTGGCGCTCTCTACGTCGCCGAGATCCATCGCGTGATCCGTCTCGACGACATCGACGCGCGCCTCACCTCGCCACCCGAGCCGGTGGTCGTCCGCGACGACTTCCCCACCGACCCTCACCACGGCTGGAAGTTCCTCCGCTTCGGGCCCGACGGCTGGCTCTACGTTCCCGTCGGCGCCCCCTGCAACATCTGCGACGCGGGTGACCCGTACGCGGCCATCCTCCGGATGAAGCCCGACGGCTCCGACCTTCAGGTCTTCGCCCGCGGCGTGCGCAACACCGTCGGCTTCGACTGGCACCCGACGACCGGCGAGCTCTGGTTCACCGACAACGGTCGCGACTGGCTCGGCGATCACCTCCCACCCGACGAGCTCAACCACGCGCCCGAGGCCGGGCTGCACTTCGGTTACCCCTGGTGCCACGGGACCGACCTCGTCGACACCGACTTCCCCGACAGGGGCTGTGACGGCTTCCGACCCGCAGCCCAAGAGCTGGGAGCGCACGTCGCCTCCCTCGGCATGCGCTTCTACACCGGCGACTCCTTCCCGGAGGAATACCGGAACCAGGTGTTCATCGCCGAACACGGTTCCTGGAACAGCTCGGTGAAGGTCGGCTATCAGGTGTCGCTCGTGCGGCTCGAAGGCAACCGACCGGTCTCCTACGAGCCCTTCGCCACCGGCTGGTTGCGTCCCCACGGCGGCGTGCGCGGACGACCCGTCGACCTCCTCGTCGAGCCGGACGGCTCGTTGCTGGTCTCCGACGACGGAGGCGGCGCCATCTATCGCATCCGTCACGTCGGCACCGACGCCGCGGAGACTCGCTGATGTCCTCCACGCCCGCAGCCAGCTTGCGTCGCATCGCGAAGAAGCTGTCACGACAGCTCGGTGAGCTGTCCTTCGCCAAGCCCGTCACCCACGTCTATGACCCGACCGACTACGCCTGGAAAACGCACTCGGCTTACCTCGGTCTCGCACGCCGCGGGATCGACGCGGTGTTCTTGGGGATGAACCCAGGTCCGTTCGGCATGGCGCAGACCGGCGTGCCCTTCGGTGATCCCGTCTTCGTCCGCGACTGGATGGGGCTGCGCATCGTGGCGTCGCGTCCCGCCGACGAGCACCCGAAACGCCCCGTGCTCGGTGATGCCAGCACGCGCAACGAGGTCAGCGGTCAACGTCTCTGGGGCTTCGCTCGTGAGCGCTTCGACGACGCGCCGGCCTTCTTCGAGCGCTTCTTCGTCATCAACTACTGCCCCCTCTGCTTCCTCGAGGAGAGCGGTCGCAACCGCACGCCCGACAAGTTGCCCGCCACCGAGCGCGATGCCGTGGAAGAGCTCTGTGACGCCGCGCTGCTCGCCATGATCCGCGCGCTGGAGCCCGGTCGCCTCATCGGGGTCGGTGCCTTCGCCGAGCAGCGGGCGCAGCGAGCGCTCGCTTCGCTCGACGTCCCCATCGGTCGCGTGCTGCACCCCAGTCCGGCGAGCCCGGTGGCCAATCGCGGCTGGGCGCCTCAGGCAGCCAAGCAGCTCGCCGAGCAGGGCATCGAGATCCCCGCTTGAACGAGCTCTCCGAGCCGCACCTCGCGCAGCTCGACGACGCTCTGGTCTCGCTGTTCTCCCACGAGCGAGGAGAGCATGAACGCATCCTCGGACTGAGCCTGCCCGAACGCGTGTCGCTCGGTCTCTGCTGGGGGCCCCTGCGCGTCGTGGAGATCGAGCGTGCCGGACGAGGCCGCAGCCGCGTGCTGCTCCGCAGCGTCGACGGATCGGCGCTGCACGACGGCATCGACGCGGGCACCCCCGTGTTGCTCGCCCCGGCCCAGGACGACTCCGGTGGTGAAGGTCGACGCGGGAGCTGCCTGGGCAGCGATGGAGCGGTGGCCGAGATCCTCACCGAGGAGCCCCACGACTCGCGGGCCGACTGCATCGTCACGCGTCGACTCGACGACACGACCACGCGGCGCTATCGCTCGGCGCTGCGTCGGGCCCAGGAGCTCGGCGGTCCCCTGGTCGAGGCCTTGCTCGGTCGTCTCGTGCCCGAGCAGGACGAGCGTCCGCCGAAGGATCTCTCGGCGCTCGATGGTCTCAACGACGCGCAGCGCGCCGCCGCCGAGGCCGCCCTCACGACCTCGCCGCTCGCCCTCATTCATGGACCGCCGGGTACCGGCAAGACGCATCTCATCGTCGCGCTGCTCCGCGCACACCTCACCACCGGTGGACGGGCTCTCGCTCTCGCGGACTCCAACGCCGCGGTCGACCACCTCACGCTGCGAGCCCACGAAGCCGGGCTGCCGGTCGTGCGACTCGGTCATCCGATGAGGATCGGCTCGTCGATCCAGCCGCTCACGCTCGCCGCCCGCATCGAGGGAGGACCGCTCGGTCGGGTCATCGGCGACGTCGACGCGGAGATCGCCGAGCTGGCGGGTGACTTCAGCCGTCACGGACGCGCGCAGCGCAAGACGCTCTTCGGCGAACGGGATCGGCTGGCCGATCAGGCGCGCGAGGCCGTGTTCGCCGAGTGCCGGGTCATCGCCTCGACGCTGGGGACCATCGGCGCCTGGTTGAATCGGATTCCGCCCTCGGAGCTGGCCATCGTCGACGAGGCGACGCAGGCCATCGAGCCGGCGGCGTGGACGGTGGCGACGGCCTGCCCACGACTCGTGCTGGTCGGTGATCCCCATCAGCTCGGCCCCGTGGTCAAGCAGCCGGGCAACCCGCTGGAGCGCTCCCTGCTCCAACGGCTCCTCGACGACACCGAGCTTCCGCTCCCGATGCTGACGACCCAGCATCGGATGAACGCGGCGATCCAGGACCTGGTTCAGCCGACCTACGACGACGCTCTCGTGCCGCACTCGGACGTTCGCGACGGCCTGCTTCGTGACGACGCGAGCATCGAGTCCGGGCCGCTGACCGACACCTCCCTGCTGTTCATCGACACGGCCGGGGCCGGCTTCACCGAGGAGCGCGACGAGGTCACGCTGTCGCTCCACTCAGCCGGCGAGCGTCGGCTCGTGGCCGCGGTGGTGCGGCGGCTGCGAGCCGCCGGCGTGCCGCCCGAGGACATCGGGATCATCACGCCCTACTCCGCGCAGGTCTCGCGACTCTCTGCCGAGAAGGACTTGGTCGGCTGTGAGGTCGCGACGGTCAATGCGTTTCAGGGGCGCGAGAAGGATGCCGTCGTGTGCTCGTTCGTGCGGAGCAACGACGAGGGCGAGCTCGGCTTCGTGGCCGACCGGCGACGACTCACGGTGGCCGTCACGCGGGCCCGACGCTTCCTCTGCTGCGTCGGCGACTCGGGCACCCTGTCGAGCTCGGATGACTTCGCTCGCGTCATCGACGCCTTCCAAGCCGCCGAGGCTTGGTCCAGCGCCTGGGACGAGCCCTGGTCCGAGGTCCTGGGGTGAGGTGACGCCGGCTTAGCCCGCTTCATTCATCAGTGTTCGTAGCGAGTGGCCGGAGATGCTAGGCGAGAAGGGAGTTCGTAGCCGTGAGGGCCGCAGGCGTACTGAATCGTACGGTGAGGACCCGAGGGGCGAGAACTCCCTTCACAGGCAGCAGATCCGGGCACGCAGCAGGAGACTGGTGAATGAAGTGGGTTAGGGATCTTCTTCGTGAGATCGATGAACGAGGCGTGTTCTTTCGACTGAGCGAAACGGCATCCGTCGTTCGCGTCTTCGATGAGTACCGGGACCACGTCACGCGTTCGGATCCCGACCGAGTTTCGCCGGTTCGAGCACCCTGCTCGGACCGGCTTTTTTTCTCGATTCGCGCCACGACGTCTCGTTGAGAAACGAGCTCCCGGAAGTGACGACGCTGCGTGAGATGGCTGCTTGGGTCTCGTCCTTCTTTCCGCACACCACGAGCGCTTCCTCCTGTTCGGCAGGAGATCGGGCTCGACATCCATTGGAGTTTTTGGAAATGAAAGCAGTGACCCGTTTCGATGTCGCTCTCGCGAGGATGTTCTTCATCACCGTGTTCGGTCTGACCTCCGCGCTGTCGGCCCAGGCTCAGATCGTCGACCCCAGCAACCCCGACAACCCCTACGACCACTTCGGCCAACAGCACAACGAAGGCCTCGATCACATCATCGCGAACAAGGACCGGCTCGGGACTCGGCCGCAAGCCCTCCTGACCAACGGAGCTCGTCTCGCGGTGGAGTTCGGTTGCAGCATCGTGGAGCGCGTTCCCGCGTCCAGCTCGACGAGCCCCGGCCGCAGCGCCGGTCGTCGCCCGAAGGGATGCGCGAGCTGCGCTGGAGGAGACGCGCTCCTCCTGGCCGGTCGCATCCACGACATCTCCGGCATGACGCAGGACGAGTTCCTCGCCAGCCGCCCCCTCGTCGGTCTTCAGCTCGAGTACCTGAACATCATCTTCGACGTCCTCAATCAGCTTCGCACGGTCGACCCCACCGATCCTGGCTCGATCCTGACGGGCACCGAGAACGTCGTCTTGACCCTCCGCGCCGTCGAGGCCGAGGTCATGGCCGCCATGCCGGAAGACGAGGCGGCTCTCGTCCTGCAGGCGTCTTCCGTTGCGCGTCACAGCGTCGTTTACTGGGGTACCGAGATGTCACGGCCCGCGTCGGACTGGGGCTCGGGCCCGGGTAGCGATCCGGCGCCGCTTCTCTTCATCAACTTCGACGACATCGGCAAGGCCGACTTCGCCGGCCTGATCAACGACGGAATCCTCGGTGCGGTCTTCGCCTCCTATGCAGAGCTGATGGATCAGCTCGGCAGCTTCTGGTTCTAGTCCCATTTCTCTTTTCTCTTCGAGGAGCCCATCATGAACTTCTTCAAGATCAGCCTGTTCTTCACGGCCCTGGTGTCGACGGCCGCCACCGCCCAGGTCCTGCCCGACAACCCCGCGAACCCCTTCGACTACATCGGCGCGAAGCACAACGAGACTCTCGACTTCATCATCGAGAACAAGGACGAGCTCGGTGAGTTCGGACCGGCCTGGAACCTCCAGGGAACCCGCCTCGCCGTCAAGTACATCTGCGCCGATCCCAGCGTCGGCGGCGGCATCGATGCTGGTTGCGGCACCTGCCTGCCCATGGACGCCCTGACCCTGGTCGGTCGCACGCAGTGCCTCGCCGATCTCACTCGCGCCGAGTTCCTGGAGACCATCGACCTCAGCTTCGAGCAGTCGCAGGCACTCTCGGCCGTCTACTCGGCCATCGACAAGATGGGCGACCTCCCGCCCGACAGCGAACGCAATGCCGATGAGCTGCGCGCCCGCGCCCAGTCCGTGATCAACTCGATCAAGTCCGTCGAGGCGGCCACGCTCCGCACGCTCCGTCGGGACGAGGCCCAGGTCGTCCTCATCGCTGCCTCCATCGCCCGACACAGCACGGCGTACTGGACCGAGGCCTCGCTGGACTCGGCCAGCCTCTGGGCGAATCCCCCCGGCGGTGGCCCGGGCTCGATGGGGCCGCTCAGTCTTCTCGACGTGATCGAGGCCGATGCACGCGGCGGCTCCGTGCCGGCCGACCCGATCATCATGCTCGGCGGTGCCGCGGTCGGCTCGTTCTACAACATCCTCGGGCAGATCTGGAATTGGCTCTTCTGAGCTTTCCAGCCGTCATCAAGGGAGCCGATTCGGACCTGAGCCGAATCGGCTCCTTCTTGCTCGGTGGCTCAGCGCCGGGCTGGCCGCATCCACTTCTTGACCGAGCTGGCGTCGGCCCGACCGAACTCTTGCAGCACCCGAAACGCCTCGGCCGGCGAGTGGATCGACCGACGTCGCTGGTCGAGCGACTTGCCCACGATCCACGGGAAGGGCTGGAAGAGGACGACCTCCTCGGCGCTGAGCTCGGCCACGTCGTTCCGCCATCCCTTCCAGCGAAGCTCCTCGTAGAAGTCGTCGAGGTCACCGTGAAACAGCCACCTCAAGAAGTCGGTGTAGCTGGCTCGCATGTCCTGCCAGTGGGCCGAGTCCTGGGCGAGGTAGAACACGGACCCGTCCTGCCCGGGCAATGCCCCGACGTTGAGCGCGAAGAAGCCGCCCACGGCGTCATCGGCGATGAGCAGGTAACCGGGGCCTCCCATCGAGCCGGTGAGCTGGACGTTCCAGCTCGTCAGCCCCCGCGAGAGGCGCTCGTGTCCGGACCCCAGCACGCGGACGAAGCCATCGGCCACCAACAGCCCACCGGTGGCGTGCACGACGGCTCCGAGAGTGGAGCGCGTGTTGGCCTGCAAGCGAAGCAGCTCGTCATCGGCGCGTTCGGCGGTGGCGGGCAGGACCTCCACCCCGTTGGTGGCCGTCTTCAGCAGCTGCTCCACGACAGCCCAGCCCGAGGCCTCGACATCGACCAGCTGGTCGAGGGACTGCGGTTCGACGGGTGCGGCCACGAAGGGCGCCGTCTTCGTGGACTGGGCTCGCTTGCGCCCGACGCCGCTGGCGAGCGCTTCGCTCGCGACGAAGACGAGAAGAAGAACGGGCGTCCATCGAGCGAGGGTCGTCATGGCGGGCTCCTGGTCGGAGAGAGCCGGCGGTGCCGAGAGAGCCTCGACACCGCCGCGATGCGGTTGTCAGCGAGTCACGTCTTCAGCGAAAGTAACGGTCTCGCTGCGAGCCGTCGAAGCGCCCGCTCCTCAGGCAGCAGTGCTTGAAAGCGACGTCCTGAGAGGCAGGGGCAAGGGTCGTTGCGGCCGAGCTTCTCGTCGAGCTCCTTGTCACCGTGAACGACCCGATCGCCGCGCTTGACGTGCGTCAGGCCAGGACGATGCTTGAAGGTCCGTGACGAGTGGCCGGAGGCGCTAGTCGAGAAGGGAGATCGTAGTTCCGAGGGCCGCAGGCGTACTTGGCGGTACGTTGAGGACCCGAGGAGCGAGTACTCCCTTCGCAGGCAGCGAATCTGGTCACGCAGTAGGAACTTCACGCGTTGTCCTGGCTAGGGAAACCCCCGTCGACGCTTGCTCATGGGTTCAAGAGCAGGTCTCGTCGTCGTGCTGTCGGACCATGGTGCACCTCCTTCGTGCGGTGATTGCCCGTCACGTCACGAGGGAGAAGACGTCGTCGAGTCTACCCGTTCTCCGGACGACCCGGGCCCAGCAAGGCGAGCAACCCGAAGCTACCGCTGACCCTCGAACACGATCTCGCCCTCGATCACCGTGGCGATGCAATGCGTCGTGGTCTCGAACGGATCGCCGTCGTAGAGCGCGAGGTCGGCGTCCTTGCCTCGTTCCAACGTGCCGACGCGGTCTCCGACGCCGATGATCTCGGCGGCGTCCCGGGTGATGAGGCCGAGGGCCTCCTCGAAGTCGAGACCCTCGTCGCGGCCGAGCGCCAGGGCGACCGCCGCTTCGAAGAGCACGACCCGGGTCTTGGGCACGTAGGACTCGTAGCCCGCCTGGAGCGCGGTCGGGATCCCCGCCTCGACCAGCTTGGCCGCCGTGGTCATGGACAGGTTCTCCCGCTCACCGTGAGCACGCGCCATGGTCGGATGGACGATGACCGGCACGCCCGCCCGACGGATCTCGGGAAGGACCTCGTAGACCTCGGCCGCACCGTCGAGCACCAGCCGGAAGCCGAACTCCTCGCGGAGCCGCAGCGCGGTCATGATGTCCTGCAAGCGGTTGGCCGTGATGAGCAGCGGGCGCTTGCCGTCGACGACGTGCATGAGGACTTCCAGGTCGAGCTTGCGACCGCCCTTGTCACCCTTGCCCCGCCGAGAGCGTTTCTTCGCCAAGGCTTCCTGAGCCTTGATGAGCTTGGCGCGGAGCATGGCGACCTGCTTGGCACGCGTGCCCGGCGCCTCCTTCCCGCTGCGCAGCGACGAGTCACCCAGGGTGGCGACGACCATCGCCTCGGGGACGATGACCGCCTGCTCCATGGTGGTGCCCCTCGTCTTCGCGATGAGGGTCTGACCGGAAATGAGCTCACCCGGCGCGTGACCGGTGTGGATGGTCGTGACGCCGAAGCCACGGATCCACTCGATGAGCGGCTCACGGGCGTTGTACGCATCGATGGCGCGGAGCTCCGGCGCCATGACCTGTGACGTCTCGAGCTGGTCTTGATCGTGGCCGATGTTGAGCCAGCCGGCGAGACCCACCACCGAGTGCGCATCGACCAGACCGGGCGTGACGACCTCGGCCTCCAGCACGCGGTAGCCCGCCGGGATGCGAACGCGATCGGCCGGGCCGACCCGCGAGATCTTGCCGTCACGGCAGAGGACCACGCCGTTCTGGATGGGCGGACCGTCCAGGGTGTGAACCATCCGACCCCGCACGGCGAGCTGCGCCTGCGCGGGAAGGACGATGAGCGCCGCGAGGACGACGAGAGCACGGTCGAGGCGAATCATCGGAGCCTCCCAGTCGGGCCGAGGCAGCAGTGGTGGGCGTGGTTGTCGCTGCCGGCACCCCAGCCGCCCTCCGCCCATTTCTTGTCTTCCGGGAGCGACCGGTCGAAGACGAGCTCGCCATCGATCCAGGTCTGCAACACCTTGGTGTAAATGGAGAGCGGGTCACCGTCGAGCACGACGAAGTCGGCATCCTTGCCGACCTCGAGGCTGCCGACCCGATCGTCGAGATCGAGCATCCGAGCACCCGCCAAGGTCAGGGACTCGAGCGCCGCCTGACGCGAGAGGCCGACGCGCATGCCCTGAGCCGCCGAGCGAAGGAAGAGCCGCGAGTCGTTGATGGGGTCGTCGGTGTGGAAGGCGATGTCCACCCCGGCCTTCTCGAGCAACGGGGCGTTCTCCCACTTGATGTCACGCGCCTCGAGCTTGCCGCCCGGGCTGTCGATGGCGATGAGCGAACAGGCCGCGCCCGCCGCCTTGATCTCGTCGACGACCTTCCAGGCCTCGCTCACGTGGTGGAGCACGACGCGGAAGCCGAACTCCTCCGAGAGACGCAGCACGGTGAGGATGTCGTCGTGACGATGGGTGTGATGATGGATGACGCGCCGACCGTCGAGCACCTCGACCAGTGCTTCGAGACCGAGGTCGCGAGCGGGCTTCTTCTCGGGATCGCCCGCCGCGTTGGCGAGCTTGTCGCGATACTCCTGCGCCTCGATGAAGCGCTGCCGCACGAGCGCTGCCGACTTCGCCCGCGTGCCGGGGTAGGGCTTGGCTTTCTGCGGGTTCGTGCCGTTGGCCATCTTGAGACCACCGAGCACGCGGCCATCAGCGCCCCGCAATGCGAGGTCGTCGACCGTCTTCCCGTCGCGGAACTTCACGTAGAGGGTCTGACCTCCCATGAGGTGACCCGAGCCTGGCATGAGGTTGGCGGTGGTGATGCCGCCGGCCTGCGCCTTCTGCACCGAGGCCGCTCGCACGTTGACGGCGTCGAGGGCGCGGACCTCCGGTTGGAGAGGGCCCGAGCTGTCACCGCCCCAAGGCTGGGCGACGTGAGAGTGGGTGCAGATCATCCCGGGCATGACGACCAGCCCGGAGAGGTCGGTGACGTCGGCGCCCCGGGGGACACGGACCGAGCCGGCCGGACCGACGGCGGCGATGCGACCGTTCTCGACGACCAACACCCCGTTGGGGATTGCCGGGCCGCTGACGGGGATGACGGTGGCGCCGGTGAAGACTTGGACCGACCGCTGAGCGAAGGTCACGGTCAGTCCGACCGCCGCAACGACGAGAGCGAACAGGAAGACGCGCATGTTCTCTCCGAGCTGATAGCCTGAGTGACCATCCTATACGGACGCCCCCATTCCGGGCGTCAATCCAGCGATCACGACCCCAGCGCTGCCACGTGAGCCCGTCCCCCACCTCCGCTCCCACCACCACGTCCTCCCCGGTCGTGAACGTCGCCATCGCGCTCGGCGATCAGGCGCGTGAACGTCCAGCCGGTGAAGCGATCGTCTTCCCGCGTCGAGGTCGCGCGCCGCTGCGGCTGAGCTGTGCCGAGCTCGAAGACCGCACCGCCCACGTCGGCGCCGGCTTGCAGGCCGTCGGCATCGCTCGCGGCACGCGGGTGGCCCTGATGGTGCCGCCCAGCCCCGATTTCTTCGCCCTCACCTTCGCGCTGTTCCGCATCGGAGCCGTCCCGGTCTTCATCGACCCAGGCATGGGTCTCCGGCATCTCGGTCGCTGCCTGGCCGAGGCCGCACCGACGGTGTTCATCGGCGTGCCCAAGGCCCACGTCGCTCGCGCCCTCGGACGCTGGGCGAGTGAGAGCGTCGAGACGCTCGTCACCGTGGACGGCCCACGCCTCGGCTGGGGCGGTCATCGTCTCGTCGACCTCGAAGACCTCGGTCGCCGCAAGGGTGGCGCTCCTCAGGCTGACACGCGCGTCGACGAGATCGCCGCCCTGCTCTTCACGAGCGGCAGCACCGGACCACCGAAGGGCGCCGTCTACACCCACGGGACCTTCGACGCGCAGGTGAAGGCACTCGGCGCCCTGTTCGGCTTCGAGCCCGGTGAGGTCGACCTGCCGACCTTCCCGCTCTTCGGCTTGTTCGGTCCGGCCTTCGGCATGACCGCCGTCATCCCACAGATGGACTTCACCCGACCGGGCGAGGCAGACCCACGCGGGCTGATCGAGGCGATGGAGACCTTCGGGGTCACGACGACCTTCGGTTCCCCCGCCCTGCTCGACCGACTCGGACGTCACCTGCGAGCGACCGGCACGAAGCTCCCGCGCCTGCGTCGGGTCATCTCGGCCGGCGCTCCCGTGCCGCCGGTGGTCATGGAGCGCGTCGTCGAGGCGCTCTCGCCCGGCGTTCAGGTCTTCACGCCCTATGGCGCGACCGAGTCCCTTCCCGTGGCCTGCATCGGTAGCGAGGAGGTGCTCGGCGAGACCGCAGCTCTCAACCAGCGTGGCCGCGGCACCTGCGTGGGTCGACCGGTGCCGGGTCTCGAGCTCGCGATCATCAAGGTCCACGATCGCGTCGTCGACGCCTGGTCCGAGGAGCTCCGGCGTCCCACCGGCGAAATCGGAGAGGTGGTCGTGCGAGGCGCGCAGGTCACCCAGGCTTACCACGCCCGTGACGAGGCCACGAAGCTGTCCAAGATTCCCGATGCACGCGGCGCCGCGTGGCACCGGATGGGCGACCTCGGTTACCTGGACGACAGTGGTCGGCTCTGGTTCTGCGGTCGCAAGGCCCACCGCGTCCGCACGGCGGCGGGGCCGATGGACACCATCCCCTGCGAGGGCATCCTCAACACGCACCCCGACGTGCGTCGCTCCGCCCTCGTGGGCGTGCCGGCGGAAGCCCAGGGAGATCAGCCCCGACGTCCCATCGGCTGTCTCGAGCTGGAAGCCGAGGTCCGCGGCAGCACCGAGAGACGCCGCGTCGTCGAAGAGGTCCGACGGCTCGCCGCCGAGCACGAGACCACCGCTCCCATCGAGGACTTCCTCGTCCACGAGAGCTTCCCCGTCGACATCCGCCACCAGGCCAAGATCTTCCGCGAGAAGCTCGCCGCCTGGGCCGAGGGCAAGCTGCGATGACCGCCCCCGTTCTCGTCACCGGCGGACGGGGCTTCCTTGGCGGAGCCCTCGTCACTCGCCTGCTCGAACAAGGTCGTCGAGTGCGCAGCTTCTCCCGCGGAGCGGCGCCGGAGCTGGCCGAGGCCGGCGTGGAGGTCCACCGCGGCGACCTCGGTGACGCGACGGCGGTGGACCGTGCCGTCGACGGCTGCGAGCTGGTGTTTCACGTCGCCGCCAAGGCGGGCGTGTGGGGGGCTGCCGCCGACTACGAGCGTGCCAACGTCGAGGGGACGCGTCACGTCCTCGATGCCTGCCGTCATCACGGCGTGCAGCGGCTCGTGTTCACGAGCTCGCCTTCGGTGACCTTCGGCGGTCGCGATCAAGACGGCGTCGACGAGGCGGAGCCCTACCCGCCGAGCTACCTCGCGCACTACCCGCGCACGAAGGCCGAGGCCGAGCAGCTCGTCATCGACGCGGCCAGCGACGAGCTCGCGACGGTGTCGCTGCGTCCCCACCTCATCTGGGGACCGGGCGATCCGCATCTCGTCCCGCGGATCATCGACAGAGCCCGGCACGACAAGCTCCGGCTCATCGACGGGAGCCGCAAGCTCGTCGACTGGACGTCCATCCACGATGCCGCGCGCGCTCACCTACTCGCCGCCGAGAAGCTCGAGCCGGGCACGGCACCGTCGGGTCGCGCCTACTTCATCTCGTCGGGTGCGCCGCTTCCCATGGCCGACCTCATCAACGCGATCTTGAGCGCCGCCGAGGAGCCGCCGGTGAAGAAGTCACTGCCGGCCTGGCTCGCGCGCGTGGCGGGTGCCGTGCTCGAGACCGGCTACGGGCTGGCGAAGCGAGTCGACGAGCCACCGCTCACGCGCTTCGTCGCCGCGCAGCTCGCCACCGCGCACTGGTTCCGACTCGACGCGGCGCGGCGCGACTTCGGCTACGAGCCCGAGGTCGACCTCGAAGCCGCCGTGGTCGAGCTGGCCGAGTCGCTCGGCACCGGGGACGCGAGCGCGTGAGCTGGGAGCCCGCCCCCAACGTCCTCCCTGCTCTCGCGGACTCCCTGCACCTCTGGTTCTTCTCGCTGGAGACCAGCGCTGAGGAACGAGCTCGTCTCCTTCCTCTCCTGAGCAGCGACGAGCGCGCGCGCGCCGAGCGCTTCGTGGTCGAGCGTCCCCGGCGGCAGATGATCGTCGGACGAGGCCGACTGCGCGAGACGCTGGGCCGCTACCTCGACCGTGACCCTGCCTCGCTGCGCTTCGACTACGGTGACGACGGCAAGCCCTTCCTCGTCCGCGACGACGGCGAGGACCGACCGCTGGAGTTCAACCTCTCGCACTCGGGAACGGTCGCCTTGCTCGGCGTGGTCGACCACGGACGCCTGGGCGTCGACGTGGAGACAGTGCGATACGACACCGATCACCTCGCCATCGCAGTCCGCTTCTTCTCCGAGATCGAGCGCGAGCGTCTCGCTCGCTTCTCGACCGAGGAGATCCCTCACGCCTTCTTCCGCTGCTGGACTCGCAAGGAGGCCTATCTCAAGGCGGTGGGCACCGGCTTGCGTCGACCGCTCGCCGGTTTCGACGTGGACTTCGCCGAGGACGACCATGCCGCGTTGCTGGCCACGCGCTTCGACGAGGACGAGGCGGCGCGCTGGTCACTCGCTCCAGTCAACGTCGGAGTCGATCACGCAGCGGCCTGGTGTCTCGACTGGACGCCGTCGACGACGCGTCGCTATCAGCTCGACTGATCGTCCGAGACGCTCGTGGTCCGCGGAGGAGCACCGAGCTCGCACAGCACGCCCCCCAGCAAGCCTCCCACGATGAGGTCGATGGCGAAGTGGTAGCGCAGCACCAGGGTCGCGAGCAGCCCGAGCACGCCGATGGGAAGCAGGCACCAGGCGAGCTTGCGATGCAGCCGCCAGGATTGAGCGAGGACGAAGACGGTGACCGCGACGTGCCCCGACGGGAAGGCGTCGTGATGGTTGAAGGTCAACGCGTCGATCCCCGAGCGCACCCAGAGACCGAAGTCCGTCAGCGGTAGCGGCGCCTCGAACTGCCAGGGGGCTCGCTCACCCAGGGCCGCCACCATCCGCGCGGGCGTGGTGGCCGGCGAGAGGAAGTAGCCCGCGTACACGCAGGTCACCGCGAGGGTGAGCACGCCGAGGTGGAGCATGAGCTCCTCACGACGACGCTGCACGAAGAGCAGCACGGGAAGCGGGAACGCCAACAACACGAAGGCCGCATAGGCGACCTGCAAGACGTCGCTGAAGCCCGGGAGAGCCAGGGACTGGGCGGCGAGCACCGGTGAGGAGCCGAAGAGGGTGTCGTCCCAGAGCGCGAGCACGGTCTCCACGGAGGGATGACCGAGGGTCTTGGCCAGGGCGCCGATGAGCGAGTGTCCGAGCGCGAAGCTCAGGAACAGGAGCCCGGCACGCCAGTGGGCACGCAGTCGATCCGGAACCCAATGAGCGGCGAAGGCCAGTGCCGCCAGCAGGAGTCCGAGGGGAGCCAGCAGGGCGTCGAAGGGATGCAGGGCCGGCAAGGTGACGAGCAGCCAGAGACCACCGAGGAGGAGCTCGGGCAGTGGGCTGACGAGGGCTGCGACCCGTCGAGAGCGCGGGGCAGGCGTGCCCATCGTCAGTCCCCTGCCATGCTTGGGGCATGAGCAGCGACGACCTCGACGACGACGAGATCCCCGAGCTGGTCCACGTCCCCCTCGACGGAGAGCTGGACCTCCACCACTTTGCGCCCCGCGAGGTCGCCGAGCTGGTCGCCGACTACCTCGACGAGTGCCGGCACGTGGGCGTGCTCGAGATCCGCATCTGCCATGGCAAGGGGAAGGGCACGCTGCGGCGCATCGTCCGTTCGGTCATCGACAAGCGTGACGATGTCGTCGACGTACGCACGGCTCCGCCGGAGCGCGGGGGCTGGGGCGCCACGCTGGTCACCCTGATGCCCCCGGAGGACGGAGCGTCGGAGGAGTCGAGCGACGACGCCTCCGACTGACGAGCCGGACCTAGTGGGGTGTCGCGTTGGTTCGTTGCATTGATCGGTGGATGATCGGCGTTCCTGGCGCGACGCGAATCGCGCGGATAGTGGGCCTATCCAAGTGATGAGCAACACTGCCAGGGGCGTCGAGGGCCGCCGAGCAATGTGACGAACCAGCGTGACGCCCCACTACTACCCGGGCAGGTCGGTCGCCTCGGAATTCGTCTCGGCGCGACCGGCCAGCGCGCGCTCGATGAGCTTGCGCGGCGTGCGCCTGAGCTTCCGGGCCAGCTTGACCTTGTCGAGGCTCCAGATCAGCCACTTGGTGGGATCGAGGTCGAACCAGCGGACGCCGTTCCGGTAGTCGCCCGGGAAGCGGTGGTGGTAGTTGTGGTAGCCCTCGCCGAGAGCGGGCAAGGCGATGAGCCAGCTGTCGCGGGCCGAGGTGTCCTTCCAGTAGCGCTTGCCACCGAGGATGTGCGCCAGCGAGTTGATGCTCCAGGTCACGTGCCACTGCACGACCACGCGGAGGAAGCCGACGAAGAGCAGGGCACCGATCGGGTCGCCCCAGAGTGCGCCGATGCCGAGCGGAACGGCGAAGCCCATGAGGATGGCCAACCAGAGGTAGCCACGATGCTGGAAGCGGACCAGCGGGTCGGCGACCAGGTCCTTGCGGTTCACCTCCTGGGAGTCCGGATCGCGGAGATGGAGGATCCAACCGAGGTGCGCCCACCAGAAGCCCTTGGTGATGGCGTGGGGGTCTTCTTCCTGATCGGTCTTGCGGTGGTGGATGCGGTGATCCACGCACCACTTGAGCGCGGAGTTCTGAAGCGAGGCCGCTCCGAACAAGAGGAAGAACAAGCGCACGGGCCAGCTCGCCTCGTAACCGCGGTGAGCGTAGAGCCGGTGGTAGCCCGCGGTGATGGAGAAGCCGCAGAACAGGAACCACAGGAGGCCGAGCCCGACGGTCCAGAGCGAAACGCCCACGAAGCAGGCGCGCACGATCATCAGGGCCGCCATCAGGTGGAAGAGGCCGATGACCATCAGGTTGGCGATGTCGAGCTTGGTCGGCTTGGCGCCCTCGACTCGACGCAGTTCCTCGAGGGACGGGGAGGCTGTCGACATGGGAAGAGTCCTCGAGCGGGCTGCCTCCTCGGGGAGGAGCCACCGCTGGTAGTGATTGAGGAACCAGCAGTCTAGCCGACCTTCTCGGCGGTGGGTCGTGGAATCTGGAGGCGAATCTCACGACGGGTTGGGAACGGATCGCAGCCTCGGGCTGTCCGAATTTCCCGCAACCGAGGTCTCGACCTTTCCCGAGCCGGACCGATGGTTAGGTCGGGGCCCGGCGGACTCGATTCTCCTGCCTGCCAACAGGGACCTGCTCCTGCCTGCCATCGCGCGGGCCCCACCTTCCTTTCCCCTCCGTCTCAGCCACCACTCGGCCCCTCCCAGGGCTGCTGGAAGACGCCCTGCGACGGAGGTAGGCTGCGGCGCCGCGAGCCCCGCTCGGTCGACGAAACACCTCGCTCGACCCGCGCTCGCCCGAGCCGACCGCCGTGTCTTTCCTGTTCCACAACCCCCGCTGCTCCAAGTCCCGTCAGGCCCTCGCCCTCCTCGAAGAGAGAGGTGCCGAGGTCGAGGTCATCCGTTACCTCGACGATCCACCCGACGCCGACACGGTCTCTGGCCTCGTCGACAAGCTCGGCATCCCGGCCCATGACCTGCTGCGGACGAAGGAGGCTCCGTACGCCGAGCTCGGCCTCTCCTCGGAGAGCGACCGCGACACCATCGTCGCGGCCATCGCACGGCACCCCATCCTCTTGGAGCGGCCGGTGCTGGTGGTCGGCGACCGGGCGGTGATCGGTCGTCCCCCGGAGCGCGTTCTCGAGCTGCTGTAGCCTCGGCGAAACGTTCGCCTAATGTTCGTTTCGCATGATGATCGGGAACCTGGCTTCCCGTGTTTCCGTGGTAGAGACTCTCCGCGGCCCTGAGTCCTCCCCGCCCCTTCGAGCCCTCCCATGCACGTGCCGACTGCCTTCCGGACCGTCCTGGTCTGCCTCCTCTTCGTCCTCCTGGCCACCGGCTGTGGCGACACGTCCGCCCAGGGCCAAGGTCGTGGCGGAGGCCGAGGCAGCGGCATGGGCGGCGGCAAGGGACGACCCGCCACCCGCGACGCGATCGCCGTCGAGGCCGTGGTGGTTCGTCAGCAGCCCCTCTCCTCCATCTATTCCTCCACCGCGACGCTCCGCCCCCGGCGTCAGGCGACGGTCACCGCGCGCACCAAGGGTGTCGTCGAGAGGCTCCTCGTCGAGGCCGGTGACGAGGTCCGCGAAGGTGCCCTGCTCGCCAGGCTCGAAGACGCCGACCAGCGCATCGCCGCCAAGCGGGCCCGGTTGATGCGAGACACCAAGCGGGAGGAGCATGCGCGCTCGGAAGAGCTCAGCAGTCAGGGGCTCATCGCCGTCGAGGTCCACGCGACCAAGCGTCGCGAGAGGGACGAGTCCGAGGTCGATCACGAGCGAGCCCAGCTCGACCTCGCACGCACTCGCGTGAAGGCCCCCTTCGCCGGTCGCATCCTCGAACGCCAGGTCGACACCGGCGCCACCGTTTCCGACGGCACGGCCCTGTTCATCCTCGCCGACCTCACCCCCATGGAGGCCGACGTCGACGTCTCCGAACGTCAGGTCTCTCAGTTACAGGTCGGTCAGCCCGTTCGGGTGCGACCCGATGCCGGCGGTGATGCCGTCGCCGCCCGCATCTCGCGGATCGCTCCCGCCGTCCGCGCCGAGACGGGAACGGTGAAGGTCACCATCGAGGTGGACGAAGCCGAAGGGCTCCGACCCGGCTCCTTCCTTCGAGTCGAGGTCGTCACCGAGACCCACGAGGACGCGCTGGTCGTTCCCCGCAACGCGCTGGTGGCCGAGGGGCGCCGCTGGCACGTCTTCGAGCTCAGCGAGGACCGACAGAGCGTCCGCCAAGTCGACGTGCAGCCGGGTTTCGAAGAGGGTGAGCTCGTCGAGCTGCGCGCTCCCGACGGTGGACCGAGCCCCGTCACCGAGGGAGCCCTGGTCATCTCGCTGGGCGCGCCCGCCCTGTCCGACGGCGCACCGGTGAAGGTCTTCGGCGAGCACGCGCTCCCCGAGGCCGAGACTGCCGACGAGACCGAGACGACGTCCGACCGTCGGGGCCGGAAGGGTGAGCGCTCCTGAGCTGGCCGTCCGCCGCCCGGTCACCGTCCTCATGGCGGTCCTGGCGGTGGCGGTCTTCGGCGCACTGGCGGTCCGTGAGCTCCAGGTGGAGCTGCTGCCCGACCTCTCCCATCCCACGCTGACCGTTCGCACCGAGCACGTCGACGCGGCCCCCCTCTCGATCGAACAGTTCGTCACGCGACCGATCGAGGAGGCGGTGGGTGTCATCCCCGGCGTGCGGGAGATGCGCTCGGCGTCTCGCGCCGGGCTGTCGGAGGTCACGCTCCAGTTCGACTGGGGCGAGGACATGGACGTCACCGCGCTGGAGGTGCGGGAGAAGCTGGGCCTGGTCGAGCTGCCCCGCGACGCCGAGCGCTCGCGCGTGCTGCGCTTCGATCCCTCGCTCGATCCCATCCTCCGCGTGGCCTTCAGCGGTGACCGACCACTGGAGGAGCTGCGGCAGCTCGCCGAGCGACTCCTCAAGCCGAAGATCGAGTCCATCCGCGGCGTCGCGGCGGCACGGGTCCGCGGTGGGCTCGAGCCCGAAGTGCAGGTCGAGGCCGACGAGAAGCGTCTGGCCGCCTTGGGCCTGACGCTCGACGATCTCGGCCGTGCTCTGCGGCAGGCCAACGTCAACCTCCCCGGCGGCACGCTGCGTGACTACGGCACGCTCTACCTCGTGCGCACGCTCAACGAGTTCGTCGACATCGAGCAGCTCGAGCGCACGGTGGTTCGCGACGGTCCCGAGGGGCGAGTGCTGGTCGGCGAGGTCGCCGAGGTTCGTCTCGGTCACCGCGACCGGCAGGAGGTCACGCGCTCCGCCGGTGACGAGGTGGTGGAGCTCGCCATCCACCGCGAGGGAGCGGCCAACACCGTCGCGGTCGCCGCCGAGGTCCGCGCCGAGCTCGACCGTCTCCAGGGTGAGCTGGCCGACGACCTGACGCTGACCGTCCTCGCCGACCAGTCGCGCTTCGTGAGCGCCGCCATCCGCCAGGTGCAGGTGGCCGCACTGCTGGGCGGCTTGCTCGCGATCCTCGTCCTCTACTTCTTCCTTCGTCAGCTCCGACCGACGCTGCTCATCGCTCTCTCGATCCCGGCCTCGCTGCTCGCCACCTTCCTCGGCCTGCGTCAGTTCGGCGTCACCTTGAACGTCATGTCGCTGGGCGGTCTCGCGCTCGGCATCGGCATGCTCCTCGACAACTCCATCGTCGTGCTCGAGGCCATCGATCGACGACGTCGTGCCGGTGACTCCAACGCCGAGGCCGCCAGCCGGGGTGGTGGAGAGGTCGCCTCCGCGGTGACCGCCGCGACCCTCACGACCGTCTGCGTCTTCCTGCCGGTGGTCTTCGTCGAGGGCATCGCCGGCCAGCTCTTCTCCGACCTGGCGATCACCGTCTGCCTCTGCCTGGTCGCGTCACTGTTCGTGTCGCTCACGCTCATCCCCGCCGTGGCCGGGCTGGGCTCCGATCCCACCGGCGTCCTGAGCGACGCGGCTTCGCTCGGTCCCCGCGCCTGGCTGAAGCGTCTGAGCGACTTCGTGCTCGGACGCGATCGCACGCTCGACTCCGACGGCGACACTCCCCCCGGTCGCTGGCGACGCTTCCTTCATTGGTTGCGGGTCGTGCTGTTCTTCCCCGTCCGGCTCGTCCTCGCGATCCTCGCGCTGGTCGTCGGCCTGGTCGCCGCGCTCCTCACGCGAGCGTGGCAGCTCATCGCCTGGCTGTTCGAGGTGGTGTCGTGGCCGCTGCTCAGCGTGGTCGACGGCATCGGTCGTCTCTATCCGCGCCTGCTTCGATCGGCCCTCGCACACGGTGGGCTCGTCGTCCTCGTCGCCTTCCTCGGCCTGCTCGCGTGCTGGCCGCTCGCCCGTGACCTCGGGACGAACCTCGTTCCACCGCTGGCGCGCGGCGAGTTCGGACTGCGGCTTCGCCTGCCTGCGGGCACTCCGCTGGAGGTCACCGCCGAGCACGTCGAGCGTCTCGAGGAAGGCCTCATCGCCGACGGTCGCTTCGCCGCCGTGTTCTCGTCGGTGGGTGCCCTGCCCGCGACGGCGTCGGGCCTCCCCACCACCGGCGAGAATCTCGCGCAGGTCGACCTGGCGCTCCCCCCCGGCAGCACGAGCGTGGACGAGGCCGATGCGGTCGCCCGGTGTCGGGAGCTGCTCGGCCTCTTCCCGGACATCGAGGTCGAGCTGGTGCGTCCGACGATCTTGTCGCTGTCACCGCCGGTCGCCATCGACGTGCTGGCCGACGATCTCGAGGTCCTCGACGCCGCCACGGAGCGCGTCGCCGCCGCGCTGTCCGAGCTGCCCGAGCTCGCCGACGTGTCGACGACGCTCGAACCCGGCCACCCCGAGCTGCGCGTTCGATTGGATCGAGACCGAGCTGCCGCCATGGGCCTCTCCGCCGAGGCTCTCGGCCAGACCCTCCGCCGTCAGCTCCGCGGCGAGGTCCTCGGCCAGCTCAGGCAAGACGAGGAGCGCATCGACATCCGCCTGCGAAGCCACGAG
This sequence comes from Acidobacteriota bacterium, assembly GCA_039029535.1. Taxonomy (GTDB): domain Bacteria; phylum Acidobacteriota; class JBCCFW01; order JBCCFW01; family JBCCFW01; genus JBCCFW01. The sequence continues at coordinate 26,140 of JBCCFW010000015.1, forward strand.
AGCGGTCGCGACCGCATCGGCGAGGTCGGCGCGCTGCGGATGCGGACCTCGACGGGCGAGAGCGTGCCGGTGAGCGCGCTGGCTCAGGTGGAGCTCGGGCAGGGACCGGCGGCCATCCACCGCTTCGAGAACTCACGGGCCGCGCGGGTCTCCGCCAAGGTCCCCGCCGTCGACCTCGCGAGCGCCCTGGCGACGGTGCGCGAGACCCTCGACGAGGTCCGACCCGAGCTCCCCGGTGGGGCCGTCGCCGAGCTCTCGGGTCAAGAGAAGGACATGAAGACCAGCTTCGACAGCCTGCGTCTCGCGCTGGCGCTCGCGGTCTTCCTCGTGCTGGTCGTCATGGCCATGCAGTTCGAGTCACTCAAGCAGCCCTTCGTCATCCTGCTCTCGGTCCCCCTGGGAGCCATCGGCGTCGTGCTCACGCTCGTCTTGCTCGGTCGCAACATCGACGTGTTCGTGCTGCTGGGCGTGGTCATGCTCGCGGGCATCGTGGTCAACAACGCCATCGTTCTCGTCGACGCCGTGAGCCGTCGACGTCGCGAGGGTCAGGCCCTCGACGCGGCGCTCGAGGCCGCCGGTGGTGAGCGGCTGCGCCCCATCCTCATGACCACCGCGACCACCGTGCTCGGCCTGCTGCCCATGGCTCTCGGTCTCGGCGAAGGTGACGAGCTCCGCGCTCCGCTCGCGATCACGGTCATCGGCGGGCTCACCGGCAGCACCGTGCTCACGCTGCTGGTCATCCCCTGCCTCTATCGTCTGGTCAATGCCCGGGCCGAGCGACGTCGGGTCGCGGCGCTCGCCGAGCAGGCCGCGGAGGTCACCTCGTGATCAAGACGCTCTCCGAGCTGCCCCTACGTCGACCAGTGGGCACGGTCATGCTCCTCGTGAGCCTGATCGTCCTGGGGGGCGTGTCACTGACCAAGCTCCCGCTGGGCTTCATGCCGAGCTTCGACGAGCCCGAGATCGACGTCGAGATCGAGATGCCCGGCGGTCATCCCATGGAGGTGCTCCGACAGGCCGTCCTCCCCGTCGAAGGCGCCGTCGCGACCGTGTCGGGCACGACCGACATCTCCGGCTTCGTGCGGTCGAGCTCGGCCAAGGTCGAGGTCCGCTTCGATTGGTCCGAGGACATGGACATCAAGCTCCTCGAAGTCCGGGAAGCGGTCGAGGCCATCCGTGACGACCTGCCCGACACGGTCACGAGCTTCACCGTGGAGGTCGACTCCGAAGGCGGCGGCGCGATCCTCGAGGGCCGAATCTCGGCCGAGCGCGACCTGTCCGAGTCCTGGGCATTGCTCGACCGCCGCATCCGTCGTCCACTCGAGCGCATCAAGGGCATCGCCCGCGTGAACCTGTACGGCGTCGAGCCACCCGAGGTGAAGATCGACCTCGACCTCGATGCCCTCCGCGCCCTCGGCCTGACGGTGGCCGAGGTGGTCGACGCCTTGCGTCGCGGCAACCTCGATCTCGACGCCGGAGTCCTTCGCAGCCACGACCGACGCTACGACGTCCGTCTCATCGGCCGGATCGACTCGATCGAGGTCCTTCGCGAGCTGCCCATCGGTCAAGGGCGCAAGCTCGCCGAGGTCGCCGAGGTCACTCGTCGCGAGCCCCGTCTCGACTACGGCCGTCACCTCGATCGACGCTTCGCCATCGGCATCGACGTCTACAAGGAGCCGAGCGCCAACACGGTCGAGGTGGTCGCCCAGCTCAAGCAGCGCATCGCCGAGATCGAGCAGGACCCGGAGCTCTCCGGGATCAAGCTCCTCGTCTGGGAGGACGCCGCCGAGCAGATCCTCAACTCGCTGGGCACCCTGCGCTCCGCCGGCATTCAAGGCGGGCTGCTCGCCATCTTGATCCTGCTCCTCTTCCTGCGCAGCTTCCGCAACACGCTCATCGTCGCGACCGCCATCCCCTTCTCGCTGCTGGCCACCTGCGGCGCCATGCTCGCCCTCGGGCTCGAGCTCAACGTGCTGACGATGATGGGGTTGATGCTCGGCATCGGCCTCCTGGTCGACAACGCCGTCGTGGTCATGGAGAACATCCATCGTCATCAAGACGGTGGCGCGGCCGCGATGGAGGCCGCCCGGCTCGGCGTGCGCGAGGTTTTCCTCGCCGTGGTGGCGTCGACCATGACGACCGTTATCGTCTGGATCTGGCTCTTCCTGTTCGAGCGCAGCGAGCTGACCATCCTCATGGGTGAAGTGGCCACGGTCATCTGCCTGACCGTCGCCTGCTCGCTGCTCATCTCGGTGACCTTCATCCCGATGGCCGCGGCGCGCCTGTCGCGGCGCAAGCTCTCTCAGGACGACCTGCTCACCCGCCGCATCCTTCCGGCCTACCGACGAATGCTCGGCTGGACCTTGCGTCATCGTCTGCTGACGGCCGGCATCCTCCTGGTGCTCTGGGGCAGCTCGAAGTACCCCCTCGATCGCATCGAGAAGAGCGGCGAGCCCTCCGAGCAGGAGTCGTTCGTCACCGTGCGTTACGACGTCCACGACCCGTCGACCAAGGAGGTCCTGGAGGGCTACGTCGATCAGGTCGAGGCGTGGATCGACGAACGCAGGGAGCACCTTGGATACGAGAGCCTCTACTCGTGGTTCAGCGAGAACCAGGGGACGATGACCCGGCTCTACCTTCCACCGGAGAAGCGGACCAAGGCCGAGGTCGCCGCGCTCAAGGAGAAGCTCCAGGGCAAGCTCCCGGACATCGCGGGCGTGACGCTCCGTGTCGGTCAGCGTGACTGGTGGCGACGTCGTGGCGGGAGAGGCGACGGCCGCTCCATCGGCGTCTCCCTCCACGGCGAGGACCCCGACTACCTCCAAGAGCTCTCCGCTCAGGCCGAGCGCCTGCTGTCCGACATCCCGGGCGCCCTCGAAGTGCAAGGGGTCGGTGACGACGCCCGCCGCGAGCTGCGGGTCGCCGTGGATCCCGAGCGCTCGCGCACCCTGGGCTTCGCTCCCGAAGACGTCGGCCGCAACCTGTCCTTCGTGCTGCGCGGACAGCGTCTCCGTCGCTTCCCCACCGCCGACGGCGAGCTCGAGACACGGCTGGGCGTGCCGGAGGAGAGCTTGCCGGGCAGCGAGGCGTTGGGGTCCCTCGAGCTCGAGCGCGAGGACGGCGAGTCCGTGCCGGTGTCGAGCCTGGCCCGTCTCGAGTCGGCCAACACGCCGCCTCGGATCAACCGCTCCGATCGGGCCATCACGCAGTGGGTCCGGGTGAAGTTCGACCCGTCGGTCACGACTCCGGAAGGACAACAGCTCGTGGCAGATCGCCTGTCGATGCTGCCCTTCCCGGAAGGCTATGGCTTCAGCTTCGGCCGCTGGGGCCGCGATCGAGAGGAGGCCCTGGACACGATGTTCCTCGGGCTCGGCCTGTCGATCATGCTCGTGCTGTTGCTGATGGCCTCGCTGTTCGAGTCGTTCTTCCAGCCCGCCGCCGTCGGGGTGACGCTCATCCTCGCCCAGTGCGGGGCGGCGTGGTCACTCTGGGGCTTCGGTCACGAGCTCGATCCCGTGGCGGCCATCGGGCTCATCATGTTGGTGGGCATCGTCGTCAACAACGGCATCGTCATGGTGCTGCACGTCAACGACCTGCGCGCTGGCGGGCTCGACCGCCGCGAAGCCCTGCTCACCGGTTGCAGCGATCGCTTCCGACCCGTGCTCATGACGGCGATCACCACCATCGTCGGGTTGGTGCCCTTGGCGCTCTCGGCCTCGACGGTGGCGGGGATCTACCTGGACGGCCTCGGCGTGGCGGTCATGGGCGGGCTGATCAGCTCGACGCTGTTCACCCTGGTGGGACTGCCGGTGTGGTACTCCGGCGTCGAGGACGTCGCCGCGCTCCTCCGCTCGCTGCTGCCGAAGGGGCGCGGCTTGAAGATGCCGGAGACGCGAGTGCTGTCGATCGAACCGAAGGCGGTGTCCGAAGCGACTCGCGCCTGAGCCACGCTCAGCGACGCTTGCCGCGTCCGGGCGCCGACATCGTCGGCAGGCGCTCCTCCTCGTAGCCCTTCGGGATCGCGTCGAAGCCGGGGGCGACCTTCGCCTGCTGGGCGGAGAAGACCGAGGTCTCCTCGGTGACCTTGCTGCCCTGGAAGACCTTGGTCCTCACGGGGAAGCCGTCGAACGCTTCGAGATCGCCGACCGGGTTGCCCGCGCTGGCGGACATGAACGGCGAGAGCTTCGAGAAGGAGGTGAGCAGCTTGTTGAACTCCTGAAGAGTCACGACCTCGAGCTTGGAGAAGCCGAGCTCGGACCAGGGGGCAACGAGGTACTCACGGATGAGGTGATGGCCGCGCCGCTCCTCCCAGCGCTCACAGGAGTAGCCCTCCCACTTCTGAGAGGCCCCCGTGTTGATGAGCTTCGGGGACGCGAGGAGCTGACCGCCACGGACCGCGCCGGAGTTCAAGTGACGGCGCATGGCGTCCTTGGCCATCGCGCGCTGGTCCTCAGGAAGACGAGCCAGCTCACGATCGAGCGCGCCCATCATCGTTTGCGCTTGCTGGGCGGTCTTTTGGTCGATGCGGGTGAAGCTGCGACGCGAGTGATCGATGGCGGTGAGCGTCCGACTCGTCGCGTCGAACAGCATGGTCATCTTCGCGGACTGTTTCTTGCCGAGATCGAGCCGCAGGCTCGACCCGTCGATGGTCAGCTCGGAGAGCTCTCCGTCGCTGGACTGGACCTCGACGGTCTTGGCCTTCACGACGGTGGCAGCCTTGGCCAGCGGGGCCGAGAGGAACGTGCAGAGGAGGCAGGCGATGGCTAGGCGTGACACGGTGAGCTCCTGAACGTGGCGACGAATCGCGCTCCGCTTGAATTTCCTGATCATTTCAGGTGTCCGTCACCTCGGCAACAAGGGTCACCCTGAGCGGTGGTCAGAGCATGGGAGAATCGAACGTGGACCGCCTGGAGGGCCCGCCCCGCTCCGGTCAGGATGCCGTGAACACGACCGACTCCGACTCTCCCCACGTCGTCATCTTGGGCGGAGGCTTCGGCGGCCTCAGGGCCGCGCGCGACCTGGCAGACACCGCTGCGCGCATCACGCTCGTCGACGCGAGCAACCACCATCTCTTCCAGCCCCTCCTCTACCAGGTGGCCTCCGCCGGCCTCAGCCCGGCGGACATCGCCAGCCCGATCCGCAAGCTCCTCCGGCGTCATCGACGGGTCCACGTGCTGCTCGCCAAGGCGAAGAGCATCGACCTCGCGAAGCGTCGCGTGCTGCTGGATCGGGGTGAGCTCGACTACGACCACCTCATCATCGCCACCGGGGTCACCCACTCGTACTTCGGGAACGACGGATGGGCCGAGCACGCTCCGGGCTTGAAGTCTCTCGACGACGCGGTGGAGATCCGTCAACGCGTGCTGCTCGCCTTCGAGCGGGCGGAGATGGAGACCGACGAGGCGCGTCGACGCGCGCTGCTGACCTTCATCGTGGTGGGCGGCGGGCCGACGGGTGTCGAGCTCGCGGGCGCCCTCGCCGAGCTCTCGCGTCATGCGCTGGCTCGCGACTTCCGCCGCATCGATCCCCGTCAAGCTCGGGTGCTGCTCTGCGAGGGGAGCCCCCGCCTCCTCGGGAGCTTCCACGAGACGCTCTCGGAGGAAGCGCGCCGCCGGCTGGTCGTGTTGGGTGTCGAGGTCCGACTCGGCGAGCGCATCGAGCGCATCGACGAGACCGGAGTGCGACTCGGCGACGAGGACATCGACGCGTCGACGGTGGTCTGGGCCGCCGGGGTCGGAGGGGACTCGCTCGCCGCGTCGCTCGGGGTGCCGCTCGATCGAGCCGGACGCGTGCTCGTGGAAGACGACCTCTCATTACCGGGTCACCCGGAGGCGTTCGTCATCGGCGATCTCGCGTCGCTGAATCAAGAAGACGGCTCGCCGGTGCCCGGCGTGGCGCCCGCCGCCATTCAAATGGGACAGCACGTGGCGGCAGGCTTGCGTCGCGAGTGGCACGGCGGTGAACGACGACCCTTCCGCTATCACGACAAGGGCTCGATGGCGACGATCGGACGCGCCGCGGCCGTCGTCGAGCACGGTGACTTGCGCCTCTCCGGCTACCCGGCCTGGTGGGCCTGGCTCGCGCTGCACCTCTGGTTCCTCATCGGCTTCCGGAATCGCCTGGTCGTGTTGTTCCAGTGGGCCTGGGCGTACTTCACCTACCAACGCGGCGCTCGCTTGATCACCGGCGCAGCGGAGGATGAGGGCGACGCGTCATGAGCGTTCCGCTGGCGATCGCGGCCGCACTGGCCGTGGTCATCGGTGCAGCCCACAGCTCTCTCGGCGAGCGCTTCATCCTCATCCGCCTGTTCCGTCGCGACGAGCTGCCCCGTCTCTTCGGCAGTGACTGGTTCACGCGACGGACGCTCCGCTTCGCCTGGCACCTGACGACGGTGGCGTGGTGGGGACTGGCGGCGGTGCTGCTCGTGTTGGGCGTCGAGGAGACACCGGCCGAGGTGAAGGTCGTGAAGACGGTGCGCGTGATTGGATGGACGTTTGCGGTGAGCGCCGTGATCGCCTTCGCTGCCTCACGGGGACGACACCTGTCCTGGATCGTCTTCGGCGGGATCGCGATCGCGTGTCTCGCGACGGTGGGACTGAGCTAGGCCGGCTCACTCACCGGTGTTCGTCGCAGCCTCAACCCTTGCTCGACCGCTTGTACGCCACGCCGCGCCGCTCGATCTCGCCGAGCTCGTAGTCCTCGGTGAGAACGTGAAACAGCTCGCCCAGCTCCAGGGCGTGCGGAGCCAGGCTCTCGCGGATCGTGAGCGGCACCTCGCCCTCCCAGGGGAGTCGGAACCAGGCCTCCTCCAGACGGTCTTGCTCGAGCCGGAGTGCTTCACACCACTCGTCGGTGAGGCCTTCGCCCGTCAGCTCGGCAGTCTCCACCTGCTCGCGGAAGAGACGTCGGACTCTCTGGAGCGGCCCGTAGTCCAGGACTCGATCGAAGCGCCGCTTCTCGGGCGGCAACACGAGCCTGCGCTCGGCCCAGTAGGTCACGTAGGTGAGCCAGGTGAACTCGTCCAGCGTCATCTCGCGGTCGAGCAGCGCCCGGTTCCGTGCCTGGATGACATCGGCCTCGAGGCGGGGCAGGTCCCTGGCCTGACGAATCGAGGAGAGCACGCCGTGCGACGACTGCCTCGACAGCTCGTCGTCGCGAAGCATCCGCTCACTCAGACGCTGACTTGCCGGATGCATCGCACGCCGCACCTCGACGTAGAGCCGAAGACGCTCTTCCGAGATGCGACCATCGAGCGGAGGCACGAAGGCCGGCAGGCTCGCCTGCCCCGAGCGCAGCTCGTCGCCCGACGCGATCGCCGGCTCGTACTCTCCACGAAGGCCGCCGTACCAGGCGGCCCCCACCACGCCTCCAACCACGACCAGCACGACGGCGAGAAGGCCGCAGCCGGTCTTCACGATCTTGGCGCCCTCACTCATTCCCGACCCTCCTTGCCCGATCAGCGGTGCCGATAGCCGATGCCGTCCCGCTCGACCTGACCCAGCTCGAAATCCTCGACGAACGGAAGGAACAGCTCGCCGAGCTCGGCAGCATGGGGCGCCAGGCTCTCGCGGACCGGCGTGGGCACGGCCCCCTCCCAGGGTGTCTTGGTCGGGTTCTCCTCGAGACGTCGTAGCTCGACTGCGAGCGCGCTGGTCCAGCTCTCGGAAAGGCTCGCGTCGGTGTCAGCCTGCTCGACCTGGGCTCGAAACAGTCGCCGAAGATCACGGCGCGGACCCATGTCGAGCCCCCGATGCCGCTGTTGCTTCTCCTCGGGAACGAACAGGTCGGGCTCGGCCCAGTAGGCGACGTAAGTCATCCAGGTGAACTCGTCCAGGCTCATGCCGTGCTCGAGCAGGAGGCGATTGCGGGCATCGATCACCTGCCCCATCCGCTCCGGAAGCACCCGCGCCGTGCTGAGAACCTCGAGCACGATCCCGGGTCGCTGCTGCTCATTTCCGTCCAGCTCCTCGAGCCGGGAGAAACACTCGCTGAGACGCTGCATGGGCGGATGCAAGTCGCGACGCACGGTCAGGAACACGTCGAGACGCTCAGTGGTGAGCCGGCCATCGAGAGGCGGAACGTAGGCGCCCAGGGTCTCATCGCGGACCGTCAGCTCGTCGCCCGACTCGACGGCCAGCTCGAAGTCGTCGCGAAAGGAGCCCCACCAGGAGCCCATCCCGACGAGGGCGACGATCTTGAGCACGACGATCGCGAGGCAGCCGCAGCCACACCCCTGCTTGAGCTTCGACTTGCCACTCTCGCTGCTCATGCGCGTCTCCTCTCGATGTCGACGTCCGACGACCCGAGACGTTAGCCCGGATGTTGCACGAAGGTCCGTCGCGAGTGGCTGGAGACGCGAGCCGAGCAGAGCTGCTCGGGCCTTGGCCCGCTAGGTGGCCCAGCGGGACACCGCCCACGTAGCCGCGAGACCCGTGGCTCAATACAGTGGGAACCGAGGACTGAGAGCCGGAGGCGCACTCGACAGTGCGTTGAGGACCGAGAGGCGAGCACGCTCTGCGCGGGCAGCGGATCTGGTCACGCAGCAGGAGGTTCTTGCAACATCCGGGTTAACCTCGGGCACGATGCGACGCTGGCTGCTCTGGCTCACCCTCCCCTGCCTGCTGTCCTGCGGGACGCCCCCTCCCTCTCCCACCACCTCCGGAGAGACCGCCACCACCAGCGAGGCCTCCATGCCCGAGATCGACCTCGACCAGCCACGTCTCGTCGTCCTGGGGACCGTGCAAGACGGAGGGCTCCCCCATGCCGGCTGTAGCTGCGTCCGCTGCGAGGCCGCCCACGAAGACCCGTCGAAGCGCCGTCTCGTCGCATCCCTGGGGCTGCTGATCCCGGGCGAGGGTGACGAGCGCACGCAGGTCCATCTCGTCGACGCCAGCCCCGATGTCCCGGCTCAGCTCCGCCTCCTCCGTCCCTACCGCGACTGGGACGCGGGGCGGGTGGACCGCACGCCGGTCGACGGTGTCCTGCTCACTCACGCCCACGTCGGTCACTATCTCGGTCTCGCTCACTTCGGCTTCGAGGTCATGCATGCCCGGGAAGTGACGGCTCACTGCAGCCAGAAGATGGCAGCCTTCCTCCAGGGTCACGGCCCCTGGTCGCAGCTCGTTCGAAAGAACGAGATCACCATCTCCGCCTTCGAGCCCGGCGACACGGTCTCGCTCGGTGGTGGCGTCGAGTTCCAGGCCGTGCAGGTCCCCCATCGCGACGAGCTCTCCGACACGATGGGCTTTCTTCTTCGGGGTCCACGGGCGACGGTGTTCTACGTGCCGGACACCGACTCGTGGGACGCCTGGACGACACGCAGCATCACCGAGTTCCTCACCCAGGAGAAGGTCGACGTTGCCATCGTCGACGGCACGTTCTACTCGCTCGAAGAGCTCCCCGGCCGCAAGGTGACCTCCATCGGTCATCCGCTCATCGAGCAGAGCCTCGACCTGTTCGGCGACGCCGTGCAGGCCGGTGAGCTCGAGGTGTGGTTCACGCACTTGAACCACTCCAACCCCGCCCTCGAGGACGACTCCACGGCGCGACGCGAGCTCGAGCGCCGGGGCTTCGGCGTGCTGGCGGAGGGGCAGGTCTTCGAGCTCTAGCTAGGAGCGCTCAGTCTCGTCGCGGCAGGAAGAGACCGGAGAGGTCGAGCTCGACCTCGTGAAACGGCGGCAGGCGCACGCGGTCCGACGTGCCGAAACAACCGAGGCACGACCAGGTGTCGTCGCGTAGCTCGAGGACCTCCAGGGTCTCGGCCTCGGGATCCACGATCCAGTAGTGCGGCACGCCGTTGCGTGCGTAGATCTCTCGCTTGGTCACCCGATCGTGACGCGCGTTGGAGGGCGAGAGGATCTCGCAGGTCCAGTCCGGCACCACGTCGATGGGTCGCAGGTCGTGCGGGTGCGGGAGGCGCTCGCGACGCCAGCCGACGAGATCGGGACGCACGACCTCGTGCGGTCCGAAGCGCACGTCGAGCTCCGGAAAGATCCACCAGCCTCCAGGACCACCTTGACCATCGTCGTGGTCGAATGGACCGCCGATCTTGCCGCTGAGCCAACACTGCGACCGCGAGTGCTGCGGTCGTCCGCTCGGCAGCGTGACGACCTCACCCGCGATGATCTCAGCGGGATGGCCCTCCGGAAGAGCCAGCAGGTCGTCGTAGGTGGCTTGATGGTCATCCTTGCTCACGCGACGATCATGGCGTCGGGGTGAGTGTCGGAACAAGTGGGTGCGTCGTGAGTGCCGTGAAGTCATGTCTCTCTAGAGGCAAGACTCATGCCCGCGTCTCCTGCCCGAATTCGCGTGATTCGCCGCTCTGGATCGTCAGTACCTCCTGACGGTCGTCAGGCCGAACCGACGAATTCGGCTCCCACTTCACGGCACGGAATCCGGGCTCGAAGCCCGGCTCCGCGGACCGGTGTATCGTCGCGACGCTCCCTTCCAATCCACTCTCCTTCGAGCGCCCGTCATGGCCCGAAAGCGCAACCGCAAGCAGGCCACGAGCTCACCGGCTCCACCTGAGCCCGGGTCTTCGTCCACGACGGCTCCCCCGTCGGGCGAGGCGGGAGGACTCGAACGACGTCTTCAAGCGCTCGTCTTCGTTCTCTTCTTCCTGTCGGGCGCGACGGCCCTCGTCTATCAGGTCACCTGGGTCCGTCGTCTCATCCTCACCTTCGGTGCCAGCCACGAAGCGGTCGGCATCGTGCTCGCCTCCTTCATGGGCGGCCTGGCCCTGGGCGGCTGGCTGTTCGGACGCTGGTCGGAGCGCGAGCGACATCCGCTCCGTCTCTACGGCGTGCTCGAGATCGCCATCGGTCTCGTCGCCCTCGTCTTGCCGACGCTCCTCCGCCTGGTCGACGGGATCTACGTCGGCGCCGCCCGCGAGGTGGAGGGCGTGCCGATCTCACTGCACGTCATGCGCGTCGTGCTGGCAGTGAGCGTGCTGCTCCTCCCCACGTTCCTGATGGGGGGCACGCTCCCTCTCCTCACCCGGCTCGTCGTCGCCGGCCCCCGCGAGTTCGGCCGACGACTCTCACAGCTCTACGGCATCAACACGACCGGCGCCGTGGCCGGCACCGCGCTCGCCGGCTTCGTGCTGCTCCCCGCTCTCGGCGTGCGCAGCTCCGAGTGGCTCGCGATCCTTCTCAACCTGGCCATCGGCGTGGTCGCCATCCTGCTCTCGCGCCGCCTGCCGGCGCTCGCCGTCAGCACCTCGGCTCCCGAGCCCGCCACGCCGCGACGCTCCAAGAAGGGCGCTCGGGGCGCCGAGTCCGCCTGGGCCTTGAGGCTCGCCTTTGCCGGCACGGCCGTCAGCGGCGCGGCCGCGCTGGCGCTCGAGGTCACGTGGATGCGTGGCATCTCGATCGTGGTCGGCACGACGACGTACAGCTTCACCGTGATGTTGTGCGCCTTCCTCGTCGGGATCGGACTGGGGAGCTGGCTGCACTCGGTCCGACCGCTCGAGACCTTGGGCGTCGCGCGTCAGCTCGGGTGGGTGCTGGTCACCATCGGGGTCACGAGCCTGATCGTCTGTCAGAGCATCCCGTCGCTCCCCGCGCTTTCGGCGACGCTCAACGCCTGGTTGCATTCGGGCGCCGGCGGCCTCCGCGTCGGAACGACCTTGCTGGTGAGCTTCGCGGTCATGCTCGTTCCCTGCACGCTCATGGGCATCGCCTTCCCCCTCGCGGGTCGTGCGCGCGCCACCTTGCGCGAGCGGCACGGTCAGGCGGTGGGTGAGCTGGTCGGTCTCAACACCCTCGGCGCGATCATCGGCTCCGTGGCGGCCGGCTTCATCCTCATCCCGAAGCTCGGTCTTCAAGTCGGCATGGCCCTGGCCGCCTGCCTCAACCTCGCCTACGGCCTGCTGGTGCTCGGCCTCGCCGCCCCTCCTCGCGCTCCGCGCTGGCGACTCCCGGCCGGCATCCTTCTCTCCCTCGCCGCGCTGGCGTTGCCCTTCGTCTTGCCGGCCTGGGACGTGCGGGCCCTCGCCATCCACCGCAACAACACGCGGGGGCAGCTCGTCGGCGGTGAGGACGAGCTCGACGTCCTCTACTACCGCGAAGGCCGAGGCTCGAACGTGTCGGTCATCGAGGGCGGTGGCATCCGCGCCATTCTCATCGACGGCAAGAGCGTCGCCAGCGACAGCCTGACCGACATGCAACACGAGCTGCTCCTCGGTCACCTGCCCGTCCTCCTCCACCCCGCTCCCCGCACGGCCGCGGTCGTGGGACTGGGGGCCGGCATCACGCTCGGCAGCGTGTTGGCGCATCCCTCGATCGAGTCGGTGGTCCTGGTGGAGATCGAGCCGGCGGTGGTCGACGGCTCGCGTCTGTTCAGCCACGTCAACGACGGCGCCGTGGACGATCCACGGCTGACCATCTCCTTCCAAGACGGAAGGAACCACCTCCGGACCAGCACGCAGCTCTTCGACGTGATCACCGCCGACCCCATCCATCCCTGGGCGAGAGGCGCGTCCTATCTCTACACCGGTGAGTACTACGAGATCCTCGGTGCCCGCCTCGCCGAGGGGGGCATCGCCTGTCAGTGGCTGCCGCTCTACGAGCTCTCGCCGGAGAACGTCCGTTCGGTCATCGCCACCTTCGCCGACTCGTTTGCTCACGCGACGGTCTGGCAGACCGCCTACGACGCGGTGCTCATCGGCAGCAACCAACCCCTGAACGTCGACGTCGCCGGGCTCGCCGACCGCCTGGCGGTGCCGTCGGTGCGTCAGCAGCTCACGCAGGTCGGTCTCGACGATCCGCTCTCGCTCCTGTCCGAGCTCACTCTCGATCCCGCCGGCATCGCGAGCTGTTGCTCCGACGTCGTTCGCAACACCGACGACAACCTCTATCTCGAGTTCTCGTCTCCCCTGAGCGTCGGATCACCGGCGGTCCTCGAGAACATCCGGGCGACCAACGCCGGTCGAGTCCGGCTCGACGCGGTGATCGACGACGTCGGACCCCTGCTCCCGCCCGGCTGGTCCGCCGAGCGTGCTCTCGACGATCACCGCTGGGCCAAGTCGGAGACGGTCGAGATCCAGGTGCAGCTCACGCAGGCTCGCGGCACCGGCTCACCGGCCTTCGCGCCCATCATCGAGCGACTGCGTCGCACGCTCGCACGCGTGCCGAACCACGGTCGAGCACGGAGCCAGCTCTGCCTGGCCCTGACACAGCAGGGCCTGCGTCTGTTCCAGGAGGGTCGCGACGCGGAAGGCCTGAACGCTCTCGAACAGGCGGTCGCTGCCATGCCGAGCAACGCCCTGGCCAACCACGAGCTCGCGACCGCGCTGGTCGAACGCGACCGGCCGACCGACGCCCTTCCCTACTTCACCGCCGCCACCACGCATCGCCCCCGCTACGCCCATGCCCACGCCAACCATGGTGCGACCCTGCTCCAGATGGGCCGCTTCCTCGAGGCACGCGAGAAGCTGAGTCGTGCGGTCTCGCTCCGACCGGACTTCGTCGAGGCCTTGCATCATCTCGGCATCGTCTTGATGGCCACCGGCCAGGCTCGTGAGGGTGAGCGCTCCTTCCGGCGGGCGCTCGAGCTCGATCCCGACCTGCCCGGTCTCCATGGCAACTTCGCCATGGCGCTCACCCGCCTCGGCCGACACGGGGAGGCCTCCGAGCTGCTCGAGACCGGACTCGGCTTGCAGCCCGCCGATGCTCAGATCCAGCGTCAGCTCGCCTGGCTCCTGGCGACCGCGCCCGATGCCGCCCTCCGCGATGGGCACCGTGCCGTGAGTCTCATGCAGGGCGTTCAGCGTCAGGTGGGCAGCAGTCCACAGGTGGACGACACGCTCGCTGCCGCTCTCGCCGAGACGGGACGCCTGCAAGAAGCCGCCACCCTCGCCGACCGTGCTGCCGCGCGGGCTCAGGGCCAGGGCCAGGTCGGCCTGGCCGCCGAGATCCGCGGTCGAGCCGCTGGCTACCGACAGGGTCGACCGCATCGCACCGCGGCGGCACGCTGAGCCGTTCGCGAGTCGAGGCGCCCCGACGCGACTTGCCGCTGTCGATGCGACAGGAGTAGCTTCTCGTCAAAGACGAAGTGAGGATTTCAGCGTGACTCAGGCATCCTGCGCGCGAGGTCTCGTTCTCCTGGTCGCTTGCTGGTCGCTCTCCGTGACGACGGCAGCCCAGAACCTGGTGATCAACCCGGGTTTCGAGGACTACACCACCTGTCCCACCTTTCTCGGCCAGGTCGATGGCTACGTCGACAACTGGCGGCGGACGGGGTTCGGCTCCACCGACTACCTCAACACCTGCGACTTTTCGCGCCGGGATCCGCGGACGGGTGAGGGCTACATCGGGATGATCCCGCTCGACAGCGAGGTGGCGCCGACGTACCGCGAGTACATCAGCGGTGAGCTCGCTCAGCCGCTCGAGCCCAACTGCGAGTACCGCGTGGAGCTCTGGCTCATCCTCGCCGACGGTCGCACCGACGCCCTCGCCGACTTCTCGGTCGCCTTCACCGAGATGCCGCTGAGCTTCTCCGACGCGGACCCGCATCCGGAGATCACCCCGCAGGTCACCAACCGCACGGGCATCCTCCGCGACAAGGTCGAGTGGATGCACTTCAACGAGACCTTCTTCGCACTCGGCGGCGAGCGCTACCTGACGCTCGGCAACTTCCTCACCTTCGAAGACACCACGCAAGAAGATCTCGGCTGTTGCGGCCAAGGGGGCACTTACTACTTCATCGACGACGTCTCGGTCACCAAGACCAACGTGGTCGACCCGACCTGTCTCCATCGCGTCGACTTCACCAGCGTCGCCCCTCCGGTGCCCGCTCGCGACGTGGTGTTCATCACGCCCCGCACCACGGACGACCTCGCCATCGAGGCCGATCCCGCGACCTGTCCCTTCGAGAGCGGCGACACCGATCCCGACCCCGACGCCCTGATAGACGGCGTGCCCTTGGCGCTCTACCAGGTCGACCTGGAGATCGACACCCTCCGGTTGGAGAAGTCGGGCAACACCGTCCGCTTCACTTTCTAACCCGGACCATTCATGAGTGTTCGTCGCGAGTGGCCGGAGGCGTTAGCCGAGAAGGGCGAACGTAGCCTCGAGGCCCGGAAGCGCACTTGACGGTGCGTTGAGGACCGAGAGGCGAGTACGCCCTTCGCAGGCAGCGGATCTGGTCACGCAGCAGGAGACTCATGAATGGTCCGGGCTAGGCCGGCATCGGAGCTCCTCGACGGCCTGCTACACTCGACGGCCGTCTTCCCGAGGAGTCTCCCCTGCCCGACCTCGCCAAGCTGTTCTCCGTCGAGGTCCCCGAGGAGAGCCACGACGCCTTTCGACGTGACCTCCTCGCGGTCGCGGCGCGGTCGGTTGGCCTGGTCCTCTTCATGCCGGTCGCGGGGCAGCTCGTGCAGGCCCTGGGAGGCGGACCGGTCCACGTGGTGGCCTTGCGTGCTGCGGGCTCCTTCGGCCTGCTGCTCTCCCTGGCCTACGTGAGCTTCGGCCGCGGTCGCTCGCCGCTCGAGATGCTGTTCTGGCCCGAGCTCCTGTCACGCACGCTGATGGTCGCGATCGGCCTGCTCGGCGGTCTCACCGGGCTCGCGTCGCCGGCAACGCTCTTCGCCGTCGTCTTGTTTGCAGCTCATGCCTCGGCCGGGCTTCCCGTGAGCTACGTCAGCACCCTCTACGGCCTGGTCTACCCGGACGAGCACCGCGCCCGCATCGTGGCGGTGACCCGGATGGTCAACGGCATGGTGGGCATTGCCGCAGCCTTCTTCATCGGCCGACTCCTTCAGGGTCGCCCCGAGGACTACCTCCTCGTCTATCCCCTGTACGGCGCGTTCGCCATCCTCGTCTCGCTCCACTACCGGAAGATGCCGACGCCCAAGGCTCGGCAGGCGGAGTCCCCGGACGCTCCCAGCGCCTGGCAGGTTCTCAAGACGGATCGCGCCTTCCGCGGCTTTCAGTTCTTTCAGTTCCTGCTGGGACTCGCCAACCTCGCCGCCATCCCCGTCATCGACGTGCACGTCCGGAAGGGCCTCGGCCTGCCCATCGGCCTGGCGGTGGTGGTGGTGAACCAGGGTGTCATCGGAATGAGCGCCACCCTGCTGACCGTGCGCTATCAGGCGCGGCTCTTCGACCGGCTGGGCGTCCTTCGACATCGTGTCCTGACCAGCCTGTTCCTCGGTGCTGCCCTCCTCGTCTGGGCTTTCACGGACAGCCTCGCCGGGGCAGCATTCGCCGCCCTCCTCACCGGCCTCGGGATGGCTGGAGGCCAGATCATCTGGCTCATCGGCTCGCTCTCCTTCGCACCCAAGGAGCAGCTCTCCACCTACATGGGCATCCACACCTTCCTCACGGGCCTCCGCGGTGTCGCCGCGCCCTACCTCGGGCTTTGGCTGATGGAGCAGCCCTTCCTCGCGTGGGATCAGCGCAAGTTCTTCATCGGTGCCGCCACGCTGGTCTTCCTCTCGGCCTGGGGTCACGCCTGGGTCGCTCGCTCCTCTCCCCCGAGCTCGACCACGACGAGCTGAGCCCGAACCCGACCTCGTCGACGCAGAAATCGGTTCAGTCCTCCTCACCGACCGTCGATGGCTGGTTTCGGGACGTCTTGGCGGACGCGATCCCGTGCCGGGGAAGAAGTGTCTCTCAACAATTCGAGGTGGTCGCTGCCCGTCTTGGCAGCCCTGTTCGCCCTCGCTCCCAGCGCCCTCGCCCAGGTGCCGCTGACCTGGTCCAGCCGCGATCAGGTGCTCGATCCCAAGGTGCTCGAAGCCTGGACCCTGCCGGACGTCGATCGCGCTCCGACGCTGGTGTCGACGCCGTGGGAGCTGCCGGATCCGGACGGTGGTGCCGGTTGGAACGCCCTGCTCGTGGGCCTCGGCTGGACCCAGCTCGCCCGCATCGTCGAGCAGGAGACCGACGCCACCGGTCCCTTGCAGCTCGTCGACGATCAGCCGGTGCAGCTCGGACCGGTGACCGAGGTCTTCTCCGGACCGACCGTCCGCGCGAGCCTCTCGGGTGAGACCAACGTCCTGTGGGGAGAGCGCACGCTCGCCATCCGCTGGACCTCCCTGGTGACCGAAGGCGGTGGCCGCGCCACCGCCGAGATGATGGTGGGACCCGAGGTCGGGCTTCGACCGCAGTACCTCCACCTCTCGCTGACCGCCCGTCAGGAGATCGGCTTCGGCATCGTGGAGGCGGATCCCCTCAAGGGGCTGTCGGCGGAGTCCATCGGCTCGGTTCAGGCGAGCACCCTGGCCGACCCGCTGGGCGACCTGCTCGACGACGTCGGCGAGGTGCAAGCCGACGGACCTCCCCCTGCTGGCTGTGCCGCCCCCGCGGCGGCTACCTGGTGCGACCAGGCCGGCGCGACCGACGCCGGCTGCACGGCCAACGCGGGCGCCGGCGGCACGACCCCCTGCGCGACGCGTCAAGCCACGAGCTGGATCTTCAACGAGGACGCCTTCTGTCGGAGCTGTCCGTACACCTTCTACGTGCTCGTCGAGTGCGGTCGCGAGATGCACCTGCCACTGGCCGACATGGAGGGCGTCGACCTGACCATCACCAACGTCATCACCGGACAACCGGTGAGCCTGCGCTGCCTCAACGACACGGCGAAGGCTCAGGCCGCGGGCGATGTCCCGGCCGCGGTCCTGACCGGCGACTGCTGTGGCGACGCGGCTCTCGAGGAGTGGTGGGGACCCGCCTTCGACGAGACCGACACCGACGGGATGGGTCACGTGACCTGGGGCTTCCCGGACTGCACGACGATCAGCAACAACTGCGCCGATCTTCCTTGCGGCGGTGAGATCGCCGGCGTCACGCCAGGTGACCGTCAGACCATGGACTGCTTCATCCAGGACGACTCGGGTCTGTGCGGCCTCTACCGAGTCGACATCACCTCCGGCGGCTATGTCTGGGAGCTGTATGCCAACTGCGACGGCGCAGCCACCGAGGAGTTCCCGATCTACTTCGATTGCACCGAGGCCTGGGCGGCGTTCAACCCGCTCGCCGAGCTGGCGGTGAGCGACCTGGTGGTCGCCGGCGATTGCCCCGACTCGCAGGCCACCTTCCTGATCGAGAACATCGGTTGCGCCGATCACGATGGTGACGTCACCGTGCGTGTTCAGACCGGGTGCACGCCGGCCGACCAGGTCGACGTGCTCATCCCGGGTCCCTTGCCGGCCAACAGCAGCATGCCCGTGGCCGTCGACATCTCGACGAGCTGCGGCGCGACGACGCTCGAGGTCATCGTCGATCCCGACGATGCCGTCATGGAGTGCACCGAAGACGCCGGAGCCGCCGCGTGCAGCACCCTGGCCGGCGCCGACTCGATCATCGACTCGACCTGCGACTGCAACGCGGCCCTGACGGCCGTGGCCTCGGCGCCGACGCGGGCCTGCGCCGGAGAGACCATCACGCTCGATGGCTCGGCCTCCACCCTGACGCCCTGCGCGGTGCCGCTCTACCGCTGGAGTCTCGGCGGTGCTCCCCTCACCGGCTGGGACACGATCCCCACCCTCGACGTGCCGTTCACCGGCTGCCCCTCCGACGTCACCTATGGTCTCGAAGTGCGTTGCATGGGCGAGGCCTGTAGCGACCAGACGACGGTGAGCGTCACCTGCCACCAGCCGCAGGCCGCCGCCGGCACGGACGTCTTCGCCTGCCTCGGGAGCGACGTCGTCCTCAGCGGCTCCGGCTCGAGCCTGTCCGACTGCGGCAGCGCCGAGTACCGCTGGTCGGCTCCCGACGGCAGCGTGCTCGCCGACTGGTCCAGCTCTGCCGACGTCACGCTGAGCTCCCTCGCCAGCGACGACACCGGCAGCTACCTGCTCGAGCTCCGCTGCGCGGACGGCATCGGCTGCACGGTCAGCGACACGGTGCAGGTCACGACGGTCTCTCTCACGGCACCGGCCGACGACGTGGTCGCAGTGGCCGTGGGCGAGGCGATCACGCTGAGCGCCGACGGCCTCGTCAGCTCGGGCTGCAGCGGCACGGAGTGTCGCTTCGTCAATCCAGCCGGACACGTCATCCGAGACTGGAACCCGAGCCACGAGCTCACCATCGCCATGTCGGCGCTCAGCCACGCCGGCAGTCACGGCGTCGACTTCCGCTGCGTGGACGCACCGTCGTGCATCGTGAGCATGAGCCTCGATCTCGAGGTGGTGACCTTCACGCCGGACGCCGGACTGGACGAGATCACCTGCACGGGTTCGGCCGTCATCCTGTCAGCCGCCGGAACCACCTTCGAGGACTGCAAGAGCCCCGAGTACCGTTGGTCGGCCCCCGACGGCTCGACCCTGGGCGACTGGGGCACGGGCACCGACGTCACGCTCAGCGACCTGGCCGTCGACGATGCCGGCGACTACCTGCTCGAGACCCGCTGTCCCGACACGCCGGGAAGCACCTGGTCCGACACGGTGCAGGTGACGGTGACCTCGGTCGAGCTGGGCGCGCAGGCGACCGTCTCGGCGACGGCCGGTGGCTCCACCACGCTGACCGCGAGCGCCGTCAGCAGCTCCGCCTGCTCGGAAACGGAGGTTCGCTTCCTGAATCCGGACGGCAGCCTGGCCCGCGACTGGTCGAGCGACACGAGCTGGACCACGCCTGGCCTGGCCCAGGCGCATGCTGGCGACTACACCATCGAGCTGCGCTGCGTGGACACCCCGAGCTGCACGGTGAACGAGACGCTCAGCCTCACCGTGATCGACTTCGACCCGCTGGCGGGTGCCGACCAGCTCGCCTGCACCGGCACGAGCGTGGCCTTCAGCGGCAGCGCCACCAACGTCACGGGCTGTCCCGACCCCGAGTACCGCTGGCTGGCCGCCGACGGCAGCGTCCTCGTCGATTGGGCCACCACCAGCGACGTCACCCTCGACGCGGTCACGCCGGCCCAGGCCGGCACGCTGCGGTTGGAGGCTCGCTGTGCCTCGGTGCCCGATCGGAGCTGGTCCGACACCGTCGAGCTCACCGTCGCCGAGCTGTCCTTCGTGCCCGTGAGCGACCAGACCATCGCCGAGAACACGCCGGTGACGATCGGTGCCGACGTGTCTGACGCCATCGGTTGCGACAGCACCGGATTCCGCTTCCGCACCGCTGCTGGCGTGGTCACCCGAGACTGGGACTCACTTCCGAAGTGGACGATCCCGTCGGCCAGCCTGTCCGACGGCGGCGAGTACCTGACCGACATGCGCTGCGAGGCACTACCCGACTGCATCGTCACCGAGTCGATCTCGGTCGCGGTCGCCAGCGGCCTCCCCGACGCGGGTCTCGATCAGGCCGGCTGTGCCGGCGGCGACGTGTTGCTGTCGGGCGTGGGCTCCTCGGCCATCTCCTGTCCCGACCCCGAGTACCGCTGGCTCGCGCCCGGTGGCGCGGTCCTCTCCGACTGGGGAAGCAGCAGCGATCACCTGCTCGTCGGCGCCTCTGCGACGAGCTCGGGCACTCACGTGCTGGAGATGCGCTGCGCGAGCGCTCCCGGGACCACCTGGTCCGACACCGTCGAGGTCGACATCGTGGAGCTCGTCGCCGACGCCGGCCCCGACCTGGCTGGCTGCCGTGACGGCATGGTCCCGCTTCAGCCCACGGCCGGCAGCGCCGTGAACTGCGCGAGCGTCGAGTACCGGTGGCTGGACGCGACGACCCTGACCGAGCTCTCTCCCGCCTCGGCCGACCCGAGCTTCGATCACGACCTGCTCGCCTGCGAGAGCGGCATGCGCGAGCTCCTCCTCGAGATGCGCTGCACGAGCCGACCCGACAGTTGCCCGGTCACCGACCGCGTCCAGGTCGCCTGCCTGGACCTCCCGGCCCCCGCCGCTCACGCGACGCCGGGTTGCAGTGACGCCACACCCTCACGGCTGAGCTGTGGGAGCGCCGAGGTCGGCACCACCTGGACCTGGGACCTCGCACCGACGCTCGACGGGGACGGCAACGGCGACCCGACCGACGACGCGGACCAGTCGGGCTGCGAGCTCGAGCTCCAGCGCAACCCGGGCGAATGGCCGGCGGTGCTCAACGGCCGGACCTCGGGTGGCTGCACGACCCAAGTCGCCCTGACCCTGGTCGTGCCGAAGGACAACGTTCCCGACCCCAGTGGTCTCCTCTCGATGACGATGGCCGAGAGCCACGTGACGCTCGCCTGGCAAGCCTCCGCGACCGCTGGGTCGCATCGCGTCCTGCGAGGAGTGATCGGCGACTGGTACGCCCACGAGCCGATGCTCAACGACGACGGCACGGGCTGCCAAGTCGTCGGTCCCGCCCTGTTCGAGATCGGTACGGACGCCGCTCCCGGTGGTGCCGCCGGCTACTACTACCTCATCCAGGCGGTCTCTCCCTGCGATGACACGCTCAGCGGCATCGGCCGTTCGTTCGACGGCCACGAGTGGACCGAACGTCCCGGAACCGACCTGCTTTGCCCCGACGAGATCATCGGCCCCTTGGCCACGACTCCGGGGTTCATTCGACGACCCGGCACGGGAGCGTCCGGATTCACGACAGCGGGCGATGGGAACGATTCCCAGCGTCACCTGCTCACTCGAGACCGACATCCGAGCGGACGGTCGTTCTCACGCTGACAGAGCGGCGATGGGAGAAACCGCCATCGACTTGGCGGGTCTCCCATCGCTGCAAGCCGGCTCGATGGAGTGACCGAAAACCGGCGTCTCGACGGCACGAGACGTCGATGAACGAGTGATCTCGACGACTGCGGAATCGCTCAGGCCCTCCTCCCCGCGGCCGATGCTGGTCATTGGAAGAACCTCCACCGGGGGGGTAGAGGGGAGCTCGTCATGAAATGGTCCGTCCTCACTTGGTTGGCCTGCGCGGTGCCCGTCCTGGCCCAGCAGGAGCTGCGCTGGGAAGCACGCTCCGAGCTCATCGACCCTCGCATCCACCAGTCGCGTGACCTGACCACGGACCTCCACGGTGGTGCCCTCGTCGAGCTGCCCTGGTCCCTACCCGATCCTCGCGAAGACCGGCTCTGGGACGCCGTGGTGGTCGGTGTCGGCGAGGCTCAGCTCGCCCGCTTGCTGCCAGGCGACGTCGAGGACGGAAGCGACCCGATCGTGTCGGTCGACGGACGCAGCGTGGAGCTGGGTCCCCGGCTCGACCTGTTCTCCGGTGAGAAGGTGCGTCTCGGTCGCTCCGGTCAGGTGGTCGCGCTCTTCGGTGAAGACAGCGTCTCCCTCCGCTGGACGTCGCTGCGATCGGCCTCCGGTGGTCGCGCGACGGTCGAGCTGCTGCTCGGCCCCGGCATCGGACTGAGACCGCAATACCTGCACTTGTCGAAGACCGCACGCGACGACATCGCCGCCGGCCTGGTCTTCGCCGAGCCCCTCGCGGGCATCCCGTCGTCCTCGCTCTCGGCGGTCGAGGCGTCTGCGCTGGTCGAAGCGCCGGAGATCTCGATCGACCTCCCCGAACGCCACGCGGATGGTCCGCCGCCCCTCGGCTGCGATCCGCCCCCCTTCGCCACCTGGTGCGACCAGGCGGGGGCCACCGATGCCGGCTGTGTCGCCGCCGCCGGCAACAACGGCAACACCGACTGCGCCACGCGCAACGCGACGACCTGGCAGTTCTTCGAGGGCGCGTTCTGTCGCGACTGCCCGTACACCTTCTACGTGCTCGTCGACTGCGGTCGTGAGATGCACCTTCCCCTGCTCGACATGGAAGGTGCCGACGTCGAGATCCGCAACGCGACGACCGGTCAGCCGGTGAGCCTCACCTGCTGGAACGAGACGGCCATCGCCTACGCGGCCGGAACCAACCCCAACCCCATGATCCAGGGTGACTGCTGCGCGGACCAGCCCGGCAACGAGACCTGGTGGGGTCCTCCCTTCGACGAGACCGACAGCGATGGACCCGGTCGGGTGGCCTGGGGCTTCCCGGATTGCGACACGCTCAACGTCAACACCTGCGCCGACCTGCCCGGCTGCGGGGGCGAGATCCCCGGCATCAGCCCCGGTGAGCGTCAGGTGATGGACTGCTTCATCTCCGACGAGAGCGGCCTCTGCGGTCTCTACCGCGTGGACATCAGCTCCGGCGGCTTCGGCTGGTCGCTCTTCGCCAACTGCGACGGCACGGCCACGCCGAGCTTCCCCATCTTCTTCGACTGCACCGAAGCTTGGACCGCCCACCAGCCGCGCCCCGAGCTCGCCATCAGCAACCTCACCATCGGCGGGAGCTGTGACGACGTCACGGTCAGCTTCGAGATCGACAACATCGGCTGCGACGATCAGGACGGTGACGTGCGCGTGCGCGTGACCACCGGCTGCACGCCGGCCGACGAGATCGAAGTCCTCGTGCCCGGGCCCATCCCGGCCGGTGGCAACTCCCTGGTCGACATCGACCTCACGACCACTTGCGGCGCCACCACCGTCGACGTGGTCATCGATCCCCTCGACGAAGTCCTGGAGTGCGTGGAAGACGCTGCTGCCGCCGCCTGTCGTGCCCAGGTCGGGATGAACACGCTGAGCACGACCGCCTGCGACTGCAACGCGACGCTGACCGCGGCTGCGAGCGCGCCGGTCCGTGCCTGCGTCGGTCAGACCATCACGCTCGACGCCTCGGCCTCGACGCTCACGCCCTGCGCGCAGCCGCTCTACCGCTGGCTCGATGCGTCCGGCGTCGAGCTCGCACCGGAGTCCACCTCACCGACCCTCGACCTGCCCTTCGGCGGTTGCCCCGGCTCGGTGACCTACACCCTCGAGGTCCGCTGCTTCGGCGAGGCCTGCGCCGAGACGACGACCGTGACGGTCGCGTGCCACGACCCCAGCGCCGCCGCCGGAGCGGACCAGGTCGCCTGCGCTGGCGACGACGTGCTCTTCGACGCGTCGACCTCGATCACGACGGGCTGCCCGAGCCCCGAATACCGCTGGCTCCGCGCCGGTGCCGTCGTCCGCGATTGGGCAGCCGACCCGACCGCCACGCTGTCGGGCGTCACGACCTCCGAGGCCGGTGACTACACGGTCGAGCTGCGTTGCAGTGACGGTGACGGCTGCACGGTCTCCGACACGCTCACCCTGAGCGTCGTCGCCCTCACCGCCGACGCGGGCGTCGACCAGCGCGCCTGCTCCGGCGCCGGCGTCACGCTCTCGGCCATCGGCTCCAGCGTCGTCGCTTGCGCGAGCCCGGAGTACCGCTGGCGCGATGCCGGCGGCGCCGTGCTGCAAGACTGGTCTGCCTCCACGGACCTCGTCCTCCCCAACGTGTCGTCCAGTGACACCGGCGACTACACGCTCGACCTCCGCTGTGGCTCGCTGGCCTCTTGCGAGGTCTCCGACACCGTGCAGCTCACCGTGATCGAGCTCGTCGCCAACGCCGGGAGCGACGTGCGGGCCTGCACCAGTGAGAGCGTGACTCTCTCAGGCAGCAGCTCCACGAACAGCGGCTGCAGCGACCCGGAGTACCGCTGGCTCGACGCCGGCGGAACCGTGCGCCAGGACTGGTCGTCCACGAGCGACCTCGCCCTCGCGTCGGTCACCACCGCAGATGCGGGCACCTTCACCCTCGAGCTCCGCTGCGCCACCGCGCCGAGCTGTACCCAGTCCGATACCGTCGACCTCACCGTTCTCGCGCTCGTCGCCGACGCCGGCTCCGATCAACGCGCCTGTGCCGGTGACGCGGTCACGCTCTCGGCCGCTGGCTCCGCCACGTTCGGCTGCTCCGACCCGGAGTACCGCTGGCTCGACGACGGTGGTGTCGTGAGACAGGACTGGTCGTCGACGAGCGACCTCGCCCTCGCATCGGTCGCCACCGCAGATGCGGGCACCTTCACCCTCGAGCTTCGCTGCGCCACCGCTCCCGCCTGCACGCAGGCCGACACCGTCGACCTCACCGTCCTCGCGCTCGTCGCCGATGCCGGCGCCGATCGCCGGGCGTGCGCCGGTGACGACCTCGTCCTGAGCGCCGCAGGCTCGACGGTGGTCGGTTGCAGCGACCCCGAGTACCGCTGGCTCGACGGCGGCGTGGTGCGTCAGGACTGGTCGACGTCCACTGACCTCTCGTTGACCAGCGTGAGCAGCGCCGACACCGGCGACTTCGTCGTCGAGCTGCGTTGCGCCACCGCCCCCGACTGCACGCAGTCCGACACCGCCGACCTCACCGTCCTCGCGCTCGTCGCCGAAGGCGGCGCCGATCAGCGAGCGTGCCAGGGCGACGCGGTCACGCTCTCGGCCGCTGGCTCCGCCACGTTCGGCTGCTCGGATCCGCAGTACCGCTGGCTCGATGCCGGCGGTGCCGTGCGTCAAGACTGGTCCGCGGCGAGCGAGCTCGTCCTCGCGTCGGTGACCACCGCCGACACGGACACGTTCACGGTCGAGCTCCGCTGCGCCACCGCCCCCGACTGCACTCAGTCCGACACCGTCGACCTCACCGTGCTCGCGCTCACGGCCGACGCCGGAGTCGATCAGCGCGCCTGTGCCGGTGACGACATCGTCGTGAGCGCCGCGGGCTCCACCGCGGTCGGCTGCGCCGACCCCGAGTACCGCTGGCGTGACGACGAGGGCGTCGTGCGTCAGGACTGGTCGGCGTCGCCCGACCTGGCGCTGACCAACGTCGGAACTTTCGACACCGGCGACTTCGTCGTCGACGTCCGCTGCGGCACCGCTCCGGCCTGCACGCAGTCCGACACGATGAGCCTCACGGTTCTCGCGCTCATCGCGAGAGCGGGAGACGACCAGCGCGCCTGTGCCGGTGAGACCGTCACCTTCTCGGCGGCCGGCTCGACCACTCTCGGTTGCTCGGACCCCGAGTACCGCTGGCTCGATTCCAGCGGTGCCGTGCGTCAGGACTGGTCCGCGACGAGTGAGCTCGTCATCGCCTCGGCCGGCACGGTCGACAGCGACACCTTCACCGTCGAGCTCCGCTGCGCCACCGCACCGGCCTGCACGCAGTCCGACACCGTCGACCTCGTCGTCGTCGCGCTGAGCGCGGACGCCGGCTCCGACCAGCGTCTCTGCGCCGGCTCCGACCTCGCCCTGAGCGCCGCAGCTTCCCCCACCACCGGTTGCAACGACCCCGAGTATCGCTGGCTCGACGACAACGGCGTCGTGCGACGCGACTGGTCGAGCGATCCGACCTTCGCGCTCGCCGGGCTCGCCCCCACGGACTCCGGAGACTTCACGGTCGAGCTCCGCTGCGCCACCACCCCGAGCTGCGAGACCAGCGACGCGGTCACCGTCACGGTCCTCGAGCTGGTCGCAGATGCCAGTGGTGACATCACCGCCTGCGCCGGCAGCGCGACGACTCTCGACGGCAGCGCGACCAACGTTCAGGGCTGCACGGATCCCGAGTACCGCTGGCTCTCTCCGGCCGGGCTCATCGTGCAGGACTGGTCGGCGGCACCGAGCGCGAGCCTGACCGACCTGCAGCCGAGCGATGCGGGTGAGTACACCCTGGAGACCCGCTGCGGCTCGGCTCCGGCCTGTCCTTCCAGCGACACGACCACGCTCGTCGTCACGGACCTCGTCGCGAGCGCCGGCGCGGACGTCCGAACCTGCGTGGGTGGCGACGTCTTGCTCGACGCCTCTGCTTCGACGGTCGCCGGTTGCAACGACCCCGAGTACCGCTGGCTCGATCCCAGCGGCGTCGTGCTCCGCGACTGGAGCCCGGACGCCACGTTCTTGCGCCTGGCGATGGCCCCGTCACAGGCCGGCACGCACGCCGTCGAGCTCCGCTGCGGCAGCGGCGCGGGCTGCCTGACCTCCGACTCGATGGACATCAGCCTCGTCGATCTCGCGGCGATGGCCGGCGTCGACCAACTGACCTGCGCGGGCGCCGACGTCACCCTCTCCGGCGCCGGCTCGCTGGTGGCTGGCTGCGGCTCGCCCGAGTACCGCTGGCGTGATGCGGCCGGCAGCGTGTTGAGCGACTGGTCCTCGACGGCCGAGCTCACGCTGAGCTCCGTGGACGTCACCGACGCCGGTGCCTACACGCTCGACCTGCGGTGCAGCGTGAGCCCGAGCTGCGAGACCAGCGACGTCGTCGCCCTCACGGTCGTCCAGCTAGGAGCCGACGCCGGCGCCGACCTCCGCTCCTGCGCGGGCGAGGCGGTCACGTTCGACGCCTCCGCCAGCAGCGTCGCCGGCTGTGGAGACCCCGAGTACCGCTTCACCAACGCCTCCGGGCTCGTCGTGCAGGACTGGAGCAACGACTCCAACTTCGTGCTCGCCGACCCGTCAGCCGCCGACGACGGCCTCTTCACCGTCGACCTGCGTTGCGCGAGCCTCCCCGGTTGCGAGGTGAGCGACCAAGTCACGCTGTCCACGGCGAGCCTCGCCTTGAGCGGACCGTCGTCGACGCGCGCTTGCGCCGGCTCCGACGTCGTGTTGACCGGTGACGGCTCGGCCAGCCTGGGTTGCTTCTCGCGCGAGTACCGCTGGCGCGACGTCGATGGCAGCGTCCTTCGCGACTGGTCGGCCGACTCCGACCACTCCCTCATCGGGGCCGCTCTCTCCGCTGCTGGTGACTACATCCTCGACCTCCGCTGCGCGGATCTCCCGGACTGCGTCGAGAGCCTCGTCGTCCCCGTGACCATCGTCGAGCTGGGAGCGCTTGCGGGTGCCGACCAGCGCTCCTGCCTGGGCGGCACGGTGCTGCTGGACGCCGCGGGCTCGGCGGTGAGCTCGTGTGCGACGCCCGAGCATCGCTGGACGGACCCGAGCGGTGCGGTTCTCAGCGACTGGTCGACGAGCCCGATGGTCTCCGTCGACGTCACCGACGCCTCGGCCACCGGTGACTACCTGCTCGAGCTGCGCTGTGCGAGCGACCCCGACTGTGCCTCGTCCGACATCGTGCGCATCGAAGCGGTCGAGGTGACCGCGCTGGCCGGCGGGGACCTCAGTAGCTGCGTGGGCAACGCGGTCGACCTGACGGCGACGCCGAGCGTGCTCGGCTGTCCGAGCCCCGAGCATCGCTGGCTCGATCCCAGCGGCGACGTCCGGCAGGACTGGTCGGCGGCCACCGACCTGCGCCTCGGTTCGCTCGCCTTCGATGATGGCGGTTCCTGGACGGTCGAGTCCCGCTGCAGCACCGAGCCCGGCTGCGTGCATGCCGACGTCCTGGTCGTCGACCTCCTCTCGCTCGCCCCCAGCGCTGGCGGCGACGTCCGGCTCGAAGCCGGCACGCCCGTCACGCTCTCCGCGGCCGGCTCGCTGGCCGGCTCCTGCCCCGACCCCGAGTACCGCTGGCTCCGACCCGATGGCAGCGAGCTCACGAGCTGGAGCAGCGACACCGACACGAGCCTCACGCCGTCCGCCCACGCCGAGGGCGGTGACTACGTGGTGGAGATGCGCTGCGTCTCGACACCGGGCTGCATCGCCAGCGACGTCGTGCGACTGACCGTGGTGACCATGACCCTCGACGCGGGCTCGGACCTGTCGGGTTGCCCGGGCGAGAGCGTGCCCGTGGTCGACGCCATCGGCAGCGTCGAAGGTTGTAGTGGTCTCGAATACCGCTGGCTCGACGCCGGCACGTTGACGCCGGTGACCGCGTTCGCCGCCGATCCCGCGCACGTCGTCGACCTGCTCGACTGCGCGAGCGGCCCGGTCGAGCTGCTGCTCGAAGCGCGCTGCCTCGACGACACGAGCTTCGTCGCGACGAGCGACCTCGTCGTGAGCTGCCACGAGCTGCCGGCTCCCGTCCCGAGCGCGACGCCGGGCTGCGGCGCTCGCTTCTCGTCGGTCTTCGACTGTGGCGTGGACGAGCCGGGAACGACCTGGACCTGGGACCTCGATCCTCTCGTGGATAGCGACGGCAACGGCACGACCGACGACGACGTCGACGCGAGCGGTTGCACGATCGAGGTCGACCGACCGGTGGGCGACCACTTCGCCCTCCTCACCGGCACGAGCGCCGGTGGCTGCCGCACCGTGGCCGGCATCGACCTCAACATCCCCTCCGACTCGGCGCCCGGTCCGAGCTCCGACCTCCGCGTGAGCAAGTCGGGTGACGACGTGCTCTTCACCTGGTCGGCGGCCACGCAGGCGGGCAGCTACCGCGTCTTGCGCGGCACGCTGGGTGCCTACTACGCCGAGACCCCGGTGCAGGGAGCGAGCGGTGGATGCAACGTCGAGACCTTGACCGGGCACGATCCCGGCGGCGTCGCCGAGCCCACGAGCTTCTACTACCTCATCCAGGCTCTCTCGCCCTGCGAGCTCATCACCGGACCGGTCGGCACGAGCTTCGACGGTGACGTGTCGAGCTCGCGGCCGGCGATGACCGGTGGGTGTGGCGTGGACTGAGCGATGCTGGCGTGCCATCGTCGACCCCAACGATGGCGCGCGGGCCCGCGCCGAGGAGGGAGCGTGAAGACCATCGAGGGTGACCTCATCCAGCTCGCGCTCGAGGGCCGCTTCGACGTCATCGTCCACGGCTGCAACTGTCAGTGCGCCATGGGGGCTGGGATCGCCAAGCCGATCCGGGCCGCCTTCCCCGAGGCCTACGAGGCCGACCTCGCGACGACCAAGGGCGACCGCAGCAAGCTCGGCACCTTCTCGTCCGCGACCGTCACGCGAGGCGACCTGAAGCTGACCGTGGTCAACGCCTACACGCAGTTTCACTGGCGCGGCGCCGGCGTGCTGCTCGACTACGAAGCGCTGGAACGTGTCTTTCGCGACATCGCCTCGCGCTTCACGGGGCTTCGCATCGCCTACCCGAAGATCGGCGCCGGTCTCGCCCGTGGTGACTGGCCTCGCATCACGCCAGTCATCGATGAAGCCCTGGAAGGTGAGGACCACGCCCTGGTCGTCCTGCCACGGACTCCCGGCTGACGCTGTCTCCCGACGCTGCGGTGTACCCTCCTTCATGCGTCAGTCGATCACTTCTGCCAGCCGCTACGAGCCCCTCTTCGGCTTCTGCCGTGCCATCCGCACGGGCAACACCATCGCCATCGCCGGCACTGCTCCGATCGGAGACGACGGGAAGACCGTCGGCATCGGCGATCCCGCTGCTCAGGCCCGACGTTGCTTCGGGATCATCCTGCACGCGCTCGACGAGCTCGGCGGCTCCCCGTACGACCTCGTGCGAACGCGGATGTTCCTCACCCGCATCTCGGACTGGGAGACCATCGGCAAGGTCCACGGTGAGTACTTCGGTGAGATCCGACCCGTGAGCACGATGGTCGAGGTCTCCGCTCTCATCGACCCCGCCTGGTTCATCGAGGTCGAAGCCGACGCCATCGTCGGCAGCGCCTAGCGAGCCGTCAGGCCAGCACCAAGGGCAGCGCGAGGCGGAAGATCGCGCCGAGCTCGCCGTTGGCCGCCTCCAGCGAGCCGCCCAACTCGCGAGCTGCTGCCCGAGCCAGCGCCAGGCCCACCCCCACGGTGGGCTCACCAGCCGTGGGCTGCGCCGTCATCCGTGCTCGCCATGCGAACACGCGCTCGAGATCGCCGTCGCTGAGGCCGGGACCGTCGTCCTCGACCTCGAGATGCACCATCCCCTTCACCTTGGTCACCCGCACCGTGATCCGACCACCGAAGGGCGTGAACTTCGACGCGTTGGAGACGAGTCCCTCCACGATGGATCGCACCGCCTCCTTCCCACGCACCGGCAGGGGATCCGGTCGATCGACCCAGGTGAGCACTTGACGCTTGCAGCGTCGGCTCGCCTCGCTCGCCTGCAAGACCTCGTCGACGACCTGGACCAGGTCCGCCGCGTCGTGTCGGTCGTCTCGAACCAGCTCGGAGCCGATCCGCGACACGAGGTTGTCCACTCGCTGCCGGAGAAGGTCGGCCGACTCGTGGAGCTCCTCCACGGCCTGCGAAGTCGTCCTGTTGTCCACCTGCTCGCGGAGCTCGTCGGCCAGGAGGAGAACGCTGGTCAGCGGGTTCTGTAGGTCGTGCACGAGACGTGCAAGCTGCTCCGACTGACCCCGTCGTGAGGACTCGTCCTCCTCCTCGTCGGCCTGCGACCGGCGGAGGGTCAGCTCCAAGGGCGAGGCGCTCGTCGCGAAGCGCTGCTGGAGATCGTCGAGACGTTGACTGAGCCGCTCGGTGTCGCGATCCACGCGCAAGCGGCAGAGCTGCTCGAGAAGTCGCGACGCTTCTTCGTCCGGTCCTCCCTGCAAGCGGTGCTGGAGCAAGAGAGTGAGGACCTCCAGCCGTGCGTCGAGGTCGAGCAGCGGCAGCTCCAGCGCCCGCGCCAACACGGGGCTCGGGCCCGGTGGCTGGTCGGGTCGGAAGCGCAGCTCGGGACGGTCCAGCAGGATGCGGGCGGCACGGATCATCACGCGAATGGCGGGACCGTTCGCCTCCATCTCGAGGAAACGCTCGACCGCTACCGACAACGCTTCGAGGGCTTCTTCGTCTCGTCCGAGTCCCGCGAGCGCCATGCCCTCCATGGCCTTCGAGCTCACGAAGGGCGACGCCTCCGCCCGCTCGTCCGACACGACCTCCAGCGCTTCCTCGTAACGCTCGGCTGCGATGAGCAAGCGGGCAACGATGTTGGCGCTGACCGGCAGCGGAAGAGGATCGCCCTCACGCGCCTGGCGTGTCCTGGCCTCCTCGACCAGCGCGAGCCCCTCGAGCGGCCGACCCGCCTGGGCATAGGCCGACGCCAGCGTGAGGAGGATGGACGGCAAGAGGCCTTGGCAGTTGGAGCGGACGGCCAGCGCACGCGCCTGCCACAGGCTCTCGATCGCCCGCATCCGGTCACCGCCCGCGTTCCAGATGACGGCCATGGTCAGGTGTGCCCGTGCCTCGTCCCAGGGCAGCCCCAGCTCTCTCGCTTGAGCGAGCACCGCGAGACAGTCGCGGTGCACGCCGCCGGTCGCCTGCTGTTGCAGTGCCGCCTCACAGCGGTCGAGCTCCGCCTGGAGGACGAGATCGGGTCGACCGGCCCGCCAGGCCACCTCGCGCGCTCGGTCCGCGTGGAGCAGGCTCTCGGCGGGTCGTCCGCTCACGCGCTCCGACCCCGCTTGCAGCAGGTGAGTGAGGGCAGCGAACTCGGCCGGGAGGCCGTCGATGTCGAGGCTCGCGAGCAGCCGCTCGCAATCCTCTCGGCGGTCTCGGCGGAGCGCGACCGCCGCCAGCACGACCGAAGCCGCCGCGCGCTCGTCGGGCGTGGACGCCCCGTCGGCACAGCGCTCGGCCCAGGACGCCGCCAGCGGATAGACGCGAGCGCTCAGCGCCAGCTCGGCCGCCTCGGCGAGGAGGTACGGAGGCGGCTCCCGTTCGCGCCACGCCTCCTCCAGCGATTGGAGCTCGCCGAGCGCTTCGGGGGCCTGGCGATGCACCGCTTCGCGGGCCGCCGCCGGAAGGGCATCGCTGCGCGAGGAGAACACTCCGTTCGAGCTCCTGATCGACCCAATCGACTAAGGGCACGAAAAAGCTAGCTCCTCCCCCGTCTCGCCCCGACTCCATGTGACCAGAGTCACGTCGGCCAGCTCAGGCCTACCGGAGGTCCGGCTCGGGACGCTGGAGATCGGCCTCGAGGTCGAGGAGCCTGTCCTGCAGGAGCGCCTGGCTGTCCCGAACGCCGAGGTTGTAGAACGACGGGCCGGCCTGCTCCAGCACGAAGTCGAGGACGAGACCGGCGCGGAGCTCGCCGACCTCCTCGTCGAAGTGCTCCTGCAGGAAGGCCTGCACGGCCGTCAGAAGGGCGGCGTGACGCCGCTGCGGAAGCGTCAGTGGCTTCGTGGGCCTCATGGGAGCTCGACCGTCGTCGCCGCGCTCAGCGGGGGCGGCGCAGGGTCACGCCGGTGGCCTCGAAGGCGTAACCACGCTCGGGCTCGGTGACTCGCGCAGCCTCCTCGTGTCGGCCGGCGTCTTCCAGGTAGTGCTTGAGCAGCTCCACCGAGACCTCGGTCTCGACGAGCGTGCCCTCCACTCGCACCTCGGCGCCATGGATGTCCCGCGGCACGAAGAAGCCGTAGTCCTTGAACGTGACGCGGACGTGATGGTCTCCGTCGACCAGCATCATCCAGCAGCCCTTCTTGGCGCAGACGTCCTCGACGGTCGCCTCGACGACGAGACGCTGCCCGACGTGCCGATGACCCCGGTTCAAGACCTTCCTCAACGAGCGCGGCCGATCGCGCACGCCCTCGCCATAGGACGACCACTGCGAAGCGGTGCCCAGAGGCGGCGGCAGCTCGCTCTTGGCCTGGCCGGGGTCGGGAGCGCAGAGAAGAAGCATGGACGACAACAGACCGAGAACGAGGACTCGCATGGGACTCTCCGAAAGGTTGGTCGCCGAAGTCTACCGTGCCGACCGGCTCCGTCGCCGTGCGGGTGCTATCGTCCAGAGGGACATGAACGCTGACCTCGCCGGCCTCGCGCTGGCCTCCCTCATCGCCGCGTCCGCCCATGGCGCCCCCCTGCCGGAGCGACTCGTCGGCCGCATGGTCACTCCTGGCGGTGAAGCCCGCAGTGACGTCCGCGTCGAGGCCTTCCCCGCCTCCGCCGACGTCCGCCCCACGCCGTGGCCGGACGTCGTGCCCGAGAGCAGCACTCCACTGGCCGTCGCCGAAACCGACGAGACCGGACGCTTCTCGTTCTCCACCCAGGCACTCGGCGACGGCCCCTTCCTCCTCCGCACGAGCGGCCCGGACCTGCCGACGACCTGGCGCAGGCATCAACGGCTCACCCGCGACCTGGCGCGTCTCGACGAGCCTCTCGAGATCGCCGTCTTCCCGGCCGCCGAGCTCGTCGGCACCGTGCTCGACCAGCACGAGAGCACGGTGGGGGCAGCACGGGTCCGCGTGATGAGCGAGGGTCCGTTCGGGGTCTCCATCGACGAGACGAGCACCGACGCGGCCGGTCGTTTCCAGCTCGCGGTGCCCGCGCTGGCGCGGTGCTACCTGATCGCTCGTGAAGGTCACCGCGTCGCCGGCACGACGACCTGGTCGACGCCGCCCGGCCCCACCCGCGTGGTGCTCCGCCTCGTCGAGTCCGACCGGCTCCGGGCCCGCATCGTCGACGTCACGGAGGCGGACGAGGAGCGTCCGCTCGCCGGAGCCGCCATCGGCTTGCGCTGTGCCGATCAGGTCGCCTTGCGACGCGAGGGCAGCGGAACCGTCATCGCGACCGAACACGCCGATGAGAACGGCCTCGTCGACCTCGAGCTTCCCCACGCGTGCCGGGCGTGGCTGGCCGAGCCCGGACATCCACCCGCTCGCCTCGATGACGGGGACGTGCTCCTCACCGCTCGAGCCGATCGAACGGTCCGCTTCCTCGACGCGAAGGATCGACCGCTGACCGACCTGCGCGTGCGGCATGCGCTCTCTGATCTCGTCTTCGTCACCGACTCGAAAGGACGGGTCCGACTCCCCGACGACGACTCCTCCTTGCAGCTCACGCGCCACGGGCTCACTCGTGCCCGTGAGCCTCATCGCCTGGGGACCACGCATCGTTGGCGAGACCGCCGTGTCTCCGGACGCGTGGTCACCCGCAACGGCGAGACGCTCACTCCCGTTGCCGACGCGCTGGTGTCGGTGGGCAACGCGACCCTCACCTTCCTCACCACCACCGACGCGGCCGGGAGCTTCCAGCTCACCGGGCTCCCCGAAGGAACGCTGGACGCCGTCGCGCGCCGGGGTGAGCAGGTCGTCCGTCGGAGTCGCTTCCGCGGTGGTGATCTCTTGCTGGCACCGGCTGCATCCTCCACCGTCTCGATCCTCGATGACGATCGCAGCATCACCGGTGCCTGGCTGACGGCGACACCGCTGACCGGCCACGAGCAGCTCCCCCTGCGTTGGGGCCGCGCGGCAGGGAGCGGTCGACACCGGCTCGAAGCGCTGGTCCCCGGCTCCTACTCGTTGTTGGCGATCACGTCGGACGGACGTCGGGCGAGCGATCAGCTCGGCCACGGAGACGCGTCGAGCCCGACGCTGAAGCTCGGACCGACGCCGGTGCGAGTGCGCGTGCGTGACCCGTCGGGACGACCGCTCGCCCACGTCGAGGTCGAGTCGACCTTCGCGACCGAGACCTTCGGCGAGCTGCTCGCACCAAGCCACGTCGATGGCCTGCTCGGCACCCGCTTCCACGGCACGGGCAACGACGGTGTCGTCATGCTGAGCGTTCTCCCGGCCGGCCGCAGTCTCACGATCCAGGCTCGACGCCCTGGCTGGACCACCGCCTGGACCGAGCAGTCGGCGCCCGCCGAGGGGCGTGGCTTCGCCCCCGTCGAGATCACGATGGCCCCGGCCGCGACCCTGCGTGGTCGCGTGCTCTCCCTCGACGGCGAGCCGCTCGCCGACGCGCGCGTGGTGGTGAATCGTCAGGATCCCGTCGAGACCGAGCAGGGGCGGATCTCGTGGTGGCAACTCACCGACGGACGTCACGTCCCCCGCACCGACGACGACGGTCGCTTCGAGCTCGACTGGCTGCCACCCGGGCGCTACGAGGTCGAGGCCGGCAAGGAAGGCTGGCTCCCCGCAGGGACCGAGAGCCTGGAGTTGCACGGCGGTGACGTGGTCGACCTCGTCCTCGAGCTCGACCCGGGTGCGTCGCTCACCGGCCGGGTCGTCGACGAGTCGGGCGTGCCCGTCGGCGGGGCCGAGGTGAAGGTCGAGGCTGCCGAAGGTGGGCGTGAGCAGTTCGGCCCCACCCGCTACCCCAAGACGACCTCGGACGTCGACGGAGGCTTCGTGCTCCGCGGTCTGCCCGCGGACCGCGAGCTACACGTGCAGGCCCGTCATCACGACCTGAGCCTCACGGGACGCACGATCCCCACGCGCGCCGACGAAGGTCCCCTCACGCTCGTCCTCACCGCTCGCGCCAGCCTCGACCTGCACGTGACTCTCGAGGGCGATCCCGTCACCGGCGCCTGGGCGCAGTGTCACGACGGCGAATCCGGACGTGGGCTCGACGAGCGCGGAGACGGTTGGTACCGGCTGACCGACCTCGGCGCCGGCACGTGGACCTGCCGGGCCGTCGACCTCTCGTCGGGAGCCCGTGGCGAACGTGCCGGCATCACCCTCGCCGAAGGTGAACGGCACGAGGTCGAGATGACGCTCGCGCCACCGACCGCCTTCGACGTCGTGGTGCGTGACTCCGAGAGCGGTCTGGCGATCGAGGGAGCTCGCCTCGACGCGGAGGGGGCCACCTCGATCACCGATGCGACGGGCTCGGCCCGCGTGATGGTCAGCACCCTCCGTGACGAGGCTCGTCTTCGCGTGAGCAGCGACGACCATCGTCGCGTCGAGCGCAAGCTGTCCCTCGCCGACGCACCGGGTCCGGTCACCATCGAGCTGGCGCCGAAGGTCACCCTCGCCGGCCGCTGTGTCGACGAGAACGGCGAGCCCCTGGCGAGAGCGGCGGTGTCGGGAGCCGGCTGGGCCCTCTCTGATGCAGAAGGTCGCTTCGAGCTCGACGACGCTCAGCCCGGCGTCTTCGTCCTCACGGCCGACGGTCCACCGGGCACGCAGCTCCGCGCCGAGCTCGAGGTGGAGCTCCCGCCGGAAGGGCGCTCCGACGTCGTGCTCGTCCTGCGTCCACCGTCGATGGGCACGGTGCAGGTGAGCGTGGTGGACACGACGGGTGAGGCGGTCGCGGAGGCTCGCGTCGCCCTTCACGACACCGATGGACGCGAGCGAGCCAGCGGCCTCACCGAGGACGACGGCACGTGGCGCTCGGAGTCCGTCCGCGAAGGCTGGTACTCGGTGCGGGCGAGCCGCGACGCGCAGTCCGTCCCTCTGGAGCTCGACCTCGTCGAGGTCGTCCAGGACACGGAGGCCTCGGTCGAGGTCACCCTGAGGGAAGGAGCCTGGATCGACGGCCGCGTGCTGCGCGACGGGCAGCCGGTCGCGTCGGCCGAGATCCGGCTTCGGTCCGCCGGAGAGTCTCGCATCGACTGGCGCCTGCTGCGGCATCACAGCCTCCGCAAGCACAGCTCGACCGACGGCAGCTTCACCCTAGGCCCGCTCGACCGTGAATGGGGGTCCGTCGTGATCCTCGTGCAGGCACCGACGCCGCTCGAGCCGGGAGACCGTCGCGAGCTCCGACGGCTCGTCGACCTCGGCACGCTCGAAGGCGATCGCGTCACCGTCGACCTGGACCTGCAAGGCGTCTCGATCGGCGGTCGGGTGACCTCGCTCGACGGTCCCGTCGTCGGAGCGACCGTCGAGGCGCACCCCGTCGGCTCCGGGAGCACGGCCACCACCGTCAGCTCGTCGACGCAGACCGGCGAAGACGGCCGCTTCGTTCTCCGCGGCCTGGAAGACGGCCAGGCTCACGAGCTCCGAGTCCGGCATCGTGATGGCGGCACGGCCCGTGCCACCGTGGAAGCTCCCGACGACGACGTGCAGCTCGAGCTCGCGGCACGCTGGCTCACCGGCTCCATCTTCAGTCCGGACGGTCGACCCGAAGCCCGATCGTTCTACCTCTGGCTGGCCCGACCGGACGGCGTGCTGCTCGGAACACGCTGGGTCACGCCGGATGCCGAGGGCAGCTTCCGCGTGCCCTTGGACTGGACCGGACGCTTGCTCTGGGCTGCAGGAGGCGGGACGCATCCCCGCTCCTGGGGTCTTCACGACGGCGGCGACGTGATCATCCGCCGACGAGTGGGCGGACACCTCCAGCTCACCGTCACCGAAGACGGCCGGCCGGTGCACGGCGCCCGCTGCACGGCGCTCCGCGTCGATGGTCAGCCCATCGACGGCGAGGTCTTGCCGCAGGTCCTCCGTGACGATCGCTCGAACGTCGAAGGCGTGCTGAGCGCCAGCCAGGCTCTCGGACCCGGTCGCTACGAGCTCCGAGTCACGGGACCCGACGGGCTGGCATCAGCCGAGCTCGTCGTCGAGGTCGAGTCCGGACGCTTCCACGAGCACGACGTCGGGTTGACCCGACGCTGAGACCGCAACCCTTCGTCAGGCGGAGATGGCTTCACCGATCCGCGCCACGAGTTGCTCCGGCGTGTAGGGCTTCTGGAGGAAGCTCTGCACCTTGCCAGGACCGATCCAGCGAACGGCGTCTCGTTCGGTGTGACCGCTCGAGAGAACGACCGGCACGGTGCTGCCTCGCTTGGCCAGGACGTTGAGCACGTCCTCGCCATCCAGGCCAGGCATGTTCCAATCGAGCAGGATGGCGACGAGCCCGTCGGGCGGCGCCTCGAGAAGACGAAGAGCCGTGCTGCCGTCCTCCGCCACCAGCACCTGATGACCGGCCTTCTCCAGGCAGCGCTGAGCGAGACGCCTGATGAAGGGCTCGTCGTCGACGATCAACACCTGTCCCTTGGAGAGCTCGAGCGGCATGAGCTCGTTGCCGAGCTCGTCGCGCACCGCCGCTTCGCGGGAGATGGGAAGGCAGACCACGAAGGTCGTCCCCCGGCCGGGGGCGCTCTCGACCGTGATGGTCGCGTCATGTTGCTCGACGATCCGCGCGACGATGGACAGCCCCAGCCCACGTCCTCCCGACTTCGACGAGTAGAAGGGCTCGAAGATCTTCGCGCGCTGGTCCTCGGTCATGCCCGGGCCGTCGTCGGCCACGGAGAGGAGCACCTGTCCGTTCGGAGCGAGTGACGTGCCCACCTTGACCTCGGCACCAGCGTGCTCCGAGACGTCGAAGGCGTTCGAGAGCAGGTTCATCACGACCTGTCGGAGCCCCGTCGGATGTCCCAGCACCGCCGGGAGTCCGTCGTCGAGATCCATGACCACGCGAGCCCGGGGATGCCGCGACACGGCGAGGACGTGACAGGTCTCGGCCACGAGCGCGCTCAGGTCGACCGGCTTGGTGGGACCACCGTCTTCACAGCCGATGCTGGCGAGGACCTGCCTGGCGAGCTCGGCCGCTCGCTGCGCGGTGATCTCGATGTCGGCCACCAGCTCGCTGGCCGACGAGTCGCTGGCGAGATCCTGACGGAGGAGACCGGCATTGCCGAGGATCCCCGCCAGCAAGTTGTTGAAGTCATGCGCCACGCCGCCGGCGATCATCCCGACGGCCTGAAGACTCTGCGAGCTGCGCAACGCCGCTTCGGTGCGTTCCAGCTCGCAGCGCGCCCGTCGCATCTCGATCTCGTTCATGACGAGACCGGCCAGGCCGAGCAGGCAACGTCGCTCACCCTCGTCGAGCCCTCGTGGCTCGGGACCAAAGGTGCAGAGCGTGCCGATGCGATGCCCCTCGGGCGTGCGCAACGGGACGCCCGCGTAGAAGCGGATGCCGTTGTCACCCTCGGTGAGAGGGCTGTCCCGACTGAGCTCGGAGACGCGCGCATCCTCGTGATGGAGCAACTCGTCGTTGGAATCGATGAGCGTCGCGCAAAAGCCGGGATCTCGGGCGACCTGCCGAACCACCAGGCCGTGTGCCGACTTGAACCAGACGCGGTCGCGATCGACGAGAGCGATGCAGGCGTGCGGAACGTCGAGCATCCTCGCCACGAGCGCCGTGACGAGATCGAAGGTCTGCTCAGGAGGCGAGTCGAGCAGTGAGTAGCGCTGCAGCGCGGTGAGACGTTGCTCTTCGCTGCCTTCAGGCATGCGCAGGCTCCAGAACCGATGGCTGAGTCCACCCGCGAATCCAGGTGGTCGGACCAGGCTACGGTCTCGTGGCGAGACGCGTCCAGCCGCCCTGGTCTCCGAGCTGTGAGGCCCCTCACCGCAGTAGAAGAGAGCTCATCAGACCTCCGATGAGCGCGGCTGCATGGGTCTCGCTTAAGCGCGATGTCGCATCAGCAAGGGGTCGTGGGAGACCTAGACACCCTCGAAAGCGGCCGAGTAGCGCACGAGGCCGCGGTGTCGCTCCAAGGCCCCGCGTCGCAGCTCACTCACCATGAAAGCGTCGCCCACTCCCTCGTACTCGCTGACCAAGTCGCGTGCGGCTGCCGGCTCGAAACCGAAACGACGGTAGTAGGCCGGATCGCCGAGCACGAAGCAGAGCTGGGCTCCGTCGGCCCGTGACAATCGCAGTCCCTCGTCGACGAGACGACCGGCGATGCCCCGACGTCGATGCTCGGCAGCAACCGCGAGCGGACCGAGCGCAACGTGTCGCGTGATGCTGCCGTCACCGTCCTCGAGGGTCACCGTGCTGAAGACGACGTGGCCGACGATCTCGCCCTCCTCGACGGCCACCAGCGAGTGGATCGGATCCTCCTGAGCCCTCAACCTCTGGACGACCAGGGCCTCGGCGTCCTGCTCGAAGGCGGCGACGTTCAGGGCATGAATCGACTCGTGGTCGGCCGGCCTCTCGGGTCGGAGCTCCCCGTCCCAGCTCAGGTGCCTGATGGCGAAGGCTCGACGTGCGACGTCGACGGCCTGCTCCTCGATCCCGAGCTCGGCAGCGATGGCTTCCACCTCCCTCGACTCGAGATCACTCACGTCATCGTCGGCTCGCGACACGGCGAACAGGCACTGCAACAGGCCGAGCACCTCGGCTCGGGTCGCCAGGCGGGAGAACTCGCGGGTGACCAAGGTGATCTCGCGCTCCCCCAGTAGGCGACTCTGAGTCTTGGCGACGTGGACGACCACCGCCGCCTCGTCGGGGCTCAGGCCCATCCGCTCGGCGACCAGACGCTCCATCGCGTCGGTCTCGGCGGAAGAGAAACCAGAGTCGGCGTGTGCCACGCGGGAGAGCACGAAGGCGAACGAGGCGACGAAGCGTGCACGATCGGTCGGTAGGGCCTCGAGACGCTCCAACGTGTCGCGCACCGACGCACCGGACGTCGAGGAAGAGGGCGTGTCGTCACCCTCGTCGCGATCGAGACCGAGGAAGTCGAGGATGGGTTTCATGGAGAGGAGTGCACGAAGCCACAGTCGTCGACGGCGGTGGCGAGATAGACGTGGAGACCACCCTCGCCGATCGACACGTCGTCGACGAGCTCGGGATCTTCGGAGCTGCGGAAGACCTCGGCCGCGGCGACCTCGGCCGGGAGCCGCGCGCGATGCAGGCGGTATCCGGCGATGAGGAACGAATCGGTCAGCGTGGCGACGACCGTGTCATCTTCACGACGCAGGCGCAGGTCGTCGGAGAGGTCGATGCCGCCCACGTTGAAGCAGGCCTGAAAGAGGCCCATCTCGAAGCGCGCTCGCGCCGAGGTCGTGTCGTCACCGAAGAAGATGAAGTTGCTGATGAGGTACGGGTTGACCGGCTCGATGACGGCGGCCGTGTAGTCCTTCACCGGACCGATCAAGATCGGCACGCCGTCCGCGTGGAGGGTGTAGGTGTCGAAGCGGACGAGGAGGTCATAGCGAACGAGAGCGGCCGTCGTGTCGAAGGCGACGCCCTCGCCATGCTCGAAGAGAGGCTCGTCGGTCTGGGCCCAGATCTCGTCCTCCCAGAACGCCAGCTCCACGCCCATGCGGTCGACCGCCAGGACGATGACCGAGAAGCCCGCTCGTTCGTCACGCGAGTGCTCCTCGGCATCGACGCGCAGGGTCCAGCTCACGAGGAAGCCGGGGTCGCGCTCCAGGCGAGGGAGGTTGGGGTGACGCAGCGGCCCGAGCTTGGCGAACTCCCCGACGTGGTCGTCCTCGTCGGCCATGCTGTCGAGGACGTAGAGGCCGTCCACGACGGACTGGCTCGAGCTCCCCGGCAAGGGATTCGTCCCGTGGATCCAGCCCTGATCCGACGGGAGAGAGCCCAGGCTGGCGTCATAGAGCACCGTGGCCGACGCGACGCCGGCCGGGAGCCCTGCCGTCAGCAGGCAGGCGAGCGAGAGGACGAGACGAAACACCCGCGGAGGCTAGCAGGATCGTGTCGCACCTGCCCGCCTCCCGGCTCTCAGCGTTGGAGACCTCGGGGACGCACGATGGACTCGAGCACGAGATGACGCGGACGACCGTCCTCGCCGACATGCTCGACCATCCCGGTCCCGAGCTTCACGCGAACCGCGCGGATCGACTGCGAGTCGGGATGCTGGCCCTGCCAGACCTCACCGGGAGTGGTGTCACCACGCCAACCGCGACGCGGACCCGTGATGTCGACGTGACAGCGGCGGCAGCCCCGGCTGACCCGCGTCCCCCATTCCCATTCCGGTGCCGGGGCGAACTCGATCTCGAAGCGGAGGTCTCGGATGCCGTGGGCGACGCTGAAGATCTCGTCGGGATCGCCATCCCGATCATGGTCGGCCGCCTCGCGGACCAGCCAACCCTGCCCGCGTGGATCCCGCAGCGTGTAGAACGACCTCTCCTCGTGGATGGCGTCGTCGCCGGTGAAGTCCTCGGGCGGGGGCATGACGTCGGCCACGAACCTCAGGCCGCGGACGTGCGGCGGCGTCTCGGCGGTCGGGTCCTGCCAGGGGTATTCGGGCACGTCTTCTTCATCGACCGGATCGTCCGGGTCGAGGTCGAAGAGATCGAGAGCCACGGGGGGTGCCGGCGAGACCATGTCCCTTCGGCAGCTCGTGTCCGGGTTGTTGCTGTGCTCGCCGTCGGCGTCGAAATGACAACTCAGGCAGTTGGCGGGGTTGTTCGTCGTGCGCCCGGTCTGGACCTGACGCAGCGTGCGCACGACGTGATCCATCGTGAGCTGATTCACGTGCCGATCCTGGATCGCCTCCGTCTTGCGCTTGGTGTCGGCTGCGGCCACCTCGAAGAAGTGGAGCATCCCCATCAAC
This sequence comes from Acidobacteriota bacterium, assembly GCA_039029535.1. Lineage (GTDB taxonomy): Bacteria > Acidobacteriota > JBCCFW01 > JBCCFW01 > JBCCFW01 > JBCCFW01. Next base: position 68,589 of record JBCCFW010000015.1, read on the forward strand.
ATGATGGAGGCCAAGGCCATCGCCACGATGGCCTCCGCCAGGCTGAACCCACCCATCGACTCCCTTCGACTCGTGACCATCCGACCTCTCTTCCGCCGGGGGCAGGTGCCCCCACTCGGGGAAGAGCAAGGCGCTTGCCAGGGACGAGAGGCTCGAATTCGCGTGATTCGACCACGGCCGAGTGGAGTGGCGGCCAGTCCGAGTGGACTCCTTCCATGCGTGAGCCCTCGCGTCGGTCAGAGGTCCAGTCCGCGTGGACGCACGAGCGACTCGAGCACCAACTCGGAGGCTTCACCGGTGACGGGATCGACCTCGAGCTCGATGCCCGTCCCGACCTTCACCCGGATGGCCATGATCGACTGAGAGTCGGGATGCTGGCCCCACCACACCTCGCCGTCGGTGCTCTCACCGACCCACTCACCACCACCGGTGATCGACTCGTGGCAGCCGATGCAGTTGTTGCTCACCGAGTCACCGGTGTCCCAGACGGGCGGCGGCTTGAACTCCAAGGAGAAGCGCAGGTCGCGGACACCGTGAGCGACGTCGAAGAATTCGTCGTCGACCCCGTCGCGATCGTGATCCGCGCTCTCGATGACCATCCAACCCTCGCCATGCAGGTCATCGAGCGCGTAGAAGCTCCGCTCCTCTTGAATGGAGTCGTTGCCCGTCCAGTCCGCCGGCGGCGCCATGATGTCGGCGACGAACCTCAGTCCGCGCACCTCCTCGCTGCTCGTTCCGCCGTTCCAGGGGTACTCGCCCACGTCGACCTCGTCGGAGGGATCCGAGGGGTCCACGTCGAAGAGGTCGAGGGTCACGGGCGGGATGGGGGCCGCCATGTCTTCCAGACAGTTGGTCTCCGGGTTGTCGGAGAACTCGCCATCCACGTCGGCATGACAGGCCAGGCAATTCGCCGGGTTGTTCACGACCGGCCCCGTCCTCACCTGGCGCAGCGTGCGCACGACGTGATCGACCGTCACCTGGTGAACCCGACGATCCTCGATCTGCCGGGTCTTGCGTCGCGTGTCGGCAGCCGCAGCCTCGAAGAAGTGAAGGAGCCCCATGAGGAGAACGCTGGCGAGAGTCATGGCCACCAGTGCCTCGGCGAGACTGAAGCCACGAGAAGGACGGGTCTTGGAAGCGAGCATCGGCGTCTCCCGAGAGTCGATGACCGAGCGGCGGCCCACGGCTCTCGAGTGACGAAAATTGGCAAGTGACGTGCCACGTAGTGAAACGCAGCGTCAGGCCCGATTTCACGATCGGCCCGGGAACGACTCCCATCGAGCACGGTGCTGCGCCCCGGAAAGCGGGGTGACGGACCCACCGCCGTCGACTGACTTCTCTCCCATCGATGGGAAGAAGGTCAGTGACTCGCTCCGTGATGCGAACAGCCTTGCTGAGCGTCGATCGCACCGATGGGACTCCCCGGTGGTGCCCGGCGCGGCGCGGGATCGCTCGCGTCGAGTCGACGCGCCCGTGCCGACTCGATCTCGCGACCGAGATCGCGATCGAGCGCCGACGAGCTCGACGACAAGCGTCGCTGGAGCTCCTCGAGCGCGACGCGCACTCGCGCTCGCACGCGGGGCGGCGCACTCGCGTCGCCAGCGAGCGTGACGAGCCGATGAACCAGGGTCTGCCGGACCACCTCCTCGACGGCGCGAAGACGCGGGGTCGCAGCCGTGGACGCACCGACGCGCTCGATCACGGTGCGCAAGACCTCGTCGAGGCTCGGGAGTCCGGGGTCGCGTCGGTGCTGCTCGATCAGACGCGCACAACGCTGGGGCTGGAACACCGCGGCGAAGACCCGGTCCGCGGCCGTCGCGGCGGCATCGAGAGGATCGAAGATCGGAGCGCTGCTCCCCCGGAACAGCTCGCGGTTCGACGGCGCCCCCGGTCCCCGGGGCGAGAGGAGGCTCACGACACGGTCCGGAATGTCGAGCTCGTCGGCGTCGACGCAGCGCAGCAAGACGTTCAAGGCCCGGCGCTGCTCGGCGGCACCCACCGACCGCACGGTGGACGGCAGGCCCGTGCGTCGCTCGTCTCCCGTCACGGAGTGACGGTGGAAGGCCCCGGCGAGCGACTTCGCCGTGGCTTCGACCTGGAATCGGTGGAGGAGGTAGACGGGCACCAGCCTCTCCTGGAGCAAGCTCACCGGCTGACCCGGCGTGAGTCGATCCGGGCCGAAGCGAGCGAGCGCGTGGCGACGCAGGTCGAGCAGGCGATGCAGCTCGGCGATGGGGTCGCTCCCGTTGTCCCAGAGGTTGGCCAAGGGATGCGTGGCGCCGAGAGAGCGCGCGTCACTGTCGGTGAGGAGCTGCTCGCCGCCGGCCAGAGCGCCCTCCAGCAGCTCGCGACGCGCCATCTCGAGATCGCGACCGGGCCACTCCTGGTAAAGGTGTCGAATGGCCAGCACGTCCCAGGAACCGACCCCGACGTCGTAGGCCTCCGACAGGTCGACCCGAGCCCCGCGTAGGCGAACGAGCGGCGCCGGGTAGTCCATGACCGAGGCACGATCGCGCGCGCTGGCGGAGAACTCGTGACGAAGACCGAGGCAATGCCCCACCTCGTGCGCAGCGAGCTGCCGAATCCGCGCCAGCGCCACCTGCACGGGATCGTCGGGTGCGCCGCTGCCCGTCTTCGCCGTGCCGACGAGCCCCTCGAAGAGCAGGCGATCCTGACGAAGGCGGAGCGAGCCGAGGACGACGTGCCCTTGCAAGCGCTCGCCGGTGCGGGGATCGAGAACGCCGTCTCCGTAGGACCAGCCGCGGGTGGATCGATGCACCCACTCGATGGTGTTGTACCGCACGTCGAGCGGGTCGACGCCTTCGGGCAGGAGCTCGACACGATAGGCATCGATGAAGCCCGCCGCCTCGAAGGCCTCGGCCCACCAGCTCGCCCCTTCGATGACGGCCGAGCGGATCGGCTCGGGGACACCGCGATCCACGTGGTAGACGATGGGCTCCACCACGCGAGAGCGCTCGGCCGACGGGTCGACCTTCTCGAGACGGTGACGCACCGAGAACCGACGCACCGGCTGCTCGTCGAGCGCGGCGGAGTGATCGTGGAAGGAGATCGAGAAGGCTCCGGCGCGGGGGTCGTCGATCCGACGTTGGTAGCCGCCGTCGGGAAGACGCAGGAGCATGACTCGCTGCTGAAGCGTGATCGCTCCCTGGTCGGGCACGACGCGGGAGAGGCCGTCACCCGGCTGACCGCTCGTGAAGGTGAGCAAGCCTTCGAGAACGACGTTGTCGGGGAAGCTCCGACAGGCTTCCGGCAACAACGCCGAGCGGCTCGCGTCGAGCGAGAAGCTCCCGGCCCCCGCCGAGCGCAGGCTCCCCACGACACCGTGGAGGTCGGACAACACCAAGCCGGTGAGGTCGACGGCGAGCCCGTCGCCCGTCGGCTTCACCTCGGTGGTGGACCAGATCACCGAACGCGCGAAGGCCTCCTCGACGGCTCGACGCGCGTCGGCGTCACCGTCCTCGGCGCGGAAGGCGACGTTCTCCTCCTCGAGCAGGACCTTCTTCCCGAGCCGGCGGAAGCGGACGACGCGGGTCCGTCCGAGCTGACCTCGGTCGAGCCCGATGTCGTTGGCACCGAGCCCCGTGGTCAGCCCTTCGGTGAGCAGGTACCGACCGAGCAGGCCGCCCGCCGCGGGCCGTGGGAAGTGGAGACGCACGCTGCCCGCCGCCGCGTCGACCTGCACCGGCAGCAGTCCCGGCTGTACCGGTGACGTCGTCTCCTCGACCCGCTGCCCCCGCTTCTTGCGGGGGCGCGACTCGAAGGGCCTCGCAGCGGCGTCGGTCACGAGACCGATGAAGACGAGGAGAGGGATCGCGAGCGGAGGACGACGATGGGAGCTGACCATGAGCCGAGTCGACCAGACCGAGCAGGCCCGGGTCAACATCTTGCCCGCGATGCTCGGCTGGTGCCGGGCGAGCACGAGAAAATCGGGCTACCATCCTCGGACATGGACGATCGTCACGGACACCTCGAGCTTCCCAAGACCACCCTCTGGCACGCCCTGCGCGGCGAGGGTCCGCCGGTCACCTTCCTTCACGCGGGCATTTGCGACGCGCGTTCCTGGGAGCCGCAGGTCGCCGTTCTCAGCGAACGCTTCACGACCCTGCGCTACGACCGCCGAGGCTTCGGGCTCTCCGAGAGCGAGTCCGACGACTACCACCCGCACGAGGACCTGCTCGCCCTCCTCGACCACCTCGACATCGGTCGGACGCACCTCGTCGGTTGCTCACAGGGTGGGAAGATCGCCGTGGACTTCGCGCTCACGCATCCCGAGCGTGTCGGCTCGCTGGTCCTCACCTGCTCCGCGCTGTCCGGTCACGAGTACGAAGGCGAGTGGCCGGCGGTCGCTCACGAGCTCGAGCGGGTCTGCGAGGAGGACGAGGACGACCTCGAGACGATCAACGACCTCGAGATCGACCTCTGGGTCGTCGGCTCCGATCGCACCCGCGACGACTTGCCCGCTCCCCTGCTCGCCCTCTGCCTCGACATGAATCGCATCGCGCTCGAGGGACCGGAGCCGGACACGCTCTCACCCGAGCCGGCCGCCGCCACCCGGCTCGACCAGGTCGCCCAGCGAACCCTCGTCATCACCGGCGAGCGTGACGTCCCCCGAACGTTGGCGAGCTGTCAGGTCCTCGTCGACGGCATCCCCGGCGCACGCCACGCGCAGATGAGCGGCTGCGCGCACTTGCCCAACCTCGAGCGTCCCGAGGAGTTCAATGAGCTCGTCCTCGACTTCCTCTCCGAGGACTGAGGAGCCGCCTGTCGGACTCCGCCTACGGGCAGTACTCGGCAGGCAGCTCGGGCACGTCGACGGGCGTGAGTGAAGCGTCCTCGATCGCGACGCCGTTGACGTCGTCGAGACGGAAGACTCGAGCTCCATCTCCCACGCCGACCTGAAGCTCCTCGATCGAGGTCAGGAAGAAGAAGCCCGTCTCGATCGACGAGTCCGCGGAGACGTACTCGAGGATGACGGTGCGACGACCGTCCGGACCGATCCCACACTCGATGCAGTAGGCGGCGAAGGGATCCGACGCCGTGGGGCCGTCCTCGCGGAAGTCCTCGCCACCCCGTCGCACGAGCAGCTCGCCCGCCCGCGTCGGCGTGTCGTCGATCATGGTGGTGTCATCAGGGACGACCATCACGAGACGGTCGGTGCCGCTGTCGGTCCACAGCGCATCACCGGCACCACCTCCACCGAAGAAGTTCGGACCGAGCCAGTCGGTCGTCTGGATGTTCTCGTCGACGAGCCAGAACACCGTGTCCGAGCCCTCGCCACCGAAGAAGCGGAAGTCGTAGGTGTTGCCGCGGAAGACGGTGACGTCGTCGCCGTCGTTGGGGTCCAGGGTGTCGGTGCGTCCGTCGGCACCGTTGCCCAGGTCCACCGCGGCGCGCTGGATGTCACGGATGAAGAACCAGTCTGCCCCCGGACCACCATGGATGGTCGTCGTCTCGATGTCGAAGCGACCATCGGACTCGACGTCACAACCGGCGACCAGCAGGTCGTCGTCGTTGAGCGAGGCGTCGACGCTGCTGCCGGTGCGGAAGTCGAGGGCCCAGCTCCGGTCGTAGATCAAGACGTCGGGACCGCCGCCGAGGCTCCCGCTCCCGAAGCTGTGAACCTGTCCGGTCGCGCCGAGGTTCATGACGTCGCCACCCGACGAGCCCTCGAAGTACTGGGCGGCACCGCTGTACTCGACGCTTCCCGGCCGGGCCGGGTCGAGCTCCCAGCCGTGCTGACGCCCACGCCCGTCGGTTCGCGGGAGGAAGTCGCCGATGTTGGTGGCGAAGTTGTTCCAGTTGGCGAGGTCGTCGTTGCCGTCGTCCCAGTCCCAGTCGCCGGGAGGGAGGACGGGCGTGCCGTCGTGACCGTCGTCGTACTCGTTGTCCAGGAGACCCGCGAGGGGGAAGTCGGTGTCCTCCGGGGTCCAGCGACCGTTCCAGGACCACTCGTTGGCGGTCGGGAAGGTCAGGGTCGGCGGCTCCTCGACCCGCGGACGCCAGTCGAAGGGCGACACGAACTCGATCAGGTCGACCGCGGCACGCAGCATCATGACGACGTCACCGATGTCGATGGTCACCGAGTCGAGACGCGGGCTCGCCTGGTCGAGAGGATCGGCCGGCGTGATGTCGGCAGGCGCGACGTTGCCCCACTTCAGCTCGTCGACGCTCGGCGTCTCCAGGCTCACCGCCATCCGCAACGCCCTCACGACGTCGGCGATGTCGACGACGCCGTCCGGAGCACCCACCGGCGCGAGGTCGCCCCAGGCGAACTCGCACTCGTCGCCGACACCGTTGCCGTCACCGTCGGCTTGGTCCCCGTTCGCGAACGGCGGACAGTTGTCGCACTCGTCTTCGAGCCCGTCGCCGTCGCTGTCGTCACCGGCACAGCCGAGTCGGTGACTCGGGTCCGGGAGTTCGTTGGAGAAGAGCGACTGAGCGCTCGCGGAGGAGCAGAGGAGGATCGACACCAGCGCGAGCTCAATCTTCATTCGCGAAGTTCTCCAGGTCGGGCAAGCCGACGGTGCGGACCTGTGCCCGACCGACGATGCGGAGCTCGGTGGGCTGATGACGATCGGGCTTCTTCTTGCAGGTCGCCACGACCTCCTCGGGCTCCCGCAAGCGGTACGGCTCGCCACGCTCGGACGGGACGAGGAGCGACGCGAGCTCGTCACCCAGGCGCTTGCCCAGGCGGCGGCGGCACTCCTTGGTGGGGACTCGGTTGCCGGCGCCGGCATCGACCGAGTCCTCCTTCGAGATCCACGCCCCGCGGTGCATGCCGAGGCCATGGAGGAAGTTACGCTCGGCCGGTCCCAAGAAAATGGGGGCGCCGTCGATCTCGAAGGACTCCCAGAGTCTCAGGGTGAGACGGCGGACTTCAGCGGACTCCACCACCTCCTCCTCGGAGCTCTCCTCGGTGGGCAGCGGCGTGCCGGGCGTCGAGTCGACGGTGCGACCGATGAAGCGAGCGAGACTCTCCGCCGGCAGGCTCCGGGGATACCAAAACGGCGTCAGCTCGCCGGCCCAGCGCAGGTGCGCCTCGGCCTGGCTCGTGCCGAGCAGCACGAGCTTCGCCTTGCCACCCCGGTTGCGGTAGTCCTCTGCGAGACGCAGGGCGGCATCGGCCTCCTCGCCCTCGCCCACGCCGAGCACGAGCGAGTCGGCCTCGGTGAGGTCGAGGAGGTCCTCCAAGTCGGGACGCGGTCCGAGCTGTCGAGCCTCGACGCCTTGCCGCTCCAGGCCGGCCTGCGTGCGGTGCTCGGTCGTCTCGAAGCAGAGACGAGCCTCGGGCCGACGCGTTTCCTTGGGGTCCCCTCCAGTGGGATCCTTCGAGCCAGTCATCGCGGCTCAATCATGCCCTCGCCCCGCGGGCGGGAACAGGCGCCCGTTCCGAGAACTCACCGGGAGGCGCGTCGTTTCGCGCCGACCGCGTCCTCCGACTCAGAAGCCGTCGAGGCGGAGATCGTCCCCAGCGAGGCTCAACCTCAGCGTCGGGGGCCCACCGGCGACGAGGTAGATCTCCAGTGTCCCGGCCGGTCCCGGCAGGCCGGCACCGGCCACCAGGAGGCTGTCCCGGTCCTCCACGTGGGCCACGAGGAGGTCGTCCACGGGGTCGAGGCCACCCGCCAGGGCGGCGGCCACCGCCGCCGGATCGGCGCTGATCGACGGGACGTGCAGCAAGTGCTGAGGCTCACAGCCCGCGTCGGGCACGGCCGGACAGGGGTCACAGGCATCACCGACGCCGTCGACGTCCGCATCGTCCTGCGACGGATCCGCGATGGCCGGGCAGACGTCGCAGGCGTCCCCCACCCCGTCGGCGTCTCCGTCTTCTTGCAGGGGGTCGGCGTCCGACGGACAGGAGTCGCAGGCATCACCCACGTCGTCGCCGTCGGCATCCTCCTGGCCGGGATCCGCGATCGCCGGGCAGACGTCACAGGCGTCACCGGCCCCGTCGGCGTCACCGTCCTCCTGCAGCGGGTCGAAGGTCGTCGGACAGACGTCGCAGGCGTCGCCCGCCAGGTCGTCGTCGGCATCGAGCTGCAAGGGGTCCGAGAGGCCCGGGCAGCGATCGCACGCCTCGCCGTGCCCATCGCCGTCATCGTCTTCTTGCCCGACGTTGCTCGTCACGGGGCAGTTGTCGCAGGCGCTGCCGAGCCCGTCGCCGTCGGGATCGGCCTGATCCGGGTTGGGATCGTCGACGCAGTTGTCGTCGACGTCGGGCACGCCGTCCGCATCGGCGTCGGGCAGGGTCGTCGTGAGGACGACCTCGACGAAGCCGGTGGCCACCGCGCGTCCGCTGGCGTCCTCGACGACCAGGCTGCGCAGGCCGGGCGCCGCGTCGGGGTCGACGTCGACGCGGAAGCTGATCGCGTCGTAGGTCCCGCCACCCAGGGTCGTGAAGAACGGTGAGTGCACGGTGACGCCCGTCCCCGTGATCGAGACGGGATCTCCCGCGCTCGGGAGCTCACCGGCCAGCGCCGCCACGCCCATGAGCAAGCCCTGACCACCTTGCGGCACGATCGTGGGCGTCGTGCGATAGGGCGTGCCGGGCCCGGCCACGAAGCCGATGTCGCGCAGCGGTGCTCCGCGGGTGACGCTGAGATCGAGAACCGAGGTCATCCCGAGGACGGCCGACTCCAGCGTCGGCGTGGTGGTCGAGAAGTCGGTGTCGATGTCGGTGGGCCCGTCCCGGTAGTAGCGCGGCATGTTCGACGCGGAGTAAAGCGTCGGGCTGGCGCCGTCGGCGTCCAGCGGCTCGACCCAGGTCTCGACGTCACCGTCGGGCAGGCCTTCGAGAAGGTAGGTGCCGTCGCTGCGCGTGACCGCCGAGGAGATCACGCGACCCTCGAGGTCGGCGGCCACCACGTGAGCGCCGAAGATCGGCACGTCGAGCTCGTCGGTGACCAGCCCTTCCAGCCGCGCGCTGTCGGCGTTCCAGCTCGGGGCCGGATAGCTTCCGGCGATGGCCGCCACGTCGTCGGGGCTGGGGTCGCGCTGCGACAGCAGCCCGGCCGTCGTCCACGGGTACATGGTCGCGCCACCCACCGGTGAGTGACCGAGACCGAGCGCGTGTCCGATCTCGTGAGTGGCCACTGCCTCGATGTCGATCCGGCTCGGGTCGACATCGCCGTCGCTGGTCCATTCGTAGGAGAAGCCGTTGAACACGATGTCGGTGTCGATGATTTCGCCGGCCTCGGCGCCGCTCGTGCGCCACCAAGTGAAGGTGACCGCGAGCGCACCGCCGATGTCGACGTCGTCGCCAGGATCGGAGTTCTCCTGGTTGACGACCGTCGAGCTCTCGGTCCAGAAGACCGAGAAGACACCGTTGTTGGCCACCTCGCGCGGTGGGGCCCCCGCTTCCTCGAAGAAGTCGACGAGGCTCTCGTCGAGGGAGGACCACGCCGTGAAGGCCGCGCGGAGGGAATCGAGGTCGCTCCCGTCGTTCACGTCGGCCGAGCCCGCCGGATCGAGCTGATAACGGAGCTGACCCAAGCTGACCTCTTCTTGATCGGTGCCCGCGTCGGTGAGGTCCCAGGCGATGGGCTGCGGATCCGTGCTGCTGACGGTGTTGCGGACGAAGGCGAAGGCGTCGGTCACGACCATCGTCAGCACGAGCGAGACGACGCCCGAGGCGACGACCACGCACTGCTTGCGCACGCTCATCGCCGCTCCCCGTTCGGCTCACGATTCAGGGCGGGACGGTCGAGACCGGCGGCTCTCACGCGAGAGCGTAGATCGTCGAGGCTCAGCCTCTCGAAGCGTGAGGGCGCACCGTTGATGCCGCGCAGGTCGCGGACGAGCTCGTCACCGTGTCGCCGGAAGACCCCCTGACGCAGCCCGCTGATCACGTAATGCCCGTGGGCTCGCTCACGCAGGAAGAGCGCGGCCGTCTCCCCCACCGTCAGCTCGGGCATGCCGTCGTGGGTCAGCGCGAGCCCGTCGAGCTCACCGCCCACTCGCGTGAGGGTGAGCGGTCCCGGAGGCGGCTCACCCGCAAGGACCTCTTCCTGCTCCAACGTGTAGGTCGTGACGATGACCCGCCCGGAGTCACTCCAGCCGACCGTGCTGTCGACCACGCGCGCCAGCACGCAAGCTTCGGAGGCAGCGGCGAGTCGCTCGATCGAGAGATGACGGAGGCTGGCGGCCTCGCTGGAGCCGGACACCAGAGCGCCCGCGAGAAGCACGACGGCGAGCACGGTGAGGAGACGTTGCATGGGGAGACCTCCGACCCGGGTCCGCGGGTCGGTCTTCCCAACAGCAATGGTGGTGCCAGGCACTCATGGCGGCGAAGGGCGCGGCTTCACCGGCGGGCGACGGGAGGAACTCCAGTCGAGCTGTCCTGGCTCCCATCACTGCGACGCACCAGCTCGGCATGGAGAGGGGCGCGGACCCGCAAGCGGGGTCGAACACGTCTGGATCAGCCGAGGGCCGTTGAAGCTTCCTCGGTGGGACGTTCGACCGGTCGACCTGCTGCAGTCGCGAGACGTCGCGAGCTGCGCCAGCCACGCACCCAGTGCCACAGGTGAACCACCGCGAACACCAGCGAGCTGACGACGTGCAGCAGCGCGTTGCGGTCGCGCCAGGTCTCGTCGACGCTCACCTGGATGAGGTAGCCGGAGGCGACCATGGGGATCACGAGACACGCGAGCGTGAGCCCGCTGCCCCGATGGCGACGGTAGCCGGCGCGGAGCCGGCCGAGCACGTGGTCGCGGAGGAAGAGGCCCAGGCCCACCAGCCACAGCGGCGCGATGAGCACGTGCAGGTGCTGAGCGTGCGGCTGCCAGGGGTGGCCGAGGATGGAGAAGGACTCCGGGTCCGGCTCCATGAAGTCCTTCATGATCCAGTACGCGACGCCGGTCACGAGCAGGCCCATGCTGGTCCAGTTGAGGAACCAGCGCTGAGCCCGCGGGGTGCGACCGCCGATGCGGGAGCCGACGCCGCTCACCGGTTGGTGGACGTCTCCACCGCCTCGACCGCCCGGGTCCTGACGAGCTGGTCGATGGCCTGGCTCCGACGGATGGCCCGGTCGATCGCGCGGGCAGTGAGGGTGGCCCCACCGAGCGCGGCGATGTCCCGCCCGAGCTTCATCTTGGAGCTCGGGCTCTTGCCGTCGTACTGGGCGAGCCAGCGGCGAGGCGCTTCGTACTGACGGGGCTCGTGGAAGGCCAAGGTTTCGACCCGACGCACCGCGCCGTCGTCCTCGAGCGCGATCATGACGACCTCGGGCATGGTGCGGACCACGTGGTCGTCGAAGTAGGCACGACCGACGACCTGTCCGTCGCGCTTCGCCTCGTAGTAGACGATGAGACGGGACGACAGCTCGCTCCCGGCACGCTCGCCGAGTCGGGCGTGCTCCTCCTCGGAGAGAAGCAGCCTCTGCCTGTCGAGCTCGGCGTCCCCGAAGGTCTCGGCAAGAGCGTCAGCCTGCGAGACGAGGACACGCGCACCCGCTCCCGAGCTCAGCGTCAGGGCGAGCGCGAGCGCGAGGCCGACACGCACGCGCCCCGAGAGCGACTGCAAGACCGCTCCCGGGGCGCCTGGTCGGGCGAAAGAGGGGGCTTCAGTAGTTGAAGCCGACCGCGATGTTGAACTGGTCTTGGCCCGTGCCCGCATCGTTGTCTTCGTTCCGGTACTCGGCCTTGATGGCCACCTGGGGGTGGGGAAGATAGCTGATCCCGTAGGTCCAGTAGTCCCGATCGTTGGCCGGATCACGCAGGAAGCCGGTGGAGGTGCCGTCGGCGAAGAACTCCTCGACGCTCTCCTGGCTGTCGATGGTCTCCCAGCGCACGAACGGGATGAGCTGCTGATCCGTCCCACGGTGGGACAGGATGTCGTGGCCGACCTCGAGGTAGCCGCCGCTGAAGCCCTCGCCGATGGCGTCGGAGCCGCTCTTGCCGAGCGTGGCGTTCAGCTCGGCCGTGTCGCCGAGGCTGCCGTCGACCCAGAGGGCGCGGACCTGCGTGCCACGGTGACGCCAGTCGAGGTGGGCTTCCCACATGCGGGTGGAGACCTCGAGCTCTTCACCCAGGTAGGTGATGTCCTGCCCCGAGTGGCCGTAGTAGGCGCCCAGGCCCACGGTCAGGCCCGGCGTGGGCGTGAAGTCGATCCGGCCGGCGACGCCGAGGTCCTCCATCCGAGACCTGGAACCCTTCTGCCGACCACTGCGGAGGGGCTTGCTGTCGGAGAACTTGGAGGCGTCGAAGCCGGCCATGAGGTAGACGCGGTAGGAGACGAGGTCGGTCTCACCGAAGAAACCGGCGCCGTTCTCACGCCAGGTCGTCGGGATGAGTGACTGCTCGACCTCGGGACGACGGGCGCCGAGGAAGACCGGCGGCTCGTGCAGCTCGTTGACGTGGCCCAGCGGCGCCAACAGCAGGCCGGTTCGAACGTTGAAGGCATCCTTGAACAGGAAGTCGAGGTAGGCGAACTCGACGCTGACCGAGCCACGACTGCCGACACCGGTGTCACCGCTGGCAGCGACGGCGTGCTCGAACTCGAGCTCCGAGTTGAACACGATGCGGTCGTTGAACTTGTAGCCGAAGTAGACGATGGCCCGGAGGAAGTCGATCTGGTCCTTCTTGCTCGAGCGAGTGCCGTCGTCGAGCTCGGAGTCGAAGGCCTCGGCGAGCATCTCGCCGTAGCCACCGATGGCCACGCCCTTGTCCACGTTGTAGACCTTGGATGCTGCGGGACCGAGACCGTAGCGACCTTCACCGACACGACCGCCGAAGGCCTCACCCAGGCGCGAGCGCTCGACCTCGTCGGTGAGGGTCTCCACCATGGAGAAAACCTCTTCTTGCTTCTTCTCGGCGACCGCTTCCTTTCTGGCCATCTCGCCGCGAAGGGAGTTCACCTCGCCCTGGAGCGCTTCCATTTGAGCGGTGAGTTGGCGAAGACGCTGCTCGAGCGAGGTCTGCGCGGTGCCGACGTTGACCGTCGCCAGTAGGGCGACGAGGGGCAAGCAAGTGTTGCGAACGAGAGTCATGAGTTGTTTCCGGGGAAGGCAAACAGCTGCTCGCGGAAGCGCGAGTCGTTGTGTTGAACGAAGTCAGAAGTAGAAGACGGCTCGAGCCAACAGACGCCGACATTCCAGCGCTCGGCCAGCTCGAGACATCGCTGTCGTCCGAGAACCAGGCAGGCCGTGGAGAGTGCGTCGGCACGAGCTGCGCTGTCGCACAGGATGCTGGCGCTCCCGACCACCGGCAGGGGGTGACCACGCCGGGGATCGAGCACGTGACCGAGCACGACGTCGTCGACAGCGAGACGACGCTCCGACTGCGAGCTCGTCGCGAGCGAGGCGTCGCGCAAGTGCAAGGTCACTGCCGGCTCGGCACGATCGACCGGTGAAGCCAGCGCGACCGTCCAGGCGTCCTCACCGGGAGGAGCCCCGATGGCCACGAGCTGCCCACCGAAGTCGAGAAGGGCCGACTCGACCTCGGCGGCCCGCAGCCGCTCGGCAGCACGGTCGAGGGCCTGGCCCTTGCCGATGCCACCGAAGTCGAGACGAACGCCGCGACGCAGGCGAGCCACCCGCGTCGCGGCGTCGTGATGAACCAGGAACGCGCCGGACCGCCGCCGCGCCCGATCGAGCTCGGAGTTGCTGGGGAGTCGACCGGAGCCACGGAGGTCCCAGACCTCGATCAGGCGCCCGATGGTGGGATCGAACGCCCGACCAGTCTCTTCAGCGAGGTCGAGTGCCTCGTGCAGGCACGCGGACAGCTCAGACCCGAGCCCAGTGGGCCCCCGACCGGATGCGTGCAGCCGGCTGACCTCGCTGTCATCCCGCC
>JBCCFW010000016.1:0-82071 GCA_039029535.1 Acidobacteriota bacterium
CAACGCCGCTCACAACGCGACGACGGCTCAACAGCAGACCAACGTCACGGCACAGGCGGCGACGACCATGGGAGTGACCGTGCTCCTGTCGCTCGACTCGGCCTCGCTCGCCAAGGCGGCGGCCGCGATCCTCAACAGCAAGTAGCTCGCACTCCTCGTTCCCGTAACCGTTCATGACCTGACCCGTCAGGTCGTTCACGAACCCGAACTCCCCGGTGGCGGCCGCGTGCGTCGTCACGGTATCAGGAGACCGTCATGGCCTTCCCGACCTCAGTCAACAACCAGATCACGGACTCGGTCACTCAGGCGAACCTGAAGAACCTGGGTGACTCGCCCGCGATTGCCACCAGCAACCTCTTCATCGCCACCAGCCAGGCGCTGGCGAACGCCGCCCACTCTGCGACCTCGCATCTCGCGCAGACCTGGGTGACCGCTCAGGCGGCGACGACGCAAGGCGTGTCGACTCTCTACACGGTCGACACCGCCTCGGCCGGCACGGCGTCTCGTCACATCGAGCGCGTCCGGGCGTAGTCGTCGTCGTCGCGACGAGCGATGAGGCATGAGCTCCGATAGCGTCAACTCGCAGGTCGCCGATGCCGTCACGACGACGGATGCTCTCGTCGTCGGGTCGGCACCGGCGTCGGCGATGGCGATGGTCGACGCGGCGATGGCCGCGTCGGTCGGAACGCTGATGCAGAACGCGGTCAGCGCCCAGAAGAATGGTCAGCTGATCGCCACGAGCTCGGTAGCGACGACTTGCTCCTGGATCATCAAGAAGGGGACTGGGAGTCCCTGATGGCATGAGCCTTCGGCTCGGCCATGGGAGGTGTCATGGCAGACGACAACCCGGGCACGGTCAACGATCAGATCACCGACTCGGTCATCCTGGCGCAGGTTCTCTCGTCGGGGACGGCGGCGGCCCAGTCGATGGGCATGCTGGATGCCGTCATGGCAGAGACCCTGGGCATGGCCATGCACAATGCGGTCAACGCCCAGCAGAACATGCAGATGGTCAGCTCGGCGGCGGTGACCGCGACCTGCTCGCACATGCTCCGTGGGCAACCGGTGATCGAGGTGACGCCTCCGATGCCGATCGTTCCGCCCGACGAGGACACGTCGGAGGACATCAACGAGATCGAGCGAGACGTTCTCCAGAAGGAGCAGGCTGCCGAGGCGGCCGTGGCCGGTCTGGTGGACGACCGAGCCCGAGTGGACCAGCTCGAGGCCGAGGCAAAGTCGAGTCAGTCTTCGGAGAACGACCGGCTCAACAAGCTGGAGACGACCATCGAGTCAGCGATCGAGAACATCGCCGAGGTGGCCACGAAGGCCGAGAAAAAGAAGAAGAGCAAGAAGAAAAAGAAGCACGCCAAGAAGAAGGCAGCGTTGGCGGAGCGTGCGTTCGATGAAGAAGGTGACGACGTCCCCGACGACGATCCCGAGGCCCTTCTCGGAACCCGCCACGACGAGCCCTGAGGCTCAATCCGGTTCGCCGGCGGCACGTCTGCCGAACGGAAGGTGTTGATTCATGAGCTCTCCCACGAAGGTGAACGAACAGGCCGTCGATGCCCTCAAGGTCATACGCGAAGCCGTGCTGGCTGCCGAGGTCGTGCAGAGCGCCGGGGCCGGCAAGGCCTATCAGTCGGTGGCGCAGTCCAGCGCGATCGCGATCCAGGATGCCGCCGACAGCTTGAGGAACCTCGGTGCCATCAGCGCCACGGCCATCGGCGTCGCGATGACGCAGTACGTGGCCACCGGCGATCCGAAGTACGCCAAGGCGGTTCGGAAGGCTCAAAAGGTGGTCACGCAAGCGACCAAGGACTTCCGGCGCGTCGGTCGGACGGCCTCCCACATCCTCAACTGCTTCCCGACCGGTGGTCATGGACACTCGCATCATCACGGTGGTCACGATCACTCTGAGCGACACGAGAGCTGAGTGCCGGTCCACGGTCGACCGATTCCCTTCGAAGATCGAATGAGGTGGCGATGACATGGAGCAACTGTCGTTCGAGCTGAGAAAACAGGCCCGGAGCATTCTCGGACGAGACCCTGGTCCGCTGAGCGTGCTGGAGGACGGAGCCGCGGCCGCCGAGGGCGTGCTGGCCTTGGCGCGAGGCGGACGCATCCACGTGTCACCCGCGCTGACCCGCCTGTCACCGAAACGACGACGACACGTTCTCGGACACGAGCTCTGTCACGTGGTCCAGCAGGCCCGTGGAGTGGTCGAGTCCGAGAACGAAGGGCTCAACGGCTGTCCGGTGCTCGAGCTGGAAGCCGAGCTCTGGGGAGAGTGCTTTGCCGACCGGCGCCCTCTCGGCGACTCGCTCGCGACCGATCTCGCGCTCTCTGAGCCGCGCGATCAGGTGACGCAGCACATGGTCGTGCTCGCTGGCCAGTACCTGAGCGAGCCCGAGCAACAGCTCGAGGAGAAGACCCGCAACATCCTGGCGCTGCTCGGACAGGCCGACTGCTGGCTCGAGTGGGCCATCGGGGTCAAGGAACAGCACTTCCGCTACGTCGATCAACTCGACCTCGTGAACGGCATCCATCGAGGCCTGCACGGCGACAGCCCGGTGCTCCTGCGCAAGTCGGGGCTGCTCGTCAGCCCGCAGCGTCTCATGGAGCTCCCGGAGCCGAGTCTCGATCGCCTGCTTGCCGTCGAGCACTGCGACGGCGAGCACGACGAAGAGTCGGTCCGGCTCGTGTTGGCGGAAGGCGGGCTCTGCTCGGTCGCCGACCTGCGGCTCGTCGATCAGTTCCTGTCCGATCGCAAGCTCAAGGCCGAGCCGATCTTCGCCCACGTCAGCCTCGCCGATCGCCTGGCCTTGCTGGAGCTCGAGCGGCAGGGTGGGGCTTGTGCGCGCAACCGACAGCGCTGGCCGGAGATCGTGTCCTTCGCGCTCGAGCATGCTTGCTCGGCCGCCGAGTTCGCCGACTACTACGAATTCTACACGCGCGTCGTGGACCGCTCTCCCTCGGTCAAGTCCAAGAGCGCTCGGCTCGAAGGAGCCGGCGAGCTCGTGAGCACGCTCTGGCAACTCGTGCTGCCTCATCTCCGATGCCCGGTGGCCTCGCGTCTCCCGACGACGGTCGAGCTCTATGCGATGTTGAACCAATGGGTCGCCTCGAACGAGGTGGTCGGTTACGCCCGGGCGTCCCAGGCCCTGCGGGACCTTGCTCGAGGGGCGGGGCTCGTCATCGGCCAGGCGGAGCAGGCCGTGCAGTCGTCGGTCGCCTTCCTGGCCGAGGCACAACGCTTCCTGACACGAACCGAGCCGGGCTCCCGGGTGGTCTCGCAGGACGGCCTCCATCACGTCTATCGCTATCAGGCCAAGGATGCTGAGGCCGTGGTGAGGGTGAGTGGCGCCGGCGAGGTCACCCTCGAGCGCTTCGTTCCCAACGAACCGCCCGGTGCGCAGGTCTCATGAGCGGGACGGGCGCAAGGCCGGAGGGGACCATCGACCTGAGCACCTTGCTCCAGTCGGTCAATCGCTCCATGGCCGAGGCCAGCGAGTGCGCGACGACGACCTTGCAAGAGGCGGCGAAGCAGGCCGAGTCGGTTCTCGGTGGCCTGAGCGCTGAACGCAACGACTCGATCGCGGCCGCGATCACCCGGACCAACGAGGTCCTGGCGGCCACGACCGAGCTCACGGGGATGGTGCTCGCGGGGATGGCCACCGTGAACGTCCCGCCCGTGGCCGAGCCAACGGCCGGCGCGGGAGCGGCTGGTGGCCAGGGCGAACCCGGGACCACCGTGATCGAGGGAGAGTCGGAGGTCGTCGGTGGCCGCGATGCGTGAGCTCGGTCTTCGCATCGAGCTCATCACTGGCCCGGCGGTGACGAGAAGGATCGAGCTCGGCCTGTTCGAGGAGCTTCGTTCGCTGCCGAGCAGCACTGATGCCGATCGACTGGAGAGAGACGACAGGGTTCGGGTCCGTGCGGGTGTCAGCACGGGGGCCGCGTCATGAGCCCGGAGGTCACCGCGGCCCTGAGCGCCATGCAGTCGTCGGTGCTCTCGAAGCAGGCGATCGGCGCCTCGGCCTGTGGCAAGGCGTATCAGTCGGTCGCACAGTCGGGGGCCATCGCGGTTCAAGACGGCACGGACTACCTGCGCTACGTCGAGATGATCGCGGCCACTTCCATCGGCGTGGCGCTCGCTCAGATCGCGGCCGACGAGCCTCAGGGGCAGAAGCTGCTCAAGACGGCCCAGAAGCTGGTACCGACGGCGGCGAAGAACTTCCAGGCCGTGGGCAAGGCGGCCGCGGCCGTGGTCAACGCGTTTCCGCGGTCTTGACCTCGGGCGAGTCCGCTGCACCTCGTCGGCTGCGTCGTCGCTCCCTCTTCTCCATTCGAGCACGGGCCTTCGCAAGAGCCTTCTCCTCGAAGAGCCCGAAGCTGCAGCGGTCCTGCGAGAGATCCTCGTCGTGGTCGGGGTAGCGGTCGAGGCACTCGCGAAGGGCTTCGTCGGTCGGCTTGGTGCCGGGTAGGTAGACGATCGCTTCGAGGGCCTCACGGACGCCGCCGTAACGCTGGGGATCGAGCTCGAGGATGACGGGCGGCGTGTGCTGCATGACGAGGTCGAGCCGGGTGCGCCCGACGCGTGGGCTAGGTGCCCAGACCGTCACGAACATCCGGTTGCCCGCGTCACGCAGGCGGAATTCGTACAAGAAGACCGAGGCGAGCTTCTCGTAGGCGATGTTGGGATCGGCTCGCTGGTAGAGACGCCCTCCCGGCGTCTCGATGAGCTTCTTCAACTTGTGCTTGTCGAACGTGCGGGGCACGTCGATGCGCAAGGCCACCTCGCGCTGAAAGAGGTCCCGCTCCAGGGCCTGGATCTCACGTCTCATCTCCTTGGGAGGTGGCGTCGGGAGCGTGAAGGGGGGGAGGGACTCGTCGGGGCCGACCTTCACGGAGTCCGGACGGGCCGCGAGCCAGGACGGAGTCAGGAGTGGTGCGAGGAGCAACAGGACGAGCAGTAGACGAGACGACATGGCGAGCTTCCCTCCGGATACGAGAACGTCGGAAGAGAATGGCCGGGGGCCGTCAGGGACGCAAGCGGGAAGGGAGCTGTGCGTTCAGCCTGCCCAGCCACGGAGCAGCTTGGGTGGGAGGAAGGCCTTGAGGGTCATCCCCGTGGCGATCTCGCCCGCGAGCCACGCCATCCCGCCCTTCTTGAGGGCGAAGGCCCCCGACAGCTCGAGCTGGCCCGTGGTCAGGGCGGCAATGAGCTCCGAGAGCCATGGCTCGTGACCGACCACGGCCACGCGCTGACCGTCCGGCAGCAGCTCGAGGAGTTGTCGAGTGGGCGTGCCGAGAAGGAGCTCGGTTTCGGCGACCTCGCCCTCGGTGATGGGAGCGAGGAGCTCGGCGGTCTGGCGAGCGCGGACCCAGGGTGAGGTCAGCACCAGGTCGAGACGGAGCTCGGTGCTCACCAGCGCCTGGACCTCGCGCTCGAAACGCTCGCGGCCATCGTCGGTGAGCACGCGGTCGCCCTCGTCGAGGCCGGGGCGGCGTTCCTCGGCGATCGCGTGACGGACGACCAACAACTCGAGGCTCATCGGAACATCCTCCTCACGGGAGCGGTCGTCGCAGGATGGTGGCGTTCTCGCCCACGGCCCAGAGCTCGGCTCGGTCGGGAGCAGGGACGAGGGCGGTGATCGGCGTGACGATCCACGGTGAACTCCATTCCAGCGTCCAGGTCTCGCCGCCGTCTTCCGTCATGTAGAGGTGGCCACGACCCGGGTCGGTGGGGTTGTCGCGGATGGCGACCCAGGCTCGGTTCGCGTCGTGGATGTAGAGGTCCTCGGTGTCGTAGTGCCCGATCTCGGCGACCAGCGTCCACGTGTCGCCACCGTCGGTGGTCCGGTGGATGCGCCCGCCCACCGCCGTGACGAAGCCGAAGTCGTCGTCGAGGAAGGTCACGCTCCGGTAGTGGTCGTGCTCGGCCGGCGTGCGATCGAGCCAGGTGTCGCCACCGTCGAGGGTCTGCAGGATCTCGCCGTTGCCGTGGGCGCCGGTCACCGCCCAGCCCCGGTCGCGATCCCGCATCTCGATGTCGTTGACGAGCAGGACCGAGCCGGTCGTCAGCGGCATGGACCAGGTCGTGCCCGCGTCGTCGCTGCGACGGATGAGACCGTCACCGCCGTAGAGGTACACGCGGCTCGCGTCGAAGACGTGGCACTCCTCGAGCCAGCCGGGGACGGTGCTCTGCAGGTCCCAGGAGTCACCGCCGTTCGTCGTCTGCCAGAGCGGGACCGAGCGACCGTAGTGACAGCTCACGGCGTCGTCGGCGGTGAGGAAGCGCAGCACGCGGGCGCCGGGAGTGCCGGGATCGTAGTCCCAGCTCGCGCCGCCGTCGAAGGTGAGCTCGGTGTAGTCGGTGCCCGGCACGTAGTCGGTGGTCATCGCCAGGCCCTTTTGCTCGCTGCGCCAGTCGATGGTCCACCAGAGCGGCGCGTGGTGGACGAAGTCCATGCCCTCACCGCGGTCCGTGCCGTGCCAGACCTGGCTGAAGTTGCTGCCGATCCAGACCTTGTCGTCGCGGTGAGCGAGGGTGGTGAGGTAGCGCGTCGGCGGGATGGCCGTGGTCGTCCAGGTGTCGCCGCCGTCCTCGGTGGTCAGCAGTCGTGAGCGGGGGCCACCCAGGTCGAAGGCAGCCACCGCGCAGCGGTCGACGCTCTGACAGTCGAGCGCGTCGTTGTAGTAGTAGCCGGAGGCACCGACGATCTCCCAGCTCGTGCCCGCGTCGGTCGTGCGGAGGATGGTGCCGTTGGGGTTGGAGTAGCCGACGGCGAAGCCGACCGTCTCGCTGGGGAAGCTCAGCTTCTGGATGCCGTTCATCTCCGGAGGCAGCGGGGTCTCGTCCCAGGTGGCCCCGCGGTCGGTGGTCTTGTAGACGTGGGGAGCGACCGAGCCGTCACGCACGGCGATGAAGCCCGTGGTCTCGTTGACGAACTTGATGTCGGTCGCGCCGATGCCGCCGCTTCCGAAGCTCCGGTCGTGCCAGTGCAGGCCGCCGTCGACGGTGGTGATGACGAGGAAGTTGCCGCGGCCGTCGTCGCCGCAGGCCCAACCGTGCTTGTCGTCGACGAAGCTCACGCCCGAGAGGTCGCGGGTCGTGCCGCTGACCTGCTGGACCCAGGTCTCGCCTGCGTCCACGGTCTTGTAGACGTGGCCCTTGTCCCCGACGACCCAGCCGATGGAGTCGTCGATGAAGTCGAGGTCGTTGAGACCGGTCGCCGTGAGGTCGGGGAGGTGGCGCTCCTCCCAGGTCAGGCCACCGTCGCGGGTCCGCAAGAAGGTGGAGAGTGACTCGCCTCGCGAGAGCGTCCGGCCACCGCAGGCGAAGCCGGTGAGCCCGTCGTCCATGATCTCGAGCCCGTACATGAAGACGCTGGGCTTCATCTTCACGATCTCCCACGGGCTGGCGTCTCCCCGTCGACGGGCCGAGGACCGAGTGGTCGAGCGGAGACGTCCTCGTTCACGGAGACCGGTCGGAGCGCTCGGTGAGGGCTGCCGGCGCTGGACGCCCGGGCGCTCGGGGCTCTCCGGGGCACCGACGGGGATGAGCGGCTCGCCCCGAAGCGACGGGGAGGTCGGGGAGCGGACCGAGCCGGCTCGGGAGCCGACGGCGAGCCCAGCGGCCAGGGCGCCGGTGAGCAGGAGGGAGACGGGCCGGGGACGGACGGCGTGCATGATGGAACCTCCGCGTGGGGAACCTAGCAGCGCCCCTGGCCCGGCTCAAGGCAGGCCGGGGGTCGACCGGAGAGAGCGATCGTGGCCAAGACCGACTTCCAGCGTTATCTGGTGCCCTTCGACGGGAGCTTCTCCCTCGACGACGTCGACAACATCCCTCCCGAAGGCGAGGGCAGCCGGAAGAAGAACAAGAAGGAGCTGAAGAAGGTCCAGCGGCGGCTCGACGAGCTCCAGGCGCTGTTCTACGCCACCGACAATCACTCGATGCTGCTCGTCTTCCAGGCCATGGACGCGGCGGGCAAGGACGGCACGATCCGGGCCGTGCTGCGGGGGCTCGACCCCGCCGGCACCCAGGTCTTCTCCTTCAAGAAGCCGTCGGCCATGGAGCTCGACCACGACTTCCTCTGGCGCTCCGCCCGCTGCCTCCCCGAGCGGGGTCGCATCGGCGTCTTCAACCGCAGCTACTACGAGGAGGTGCTGGTGGTGCGGGTCCACCCGGAGTACCTCGACTACCAGAAGCTCCCCGAGCGTCCTCCCACGCTCGACGAGACCTGGGAGAGCCGCTACCGATCCATCCGCGATCACGAGCAGCACCTCGCCGACAACGGCACGGTCATCCTCAAGTTCTTCCTCAACGTCTCGCACGCCGAGCAGCGCCGACGCTTCCTCGACCGCCTCGACGAGAAGGACAAGAACTGGAAGTTCTCGATGTCCGACGTCGAGGAGCGCCGCCATTGGCCGGCCTACATGGACGCTTACCAGGCCGCGCTCAACGCCACGTCTCGCGAGCACGCGCCGTGGTACGCCATCCCCGCCGACGACAAGCCCTACATGCGTCGCGTGGTGGCCGAGGCCATCGTCGACCGGCTCGAGAAGCTCGGCCTGAAGCCCCCCGAGCTCTCCGAGAAGGAGCGCTCCCGCCTCGACGAGGCCCGCCAGGAGCTGATGTCGGAGGACTGACGATCGACGGCGGGTCGACGTGGGGACCCGCTGGCCCCATCATTCCCGGATGAGCTGGCCACCGAAGACCGTCCACGTCGTCTCGCACACTCACTGGGACCGCGAGTGGTACCTGCCCTTCGCTGCGTTCCGGGTCCACCTGACCCGTGTCGTGAGAGGGGTTCTCGACGTCCTCGAGACCGACCCCGACTGGCGTCACTTCCTCCTCGACGGTCAGTCCATCGTGCTCGAGGACCATCTCGAGGCTCACCCCGAGGACGAGCCGCGGATCCGCAAGCTCATGGCCGAGGGTCGGCTCGGTGTCGGGCCCTGGTACGTGCTCCCCGACGGTTTCCTCATCTCGGGCGAGGCCCACGTCCGCAACCTCCTCGTTGGTCAGGCGGTCGCGGCCCAGTTCGGACCGGTGCAATCCGAGGGCTATGTCCCGGACGCCTTCGGGCACGTGGCCCAGGTGCCCCAGCTCCTCCGCGAGGCCGGCGTCAGCTCCTTCGTCTACACGCGGGGCAACGGCGACGAGATCGACGAGCTCGGCGACCAGTACCGCTGGCGCGCGCCCGACGGCAGCGAGGTGCTCGCCCTTCACCAGAGTGGTGGCTACTGCAACGGCGCCGCGCTCGGTCACGAGGAGATCTGGCATCCGCACACGCGCCGCGAGCTCAGCACCGAGCGAGCGGTCGAGCAGGTCGGCAAGCTCCTCGACGACGGCAAGGCAGCGGCTCGCAGCGAGAGCTTCCTGCTCATGAACGGTTGCGATCATCATCCGCCCCAGCGTCGACTGGGTGACGTGCTCACCGCGCTTGGCGAGGCCTTCCCGGAGACCGAGTTCACGCACGGCTCGCTGGGCGAGCACGTCGCGGCGGTGGAGGCCGAGGGCCGTGAGCTCGCAACCTTCGAAGGGGAGCTGGCCGGTGGTCGGCTCTTCCACGTGTTGTCGGGAGTGTGGTCGGCGCGGATGCCGCTCAAGCAGCGCAACGACCGCTGTCAGACCTGGCTGGCCGGTCAGCTCGAGCCGTTGCTGACCTACTGCCACTTCCTCTGCGACGGCGAGTACCCCGCTGGGCTGGTTCAGACCGCCTGGAAGACCCTGTTGGCCAACGCGCCGCACGACTCGATCTGCGGCTGCAGCGTCGACGAGGTTCACGAGGAGATGGGTCCGCGCTTCGACCAGGTCGAGCAGACGGCCCAGACCGAGCTCGCGCGTCAGCTCGAGCGCTTGGCACCGACCTTCGGACGTCGCCCCGAGCACGACGCCGACACCCGGCTGCTGGTGACCAACTCGCTGCCCTGGCCCCGACGCGAGGTGCTGCGTCGCTTGGTCGTCCTGCAGCCTCCGGGCATCGATGTCGAGCGATTGCGACTGGTCGACGAAGACGGCACGGCGGTGCCGATGCGCGTGCTGAAGCGCTGGACGCTCGAGCGCTTCTGGGGCGTCGACTACCGGACCATGCTCGAGGAAGGTCCGCAGCTCGAGAAGCTCGAGGGCTATCTCGAGGACTTCGGCACGCGCATCGTCAAGGACGACGCCGAGGCCGACATTCACGACACCTTCCTGTGGATCGAGTTCGTGGCGGACCTGCCGGCGCTCACGCACTGTTACTACAGGATGCTGACCGACGTGGATGGGCTGGGGGTCGCGAGCACGGTCGACGTCGCCCCGGAGCGGCTCGAGAACGAGCACCTTCGAGTCGACGTCCATGCGGATGGCCGCTTCGACCTCCACGACAAGCGCAGCGGCGTCACGCACCGGGGCCTGGGCGTGTTCGAGGACGGGGAGGACATCGGCGACGAGTACGACTACTCGCCGGCACCCGAGCCGCTCATGGTGACGAGCGAGGGTGTCTCGGCCACCCGACAGGTCACCCGCGAGAGTGGGCTCTCCGGTGAGATCGAGCTGCGCTTCGAGTGGAGCCTGCCGGCCCGCATCGAGGCCGACCGCTCGCGTCGCAGCGACGAGCGCGTGCCCTGCCCGGTGACCCTGCGTCTCTCGCTGGCGGCGGGCTCGCCGCGGCTCGACATCGAGGTCGAGCTGGAGAACCGCGCCGAGGACCATCGGCTGCGCGTGCTCTTCCCGACCGAGATCCAGACCGACGTGGTCGTGTCCGACGGGCACTTCTTCGTCAACGAGCGTCCCGTCGAGATGCCGTCGGGCGAGTCCTGGGTGCAGCCGCCCACGGGCACCTTCCATCAGCAGGACTTCTCGCTGGTCGGTGATGGTCGACACGGCCTGGCCGTGCTGGCGGACGGCCTGCCCGAAGTGGCGCCGTTGCCGGCCGAGACTGGTGTCGGCCTGGCGCTCACGCTCCTGCGCAGCGTCGGCTGGCTGTCCCGTGACGACTTCCCGACACGGCGCAACTCCAACGCCGGCCCGACCATCGCCACGCCGGGCGCCCAGTGCCTCGGCTCGCACCGCTTCCGCTACGCCGTGCTGCCCTTCTCGGGGCGCTGGCAGGAGGCGGAGGTCAAGCGTGAGAGCGAGTGCTTCAAGAAGGTGCCGCTCATGCTCCAGGGCGTGGCCGACCAGGGCATGGGCTCACGCGGTAGCCTCGTCGAGCTGGGATCGGGCGCGACGGTGCTCACGGCGCTCAAGCGCAGCGAACGTGGCGGTAGCGTCGTCGCGCGGCTCAACGAGCTCACTGGCGAGGAGCGTACGGAGAGCTTGCGCTTCGGGCGGCCGGTGACGGGAGCCTGGCGCACCGACCTGTACGAGCGTCGGCAGGAGCGTCTCGAGGTGAACGGCAACACCGTGACGGTGCCGCTGCGTCGCTGGGGCATCGCGACGGTGGAGGTCGAGCTCGGCGACTGACGACTTGGGCTTGATGCCGAGGTGAGCCCGAGCGAGTCATGGTGCAGGGAGGACCTGCACCATGTCTCACGGGATGGTTCCCGACGCAGCGGAAGGCGACCAGGGGTCGTGGAGACGGGCGCTCGCTCTCGCGGGTGGTCTCGGCGTCGGTGGAGGGCTGCTCTTGGCGGTCATCCTGGGCATCGCCTGGCGTCAGCTGCGACCGCCGGTCCTCGACGACAGGGGAGGGCCTGAGACGGTCGGCGGGCTCTTCGTGGCCCTGGGGCCCTGGGGCATCCCGAAGCTGCTCATCCTCGTCGGCACTCACCTGGCGGTCGTGGAATCGCTACCGGCCCGTTGGCGCCGAGCGCATCGAAGAGGCGCGAGCTGCGTGCTGGCGCTCGGCGCGACCTGGTTGCTCGGCTCACCGATCTTGGCCGGCCAGTACTGGCTTCTTCGACAGCTCGTCCCCGTGCTCGGCTCGATCGTCATCGTGCTGGGCATCGTGGCGGTCCCGGCGAGACCGAGAGAGCGCCCGCGATGGCAGGTCTCGGGGCTGGCGCTCGTTCTCGCAGGTCTGACCCTCCAGCTGCTCGTGAGCCGTGCTCCACTGAGCTGGTATCGGGCGTGGGTGCCCGGCGGGGCCCCGACGCTCATGGTCGTCACGGCACGACAGGCTCGCTGGGACCTGGTCGAGGCCCTCGAGCGGGGGGACGATCGAGCAGTCTGCCTGAACGGCATGGGGCCCGTCGTGCCCGGTGTCGACGTCCAGGAGCTGCGCGATCTCCACGAGGAGCTGGAGAAAACGGGGCATCGATCTCGCAACGGGCAGTCGTCCCTGCGAGGGGTCGGGGGGACGAGCGACGAGATCCTGTCGCACTACCAGCTCTTCCTGACCGGCGTGGCCTACCGTTACGCCGAGGACTACAACCGGCGGCTCGCGGTCGTGCTCCGGGAGCGAGCTGCGGAGCGGTGAGAAGGCGAGCGTGAAAACGGCGGTCTCCGTGGCATCATCCGCTGATGGCCGCGCTTCTCGCCCTGATTTGTCTCGCGCTCTTCTACTTCCTCGGCTACCGGGGCTGGTCGGCCCACCTCGCTCGGAAGGTCTTCCAGCTCGCCTCCGATGAGCCCACGCCGGCTCACGATCCCGAGCTCCGCGACGACGTCGACTACATGCCGGTCGAGCGGAAGATCCTCTGGGGTCATCACTACACGTCGATCGCCGGGGCAGCGCCCATCATCGGTCCGGGCGTCGCCGTCATCTGGGGCTGGCTGCCCGCCCTTCTCTGGGTCGTCTTCGGGACCATCTTCATCGGTGCGGCTCACGACTTCGGTGCGCTCGTGCTCTCGGCGCGTCATCGCGGCCGGACCATGGGCGACCTCGCCGGAGTCGTCATCCACCCGCGGGTGCGCGTGCTGTTCCAGCTCGTCATCTACTTCTTGATCTGGGTGGTCATGGCGGTCTTCGCGTTCGCCATCGGCGCGCTGTTCACGCGCTATCCGGCGTCCGTGATCCCGGTGAACTTCGAGATCCTGGTGGCCCTGGTCATCGGCTGGCTGTTCTACAAGAAGAAGGTGCCGATCTTCTGGCCCTCGGTGATCGCCCTCGGCCTGCTCTACGCGATGGTGGCACTCGGGATCCGGATGCCGCTCTCCTTCCCCGAGCAAGGCGTGCTCGGTCAGCCGCCCATCATCGTCTGGGCGCTGCTCCTCATCCTCTACTCGGCGGTGGCTTCGGTGCTCCCGGTGTGGACGTTGCTCCAGCCGCGGGACTACATCAACTCGCATCAGCTCATCGTCGGGCTCGGGGCGCTCGTGCTCGGCTTGCTCGTGCTCCGACCACCCATGCACGCTCCGGCGATCAACGACGCTGCAACGGGAGCGCCGCCGCTCTTCCCCTTGCTGTTCGTGACCATCGCCTGTGGGGCCATTTCCGGCTTCCACGGGCTGGTGTCGTCGGGGACGACGGCCAAGCAGCTCAGCTCCATGGGCGATGCCCGTGCCATCGGCTACGGAGGGATGCTGGGGGAGGGGAGCCTCGCCGTCATCGCGACCCTGGCGGTGGCCGCCGGCCTGCCCGACTGGCACGTGCACTACGGGAGCTGGAACGCCTCGGGCGTCAACGCCATCGGTCACTTCGTCAACGGTGCCGGCACGTTCTTGCAGGCGCTGGGGCTGCCGCTGAACTGGGCGCACGCGGTCGTGGCGGTGCTCGCGATCTCGTTTGCCGCGACGAGCATGGATACTGGAGCGCGGATTCAGCGTCTCGTCGTGTCGGAGCTGGGCGAGGCCATCGGGCTCCGTTTCTTGAAGAACCGCTTCCTCGCCACGATCGTGGCGGTGGGGCCCTCGATCCCCCTGGTGCTGGCTGGCGTCGAGGTGTGGACGCCGCTCTGGCTCCTCTTCGGCACGACCAACCAGCTCATCGGTGGCATCACGCTGCTGGTCCTCTTCGTCTACCTCTTCCGGGCGCGTCGTCCGGTCTGGCAGTACGCCGTTCCGCTGCTGTTCCTCGTGGTCATGACGACGGGAGCCATGGTGGCGAACCTGCTCTCGTGGACGAATCGGCTCGGTGCCGAGGGAGCGAAGGCCAACCTGCTCACCATCGTGCTCGGGTCCATCATCCTGATCCTCGAAGTCTGGATGATCGTCGAGGCGGCCTTGGTCGTGCGTCAGCTCGCCCGTCAGCGAGAGCGTGACGCGGCTCAAGCGACGGAATGAGTGTCAGGGGAGTAGGTTAAGGCCGATGAACCAAGACGCCTGCGAGCAGGCCCTGCTCGACAGCTTGGAAGATCTCCACCTGTCGCGTCGGGAACGTCGCGACTTGAAACATCTTCTTCGGGAGGACGAGCTCACGCGCCAGGACCGGGCGTGGATGCGAGATCGTGCCTTCGAGCTGGCTGACGGGCGTCTGAACGGAGATGGTGAGGCCGATGGGGTGTTGCCGACCACCGAAGTCCTGGAGTGGCTGCGGGAGGTCATGAAGCTCCTCACCTCGAAGGAGCTCAACCGACCGGCGCCTCCTGCGCCTCGGCCCTCGACGACCCAGACGCGCTTCAGCCCCGGCAACGGTCCACTGGAGATGATCCGGGACCAGCTCCGCCGAGCCCGCCAGGCCATTGACATCTGCGTGTTCACCATCACCGACGACCGCATCTCGGGGGAGATCCTCCGGGCACATCGGCGGGGGGTGGCGGTCCGCATCGTGTCGGACGACGACAAGTCGCTCGACAAGGGCAGCGACATCGATCGCCTGTCACGTCGCGGCGTGCCGGTGGCGGTGGATGACTCACCGGCCCATCTCCATCACAAGTTTGCTCTCTTCGACCGCCGCCGCCTCCTCATGGGCAGCTACAACTGGACGCGGTCCGCTGCGACGCAGAACTCGGAGAATGTCGTCCTCCTCGACGAGGCCGTGCTCCTCACCTCCTTCCAGGCCGAGTTCGATCGGCTGTGGGAGCGATTCTCGTGAGCGGTTCGGGTGACTCCAGGTTCCGGGTGCTCATCGACGAGGAGCGCCTCCAGGCACGGATCGCCGAGCTGGCCATCGAGCTGAAGCAGCGTCTCACCACGACCGACCCCGTGCTGCTCGGACTGCTGACCGGGAGCTTCGTCTTCGTGGCCGACCTGGCGCGGGCGATGTGGCGGGAGGGGCTCCAGCCGCACGTCGATTTCGTCAAGACGAAGCACTATGAGGGGACTCAGGCGACGAGCGTGCGGGTCGAGAAGCCTCCGTCGTTGGCGCTCAAGGGGCGACACGTCCTGCTGGTCGACGACATCCTCGACACCGGCCGGAGCCTCGAGCTGATCTCGCAGCTCGCGCGTGACGAGGAGGCAGCGAGCCTCCTGACCTGCGTGCTGCTCGACAAGCCCAGCGGCCGGCTCGCCGAGATCGAGGCCGACCTGGTCGGCTTCACCGTCGACGACGAGTGGGTGTTGGGCTACGGCCTCGACCTCGACGGTGCCCACCGCGAGCTTCCGCACGTCGTCGTGCGGGACGACGAGTCGCCCTCCTAGCGCTCTCTCCTCCGTACGAGCTGCCCGCCCCGACTCGTGAGCCCGTGCTTGCGCAGTGCCGGTCTCCCTGCGTGGTGGTGATCGTGGGACGGGCCGGCTTCCATCGGCCGCAACCTCGCAACGTCCCCTTCTCGTAGGCGACGCGATCCGTCGAGCGTGTCGCAGGATTTCGGAGGATTCGATGAGACGCATGAATTGGCCGCTTGTCTTGGTGATTTTCTCGGTGCTCGCTGCGCCGACGGCACGGGCCGACTTCGACTTGACGCTCGAGCACGAATGGACCTGGGCCGAGCCGACCGGCACCGAGATCATGACGACTCCGTCGGTGGCCCGGAAGTCGAGATGCGGTGCCACCGTGACCGCGCTGGCACACCGGTCGAGTAACTCCGCTCCCTATCGCGTCACGCTCCTCGACGAGGATGGCACCGTCCTCGTTGCGGATCTCGGGCGCGACGTCTACCCGGAGACCGTGGTCTTGGCCGACGTCATCGGGTTCTTGTCGCCGGGAGTTCGCGATGGAATTCCCGAGGTCCTCGCCGTGACACCGGACATTCCCGACGGAGAGGAAGTTCCGCCCATGGGGCCACACGTCGGCAACCGAATCGTCTGCTGGAGCCTCGATGGTACGGAGGAGTGGATCGGGCCCAGCCCGGTCCCGGTGCTCCCGGACACGACACTCGGTGTCGCCGACTTCGATTGTGACGACATCCCCGAAGTGATCGCCGGCAGCTCGGTGTACACGACGGGTGCCCGCACTTTCCTGCCAGGTGAGGTCCTCTTCACGGGTGGAGCCGGAAGGGGAGCCCCTCCGTTCAGTGGCCTGGCCGCGAGCCATGCGGTGGACCTCGATGGTGACGGCTGTCTCGAGCTGCTCGCAGGCAACACTCTCTACCGTCCGTTGGCCTGTGGCGGTCAGCCGGCTGGGATCATTTGGGACGCATCCTCCTACGGGGTCCCGGACGGGTACACGGCGGTCGGCGACTTCATCGAAGATGGTGCGCCCGAGATCATGCTGCTGACGAGCGTTCTGGAAGTGGTCACGACCTGGCTGTTGTCGGCCGATGGTCAAGTGCTCGGAACGAGCCCGTTTGCGGCGCCGAATGGAGTTCGTTGCAGCCCGCCCGTGGTGGGTAACTTCGACTCCGATGCCAAGTCCGAGTGGACCTTTGCTCAGACCGGATTCAGCAGCAACGAGCCGCTCCCGACTCGTCTCTGGTCGGGTGGTTGGACCGATCTCGTCGCCGGCACGTCGTCGCTGATCGTGTTCCCTCCGGTGGCCATCGACGACCGGACTGGTGTCTCGACCCCCACGGCGTTCGATTTCGATGCCGACGGCATCGATGAGATCGTTCATGCCGATCACGTGGACCTGATGATCGTCGAGGCCGGGAACCCGACTCCCTTGATCCGAATGAGTCGGGGAGGGAGCCAAACCGGCCTCGAGCACCCCGTCGTCGTTCAGCTCGACGACGATCCCCACGCCGAGATTCTCTTCGTGCATGGTGCGAGTGATCCAGATGACGACGACGATGACCCTGCTCATCCCGACGTGCCTGGTCTGAGCGTCTATCAGGTCGTTGGCTCCGACACGCCTCGGTCCGTCTCCAACCAGCACGGCTACCACGTGGACCACGCCTACGACAACGCGACCATCCCCTGTGAAGCCAACGTCGAGCCCTGGGCGACCCACGGAACCTGGATGGCTCAGGTTCCGGCCTGTCGGCTGGACTTCGAGCTGGGTGAGCTGCCGGCCGGCACGGTGGTCACCGACCAGTTCCTGCCTCAGGGAGTGTCGGTCCAGGGTCTGACCAACCAGGTCGTGATCTTCGACACCGCCAATGCCGCCTGCGATCCGGACCTCGAGACTCCGAGCCCCACTGCCGCCACCGAGAACCGGGTGCCGCGTGATCGGGTGCTGATCCTCATGGAGCGCGAGTCCCCCTGCCTGCCGGCAGACGACGAGGATGATGGGGGAACCATGGTCTTCACGTTCACGAGCCCTCGAGACATCGATGCCATCGGCCTGCTCGACATCGATGACTCGGACGAGACCTACGTCTACGTGTCGACCGACAGTGGCACGTACACGTTCACGGCCGACATTCTCGAGGACAACAGCTATCAGCGGCTCGACATCGGGCTCGACTGCGTCGTGAAGATCATGGTGGACTTCGGCGGTAGCGGTGCCGTGACCAACATCTTCTGTGGTCCGCTCGACAGCGACATCCAACGCTGGGATGCCAGCTTCTGAGACGCGGGCCTTCAGGCCGAGTGACCGAACAGACGACCGTGCCCTCCCGGGCGCGGTCGTTTCTTCGTCTTGGGGCACGTGTCACGCACGCGTGCGCAGTGCCGGCCTTCCTGCGTGGTGGTGATCGTGGGGGCGCGCTGAAGCAAGGCAAGACGGCCGAGTGCTCGCCAGCGTCAGCCACCATGATTGGAGTCACCGATGAGACGATGGAGTGGAGCCTTGTTGTTGCTGTCGACCGTTCTCTCCTTTTCGATGCCGGCATGGGCTGGTCTCGATTTCACGCCGACACACGAGTGGACTTGGGCTGACCCGAACGGCCACGAGCTTCGAGTGACGCCGGTCGTGGCACGGCAAGGTACTTGCGGACCGGCGGTCATCGCCGTGAGTTACCGTCCAGTGGAGGGTGCCGGCGGCTATCGGATCGCCTTGGTCGACGAGAACGGGACGACGATCAACCCCGACTTGGGACGAACCGTGTACGCGGAGACCGTCGCGCTGGCCGACATGGTCGGACAGGACGGCATCCCCGAGATCCTGGCCGTGACTTGGGACGACGACTTCCTGGTGTGCTGGGAGCTCGACGGGACCGAGCGCTGGATTGGGCGTCACGCGGTGCCGAACGCTCTCCAATCGACCTTGGGCGTGGCCGACTTCGATTGTGACGACATCCCGGAGATGTTCGTCGGGAGCTCGGTCTTCGACGGCGGCACCCGAGGTCCCGTCCCCGGTGCGATCCTTCCTGGGGACCTCTTCTTCACCGGTAGCGCCGGCACCGGTCGACCGGGCTTCGCGAGCCACACCATGAGCCACGCGGTGGACCTCGACAGCGACGGCTGTCTCGAGCTCCTCGCCGGCAACAGCCTGTACCGACCCCGCGATTGTGGCGGAGGGACTGGCCTGTTGTGGGATGCGTCCGTCCATGGCGTGCCGGACGGCTACACGGCGGTCGGTGACTTCATCGGCGATGACGGTCCCGAGATCATGCTCGTGGGGAATCTCACGGGTTCGCCGGCGGCCTGGCTGCTGTCGCCGACCGGTGCCGTGCTCGGAACCAGCGTGTTCAACGGTGTTGCCGGTCCCGAGACCAGCACGCCCATCGCCCTCGAGCTCGATGGCGACGACAAGGCCGAGTTCGCGCTCGCCCACGTCGGCAACGGTACCGGAAGTCCCACGACCGTGATGCGGACCGGCGAGTGGGTCTTCGACACGAGCGGCAACGCCATCATCGTCGAGCGCACGCCCATCCCGGTCGATGACGGAACGGGGGCCTCGGCTCCGACCGCCTTCGACTTCGATGCGGACGGCGTCGACGAGATCGTTCACGCCGACGAGGCCCGCTTCCTCATTCTCGAGGCGGGCAACACCACGCCCTTGGCAGACCTGAGCCGTGGCAGTCACGGCACGCGTCTCGAGCATCCGGTCGTGGTCCAGCTCGATGACGACCCCCACGCCGAGATCATCATCGTGCACGACGCCAGCGATCCGGCCGATCCCAGCGACGACCCCGTCCACGACGACGTGGCTGGCATGAGCGTCTACGAGATCGTCGGCTCCGACGCGCCCCGGGCGGTTTGGAACCAGCACGCTTACCACGTCGATCACGCCACCGAGAGCGCGGACATTCCCTGTGAAGCCAAGGCTCGCCCCTGGGCCACTCACGGCACTTGGATGGCTCAGGTCCCGGCCTGCCAGATCGACTTCGAGCTGGGCGAGCTGCCGGCCGGCACGGTGGTCACCAACCAGTTCCTGCCTCAGGGAGTGTTGGTCCAGAGCATGACCAACCAGGTCGTGGTCTTCGACACGGCCAATGCCGCCTGCGATCCGGATCTCGAGACTCCGAGCCCCACCAGCGCCACCGACAACCGAGTCCCGCGTGACCGGGTGCTGATCCTCATGGAGCGCGAGTCTCCTTGCCTGCCCGCTGACGACGAGGATGACGGAGGCCTCATGACCTTCACGTTCACGACCCCCCGCGACATCGATGCCATTGGCCTGCTCGACATCGATGATCGAGACGCGACCTACGTCTACGTGTCGACCGCCAGCGGTCCGTACACGTTCACGGCCGACATGCTCGAGGACAACAGCTATCAGCGACTCGACATCGGACTGGAGTGCGTCGGGAAGATCATCGTGGACTTCGGCGGTAGCGGTGCCGTGACCAACATCTTCTGCGGTCAGCTCGACAGCGACATCCAGCACTGGGATGCCAGCTTCTGAGAAGCGGCCTTCGTTCGAGTGAGCGACCGAGACGACCGCGTCCCCTCGGGGGCGCGGTCGTCGTCGTTCAGGGCGTCAACCAGCCTTGACGCGTGCACCGTCTCGGGTGTCCTCGACGACGAATCCGGCTCCAGCCACCTCGTCACGAAGCGTGTCCGCGGCGGCGTAGTCCTTCGCGGCTCGAGCCTCGGCCCTCGCGACGACCTTCTCCAGGATCTCCTGGGGGACGTCACCGAGCGCCGTGGCCTCGAAGGACTTGCCGGCGATCTCACGGACCACCGACTTCGCCTCCATGCCGTCCTTCAGGCAGGCGAAGATCGCATCGAACTTCTCGAGGAGCTCACGTGACGCGTTGAGCGTCCGCTCCGAGGCTTCGTTCTTCTCGATGGCCGGGTTGACCTCGCGCACGACGCTGAACAACGCACCGAGCGCACCGGACGTGCACAGGTCGTCGTCGAGGTTCGCGTCGAACTCGGCCGAGTGCTTCTCGACCAGGTCGGCGAGCTCGTCGTCTTCACCAGCACCCGCCGGCTTCGCGGCCACCACGCGGCGGCTGAACTCGTTGAGACGCTCCACCGCCTTGCCCGCTGCCTCCAGCGCGTCGTCCGTGAGGTTCAGCGGCGCGCGGTAGTGCACCGACGCCAGAAGGTAGCGGATGGCCAGCGGGTCGTGACCCTTCTCGACCAGGTCACGCAAAGTGTAGAAGTTGCCCAGCGACTTGGACATCTTCTGGCCGTCCACCCGTAGGTGCGCCGAGTGGATCCAGTGCTTGCAGTAGGTGCCGCCGTGGGCACCCTCCGACTGGGCGATCTCGTTCTCGTGATGGGGGAAGACCAGGTCCTCGCCACCCGCGTGCAGGTCGAGGGTGTTCGAGCCCAGGCTCTTGGTCGACATGACCGAGCACTCGAGGTGCCAGCCCGGACGACCACCGCCCCAGGGCGAGTCCCACACCGGCTCGCCGTCCTTCGACGCCTTCCACAGCACGAAGTCGCGAGCGTCTTCCTTGTCGTACTCGTCGCAGTCGACCCGCGCGCCGGCGCGAGTGGAGTCGGCCGTGCAGCCCGAGAGCTTGCCGTAGCTCTCGAGGCTGGCCACCTCGAAGTACACCGAGCCCTCGGACTCGTAGGCGTGTCCCTTCTCGATGAGCTTGGAGACCAGCTCGATCATCCCCGCGACGTGCTCCGTCGCCCGGGGGTGCTCGTCCGCCTTCTTGATCCGGAGGGTCGCGCAGTCGGCGAGAAAGGCGTCCTCGTACTTCCGGGTGTAGTCCGGCAGGCGCGCCGGATCCCGGACGTCCAGGCCGGCGTCGTTGGCCCGCTGGATGATCTTGTCCTCGACGTCCGTGATGTTCATGACGAAGCGGACGTCGTGACCCCGCTGCTCGAGCACCCGTCGCGCGATGTCGGTGAACGTGAAGGTGCGGAAGTTCCCCACGTGACCGTAGTCATGAATGGTCGGCCCACAGACGTAGAAGCGCAGGACACCGTCGGGGGAAGCCGTGACCTCCCGGGGACTTCGGGTGAGCGTGTCGTACAGTACGGTCATGTGAGCTCCAGCGGCTCCACGGCCCCGATCATCCGATCAGGAGAGCCCGTGGAGCGTCTCGTAGATCACGTCCAGGCCATGCTCGATCTCCTTCTTGGAGACCGACAGCGCCGGACGGAAGCGGACGGTGCGATGGCCGGCCGAGAGGGCGAGCAGCCCCTCCGCCTTCGCCTTCGCCAAGAAGGTGTCGCGTGCGTCGCCGGTCGGCAAGTCGAAGGCGACGAGCAGGCCCCGACCCCGGAGGTTGGTGATCCGCTCCTCCTTCTCTGCGATGCGCTTGAGGCCCGAGAGCAGGCCCTCGCCCTGCTCGGCGGCGTTCTCGACGAGCTTGTCGGCCTCGACGATCTCCAGGATGCGGGCCGCCCGGGCCATGTCGACCAGGTGGCCGCCCCAGGCGGAGCGGAGACGCGCGGGCTCGCTGAAGACGTGACCCTCGACCTCCTCGATCCGCGGTCCGACCAGGATTCCGGGGACCGGGAGGTGGGAGCCGAAGATGACGACGTCCGGGGTGACCTCGTGGTGCTCGTGACACCAGAACTTGCCGGTGATGCCGACGCCCGTGCTGGTCTCGTCCAGGATGAGGAGGGCCTCGAATTCGTCGCAGGCCCGGCGCAGCTCCCGGAAGAACTCGCTCCGGAAGTGGTTGTCGCCGCCCTCGCACTGGATGGGCTCGATGATGACCGCCGCGATCTCGTCCCGCCGTTCCCGAAGGATGGAGCGGAGGTCCGCCACTGCCTGGATCTCGCGGTCCTCGGTGTCGCGGAGGTTGGCGCCCTCGAGGGGGAAGCGGGCGAAGGGGCTCGCGACCCGGGGCCAGTCGAAGACCGGGTAGTACTGAGTCTGAAGAGGAGCGGCCGTGTTGGTCAGGCTCAGCGTGTAGCCCGAGCAGCCGTGATGGGCGTGGCGGAAGTGGACCACCCGGTTGCCCGTGCTCTCGGGCAGACCCTTGGCGAGGTTCTTCCGCACCTTCCAGTCGAAGGCCGTCTTGAGCGCGCTCTCCACCGCGAGGGACTCGCCCTCGATGACGAAGAGGTGGGGGAGCGTCTCGGGGATGCCGACGCGGGAGAAGGCGTCGACGAACTCGGCCATCTCGATGGTGGCGAGCTCGGCGCTGCTCGGCTTGTGCACCGCCATGCGGCCGAGCTTGTTGATGAACGCGCCCTCGTTGAGACGAGGATGGTTGAAACCGAGCGGGATGGACCCGAAGAGACCGTGGAAGTCGAGGTAGCGGCTCCCGTCGCGGGCATCGACGATGTAGGAGTCGCGGCTCTTGGCGAGGTCCGGGACGAGCTCACCACCCGCCAGCAGCACGTGACGACGCAACGTGCCGTGGACGTGGGAAGGCGTGATCTTGCGCAACGTGTCTCCTCCGGCTCGAAAGACTCGATTCGAGCGGATCGCCGGGTCTGCCCTGGACATCGAACGAGCCGACGTCACCCCCGAAGAGGCGGCAGCCTAGCACCGCGCGGGCTCACCTGCACCGCGCTGCGACTGGGGCGAGCCGCCGCACGCGCCCCCTTGCCGAGTGACGCGGCCCGTGCAACCATCGCCGACGAATCATCCTGCGACGCGAAGGGCTCACGTGATGCCTCTTCCGTGCCGAAGGATCCGAAACGAAACTGCATCCCTGGAAGGCTCGGAGGATGGAACGCGTGTCGGAAGACATCGAGGTCAGGGTCGAAAGCTCTGAGGCTGACTCGACGGTCAAGGTGATCGCGATTTCCGGGAACCTCGAGGCCCGGAGCATCTCGGGCATCAATCAGGTTGTCCTGCCTCTCATCGAGGACGGAAACGTTCGGCTGGTCTTCGACTGTCGCCAGCTGCATTACGTCACCTCTCCGGCCCTCGGCATCCTCATCAACTACTACAAGAAGACGCACTCGCAGGGGGGAGACACGAAGTTCTTCGGTCTCGCGGACAACATCCTGGAGATCTTCCGCATCGTCGGCTTGACCAAGACCTTCGACATCCACGAGAGCGAAGAGGCGGCCGTGGGCGCCTTCGGCGCCGCGTCGGCGGAGTGAGCCGCGGGACACGGCCAGCGGTGACCAACTCCGTCCCTCCGCGAACGTTCCGTGGCCACGCGAGGTAGCCGACCGCAACTCGGTGATCGCGTGGTCATCGCCGGACGTTACCGACTGGGTGAGGCCCTCGGGTCGGGTGGGATGGGCCAGGTCTTCCTGGCCACCGACCTCTGGCGTGGGGAGCGCGTCGTCGCGCTCAAGCAGGCGCAGTCGTCGGACCGTGCCAGCCGCGCGAGCCTGGAGCGCGAGTTCCGGTGGCTCTGTCGACTGAGGCATCCCAACGTCGTCGCCGTCCACGACTTCGGCCAGTGCCTCGACTCGGGCTCCTTCTTCTACACGATGGACCGCGTCGAGGGACCGTCCCTCGAGACCGCGGCCGCCGAGCTGCCCTTCGACCGGCGCGCGAGCCTGGTCGTCCAGCTCTGTCGGGCCCTCGAGTTCGTCCACTCGCGTGGACTGGTCCACGGTGACGTCAAGGCCGACAACGTCCTGGTCCGCGACCTGGCCGACGACGAGGCGGCTCTCGGCACGCCCGAGGTCACTCTCGTCGACTTCGGCCTCGCCCGGGCCGTCGGCGAGGAGCGGCCCGGTCCCCGTGGCAAGTTCTCCGGCACCCTGAGTCACGCGGCCCCCGAGCTGCTCGGCGGCGAGGGTGAGCTGGGAACGAGCTCCGACCTCTACGCTCTCGGCATCACGCTCTTCCGCCTCTTCGCTGGTCGATCGCCCTTCGACAAGGACGACCCCGTC
Source organism: Acidobacteriota bacterium (assembly GCA_039029535.1). Lineage (GTDB taxonomy): Bacteria > Acidobacteriota > JBCCFW01 > JBCCFW01 > JBCCFW01 > JBCCFW01. The sequence continues at coordinate 24,239 of JBCCFW010000016.1, forward strand.
GCCCTTGCAGAGGCCCACCGCAAGCAGGCGCCGCCGCCCGTCGCCGAGCTGGCGCCGTCCCTGCCGGGGCCGGTGGCCACCGCCATCGATCGTCTCCTGGCGAAGGACCCGCGCGATCGACCGACCACCGCCTTGGTGGTGGCCGAGCCTCTCGCCGAGGCCGTCGAGGGGCTCGAGCTCGAGACCACCGAGTCGCTCCTCGCGCACGCCCGGCCGCCCCACCTGGTCGGTCAAGACACCGTCCGCGACCAGCTCCACGAGCTGCTCGAGCGCGCGGTCGATCGTCGAGCCGAGGGGCCGCGCGCCTTCCTCCTCGTCGGCTCGGCCGGCACGGGCAAGACCCGGCTCATGGAAGAGGTCCGGCAGGGCGCTCAGGTCCAGGGGATGAGGGTCCTCGGCGGACGCGGGGTCGGCGGACGCGAGCCCTTCGCCCGTCCGCTCCGCGATGCCGTGCGTCATCTCGGTCGTGATGCCATCGTCGTGCGCGAGAACCTCCCCAAGCTCGCCGCCGTCGACGCCGAGCTGGTCCGCGAGCTCGGGCTCACGCCCCTGCCGCCGCTGCCCGGCGCCGACGAGCAACTCCGAGCGGCGACCGCGTTCTGGGAGATCCTCGCCGCCACCGCCGACCGTCCCGTGCTGCTTCAGCTCGACGACGCTCAGCACCTCTATGAAGAAGACGCCTGGCTGCTGAGCTTCCTGGTGCGCAGCCTCGACCTGGCCCCGGCGCGAGGACGTCGTCTTCCACTCGCCATCGTGGTCGCGAGCCGACCCGACGGCGAGGCCGTCGAGAAGTACGCGCGTGCCTTCGATCGAGGGGGCCTGCAGGCCCGACTCCGCACCTTGTCGGAGACGGACACCGAAACCCTCGTCGGCTCGATGCTGCCGCGGCTCCGCGGCCGTCGGGAGGTGTCGGCGACGCTGCACCGCAGCACCGGTGGCAATGCCCACCTCGCCGAAGGCTGGGTGGGCGCGCTCATCCGTGCCGGAGCGCTCACGAGGCAGGCACGAGAGTGGGTCGCCGAGCTCGATCACGAGGCTTTCCAGCGTGCGCCACGCGGAAGTGTCGACGCCCTGGCCGGCGCCATCGAGGCGTTGCCACGCGTGCTGCAACGTCCGCTGACCGCTCTCGCGCTGCTTCCCGACGAGCTGCCGACCTCCGATGTCGCCTCGCTCCTGCAGCGAGACAGTGAAGAGCTGGAGCGTCAGCTCGACCGCCTGGAGCTGTCGGACCTGGTCGTCGCGCCGGCTCGACCCGAGGGCCGCGTGGTCTCGCCGGCCTCCGCGCTCGTGAGGCAGGCCTGCCTGGAGGCCGCGGGGGAGGAAGCCTTCCATCGGCTCGCCCTCAGCCTGCTCGACCGCAGCGAGGTCGTCGGCGCTCTCGGTCCGGAAGCCCGAGCCGAGCTGGCCGAGCGCGGCGGACGCATCGAGGCGGCCGCTGGCTACTGGGAGCAGGCGCTGCAAGGCGCTCAGGAGCTCCGCGACGCCCAGCGGGCGGCAGCCCATGCCGAGCGTCTCGCGTCGTGTAGCCAAGGCTCCCTCCGGCGTTTCGCGCTCCGCTCACGCGCGGAGGCCCTGCTCCAGCTCGACCGTGCCGAGGACGCCGAGGCCAGCGTGGCCGCGGCGGTCGCCACCGCAGGACAGGCCGCTCGGGCCGAGCGCGCCGAGCTGGCGCGGGTGGAGGTCGCGATCTTCCAGCGACGTGGCCTGCACGCTCGCGCTGCCGAGCGAGCCGGCGACCTCATCAGCCTGACCGAGAAGGGAAGCGTCGAGCACTGGCGCGCCGAGCTCGAGTTGGCGCGCTCGCTGTCCTCGCAGGGCAACGCGATCGCGCCCGACATGCTCCGCCGCCTCGAGCGCACGGCTCCCGACCTGACCTGCCGTCGCGACGCGCTCTTCAACCTCTCCGGCGACGCCCTGCGTCGCACGCGATACAAGGCGGCGATCGACGCCTTGCGAGCCACGCGTGAGCTGCTCCAGCAGGGTGAAGACCCGATCATGGAAGCGTCGTGCGAGAACAACCTCGGCGTCGCACACCTCCGCCTGGGACGGCTCGACGAGTCGGCCACGCACCTCTCGCGTGCCGTCGAGCTTCGCAAGCAGCTCGGCGCTCGCGCGGCGATGTCGACGAGCTTGACCAACCTCGCCCTGCTCGAGACGACGCGAGGCGCACCTTCCGTCGCTGCCCGTCAGCTCACCGCTGCGCTGGCCATCAAGGAAGAGGCCGGTGAGCTGCAAGGCGTCGTCGTCTGTCGCTCGGGCCTGACCAGCGCGGCGCTCGACCGTGACGACTTCCTCGAGCTCGCGCGACAGGAAGCGGCCTGCCGCAAGGTGCTCGAGGAGATCGGCCACGAGTTCGCCGACCACACGCTGAGGATGAACTCGGCCGAGGCCAAGCTCCTCATGGGCGACATCGAGGCCGTGCGCACCGAGTTGGAGGTTCTCGAGGGGCTCGCCGAGGACGCAGCCTTCGGCTATCGCACGCAGCTCGAGCTCCTGCTCGCCCAGCTCTCACTGGCGGAGGGGCGCCATGCCGAGGCCATCCAGCGTCTCCAGGACCTCGCGACCAACGTCGAGGAGGGCAACGGCGCCACCTTGCAGGACGGCGCCGCGCACCTCGCCGAGGCGTTGGTCGGCGGGCGGATGACCTTCTGCCTCCAGGAGCGCGTGCCAGTCCCCGACGATCGCATCAACGACGCCCACGGCTGGTGTGAGCGTGCTCATTCCCTGGCTGACGAGCTCGCCTCGCCCCAGGCGATGATGCGGGCGGTGCTGGTCCAGGCGGCCGTGCATGCCGAGCAGAGTCGGAGCGCGCCGCGGTCGCTGCGCCGGGTGCAGGCCGAGCTCGAAGCGGCCGCGGAGCTCGCGCCGCGGGTCCAGAAGAAGAGCCTGCAAGTCGAGCTGGCCACCGCCCAGGCCTGGCTGCTGGCTCGCAAGGGCCGTCTCCGAGAGGCAGAGGCCGAGTACGAGCGGGCGTTGAGGCTCGTCCGTGGCTGGCTGCGACGCGTGCCGGCAGAGAGCCGCGACGTCTTCCTGGCCGACCCGCGTCGCGCCCACCTCCGACAGGCGCTCATCGAGGTCCGGCAAGCGCGGCTGCGAGCCACCAGTGACGGCGGGTACTTCGCGGTGCTCACCAGCGAGCCCGTGCAGCGTCGGAGCAGCCCGGAGCTGGGCAAGCTCACCCGCGAGCTGACCTCGGCCCGCGCCGAGCAGGGTCGCTTGCGGAAGGTCATCGAGATCACCCGCGAGATCAACGCCCTGGTCCCCGTGCGGGAGCTGCTCGAGCACGTCCTCGACTCGGCCATGGAGTTCATGGATGCTGAGCGGGGCTTCATCGTGTTGTCGTCACGGGAAGGCGATCTCGACTTCGCCAGCTCTCGCGATCGGCAGGGACGGGCCGTGCCTCACGCGGAATTCGCGGTGAGCCGCAGCGTCCTCAACGAGGTCATCCGCACGAAGTTGCCCGTGCTCTCCTCCGATGCGCGCACCGACCGCCGCTTCGTCAGCAAGGAGTCCGTCTTCCTGCTCGACTTGCGCTCGGTGCTGGTGGCCCCGCTGGTCGCGCACGAGGAGGTCATCGGCGCGCTCTACGTCGACAACCCCCAGCAGAAGGGCGCCTTCGACGAGCGAGACCGCGATCTCCTGAGCCTCTTCGCCGGTCAGGCGGCGGTGGCGGTCGAGAACGCGCGCCTGCACCGGCTGCGCATCGACAAGGACCTGCTCGACAAGGAGCTCGCCATCGCCCGGGAGATCCAGCAGGGCATGCTGCCGCGTCAGCTCCCGAGCATCCCCGGCTTCGCCGTCGCCGCCTCGATGAGCCCGGCCCGCGAGATCGGGGGCGACTACTACGACTGCATCGAGATGCACGGGGACCACTGTCGCCTCGCGGTCGGTGACGTGTCGGGCAAGGGCGTCCCGGCCGGGCTGGTCATGGTGATGGCCCACTCCATCCTGCGAGCGGTGGGCGTGCGCGACGAAGGTCTCGACCGCGTCCTCTCCCAGGCCAACGACATGCTCGAGAGTCGCATCGAGGACGACACGTTCATGACCATGCTGCTCCTCGAGCTCTCGCCGGACGGGACCGTCCACTCCTGCCTGGCCGGTCACGAGCCGCCGATGATCTACCGTCGAGGGAGCGACACCGTCGAGCAGCTCGAGCCGGGCGGGCTCGCCCTGGGCGTGTTCCGCGACATCGAGGATCGGCTCAGCGAGAAGCGGATCGAGACCGAGCCGGGAGACCTCATCCTCTGCTACTCCGACGGCGTGACCGACTGCCGGTCGCCCAAGGGCGAGCTCTTCGGTCGCGATCGCCTGAAGGATCTCGTCCGCACGGGCGCCGGCGGAGGGGCGTCGGGGCTACTCGAGCATCTCCACTCGGAGCTGGAGGACTTCCGAGCCGGTGCCGAACGCTCCGATGACGTGACCCTCGTCATCATCGAGGCCACGGGCAGGGATCAGGCTGACGCCCAAGAGGACAAGACCGGAGACCCGTCGTGAAGCGTTTCTTGCTCGTCCCCCTCATCGCCGACGAGGTGTCGATCGCCCGGTATCAGGTCCAGGCGGCGCACTCGCGGCCCGGTGAGGAGATCGCGGTCGACCTGCGGACCACGCACGGCTTCGGCGACGGGCTCGGCGAGCTCGTGCACGAGTTCGCGACCACGGCCGGTGGCAACGGCCAGAGCCTGTCCGTCCTGACGACGCCCGAGGGGCTCCCCGACGGGCTCATCCACGACTCGATCCCCCGCTTCACCGGCCTGGAGGAGTGCCTCTCCAGCCGCCTGGGCATGCCGGACTCGCTGCCCTGCACGGTCCAGCTCACGCTGCCCACGGCCCTCGACGACCTCCCGCCCCTCCGCAAGTACCTCGCCTCGGTTCAGGCCCACCTCGTGGCTGACGAGGACTCCATGCCGGTCGAGATGCTGGTGGACGAGGTCTGCCAGAACGCCATCGAGAACAGCCCGAGCAACCGGAACCACTTCGAGGTCTGCTTCATGGTGGAGGAGACCGGGGTCCGGATCGAGGTGAGCAACATCTCCGACGACTCGATCGTCCCGGAGCGCATCATGAAGAAGCGCCTGGACTCGTTCGACGACTCGGGGACGTATCTCGGCGAGCGTGGTCGCGGCCTCTTCCTCATCGCCCGATTGGCCGATGACCTGCAGATTCGCACTGACGATGAACGGATCACCGTCATCGTCAGTCGCCGATTCGGCTCTGCAAGCCCCTGACGGTCTTCCTTGACGCCCTGGCGGCCCGACTCTAGATTATTCTCAGAGTCTGTCTGGTCAGAAAACTCCTTTCCCTTCCGCCCTGCGGAGGGCTCTCCGTGCCGGGGAAGCACGGGGCGGAGTTGCCAAATGTCGGAAGCCTTCGAAAAGGAGGCAGTGGGGGCCGCCGTGCGGCCTGCTGCTGCTGTCCGTCAGGTCGGGGTGTCTCGTCGTCGCTTGGAGAGCCTCCGGCTTCTCCCTCAGCAGCGTCAGCCCCTGGCCGAAATCCTCTCTCAGTCCGGAGCCATCGACGAGGCCGAGCTCGGTCGCCTGCGTCGAGAGCTCTCGGACCTCTGGTGTCAGGTCCACGGCGTCACGAGCGGCTCCCTCGAGGAGCAGGACGTCCGTTTCCAGCTCCTGCGGGTCCTCAAGGAGGGCGAGTCGGTCGAGGACGTCACGCGACTCTTCGTCCGCAGCCTCTCGGAGTCTGTCGGGAAGAAGCGCGACGGCGCCGAGTCTCGGCCCCGTGAGGAGCTGCCCAGGGTCAACGAGCTGGCCGAGCGGGCCGAGTCCCTCATCCGGAGCCGCTGTCACGAGCGGCTGTCCCTGGGAGACCTGGCTCAGGCCCTGGCCGTCTCCCGCGAGCACCTCTCGCGGGTCTTCAAGCGCTGCCACGGCTGAACGGTGACCGACTACATCCACCGTGTCCGCATCGAGCGCGCGCGGCAGAAGATCGCCGAGGGCGGCTTCAGCCTCAAGCAGGTCTGCTTCGAGGTGGGCTACCAGTCCTACAACGACTTCTACCGCAACTTCCGCAAGCAGACGGGGCGCACGCCCCGCGACTTCCTCCCCCGCGCTCTCGGGGACTGAAGGGACGGACACCCCGCTGAGCGGCCCCTCTGGGCCGCCGCGGGCGTGCGGAAAGGGGCAGCGGCGCTCGGGTTCGTCTCGGCGGTAGGCCGATCCGAGGGAAGGGACGAGGGGCCCCGTGGCGGGCCCGAGCGCCGGGGCACGGGGACGAGATCCGGCTCCTGAAACGAAAGAGGGCGGGGAGGCCATCGGCCACCCCGCCCTTCGTCGTGTTCGGCTCGCCGATCGGGCTAGCGGAGGACCCGGCGGCTCCCACCCCAGCGACCGCGGCCGATCTCGGGGTCGAAGCGGATGCCGGGCATCCGGAGGTCGGACTCGTCTGCCTGCCAGGGGGCGACCTGACGGAAGCGGGCCTCGATGAGCTGCAGGGCCTCGTCGGCGTCCAGCTCGAGGCTCACCAGGCTCAGGCGCTGGGTCGCCAGCTCGGACCAGCTGTCGCCGGAGCGCGAGACGTGGACCAGCTCCTGGCCGCGATCGGTGTTCTCGAGCCACCAGATGGTCGGCACGCCCGAGAGGACGCTGATGTTGAGCTCCGGGAGGGGCTCCCAGTCGTCTGAGGACATGCTGGTCGGCAGGAGCTCATCGAGGTCCGCCACCCGACCGAGCTCGATGACCGGGTTCGGCAGGTGGTTCACTCCACCGCCGCGCTGGACGGAGGCGAGGACGTTGAGCTCGATGGTGCCGCTCGCCGTGCGACCGAGGTGGGCCACGAAGACGTTGCCGGCGCCATCGGCTCTCATCAGCGGCGCGCCGAGCTCCACGAGGTCGTCATCGGTGAGGATGTCGCGACCGAGCAGCTCGAGGCTCTCGTCGACCGTGGCCACGTGGATCCCGCTGCTGTCCTCGGCCACCCAGGTGACGTGGAGGCTGCCGCCGGAGTCGTGGAGCATGGTCGCGGCGATGGGAGAGCTGGAGCGGCCCAGCTCGACGATGGCCGGGTTCCAGCCGCCGAGGCCGTCTGGAACACGCTGCCAGGACTGCTGCGCCCAGCCGAGCAGGACGAGCTCGTGGAGCCCGTCGGTCCGCTCACGGGACCAGACCAGCGTGAGGTGGCCGGTCTTCGGGTTGCGCGAGAGCTGTGGGTGCCGGTCCTGGAGGTCGTCCTCGGTGCCAGGAACGGTGCCGTGGAACCACGGCAGGCCATCGCGGTCGAGGAGCTTGTACTGGAGCTGGGTGCCGTCGGTGCTGCCGGCGAGGGTGGTGGAATCCGGGGCGACCCGAAGCATCCAGCCGTTGTCGTCCAGCACGCGAGCAGGCTTGAGCTCGATGGCCGAGGCCGCCGTGGCGACCAGGGCGAGGAGTCCTGCCGTCCAGAGCGTCGTCACCGCGCTCTTCATGCTCGGAGCTCCTTCAGGGTGACCAGGTCACTCACGTCGAAGAGTCGGAAGAAGTCCGGAGAGAGCTTCATCCCGGGCGTGAGGGCCTGGAGACGCTCGAAGTGCGAGAGGAACTCGTCGTCGCGGCCCAACCGCAGGGAGAGCTCCATCAGCAGGTAGGTGCTGTTGCGCTCGAGCTCCTGGTACTTGCCCTCGAGGGCCACGTCCAGGGCTCTCGTGGCGTGTCGGTGGCCGGCCCGAGGCCGGTCGGCAAGGAGGAAGGCGAAGCCGAGGTCGACCTCGACCTCACCGAGCAGCCGACGATGGCCCGCAGCGATGGTGAGCTGACGCGCCTTGTGGAGCGTGCCAATGCCCGCCGGCACCTGGCCCGCGAGGACCTGAGCGTGGCCGAGGAAGTCGATCACGCTGGCCAGGGTGCCCTCGAGGGGCGTGGGGCCATCGAGCGGAAGGTTCTGGTGGACGTCGATGGCGCGGCGGTAGGGCTCGAGAGCGTCCTCGGGCTGACCCTGGAGGACGAGCGAGTGACCCTGGAGAACGAGGGCCCAACCCTCCTGCCAGGGGTCTTCGGTCAGCCGCGCCTGCTCGAGGCAGGTCTGAAGGTAGTTGTGAGCCTTCTCGTAGCGTCCCTGGCGGACCAGGGTCTCGGCGAGCTGGCCGGCCGCCTGCGACACGTGCCGGGGCTTGTCGCTCTCGAGGATGATGGCCGCCAGCCCCTCCTGGGCGCCTTCCGGGTCGTTGAGGCTCAGGAGGCAGCTGGAGCGGTTCAGCCAGGCGGCGTGCATCATGCGACGCGACTCGAGCTGCTTGGCGAGGTCGAGGGCCTCCTCGTGGAGGGCCAGGGCGAGGCCGTAACGACCGTCGGCCTGGGCCTGCACGGCCTGGCACACCTTCTGGTTGTGGGCTTCGACGAGTTGGGGGTCGGGGCTGTTGGCCACGGGTTCCTCCCGGACGATTTCGCGCGCGGTTTCAGGCCGAAATGAGGTCTTCAGTCTCCACGAGGTCGGGTGCCCGACCGGAAGAGCTTGAAATCGACATAGCTCTCGACGTCCTGCCGCTCCTCCGCGGTCAGGCGCCGGTAGGATTCGATCAGCTGCTTCTCCTGGGGGGCGAGCTCCAGCGCCGGAGGAGCGGGCTCCTGCGAGAAGAAGTCCTGCAGGGTGACGTCGTAGATGCCCAGCATCCTCATCAGCACCGGCAGGTTGAGCCGCTGCTTGCCGGTCTCGATCCGGCTGAGGTTGCTTTGGGGCAGACCTATCGCGTCGGCCACCTCTCGCTGGCTGAGGCGCTGATTCTTTCGGAGCTCTCGGAGGCGCGTGCCGATCTTCGTCAGCTGCTCCTCTCCCGCGGGGGGAAGCTCCTGGCCACCATCGTCGTGTTGCATGTCGGGACCTCCAAATAAGGTCTCGAATGGAAGCTAGCTCCCCTCTTTCATGCTGTCAAGGCAAGTGAGCGCCTGTTTGGGGCGTTTAGGGACGCCCTGGGCGGACATGCCTCAGCAGACAAGGGGGGCCGTGCTCGCTTTGGTGATCACTCGAAGTTCAGGGCGCGCTCGAAGTCCGATGGGTTGGTCGCAGCTTCGAGGGCGACCTCCATCGTGATGATCCCCTCCTTGAAGAGATCGGTCAGGTGCTGGTCCACGGTCTGCATCGAGTACTGCTGCTTCGACTTCGCGATGACGTCCGGGATGGCGGACGTCCGCTCGGCGTCGATGATGTAGGCCTGGACGATGTTGGTGACGATGAGGATCTCGGCGGCCGGCACGCGGCCCTTGCCGTCGGCCCGGGGCACCAGGCGCTGTGACACGACGGCCTTCAGGTTGGCCGCCACCTGGTAACGGACCTGCTGCTGCTGGTGGGGCGGGAAGGTGTCGACCAGGCGGTTGACGGTCTTGGTGGCGTCGGTGGTGTGGAGCGTCGAGAACACCAAGTGACCCGTCTCGGCAGCCTTGAGACCCGTGTCGATGGTCTCCTCGTCCCGCATCTCGCCGATGAGGATGACGTCCGGGTCCTCTCGCAGGGAGGCGCGGAGGGAGCGGGCGAAGGATGGCGTGTCCGTGCCGACCTCGACCTGGTTCACCGAGGCCTTGGCATCGACGTACTCGAACTCGATGGGCTCCTCGATGGTGATGATGTGGAGGGGCTCGGACTGGTTCGAGAACTCGATCATCGAGGCCAGGGTGGTCGACTTGCCGCAGCCGGCCGAGCCGGTGCAGAGGACCAAGCCACGCTCGTAGAGCGAGATCTCCTCGAGGACCTTGGGAAGCTGGAGCTCGTCCAGGCTGGGGATGCCCGGCGGGATGTAGCGCAGGATGAGGGCGACCGTGCCCTTCTGCCGGAAGATGTTGGTGCGGAAGCGGCAGATGTTGGGCAGCACGTAGCTGGTGTCGCAGGCGTTGCCCTTCTCGAAGTGCTCGAAGAGCCGGTCCGGGAGCATGAGCTTGGCCATGCCCTGAGTCAGCGCCTCGGTGAGCTTGCCGTAGTTGGTCTCCTTCAGCTCGCCGTCGTGGCGGACCATCGGACAGCGACCCACCTTGAAGTGGATGTCCGAGAGACCCGGGTACTTCGCAACGATGTCTTGGAGTAGTGCGTCGAGATTCATGGCGAGCTACTCGAAGGAGAGGGCGCGCTGGAAGTCGGCGGGGCTGCTGCTGGCTTCCATGGCGGTCTCGAGAGTGATGACTCCCTCGTTGTAGAGCATCGTCAGGTGCTGATCGAAGGTCTGCATCCCGTACTGGTCGCGACCGCCCTCGACGACGTCCTTGAGACCGCTCGTCTTCTCGGCGTTCTCGATGTAGTCCTTCACCGTCGCGTTGGAGCGGAGGATCTCCATGGCCACGCGACGACCCTTGCCGTCGGCGCGGGGAAGGAGGCGCTGCGAGATGACCGCGCGCAGGGTGCCGGCGAGCTGGTAGCGAACCTGCTGCTGCTGGTGACCGGGGAAGACGTCGAGGATGCGGTTGATCGTCTTGACGGCGTCGGTGGTGTGGAGGGTGGAGAAGACCATGTAGCCCATCTCCGCCGCCTTGAGACCGGTCTTCACCGTCTCGAGGTCGCGCATCTCGCCGACGAGGATGATGTCGGGGTCCTGACGGAGCGAGGAGCGGAGGGCGTCACCGAAGCCGGGAGCATCGAACCCGATCTCGACCTGCGAGATCGAGGAGACGTTGTCCTTGTAGAGGAACTCGATCGGGTCCTCGATGGTGAGGATGTGAACCTTCCGCCGCCGGTTGATGAAGTTCATCATGCAGGCGAGAGTGGTCGACTTGCCCGAGCCCGTGACACCCGTGACCAGGGCGAGCCCACGGTTCTCGTCGGCGATCTCACGCATCACCGGCGGCAGGTTGAGATCTTCGAAGTCCGGGATGGTCATCGGGATCTGCCGCAGCACGATCGCCGCGCTGTTGCGCTGCCGGAAGACGTTGACTCGGAAGCGGCAGTCGTCGCCGAGCTGGTACGAGCCGTCGACCGGAACGCCGGTCTTGAGCTCTTCGCGTTGCGGTCCCTTGAGAAGGCCGTAGGCGATCTTGGCCGTGTCGTCGGCGCTCAGCGGCGGGAGCCCGGGTGCGTTGACCAGGGCGCCGTTCTTCCGGAGCAGGGGCGGGCGTCCGACCTTGAAGTGGAGGTCGGAGACATCCGAGCCAATGAGACGTCTGAGGAGGTCGTCGAGTGCCATGCTGCGTTCTCGTCGGTTCGGCGGATCCCTGGCAAGGGTACCCGGCGACGCGGCCGGGCCCCGAGGCGGCTACTGACCGACGGGAGCGGGAGCCGTCTGGCTTGCGGAGCCCGCGAGCGCCTGTCGGTATCCGGAGAGGAGCACGTCGTTGTTCTCGACCTGATCCTGGTTCGCGTCCCGCATCTTCGACAAGGTGCTGTCGAGCAAGAGTCGGTACGACTGGTTCCGGATGGTGGCGCTCAAGGTGCCCTTCTCGGTCGCAAAGCGCTCGGGATCGAACTCTTCACGCTCCTTCACGCGGAAGAGGACCGAGCCTCGGTCGGTGTCGACGACCGGGCCGATTTGCCCCTGCTCGGTGCCGAAGGCGGCGTCGTTCAGGTCCTGGGCGATGCCGAAGCCGGACACGAAGCCACCCTGGCGGATCTTGCCGGAGGACTGCACCGAGGGACCCTCGTCGGCCACCATGGCGGCGACCTCGCTGAGGTCGTCGGGCGTCTCGGCGGCGATCTCGCGGATCTCCTCGGCGCGGCTGCGGGCGAGGAGGGCGCCGCGGTCACGACGGGCGTCCTGCCGCACGCGGTCCTCGACCTCGTCGAAGGGCTGCGGCGAGGTCTCGCGGGTCTCGAGGACCTTGACGATGGCCTGACCGCTGGCGGTCGGCACGGGATCGCTCTTCTCGCCGATGTCGAGGTTGAAGGCCTGGTTCACGATGGACGGGCTGAGGTCGGAGGAGAGCACGTCCTGGCGGGTGACCCAGCGGGAGTCGTCCAGGCTCAGGCTGGCGGTCTTCGCGGCGGCGTCGAAGTCGGGGTTGTCGGCGTAGGCGGCGAAGAAGGCGTCCATCCGACGGTTGGCCTCGGCGCTGGCGGAGTCCGAGTAGAGCGCGTTGAGGATGCGGCTGCGGACCTCGGAGAGCGGCTTCGCCTTGCGGCCCTCGCCCTTGGTCAGGAGGATGATGTCGTAGCCACGGGTGGTCTCGATGGGGCCACGGATCTCGCCCTCTTCCATCTGGAAGAACTCGACGTCGAGCGACTCCTCGTGGGTGTCCTGGAAGAAGGGACCCATGTCGCCGCCTTCGAGCCGGGTCTCCTTGTCGTCGGACTCGGCGCGAGCGATCTCGGCGAAGTCCTCGCCGGCGCGGACGCGGGCCGCGATCTCCTCGGCTTCGCCACGAAGGAGCTCCCGGAGCGCCTCGTTGGCGCCCTGCGGCACCTCGACGAGGATGCGGCTGGCGCGACGCTGGTCGGCCGGCATCGTGTAGATGGCGTCGAGGTTCTCCTGGTAGTACGCCTGGACGTCGGCGTCGACGGCGAGCTCCTGCTGGATCTTCCGCGGGTCGAAGTCGAGCACCTGGATGCGTCGGCCCTCGCCCTCGTCGTAGTCGTCGCGGTGGTCGTCGTACCACTCGCGCACTTCCTGGTCGGTGAGCTGCACGTTGGCGTCGTAGTGACCGGGCTCGAAGAGCACGTAGTCGATGGTCACGGTCTCGTTCCGACGCCGCCACTCCTCTTCGAGGGCGCTGTCGGAGACGCTGATGCTCGACAGGAGGAGGTCGCGCATTCGATTGATCTGGACGTCGGCGGCGCGCTCGGCTTCGAAGTCAGCGTGGCTGGTGCCGCGGCTGTTGAGGAAGTCGTCGTAGGCCTGGCGGTCGAACACGCCGTTGGTCTGGAATGCGGGGATGTCCTTGACCTGCTGGGCGACCTCGGCGGTGCTCGGGGTCAGGCCGAGGCGCTCGGCTTGCTGACGGAGGAGGGCCCGGTTGTGGAGCCGCTCGAGGACGCCGTCCAGGTCCAGCATCGACTGCTGGTACTGGTCGCCGAAGGCCTGTCGGAGGCGGAACTCCTCGTCTTGCAGGTAGCTCGAGAAGGTCGCGGTGTCGATCTCGTCGTCGCCGATCTTCGAGACCCAGGTGCTGGCGCCCTGGACGCCGCTGCCCGCTCCGCCCCACTGGACGAAGATCAAGATGATGAAGGAGGCGATGATCAGCCAGAGCACCCAGTGCAATGACTTGGTCTGTTCCCGAAACACCTTGAGCACGGAGATCCTCCCGCGGGGGATGCGGTTTCGTTCGAGCGATGAGAAGGCAGCCTCGAAGCTCCGGCTCCGGCGATGGCCGGACCGGTCCGAGCGTCCCGAACGAAGGGCGGGATGATGTCACCGTCATCCTGGCCGTGCAAGGACGTCGAGGGGGTCTGAAAGGGGCCCTGAGACGCCTCCCACGGTCCTCGCGTGACGTCGCCCTCGTCGGCCGGCGGTGCGGCGGAACGGGGCGGTTCCGAGGCCAGTGCCATCCGGCTGCTCCCCGAGCGGGCGGATCGCCGGCTCGGACGGCGTGACGCTGGTGGAGGACCCGGTCCGAGAGGCATGATTGAGGGGGTGGGGAGGCTGGGCAGCCTCACCCGCCGAGGAACAGCCCATGGCCTCGAGCACCGTCTACCGGCACCTGCTGGATTACACCGTCACCTACCGGACGCTCTGGACCTTCGTCGGAGTGGTCTTCGCCTTCGGGGTGGCCGGCTGGTTCGCCTGGCAGCGCTTTCAGCCTCCGGGCCCCGAGGAGCGCTCCCGGCGCGAGATCAGCGGTGCCGAGCGCTTCCACGACAAGTCGGTGGAGTGCCTCTCCGACGCGACCCCGCAGGACCTCAAGAGGCGTCTCGAGCAGGGCCGCACCTTGGTGGCCCAGGCCCGCGAGGCCCACGAGGCGGGGCAGTTCGACGACGCTCAGGGCTGGGCGGCCGAGGCCCGCGAGGCCTTTCACGAGTTCCACGACGCGGTCTGCGCGACGCTGGGCTCGGTGGCCGACATCGTCGAGCGCTCGGGCAAGGTCGACGTCAAGAAGCTGAAGTCTCCCCGCTGGGTGCCCATCACCAGCGGCACGCGACTCCAGCCGGGCGACCGCATCCGCGTCGAGAGCGGCTCGATCACGATCCGGTACAAGAACGGCGAGCAGATGTCGCTGGAGCCGGGCACCCTCATCGCCATCCAGGACTACGTGCCGCGGGCGGGCGCCGACGACAAGCTGGAGGCCCGAATGGAGCACGGCGGCCTCACCTATGAGAGCAAGCCAGGCACGGACTCGGTCCTGCACACCAACCTCGACGTCGACGTGGCGCCCAACGGCGACAAGGTCGACATCCGCAATCCAAAGGGCTCCGACGAGCTCGACATGGTGTCGGTCTTCGGTGGCTCGAAGATCCTCCACGACGGCACCCAGACCCGGATGCAGGCCAACACGGCGATCCGGGCCCAGCGGGGGCGGGGCGGGAAGGTGTCGATGGGAGAGCCTCAGGTCATCCCGGACCGGCCGTCGCTGCTCGCGCCCATCAACGGTCGTGTCTACACCTACGAGAAGCCCGAGGGCGAGCTGACCATCTTCGAGTGGGAAGAGGTCGACAACGCGCCCAAGTACACCTTCCAGGTGGGTCGGAACGAGTACTTCGACCCCGTCCTCAACGCCAAGAGCACGACGGTCCCTCAGGGGCGGGTCGAGCGACCCTGGGAGGCCGAGATCATGGGCCTCCCGCAGGGCACCTACTTCTGGCGCATCGCGGCGATCGACGAGGACGGCAACTCCAGCCGCTGGAGCGAGTTGCGTCGCTTCACCATCGACAAGGGCACCAAGCCCAGCGAGGACCGGCCGCCACCGCGTCTCAAGATCCTGGGCACGACCCAGGCGGGCGACAAGGTCATCGTCCGCGGCGAGACCGACCCCTACGTGACGCTCAAGGCCTACGTGAACGACGTGCCCCAGCGGACGCTCTCGGTCGACGAGAACGGCTTCTTCCAGGACATGCTCATCGTCGGGCAGGAGGGGCTGAACGTGTTCCGGCTGGTGGCCGAGGACACGTACGGCACGAGGGCGGTCGAGGAATTCGAGATCTCGTATTCCTTCTAGTCCAGCGGATCTTTCGCGCCTTGGCGTTGTTGCTCGTTGCTCGCCTACCAGAGCGTAGGCGTCGCTCCTCGCGCCTAGCCAAGGCACGAAATCTCTCGCTGGATTTCGTTTCGCTTGGCTGCTCTCAGCGTCGCTTCGTCACTCCGTGAGTGCTTCGAAGCTGCAAAAGGGCCTTCGCGGGAGGGCGGCGGTTCTGTAGACTGATTCCGTAGACTCAGGTCCGTGATCCGGGGATGGGCGAGCCCGGACGGTCCGGTTCGAGGAATCTTCAGGTGCTCGACGTCTTCAAGTCCCTCTTCCGGTCGGCCGACCTCGCCATCGACCTCGGCACCATCAACACCCGGATCCACGCGCGCGAGGAAGGCATCGTCGTCAACGAGCCTTCCCTCGTCGCCCGCAACACCCGCACCGGCGCCTTCGAGTCCTTCGGCCGCGAAGCTCACGAGATGCTCGGCCGGACTCCCGCCAACATCGAGGCGATCCGGCCCCTCAAGGACGGCGTCATCGCCAACTACGAGGCCGCCCAGGCGATGCTCGAGGCCTTCATCAAGAAGGCCCACGGCGGACGACGCTTCGTCCAGCCCACCATCGTCGTCGGAGTGCCCTCCGGCATCACCCAGGTCGAGAAGCGCGCCGTCCGTGACGCCGTCGAAGCCGCCCGGGCCGCCGAGGTCATCCTCGTCGAGGAGGCCATGGCCGCCGCCGTCGGCGCGGGTCTCGCCGTCGAGGAAGCCTCCGGCAACGTCATCGTCGACATCGGCGGCGGCACCACCGACGTGGCGGTCATCTCCCTGGCCGGCGTGGTCTGGAGCGCCTCCATCCGCGTGGCCGGCGCCGCCATGGACGACGCGATCGTCAACCACGTCCGGCGCAACTACAACTTGCTCATCGGTGAGCGCACGGCCGAGAGCGTGAAGCTCCAGGTCGGCTCGGCCTACCCTCTCGAAGAGCCGCTGTCCTGCGAGGTCGCCGGTCGTGACCTCGTCGAGGGCGTGCCCTGCTCTCAAGTCGTCACCGACGAGGAGATCCGCCTCGCACTGGCCGAGTCCATCGCCCAGATCGTCGAGGTCGTGCGCACCGCCCTCCAACACACGCCGCCCGAGCTGTCCTCCGACATCGCCGAGCGAGGCATCGTCTTGACCGGCGGCGGCTCGCTCCTCATGCACGCCGACCAGTGCCTGCGCGAGGTGACGAGCCTCCCGGTCAGCCACGCCGAGGAGCCCCTGACCTCGGTGGTCCGCGGTGCCGGCGCCCTCCTCGACCAGCCCGAGCTCCTGGGCCGGATCGCGCTCGAGTAGCGCCGACTCCGATGACCAATGGTCGGGCCGACTCCCGGGTCTGCCCCCATCAGACCGCCTGCGGCGCCTGCGCGCTCCTCGACTCCACTCGTGAGGCCCAGCTCGCCCGCAAGCGGCGGGTCCTCGCCGAGCAGCTCGGGCACTACCCGCGGCTCGAGGACGCCCGGCTCCTCTCGTGCCTGGCCTCGGACCAGGCCTTCGACTACCGCTGCCGGGCGAAGCTCGCGGTGGGGCTCGCCGCCGGCAAGCCGCCCCGCTTGGGCTACTTCCGGCCACGCAGCCGCGAGATCATCGATGCCCCCAACTGCCGGGTGCTCGTTCCCGAGCTGCTCGAGACCAGCCGGCGGGTTCGCTCCTTCCTCGGGCGGGGGCGGATTCCCCGCGAGCTCCGGCACGTCGACCTCCGCTGCGGCAGCGATCCGACGCGGCAGCACCTGACGCTGGTCTTCCGAGCGGAGGGCCTGCCCCGGTTCCCCCTGGAAGCCCTCCATGAGCGACTGCCCATGGTCTCGGGCATGTCGTACAACGCCTCCCCCGACCCGGGGCCTCGCGTCATCAAGGGGGCGGTCAAGCACCTCGGGGGCGAGCGGGGCATTCGGGTCGACTGCGCCGAGCTCTCGCTCCGGGTGTCCCCGGCCTCGTTCTTCCAGGTGAATCTCACCGTGCTGCCGCTCATCCACGACCGGATGCAGGCCTTCCTGGGCAAGGGTGAGCTGCTGGCCGACCTCTACGCCGGCGTGGGGACCCACGGCCTGGCCCTGCGCGACGACTTCACGCGGGTCGCCTGCATCGAAGGGGCGAAGAGCTCGACACGCGATGCGCGGACCACGATCGAGGAAGAAGGAGTCGAGAACGTCCGGGTCATCGCTTCGCCCGTCGAGAAGGCGTTGGACCGACTTCTCGAGCTCGGCCCCGACGCCGTCGTCATGAATCCCTCCCGGGCCGGGGCACGTTCCGACGTCCTCGATGCCCTCGCGGAGATCGGGTCGGTGCGCCGTCTCGTCTACCTCTCCTGTGAGCCCGAGACCCTGGCCCGGGACCTCGACCGTCTGGTCGACCTGGGCTTCGCGCTGGAGACCGTCGAGCCCGTCGACATGATGCCCCAAACCGACCAGGTCGAGGCCCTGGCCTGCCTGAGCTGGCCCTAGAGGGCGGTCTGGGCTCGGCGAGGCTACGGAACTCTTCCGCCGTTCGTCTCTTCTTGCTAAGATCTAAAGTACTTTCGAGGTCAATGCCTCGAACGCACTAGAGGTCTGGCGGTGAAGGAATCACTGCTCGAGCGTCATCACCTGGCCGTCCTGGCGACGGTCCTCGGCCTGGGGGTCGCGATCACCACGCTGGGGCTGCGGGCTCCCGACCGGCTGCTGCCGGTTCAGGAGCGAGGCCTCGCCCTGACCGCTCCCGTCGTCTCCCTCGGACACGGGGTGGTGCGCTGGTGCCAGTCGGCCTGGATCGGCCTCCTCGACCTGCGCACCTCTCACTCCCGCCTCGTGCGGACCGAGCGTGAGCTCCGGGATCTCCGGATCCTCCTCGACGAGCGGCGTGAGCTGGCCATCGAGAACGACCGGCTGCGGCAGCTCCTCGACCTCGCCGAGCGGACCGAGCACCGATCGGTCGCCGCGCGCGTCCTGCATCAGGAGCGCGACACCGACCGCGTCCTCGTCATCGACCGAGGGACCGACCACGGCATCCTGCCCGATCAGGCGGTGGTCGCCCCGGGCGGCGTCGTCGGCAAGGTCCTCATCGCCACCCGGCGGGCCGCCAAGGTGCAGTGCCTCGTCGATCCCGACGGCGGCGTGGCCGTGCTGGTCGGAGAGGGCCGCCGACAGGTCCAGGCCGTCGTCCGCGGCGGCCCCGACGGTCGCCTGCGGCTACGTCATGTCGGACCTCGCGGTCGCCTGTCGGTGGGTGAGGTGGTCGTGACCTCGGGGCTGGATCAGGTCCACCCGCGAGGGCTGGTCGTCGGCACGGTCGAGTCCGTGCGCGACTTCGGGGGGCTCGAGCGTGAGATCACGCTGCGCCCCGCCGTCGACTTCGAACAGCTGGAGGAGGTCCTGGTCCTCGCTCCCGAGCCTGCCGCGCCCCAGCGCGTGGCGCGACGCTGAGCGGCTCATGAACCGGAGACACCTCCTCCTCGTGCTCCCCGTGACGCTGCTCGTCGCGTGTCTCGTCACCGGCGGCCTGTCGGCCCTGGGCGTGACGCTCCTCGACCCCTTCCTCATTGCGACGGTGGTCCTCTGCTCCCGTCAGAGTCGAGGTCGCGCGCCGCTCATCGGTGCGTTGATGGGGCTCGTGCAGGACTGCGTGTCCGGCACCCTGCTCGGTCCGCGCCTTCTCGTCCTGGCGGTCGTGGGACGTGCTTGCGCCGAGCTCACTCGTCAGCGCAAGAGCGAGCAGGCCGAAGACCGCGTGCTGTTGTCGGTGGGGGCGGTGCTCGTCGACTTGATCGGTCGAGCCTGCGTCGCCTTCACCTTCGGGCTCGAGTTCGGCGGTTTCGGCTTCCTCGCGATGCTCGTCGACGCCGTGCTCTGCTTCGTCGTGCTCACCCTGTCCGCCGCGCCCGTCGGAGGAGCGAGAGGTCGAAGACTTGTCCCGTCCCGCGGTCGATGAAGTCCTGGCGTTCCGCTGTCGCCTGATCTTCGGGGTGCTCGCCCTGATCGTGCTCGTCTTCGTGGCGAGGCTCTATCAGTGGCAGGTCGTCGAAGGGCCTCGCTACCTCAGTGACGCCCGTGCGAACTCGGTCAAGCACCGACCGGTGGAGGCTCCCCGGGGGCGCATCCAGGACCGCGAGGGACGCCTGCTCGTCGGGAATCGACTGAGCCACGACCTCGTCTTGAAGGAGAAGCCCGAGGACGAAGAAGCGGCGTTGCTCTTCGTTCATCGCCTGACCGGCCGCTCTCTCGAAGACATCGAGAAGAGCGTCGCGCGTCAGCGAAAGAAGGACCGACGCGTGCCGCCGGTCGTGGCTCGCGACATCCTGTTCTCGCAGCTTGCCTACTTCGAGACCCGTCGGGAAGACGTCCCCGATCTCGACCTGCGCAGTCGCACCCTTCGCGACTACGTGCAGGGCAGCAGCGCCGCTCACGTGCTCGGCTACTGCGGTGAGATCTCGGCCGAGGAGCTCGCGCGGCAGGGGCGAGGCGGCCTGCACCGCCGTGGCGATCTCATCGGCAAGCGTGGCATCGAGAAGACCGCCGATCGCTTCCTCACCGGTCAGCGTGGCGAGCAGAAGGTCATCGTCGACACGCGAGGGCGCATCGTCGAGACCGAGCTCGCCGAGAGCCCCGAGCGGGGTGCCGACCTCCGGCTCACCCTCGACCTCGAGCTCCAGCAGCGCGCCGAGGCGGCGCTGGAAGGCCGACGCGGCGCCTGCGTGGTGCTGGACGCACGCACCGGCGCGGTCAGGGTCCTCGCCTCGTCACCCACCCACGATCTCGAGGCGTTCTCGGGGCGCATCTCTCACGTGCTGTGGTCGCAGCTCAACGAGGATCCCGACGGTCCGCTGCGTGATCGCACGATCTCGGGTGGCTACCCGCCGGGCTCGGTGTACAAGCCGCTGGTCGCGGCCGTGGCGCTGGAGCAGGGCCTCTCGCCGGAACGAACCTCGGTCTGCTACGGCCAGACTCGGGTGTTCGGTCAGACACGTCGGTGCTGGAAGAAGATCGGCCACGGTGAAGTCGACATGCACGCGGCCTTGGTCGGCTCCTGCAACATCTACTTCTACGAGCTGGGCCGGGACATGGGCGCCGATCCCATCTTCGCGCTGAGCGAGAAGGCGGGCTTCGGTCGCAGGACCGGCATCGACATCACCGGCGAGCGCGCGGGGCTCATGCCGAGCCGGAGCTGGAAGCGCCGCACTCAAGGCGAGGGCTGGTACCCGGGCGACACGATCAACCTGTCCATCGGGCAAGGTTTTCTTTCGGTCAGCGTCCTGCAGGTGGCTCTCAACGCCATGGCCATCGGCAACGGCGGCGCCTACTACCGACCGTACGTGTTGGATCGGGTCCTCGACCACGAGGGCAACACGCTCCACGTGACCGAGCCGGAAGTGCTCGGACGTCTCGACATCAGCGCACGGACGGTGTCGATCATCAAGACGGCCATGGAGGACACGGTGGCCTCTGGTACCGGTCGGCGCGCTCGTCTCGATGGAGTCAGCGTCGCCGGCAAGACGGGGACCGCGCAGTCGGTGGGCAGCGCGACCTCGGAAGAGAGCAACGGCGATCGCCGGCACGCCGAGCACGCCTGGTTCATGGGTTACGCGCCCGCCGATCAACCGGAGCTCGCGTTCGCGGTCATTCTCGAGCACTCGGGTCAGCACGGCGGTGAAGCCGCTGCGCCGGTGGCCCATGCGGTGCTGAGCCACTACTTCCGCGATCGGCTCGTCTTGACGGGGTTCTGATGCTTCCCGACTGGCTCAAGCGCATCGACGGCGTCTTGCTGTTCACGGCGGTGACGCTCTCGCTCATCGGCGTGGCCTTCATTCACTCGGCGAAGGACCGCGGCGACGGCCTGGCGTCGGAGGCGTCGCACCAGCTCATGGTGCTCGTCATCGCCCTGGGCGTGGCGGCCGGGCTGACCTGGCTGGACTATCGAAAGCTCGCCAAGATCGCGCCCATCCTGCTCGGTGGCGGCATGGCCTTGCTGGGCGGAGTGTTGCTGAGGGGGCGCGAGGTGGCGGGTGCTCAGGCCTGGCTCGACCTGCCGGGCTTGCCGCGCATCCAGCCCTCGGAGTTCGTCAAGGTCGCGGTCGTGCTCATGCTCGCGGCCCTGGCGTCGAAGCGGGAGCCGGGTCGTCTCCGCTGGCACCATGCGGCGCTCGACACCATCGTCGTCGGCCTGCCCGTGGGGCTCATCCTCCTGCAGAACGATCTCGGCACCGCGCTGACCTTCGCACCGCTGCTCCTGGCGGCGATGTTCTGCTCGGGGCTGTCCTGGCGGGTCATCGGCGTGCTGGGCGTGCTGGTGGCTCTCTCGACACCACTGGTTTGGCCTCATCTCTCCGACTACCAGAAGGACCGCATCCTGCTGCCCTTCCAGCCCGAGAGGGATCCCACTGGCCGTGGTTACCAGGGCATCCAGGCGCGCATCGCCGTGGGCTCGGGTGGGCTGGTCGGCCAGGGCTACTGCGAGGGACCGCAGAATCGTCTCGGCTTCCTGCCCGCGCGTCACACCGACTTCGTGTTCGCCGTGGTGGCGGAGGAGTGGGGCTTCTTGGGGGCGACGCTCGTCCTTGGGCTCTATGCGCTGTTGCTCGCGAGGCTGCTCGCGGCGGCGGTCGCGGCGCCCGATCGATTGGGGTCCTTCGTGTGCCTCGGGGCGGCGAGCTTGATAGCGGCCCATCTCGTCGTGAACGTCGGGATGGTGCTCGGGCTCATGCCCATCATCGGCATCCCCTTGCCACTGATGTCCCACGGCGGGTCGTCGCTGCTGTCGACCTTCGCGCTTTTGGGCCTGGTGGGGAGCGTACGGTGGCGTACTGCGGCGTGATGGTGGGCTGTCCTCCAATGCCGTGAAAGTACTGATGACAGGGGCTTTCGGTCGCACGGCCGAGAGCATCGTCAGCCAGCTCGTCGATGCCGGGCACGTCGTTCACGGGGTGGACCTCCCCGGCGTGCCTCCACCGCCCGACCGCGTCTTCGGAAGCTCGTCGCAGCTCGACGTCGCCGATCTCGAGGCCCTGGCACCCTCGGTCACGTCGATGGACGTGGCGGTGCACCTGGCGGTGGCAGTGGGTGCCGGTGACTACCTCTCGCCGGACACGCCCTTTCGGACGAACGTGCAGGGGACCTACGCCGTCCTGGAAGCCGCTCGGCGAGCCGGGGTCGGGCGCGTGATCCTCATCGGCTCGGCCCCCGTGCATCTTCCGACTGGCGACGTCCCCGTCGATCCCCGGTCCAGGCTGCCCTGCGACTCGGGTGCGGACTTCCTCTACGACGTGACGAAGTCGCTCCAAGAGGAGCTCGGCCGCCAGTTCGCGGAGACCCACGGCCTGACGGTCCTCAACCTCCGAGCGGGGCACGTGGTCGATGGTGCGGTCGGTCGCGACCTCGAAGGACGACCGCTCTCCGAGCTGGACTACTGCCGAGGAGGTTGGGTCTGTCGTCACGACCTCGCCCGAGCCGTGGTTGCCGCGCTGAGTTGGGAAGGCACGGGCTACGAGGCATTCCACGTCATCGGGAGCCGGGCAGCACGGGAGAGGTTCGACGTGGGCAAGACCGAGCGTGAGCTGGGGATCGGCTTGAAGGCCGACTTCAGTGACTTCGCCTGAGCGTCACGAGTCTCCCGAGGGAGTCGGTTGCGCCTTTCCGGAGCTCCGACGGCGACCCCACTGCACGAGACCGTACAGGCTGATCAGCAGCCACGCCGACTCGATGAGGAACGCGGGAAGATTGAAGCTCTGGGTGAGCGAGAAGAGGATCAGCGCCGCGCCAACCGCATTGCCGAGGGAGTAGGCCAGGTCGTCGACACGCAGGCGTTTCAGTTGCAACGCGCCATAGCAGGCGAGCAGCACGACGACGCCGACGACACCGAGGACATCGGCGACGACCTGGACGCTCACGCCTTCGCGCCGGCCTCGAGCAAGCCGAGCAGCCGCGACCGATCCGCCGCCCGACCCAGCGACGCGACGATCGGGTCGTCTGAGCCCTGGCGTTCGAGGAAGTCCGCTCGCGACGCGATGCCCGACCAGCGCTCGGCCACCAGGAGCTGACCGACCGGACCTCCGAGCGAGTCGCCCGGGCCCAGCAGGATGAGCAGGTCCGGTGCGTGCTCACGCAGCGCCACCCGCACCGAAGTCGTGAAGTCGTAGGTCTCGAGCACCTGCGTCTCGAGCGTGTACTGCCGCAACGCCGCAGGGTCGGCGTGGAAGGGCGACCAGGTCACGCCACGACCGTCGATGAGCGGCATCTCCGGTGCCCGCCAGCCGAGATCGCCGAGCCGCCCCTGAGCGATGCCGCTCATCTCGGTCATGAGCGGCGTGTGGAACGCCGAGTGACCGGCCAGCCGAAGAGGGAAGGTCCGGCCCTTGCGCTCCACCGGCGGCAAGGTCTCGGTGAAGACCTTCAGCGCCGGCTCGTCACCGGCCAGCACGACGTTGCCGCCGAGCCAGATCGACACGTGCGCCTGACCACCGGCGGCCCGAGCTGCTGCCAGCCCCTCCTCAACGGCCTGAGACCGCGTCGCGTCCACCTCCCAGCTGTCGTCGTCGGCGATGGGGTAGACGAGCTGACCACCCTCTTCGCCGCGCTCGACCTGGATGGACGCCATGGTGTCGACGAGGCGCGCCGCGTTGGGTGCGTCGAGGGCGCCCGACACGTGCAGCGCCGTGTACCAACCAAGGCTGTTGCCACAGGCGACCACCGGCTCGATGAGACCGGCCTGAGCAGCCGCCTTGACGAGACCGAGGTCGGCGGCCGAGCCCGCGAGGATGAGCGCCGAGGCGTGGTCGGCCCGGAGGTGCTCGCGCGGCGAGAAGCGCTCGGCCGAGTCCAGGGTCATGACCGACGGCTGACCCCGCTTGGCGCGACAGGTGTCGAGCTCGCGCACGACCGCGTCGAGGCTCGTACGGACCTCGGTGACGCCTTCCTCGCGCGCCCGACCGAGGCTGCCGAGCTCGGGTGAGAGGTAGCTTCCACGACCGGGACAGACCAGCGCGGCGCGCAAGGGACGCGAGCTCATGCCTCACCTCCGTCGTTGAGGCCGAGTAGTGACTCCGCGGCTTCCCGGATGCTGTCGGTGCTCGGCAGACAGTGGTTGGCCGCCGGTCCGAGGGGGATGAAGGTGTCCGTGCCCGTGACCCGCGCGCAACGCCAGGGCGCGTCGACTGGTTGGTTCTCGAGCAGGCAGCTCATGACCGGCTCCGCCACGCCGCCGGCCCGACGTCCCTCGTCGACGACGAGCACGGCAGACGCAGCCGTGGCCGCGTCGACGATGGCTTGCGTGGGTAGCGGCTGGAGCCAGCGCAGGTCGAGAACGGTGCAGCGCTTGCCGTGCTTCTCACGCAGCGCTCGTGCCGCCAGCAGTGAGAGCCGCACGCCGTTGCCATAGGTGACGATCGTCAGGTCGGCCTTCTCGGCCGCTGGGCCACCGCCGAGGAATTCGTGATCACTCTCGTAGAGCCGGCCCTCGCCGATGGGCACGTGCCAACCGGGCTCCGGGTAGGAGAACTTCCAGGCCCCGTCGCCAGGCTCGAGGTTCTCTTCCTTGTAGAGCGCGATGGGCTCGAGCTGGACCGAGACCGTTCCGCAAGCCTTGGCGGCTGCCACCAACGTGCGGAGGATGCCGGCCGCGTCGTCACCACGCGAAGGGCAGCCCACGACGAGACCCGGGATGTCACGCACGGCGGCCGTCGAGTTGTCGTTGTGGAAGTGACCTCCGAAGCCCTTCTGATAGCCGAGGGATGCGATGCGCACGACCATTGGGTTGGCGTGCTGACCCTGTGAGAAGAACTGGAGTGAGCTCGCCTCGCCGCGGAGCTGGTCGATGGCGTTGTGCAGGTAGGCGAGGAACTGGATCTCCGGCACGGGGATGAGGCCTGCCATCCCGCAGCCGATGGCCATCCCGAGGATCGACGTCTCGTCAAGCAGGCTGTCGAAGACCTGCGCACGACCGACCGTCTTCTGCAGGCGATCGGTGACGCCGTAAACGCCGCCACGCTTCCCGACGTCCTCGCCGAAGACGAGCATCTCGCGATGCTGGGTGAGGAGCTCGCGCAGCGCGCGGTTGATGACTCGAGGCATGGGACGCGGCGATGCGTCGCGCCCCTCGGTCGGGGCCGACTCGGCGCTGCGCTTCACCTCGGCCGCGATGGTCGCGGCGTCACGGGGAGCGAGCGGTGCCTCCACGTCGGCAGCGCTCTCGAGTCTCGGTCGTCGCACGGCCTCTCGCGAGCAGGCCCGCACGCGGTCACGCGTGCTCTCGTAGAGGTCACGGAGCTCGGAAGGCGAGGCGACGCCCGCCGTCGCGAGGAAGCGCGCCGAGCAGAGGAGAGGATCCTGCTTCTCGGTGGCGAAGATCTCCTCTTCCTCTCGGTAGACGTGTTCCGGGTCGGCGCCGGCGTGGCCCAGCAGACGCACGACGTCGAGCCGCAGCACGGCGGGATGACGGTGCAGTCGAACGTGATCGACCGCGGCGCGGGCGGCCTGGTGGGCGTCGACCAGGTCGAGCCCGCTCGCCTCGAAGTAGGCGATCTGCCGGCCGCGAGAGGCGAGGCTCGTCCGCGTCCAGCCCGGCGGGCTCGACACCGAGATGCCGATGCCGTTGTCCTCGCAGAGGAAGAGCACGGGCACCGGCAGCTTGCGCTCCGTCGCCCAGGCCGCCGCCTGGAAGGCTGCCTGCGCCGTCGCGTGGTTCAAGCTCGCGTCACCGAAGGAGCAGAGCACGATGGCGTCGCGCGGGTGCGGGCTGGGCACGCCGAGGTGCGCCGCTCGCTCGATGCCCAGGGCCAGGCCCACCGCCTTGGGGAGGTGGCTGGCGATGGTGCTCGTCTGCGGCGGCACGTTGAGGGCGAGGCTGCCCCAGACCTTGTGACGACCACCCGAGATGGGGTCGTCGCGGGACGCCGCCAGGCCGAGCAGCACGTCCAGCGTCGGGGTCTGACCCGGCACCTGCCGTGCGCGCTCGAGGAAGAACGCACCCGAGCGGTAATGGAGCAGGGCGGGGTCGGTCGGACGCAGCGCGGCGGCGACGCTGGCGTTGCCCTCGTGACCCGAGCTGCCGATGGTGTAGAAGCCCTCGCCGGCCGCCCCCATGACCCGCGCTTCGAAGTCGAGATGACGCGAGAGCACCTGCGACTCGAAGAGACGGAGGGCGTCGCGGCCGGTGAGACCGCCGCCCACCGGATCGCCGAGGTCGCGGCGCCGCCGCGGGTCCCATTGGGCGTCGAGCTCGACGAGCTCGTCGAGGAAGCGCTGGTCGACGCGTCGCGCCGAGACGAGCTTGGGCGAGAGGGGGGAAGTGGAGCTGACCGGAGCGTCCGGTTCGGGGGCCATCATGGCGCGGGAGGATACGCCCATTCCTCGGGCGCGGCGACCCGAACCGACCGTGCAGCTATTCGCTCCAGTCGCGCTCGACCATCTCGACGTCGATGGTCTCGAGCAGGGGCTCGATGGCTCGCGCCAGCTCGAGGTGATGCGGACCGACGACGCCCATGCCGCGGAACTGGTCACCGAGCACGAGCAGCGCGCCGAGTCCGGCCATGCCGCCGGTCGTGAGCGCCACCGCCGTGTGCCCGCTGCCCGCCTGACTCCGCAGCAGCAGCGTGGCCTCGCGACCCTGGCGTGGACCGTCGGATTCGTGCTCGATGCGGTTGACCATGAGCACGAGGTCTTCCTCGCCCGGACGGAGCTGAAGGTCGTCGCGAGTGGTGAGCAGCTCGGTGAGCAGCTCGACCGGCGGCCGGTCGTCCTCACGCGGCGCCGGCTCGAGCAGGACGCACAGGCGGTCGACGAGCTCGGCCGTCGGGGCCTCACCGAGGGCGGTGGCGATGTCCTCCCGCGTCGACGGGGGAAGGGGAGAGGTCGTCGCGTCGCTCAGCCAGCCCAGCCGACGGAGCGCGTGCCAGAAGACGCCCCAGCCGCGGTAGCGGATGGTGCCGCGGACGATGCCCTTCACGTCGGTCGCCTCGTACTTCTCGAGGTACGGGACCGAGTTGCGGTTGGGGTACCACTCCATCGCGGCGTCGAAGCCCGGGAAGTCGAGGGGCTCGACCCGGGCGAACAGCTCCTCGGGCGGGATCTCGACGACCTCTCCGTTCTCGACCCAACGCGCGCCCGAGCAGGCGGCGGACACCACGCCGGCCGGGCTCCACGAGAACTTGTAGCCGAGGAAGTTGTCGGCGTGCTTCCGAGCGGGAAGCGCGCCACAGTGCGACGTGAAGCGCCGCACGGCCTGTCCGTCACGACGCGCTCGGTCGAGGAGCATCCGCGCCGAGACGTGATCGATGCCGGGGTCCAGGCCCATCTCGGTGAGGACGGTGATGCCGGCCTCGCGGGCCTCGTCGTGCAGGGCCTTGGTCGCGTCGTCGACGTAGGAGGCCGTCACCAGCGGCACGCGCGAGCGCAGGCAGGCCCGGGCGACCTGGGAGTGGAAGGGCGGCGGCAGCAGGCTGATGACCGCGTCCGCGTCGTCGAACCACTCCTTCGGACCGGCGACCTCGTCATCGAGGGAGAGAGACAGCTCGAGCGCCCGTTCGCCCCGCGCCGCGTCGGCGAGACCCTCGGCGGCTGCGAGCTGTGCGTCGGCGATGGTGAGCTCGTGACCCTCCCGACGCAGGACCATGGCCGTCGGACCGCTGACGCGACCCGCTCCGAGCAACAGGACTTTGGCCCGCTTCATTCGTCAGTCTCCTGCTGCGCGGCCGCATCCGCGGCCTGCGCAACGAGTGCTCGCTTCTCGGTCCTCAACGGGCCACCGAGCCCGCCTCCGGTCCTCGAAGCTACGTTCTCGCTGCTCGGCGAGCGTCTCCGACCGCTCGCTACGGACACTGACGAATGAAGCGGGCTAGCCATCGAGGTAACGCTCTCCGATGTAGCGGTAGTCGGGGGTGAGCACGCCCTTCTCCAGGAGGGTGGCGCGCTGCACGGGACGGGCCAGCGGCTCGTCGGTGGGGGGATGGCCCTCCGCCCAGGCCGCGATGGCCGGGACGTGGTCCTTGAAGGCGGCGCTGAACAGCGTCGACGAGTCGAGCGGGAGCTCGCAGGGCAGGTTGGTCACGGCCATGACGACGACGCCGTCGCCCTCGAGTCCCGAGCTGCAGGTCGCCGCGAAGAGCCGACGCGCGTCGGCGTCGTCTTCCCAGCGCAGGGACGCGAGCTCCGGCGCCAGGCCCTTCGCGGGGTCGTACACGTAGACCGGGTCGTCCACGTAGGTCGGCACGCTGAACTCGACCGCGCCGCCGGGGTCGCAGCTGATGTCGCCGATGACGAGGAGACCGGTGGGCTCACCGTCGGCGTGGAGGTCGTGGGCGAGCTGCCGCGTGATGAAGCGCTCCTCCGGCGGCTGTTCCCAGCGGATGCAGTTGAGGAAGAGCGTGAGCCGGGGCGCGAGCTTCGCGAAGACCTCCGGGCTCGTGTGCGCGCGACCGAGCTCGACGACGTGCAGGCCCGGCGCCAACGTGCCGGGGTCGCTCGCCAGGAGCTCGTCGGGAGTCGGACGATGAGCGGCCGGGTCGAGCACGTCCAGCATCTCGTGGACGCCCGCAGCGGTCACGCCGCGGCCCGCGATGCCGACGACCAGCGGCTGGGCGGTGTCCCCCTCGCGGAGTCGACGTCCCGCTTCGGTGAGCGCTTCCTTGGCCAGGGCGAGCGAACCGAAGCTCCGCCCCTCGCGTCGGTAGTCCTTGGCCTGACGCAGCGACGCCAGCGGATGCTCGGGGCGGCCACGCAGGGCGAGACGGGCGCCGAGGGCCCAGAGGCTGTCGAGGGCGCCGGCCTGACCGGCCTGACGACCGAAGGACACCGTCCGCTCGTGCCAGGAGGCCGGCGCGAGGTCGTTGAGCTTGGGAGCGCGGTACTCCTCGTCCGTGACGTCGACCACGAGCATCTCGTAGTCGATGAGCGTGCAGCGGAGGTCCATGAGCTTGCGGAGCATGCTCATGTTCTGCGGCTGGCCCTTGAAGGTGTGGGAGAAGAAGACGTAGGTCGTGTCGGCGACCAGGTCGTCTTCCGGGATCTCCTTGATGCCGAGGACGACGGGGCAGTCGTCGAGCGAGTCGGCCAGCACGGCGCCGGCGGCCGCGTACTCGTCGTCGTGGAAGACCCGCTCGTGCGCGAAGCCCCGGCCGTAGCTGCGCTCGACGACGATCTCCAGGTCGGGATGGGAGGTGAGGAGCTCCCCGACGTCCGCGGGCGTGAGCGGAGTGCGGCTCTCGAGGACCTTGCGGTCGTCCTCCTTGCGGATCCCGATCCTGCGCCGTTTCATGTCGATGGAGTCTCCGTCGGTCGCTCGTCTTCCGTGTCGGGGATGTCCTGAAACGGCTCCGGGCGACCGGGAGCCTGCCACGCGCCGTTCCCCAGGTCGAGCAGCTCCAGGACGGGCACCTTCCCGCTGCCATCGGGGAGGTCGATGACGTAGCTCGGCATTGCCGGACCGGGCAGCCGCCCCCGGACGTCACGGTAGAGCTCGCGACCTCGTCGGAGGCTCACGCGGAACGCCGCATTGCCGGGCGCGCGATCGGGATGATGCAAGTAGTAGGGCTTGATGCCCCGTCGGTACAACCCGGAAAAGAGGGCGACCAGCTCGTCTCGCGAGTCGTTCACCCCGGAGAGCAGCACCGTCTGGTTGAGCAACGAGAGGCCGGCCGCTCGCAGGAGGCCCAGGGCTTGCTCGGACTCTTCGGTCAGCTCGCGGGCGTTGTTGAAGTGGGTGACGAGCCAGGCGGGCTTCCCGCCGGCGAGGAGGGCGGCCAGCTCCGGGGTCACCCGCTGGGGATGGTGGACCGGCGCCCGCGAGTGCACGCGGAGGGTCTCGACGTGATCGATGTCGGCCACCGCGGCGACGATCTCGGCGAGTCGCTCGTCCGACAGCACCAGCGGGTCGCCCCCGCTGAGGATGACTTCCCGGACCCGTGGGTCGTTGCGGATGAGCCCGAGCGCGTCGTCGAGCTGCTCGCGGGTGGGGTCGCGGTGAGCGCCCGCCGGGTGGCTGCGGCGGAAGCAGAAGCGGCAGTAGAAGTGACAGCGCGCCGTCACGAGGAGCAGCGCGCGGTCGGGGTGCTTGCGCACCAGGCAGGGGCCATCGAGCAGGCCCTGCTCACCGACGGGGTCGGCGAGGTCGCCCGGGTCCGGGGTCAGCTCCGCCACGGCGGGCACGCCCATCTTGCGGATCGCCGCGCCGTCGTCCCCCTCGCCGAGACGGAGGTAGTGCTCCGGCCAGCGGACCGGGAAGACCCGAGCCGCTGCACGCCAGTCCTCGGCCGCGTAGCCGAGACGTTTCGCCGCCTCGGCGAGCGGCGTGAAGCCGGCCTCGCCGCCCACCGCGGGGGCTGTCTCGGTCGGCTCGCTCATGAACGCTCGGGGAGGTGGCGGAGACGCCACGCGGATCAGTGATCCAGCGTGGCGTCGCCGATCATCGGAAACGGGATGACGTCACGGACGCGGTCGGCGTCGCAGAGCAGCATGACCAGCCGATCGAAGCCGATGCCGAGACCGCCCATGGGCGGGAGCCCCAGCTCGACCGAGCGGACGAAGAGCTCGTCCATGGGAACGGCCTCGTCGTCGCCGGCGGTGCGGAGCTTCGCCTGGGCTTCGAGCCGACGACGCTGCTCGCCACCATCGTTGAGCTCGGTGTAGCCGTTGCACAGCTCCATCCCGCGGGCGTGCGACTCGATGCGCTCGATGAGCCTCTCGTCGTCGCGGTGACGCTTGCACAGCGGCGCGGAGCCGGCGGGGTAGTCCTTGAGGTGACACAGCCCCTGCTGCAGCTCACGCATGGCGTCGCCCTTCGGCTCCGCCTCTTCGGCCAGGTCGAGCAGGGCCATGAGCGCGCTGCTCCAGTCGTCCTGGGGCACGCGGCCCTCCGGCCACTCGAAGCCCAAGGCCTTGGCGACCTTCCAGGCCTGCTCGGCATCGGAGTTGCTCAGGTCCTCGCCGGCCAGCTCGGAGACGACGTCGAGGAAGCGGACCTCCGGCCACGGCGGAGTGAGATCGAGGGTCTCGGTGACCAGCTCGCCGTCGACGACCCTCGTGAACGGGATCTTCGGCGAGCCGTGCACGGCGGTCGCGCACTCGACGTAGACACGCTCGGTGAGCCGCATCATGTCGGTGTAGTCGGCGTGCCCCTGGTAGACCTCGAAGCCGGTGAACTCCGGGTTGTGCGTGTCGTCGATGCCCTCGTTGCGGTAGTTGCGCGCCAACGTGTAGACGCGGTCGAGCCCACCGCACACCAGCCGCTTGAGGAAGGGCTCCGGGCTGATGGAGAGGAACTGCTCCGAGTTGCCGTGGGCCCAGACCTCGGTGCGGAAAGGCCGCGAGGCCGCGCCGCCGTAGGTCGGGTAGATCGCGGGCGTGGCGACGTTGACGAAGGACTCGTCGCGCATGAGTCGGTGGATGGCGAACTCGATCTCGCTCCGCCGCCGCAGGTTCTCGCGCTTGTTGCGACGGGTCTCGAGCCGCTCCTCGGCGGTCATCTCGCCGGCTTCGTCCTCGATGGTCTGCTGCTTCCGGATGTCGATGCCGTGGGTGAGCATGTCCAGCTCGGGCATCTTCAGCTCGGTCTCCTTGCGGACCGAGAACGGCCAGGGGCGCAGCGACTTGCAGGTCAGCCGCGCCTCGGCGGCGTCGATCGACGGCGTGCCCTTGCGGGTCATGAGCGGGACGCCCTTCACCCACAGGAAGTCCCCACGCTCGGCTTGCTTGAGCGAGTCCCAGCTCGGCTCGTCCATGTTGTTCTTGCGAGCCATCACCTGGAACACGGCGTCGCCCCGCAGGCTGCCGTGAAAGAGGTTGATGAAGATGAGCTTGCCCTGCACGTTGTGCGAGACGATGCGACCGCCGCTGCTGAGAGGCTCGGCCGCCTCGGCCAGCTCCTCGAAACGGGCGGCGAGCTCGTCGAGCTCGATGTCGATGGAGACGCTCTGCGGATAGGGGTCGAGGCCCAGCTCGCGGAGCGTGTCGACCTTCTGCGCACGAATCTCGAACAGGTCGTCAGAGCTCTCGGGCGGGGTTCCTTCACGCTGGGACATGGGAGTACTCGATCGGGGTCCGGCTCGTGGCCGTGATGAGGGCGGTCAAGCTAGCATGGCGAGATGGTGATCGCCGGGTCTTCGCGACCTCCTTCTCTACCGGCTCGACGCCGATGGCGATCAACGTGGCGGTCCCGTCGACCGCGGTGGAGCGAGCCATGAGCGACGCGAACCCGACCGACTCCTCCCTGGTTCTTCGTGCGGCACGCGAGGACGACGACCAGACCCTGGCCGCCTTCAACGCGGCACTCGCTCAGGAGACCGAGGACAAGACCCTGCCGGCCGAGCGCCTGCTGGCGGGCGTGCGCGCTCTCCTGGCCGATCCGAGCCGCGGCTTCTACGTCGTGGCCGAGCGTGACGGTGAGGCCGTCGGCCAGATCATGGTCACGACCGAGTGGAGCGACTGGCGCAACGGCTTCTTCTGGTGGATCCAGAGCGTGTACGTGGCCCCCGAGGCCCGTCGTCAGGGTGTCTACTCAGCCCTCCATCGCGAGGTCGAGCGTCGAGCCCGGGACGAATCGGCCTGTGGGATCCGGCTCTACGTCGAGCGGGAGAACACCGGTGCGCAGGCCACCTACCGTCGCCTCGGGATGAGCCCGACGGTCTACGAGCTCTACGAGGTCGAGCTCTGAGTGAGGAGGGACGGAGCGCTCCGGCCCTGCGGGTCCGGCTCAAGTTCGCCAGCCAGAGGCCGATCGTCGAGAAGGAGACCTCGTCTCCCGGAAGGCGGTACGGATGGAGACCTGCAAGACGGTCCTGCTGGTCGATGACGAGCAGGGCATCCTCGATGCCTATCTCGGCTTCCTCAGCGGTCGGGCCTCGCCCGTCGTGCGCTCGGCACGACTCGCGGCCACCGAGGAGGAGCCGGGCTCGGCTCTTCCCGACTGGCGTCTGCTGACCGCCGGCTCGGGGGAGGAGGCGGTCAACCTGGTCGAGTCGGAGCTCGAGCAGGACCGGCGCATTGCCTGCGGCTTCTTCGACATGAAGATGCCCGGAGGCATGGACGGGCTCGAGACCATCCGGCAGGTCCGCGAACGCGATCCCAACGTCCTGGTGACCATCGCCACCGCTCACCAGGACCGATCCATCGACGAGCTGTCGCGTCTCTTCGGCGCCGACCAGCAGGATGAGTGGGACTACCTCGCCAAGCCCTTCACCAAGTGGGAGGTGATCCAGAAGTGTCGGCAGATGGTCGACTCCTGGAACCGCCGCCGTCGCGAGGAAGTGCTGAGCCGCACGCTCGAGGCGCGGGTCGAGGAGCGGACCCATCAGCTCAGCGAGGCCAACCGCTGTCTCGAGGAGCGCAACTCCCGACTCGAGGAGGTGCTGGAGAAGCTCCGCACCACCCAGGCGCGGCTGGTGCAGAGCGAGAAGATGGCCACCATCGGTCAGCTCGCCGCGGGTGTCGCCCACGAGATCAACAACCCGGTGGGCTTCGTCCACAGCAACCTCGGTTCGCTGGATCGCTACGTCACCGCGATCCGCGAGTACCTCGAGGGCGTGGAGAGCTACGGCTCCGGTCGTCAGCTCGAGGAGCTGCGACGCCAGCTCGAGATCGACTTCATCCTCGACGACCTGCCGGCGCTCGTCTCCCAGTCTCGGGACGGCACCGAGCGCATCAAGAACATCGTCCTCAATCTCAAGACGTTCTCGCACCCGGGCCACGGCACGAAGCGCCCCGAAGACCTGAACAAGGGGCTGCGCACGACCCTGGAGCTGGTCGCGGCCGAGATGCGACGCCACGGCGAGCTGGAGGTCGACCTCGGTGAGCTGCCGCCGGTGAGCTGCAACCTCTCCGAGCTCAACCAGGTGTGGATGAACCTGCTCGTCAACGCGGTCCATGCGCTCGAAGGGACGGAGGCTCCCGGTCGGGTTCAGGTGCGGTCGCTCTACGACGGTGAGCAGGTGAAGGTGTCGGTGGAAGACAACGGCTGCGGCATGGACGCCGAGGAAGCCGCGCAGGTCTTTCACCCGTTCTTCACGACCAAGGAAGTGGGGGAGGGCACGGGACTGGGCCTGTCGGTGGTGTTCGCCATCGTCGACGGCCTCGGTGGTCGCATCGAGGTCGACAGCGAGCCCGGTCGCGGCAGCCGGTTCACCGTCACCCTCCCGCCCGCGCACTCGATGGCGACGGTCGGCTGAGCGAGGTTCCCGATGAGTCAGCACGGCACTGTCCTGCTCGTGGACGACGAGCCCCACGTTCTGGCCGCCCTGCGGCGCTGCTTGCTCGGAGACGGGCTGCGCATCCTCGTGGCCGAGAGGCCCGACCAGGCCCGGGAGATCCTGGAGCGCGAGGACGTCGACCTCGTCCTCAGCGACTTCGACATGCCCGGCGAGGACGGCCTGACCTTCCTCCGCTCCGTGGGCGAGCTCCGCCCCGACGCGCTGCGGGTGATGCTCTCGGGGCGCGCCGACCTCCAGGTGGCCTTCGAGGCGGTCAACGACGGCCTGGCCTATCGCTTCCTCACCAAGCCCTGGGAGGAGGTGGAGGTCCGTCTCCTGATCCGTCGTGCGCTCGAGCACCGAACGGACCGCCTGCGGGTCCGCGAGCTGTCACTCCTCGTCGAGCGTCAGGCCGCCGTGTTCGCCCAGATTCTCGCCCGGCATCCCGACTGCCGTGAGCTGCTCGAGTCCGTCCTGGAGAGCCAGGAGGCCGAGCTCGCCAGCCCGGTGGGGGCCAGCGTCGGCTGAGCCACGCCGACTCCCGGTCGCCGAGGGGACATCCGAGGGCTCGCGGAAAACGAACCACGGGCCTGGCGGAATGGTGACCAGTCGTCGTAATGTCTGACCACGGGGATGATCATGAATCACACAGCCATCGACAGCCGGGATCGCTCCTCGGTCACCGAGTCCCCGGCCGACCGTGAACGGACCCGACGGTTCACCGAGGTCGACGACGCCGCGGCCGCCACCGCTCAGGAGGTCTGTGAGCTCCTCGGGCACCTCGAGGGAGGTGCCGCCGTCAAGGCGGAGGGCGACGCCCTCCCCGAGATCGGCGAGCTCCTCGCTGCCACCGCTCGCGCCCGCGACCTCGCGCGGCGCCTGCGTGAGGCGTCTGGGGGCGGTGCCGGCGGTGAGCTCGAGACTCAGCCGCTCGACTGAGCCGATCGGGGCCCGTCGAGGATCGAGGCCGACGCCAGCGCGTTGAACAGGATCTCGGTCTCGGCGAGCACGGGCTCGAGGTGGGTTCGCGCACGCTCCAGGGCCGGGGCGTACCACCGGAGGTAGCGGTCTCGACCGCATCCGGCCAGGTAGGCGTAGGACCCGGCCGCCTTGATGAGGCGCTGGCCGGCGACCAGCGCCAGCTCGCGACGCCACGAGGTCGCGTCGGTGTCGGCCGGTCGACCCCGCTCCAGCAGCTCCTCGACCAGGTCGTCGGGGAGCTCGACGTAGGGGTCGAAGACGAGGGAGACCAGGTCGTAGCTGCGCGGACCACGACGCGTGTCCTGGAAGTCGATGACCGCCAGGGGCTCACCCGGCGGGATCATGAGATTCCGCGCGTGGTAGTCCCGGTGGCAGAGCACCATCGGTCGAGGCTCGCCCTGCTCGTCGCGATGCAGTCGTTCGCACAGGTCGTGGAGCAGGCGTCGCGCCGTGGCGATCGCGCCGTCGCCGTCGAGGGGCGGCAAGCCGTCGTCTTCGGAACGGCCGAGCGCGTGGCGGAGGAAGAAGTCCATTTCCCAGGCCAGGCGCGGGCCGGTGAGCGGGTCGTCACCGTCGTCGTCGGGGATCGTCCAGCGCTGCGTCCCGTCCTCGGCGAGCCGACGGACCCAGTCGACCGCCAGGGCGTAGGCCGGTCGCCCGGCGTCGATGCCATCGCGCTCCAGGAGCTGCTGGAGGTCGAGGTCGCCGAGGTCTTCGAGGACGGCCCAACGCTCGCTCGGCTCGGCCAGCAGGATGGCGGGGACCCGCAAGTCGAGCTCGGCGAGGAAGTCACGCCAGGCGACGAAGGGCGGCAGCTCGGCGTTCTCCATGAGCAGCACCGTGCCGCCGTCACGACGCTCGAGCCGACCGTAGCGTCGGGTGGAGGCGTCGCCGGTCAGACGCGTGAGCGAGTCGGGTCGGTAGCCGGCTTCGTCGAGACGACGGCGGAGCGACTCGGGGACGACCGGCTGAGTGTCGGCCGCGCTCACGACGGGCCGTCCACGCAGGCACCGTGCAGGCGCTGACCGGCGGGGATGCGGGCGCCCGCTCCGAGCAGGCAGCCGACGAGCTCGACGTCGTCGTCGACGCGGGCCCCCGGGAGCAGCACGCTGCCCGTCAGTCGACAGCGTGCTCCCACCGTCGCGCTGGCGTGGAGGGCCGAGGCGTCGTCGAGCGTCGTGCCGGTGCCGACCTCCGCGCCGGTCTCGAGCCAGGGACCGCCACCACGACGAGCCAGCTCTTCGGCGGTCGAGGCGAGGTAGCGCTCGGGGGAGTCCACGGCGAGCATGAGGGCGTCGCTCACGTGGGCGCGGATGACCTCGCCGCGCTCCACTGCCTGCGGGTACCACTCCTTGAAGGTCTCGAGCGGGCGGGGTGGTCCGTCCGGCAGGTGCTCGAGCAGGCGAGGGGAGACCGCCTGCACGGAGAGGAAGTGCCGTTCGTCGGGTCGGCCTTCGGCCGGCACGCTGAAGGTCGTGACGCGATCCGTGTCGTCGACGCGAAGACAGCCGAAGCCCGGCTCGGACTGGGCACGCACGGTGAGCGTGGCCGCGGCTCCGGAGCTCCGGTGGTCGGCTGCGAGCGCGGTGAGGTCGATCTCTTGCACGCAGTCGCCGTTGACGAGGAAGAAGTCGTCCTCGGGATCGAGCAACGAGCGGAAGGCCATGAGCGGGCCGGCCGTCCCGAGCAGCACCTCCTCGGGGATGAGCTCGACGCTGGGCCCTCCGTCGCGAGCGGCGACCACGGCGCGGAGGGAGTCCGGAGCGTGGTGGAGGTTGACGAGGACGCGCTCGACGCCGGCCTCGGCGAGCCCGTCGAGCACGCGGTCGAGCAGGGTCCGACCGAGGAAGGGCAGCGAGGGCTTCGCGCGCAGCTCGGTCAGCGGTCGCAGGCGTTGGCCTCGACCGGCCGCGAGGACCACCGCTTGTCGGATCGTGCTCACCGGTCGGCCTCGCCCTCGGGCCAGAGCATGTCGCCTTCGTTGCCGGCGGCACGCCACAGGGCGGGGTAGGACTCGGTCACGTAGTCGTCGCGTCCGCAGCCGAGCTCGCCGGCGAGACGGTCGATGACGTCCTGCGGACCCTCGATCTCGAGGAAGCCGCCGAGAGGCGTGTCGTCGAGCGCGAGACTCGCGCCGTCCAGCTCGAGGTAGCGACGGCTCTTCTGGTAGCGGAAGGTCGGGACGAGGCCCATCCGCCCGAGGATGTCGGCGAGCATGACGGCGTCCTCGACCCGCGTTTCGAGCTCCTCACGGACGCGAGCGCCCTCGTCGATCCGGGCCGGGCCCTTGAAGGTCAGGATGCCGGGGCCCGGGTCCTCGCCCGGTCGGCCCTTCGTTCGGAGACGGAGGATGCAGTCGCGGGCGGCATGGCTCTGCGCGGGGTCGTCGAAGAGCCGGTTGTCCTCGAAGCGGCGCTCCTCGACCTCCACTGCACCCAGCTCTTGGAGGCGGGCGAGACAGCCCGGGACGTCGTCGAGGGCGAGCTTGATCTCCCTCTCGAGGGGGGCGTCTCCTTTCGAGTCTCGTGTCATGAGATGATTCTACGGCGGCCGAGGGACCGGACCGGCAACGAAGGGAAGCACGTTGCTGCGGGGGCCGCGATCGGACGACAACTGAGACCACGAATCGTGGCTGTTCTCCGGGCTGGAGAGCGGCGGCGAGGCGGGGAAGGGGACCGCACTTCGCCGGCGACTTCGCGCCCGGAGGCCGGAGGACCGAGACCCCATGGCTCACTTGCTTCTCGTCGATGACGTGACGAACGTCCGCCGACTGCTCGCCCAGAACCTCGACGAGGCCGGGCATCAAGTGGTCGAAGCCGAGGATGGTCGTCAAGCGCTCGAGCTCCTCGACAAGGGGGTCTACGACCTCGTCATCACCGACATGCGGATGGGTGACGTCGACGGTTTCACCGTCCTGAAAGAGGTCAAGCGGCGCGCGCCCTCCACCGAGGTCATCGTCATGACCGCCTACGGCACCATCCAGGACGGTGTGGAGGCGATGAAGGCCGGCGCCAATGACTATCTCAGCAAGCCGGTCCGACCGGCCGACCTGCTCCACGTGGTCGCGAAGGCCCTCGAGAAGCAGCGGATGGGGGACCACCTCCGCCGTCTCAAGGACAGCTCGGCACCCCAGGCCTTCGTGAGCGGGAGCTCACCGGCCTTCCAGCGGGTCCTCGAGAAGGTCGCGAAAGTCGCTCCGACCAACGCCCAGGTCCTGCTCACCGGCGAGAGCGGCGTCGGCAAGGAGGTCGTCGCAGACCTCATCCATTCGCTGAGCTCACGGAAGGACGCGCCCCTCCACAAGATCAACCTCGGGGCGATCAGCGAGACCCTGCAGGAGAGCGAGCTCTTCGGCCACGTCCGTGGCTCGTTCACCGGCGCGACCGCGGCCCGAAAGGGGCTGTTCATGGAGGCTGACGGCGCGACGCTGTTCATGGACGAGATCGGCACCGCGTCGCCACGGACCCAGATCAGCCTGCTTCGTGTCCTGCAGGCCAACGAGGTCCGGCCGGTGGGGGGTGATCGGCTCTCCAGCGTCGACGTGCGCGTGATCGCAGCGACCAATTCGAACCTGCCCGAGGCCGTCGCGGACGGGAGCTTCCGCGAGGACCTCTTCTTCCGCATCAACGTCGTGCCGATCGAGGTGCCCGCCCTGCGAGATCGGGTCGAAGACATCCCCGACCTGGCGGTGCACCTGCTGAGGCGTCACGCCAGCAGGCTCGGACGCCCGAGCGTCGAGCTCACCACCGAGGCACACCTGCGGCTCCAGGAGTACAACTGGCCCGGGAACGTCCGCGAGCTCGAGAACGTCCTCGAGCGGACGCTCATCCTCGTCCCGGGCGACGAGATCCGTGCCGACGACCTCCTCCTCGAGCCGGCGGCACCCGCCCTGCCCGTGGCGGTCGAGGTCGGCACGGACGACCCCCTCCTGACCCTCGCCCAGGTGGAGCGGCGGCAGATCGAGCGCACCCTCGACTTCTACGGAGGCCACAAGCAGAAGGCCGCCGAGTCCCTGGGCATCGCTCGCGCAACGCTCTTCCGGAAGCTCAAGGAGTACGCCACCAGCTCTAAGTAGATTCTTGGGTGTCATGATCAGTGACGCCGCTAATGTCACGTTCATGGCGCACTTCGTCTGGTGATGAGCCGCGAGTCTCAAATTGAGACGAAAGGTGAGTCTCAATTCGAGACGATCGTGGTGGAATTGGCCCCTGACGTCGGGTCTGCTTCGGTTCCTGGGGTGGCCCGCGTCTTGCTCAAGAGACTGTCTGGCAGCGACGGTCCGGCCACTGCCCCTCCGGTACCGGGCCACGCTTCCTGGGTCTCCTTGGCGTGGTGGAGTGACGGGTGGTCGGCTTCCCTCC
Source organism: Acidobacteriota bacterium (assembly GCA_039029535.1). GTDB lineage: Bacteria > Acidobacteriota > JBCCFW01 > JBCCFW01 > JBCCFW01 > JBCCFW01. Next base: position 63,705 of record JBCCFW010000016.1, read on the forward strand.
TCGTCCCCCGCAACGTGCTCTCCGCGCCACGGCGGCCTGCTGGAACCGGGAGTGGGATTTCTTGACGAGCCTGCTCCCTCCTGGCTCGCGCCCCGCTCCCGGTTCCTGTCTTTTCCTGCATCGGGCATGATGCGGCGCGTGAGCCGTGGCGGAGCGCGACGAGCCGCTCGCCGGCGCCGCGATCGGGCCGACGAGACCGCGCCTCCCTCGGGCGAGGCCATCGCCCCCCGTCCGCCCCGACGGCACTCGGCCGGCCTGGTCGCTCTCCTCTTCCACCTCTGGGCCTGCTCACTGCTCGCCTTCGACTGGTGTCGCGAGCAGCTCTTCCCGCCGGGGGGGCGGTCCCACCTGGTTCTCGTCTTGCCGTTGTTCGCCGGCGCCGCGATCGCCGCAGGTCTGGCGTGGCACTGGCGGGGCCGGCATGGACCGGGAGTGGGAGGTCGCGTCGTTCACGGCTTGGGGCTCGCCTCCGGCCTGCTGGGCGTGACCGCGCTGACGTGGGGACTCTGGCTCGCGCCCCGCCTGCTCACCGCCGAGCGTGTCGCTCAGCAAGTCGACGCGCTGCGACAGCTCGAGCGCGTGGCCGCCGCCCTCGAGCAGCACCGCCTGGAGCGGGGCACGTATCCGATCGGACGTGGTGTCGAGGTGCTCTCGGTCGCCCTCGCGCCGGAGTTCCTGACCCAGCCGGTGGAGGCCGACCCGTGGGGAGGAGCCCTGCACTACCGCTCTGCCGCCCAGGGCTCCGACTACCTGCTGCTCTCGCGGGGACGCGACGGCGTGCAAGACCGTCCCGACTTCGACTATCTCGAGAACGTGGAGCTCGCCGCTGGCGATGACCTCGCGTTTCGCACGGGGCGGCTCGTGGCGGGAGGGGAGGACAGTTGAGCTCCGCGCCGTCGACCGTGCCGACCTGTGGGGATCCGGTCCTCGACTGGCTCGCCGGTCGAGCCAACCGCGAGATCCGTCGTGGCGAGATCGACTCGGGTGTCGCGCATCTCGAGAAGCTCGTGACGCTCGAGCCGCCGACGGACATGCGGCTCGCCGCGCTCCTGCTGCTGGGCGACATCTGGGCCGAGCGCGAGGAGCCGAGCCGCGCACTGCACCCTCTGCGCGAGGCCTGTGACCTCGCTCCCGAGAGCTCGGAAGCTCATCAGGCGCTCGGCCTGGCGCAGGCGCAGCTCGAGAACAGCAAGGCGGCTGCGGCGTCGTTCGGGAAGGCCTTGAAGCTGCGCCCGCGCGACGCCGAGCTCTCCCGGTCGCTGGGCATGGCGCTGGCGGCGTGTGGGGAGGACGACGAAGCGTCGCGTCACCTTCGAGCCGCGCTCAAGCTGGCGCCCGACGACATCCGCGTGCTCGAGTCCTTCGCCGCCCATGCGCTCAAGGTGGGACGCTTCGCCGAGTGTGCCGAGGTCTTGCAGAAGGCCACGATCCTCGCGCCGGACAACCGCTTCGTGCGACGTCTCAACAAGGAGGCCAGCTACCTGCTCGAGCTCGCGACCGGCGAGCGCTCGGTGCGACGCGAGCCCACCGGCCCGCGGGCGACCCTGCCCGGCACCGCAGGGATCGTCGAGGCCATGTTCAGCGAGCAGATGGGAAGCTCGGGCTTCGTGGCGCAGCAGGTGTCTCGGGCTCGCGATCTTTGGCGGGACTACCTGGCCCTGCGACGGCCGAAGATGCGACGACCGGCCGAGTACGCGGCTGCCATCCACCATGCGCTCGCTCGCGTGGACTTCGTCGACGGTTGCTCGCGCGAGGAGATCGCGCTGCGGTATCAGGTCTCGGAGAAGGCGATCAGTCGACGCTATCGCGACTACGTCTCGACGCTCGACATCGCCGTGTTCGACCCGCGCTACACCAGCCAGACCCAGCCCGCTCCTCCGGCGCTGTCGGAGATCGAGCTCGACGAGCTGCAGCCCGAAGAGGTGTTCCGAGCGTTGCTGGAGGAGGAGTACCGCGAGTACGAGGAGAACCACAGCAGCAGCGACGCGGAGACGCCGCGGCTGGAGATCCACGAGTTCGAGGACGCCTCGGTCGAGTACGGCAGCCTTCTCACCCGAGAGCTCATGGGCCTGACGCTGCCGCGCAACGAGCGTCGTCGCAAGCGGGAGCTCGAGCGCCTGCTCATGGTCACGTGAGCTCGTGGACGCTCGCCGAGCCCGTGGGCAGCGAGCGCCGTCGGCTGCTGAGCGCGATCCCCTGCGAGAGTTGGCCACCCGGTCGTGACTTCATCGCCAGCCACGACGGCGCGGCGGTCGCCTGCCTGCGGACGGCAGAGGCCGATCCCGGCGACGGTTATCACCGTGAGCACGTCCGGTCGCTCGACGTCTGGTGGACCGACCTCGCTGCCCTGACGGAGCTCGCCGAGTGGGCGGTCTCCCGTCTCGAGTCGAGGTGTCGGCTCGAGTGGGAGCTTCCCTCCTCGGACGAAGCGGTGCTCGCCGCGCTCGAGCCTCTCGAGCTCGAGGAAGAAGTCCGGCTGGTGGGGGGCTGGCGTCCCGAGGGCGGAGCGAAGACCGAGGACTTGTTGTTGGTCGGTCACGCAGCTCCGAGCCGACCCGGGCCCGAGGTCGCGGCGCCCGGGCGACGTGCGCGACCGCTCCCACCGGCAGGGTCTTGGCGGATCGAGTCGAGCAGCGACGAGAGTCGTCCGGCGTTGGCGCGCTTCCTCGCTCGGCTCGCACCGGGTCGGGCTTACCCGCCGGGCACGCTGCTGTCGGGAGCCGAGCAGGTCGAGACTCGTCGGCGTGGTGATCTCGAGGCCGACTGGCTCCTGGCTCGGACCGACGACGGGGAGGTCGTCGGAGGGCTCGTCCTCGAGCGACCGCGCGCACCGGAGCGAGCTCACGTCCGTCGCGTTCATCTCGACGTGTTGCCCGAGGCGCGCGAGCGTGGCCTGGGGACGGCCTTGTTCAGCCAGGCGGTGGAGCAGCTCGGTGACGTCGAGCACGAGCTCCTGGAGGCGGACCCGCGCTCCGGACATCGACCGGTGCGTCGTGCGCTGGAGGCGGCGGGATTCGGGGTGGCGGGTCGTCAACGCGGGGCTTGGCGGATGCGGACCCCGAGCGCGTCGTGGGACGAGGACGTCGTGCTCTATCAGTACCCTGCGCCGAGCGGCGTCGGGTAGGGCGTTCGCCGAGCGATCAGTTCTCCTGATCGTGGATCGTCTCGAGCTCGGTGATCTCGAAGGTCCGAGTGCCGGCCGGGATGTCGATGCTGACCTCGTCCTCGACCTTGTTGCCCATGAGCCCACGACCGAGAGGAGACGACGAGGAGATCAAGCCGTCGTCGGGCTCGGCTTCCTCGCTCGTGACGAGGTGGTACTTGACCTCCTCTTCGGTGTCGACGTCGAAGACGGTGACCTTGGAGTAGAGACCCACGCGATCTCGGGGGATCTTGGTGATGTCGATCCCCTTCAGGGTCGCGAGCCGCTCCGAGAGCTGACCGAGCTGGGCCTTCACGAAGGCGTGACGCTCGCGCGCGGCGTGATACTCGGCGTTCTCGCTCAGGTCCCCGTGCTCGCGGGCGATGCCAATCGCCTTGGGGAGGACGACCTTGAACTCGTGATCGAGCTCCTTGATCTCGGCTTCGATTTTCGTGATCAGCCGGTCGAGCGGTGACGCCATGGTGGGCTCCTGCAACGACCCGAAAGGGGTCGGGCGAAGCGTCTACCTTATCGAGGTCGAGAGCGTCTTGTCGAAGTGGTCGGGCCCTGTCGAGACCTGGAGCGCGACCATCCCCTGCGAACGGCGAGGGATGATCGCGCTCGTCTCGGCCATGCGAGCCGGACGGCATGCGTCAGCGGCGTTCGCTGCTGCGGCGTGGCAGGCCGGGGGAGGGAGTCGGGGTGCGTGGTCGACCCGGCTGCCCCGGACGGACGCCGACGGGGGGCTCGAAGGTCAGCCCTCCGGCCACTCCGAGGACGAGGTCGTCGCTGCGTGCCTCGCGGGCACGCCCCCCCAGCTCGGCTTGGAGCGTGAAGCCCGGGAGCACCAGTCTCTTGCCCGGCCGCAAGAGACCTCCCGAGATGCGCAGGGTGAGATCGGCTTCGAGGAGGTCCCAGAAGATCGGGGGTCCGGCCGCGACGTCCACGAAGCGGTGCTCCAGGCGACTCGCCGTGACGTGGAGGTGCCCGTCGTTTTCGGTGAGCTGCGCCGCTGCGGTCAGCTCGTCACGAGTCGGGCGAGCCCGATCGAGGGGGTTGTCGTGGTGGTGGAGCCAGTGCTCCTGGAGGGTGACGCCCGCGGGGAGATCGAGATCGAGTCGGAGGTCGTGCATCGTCGCGCCCACGCTGGGGTTGCGGGCGTAGGCGCGGACGACGACCTCCGTGTCGACTCCCGACGGCAAGGGTGCCGGGGGACCACCGTCGACCGAGACGAGCTCGTACTGGACCAAGGGAGAGGCGCTCACGCAGGCCTCGGCCAGGCCGTCGGGGCGGGACAGTCGGCTCTCCCACACGACGGTGTCTTCGTCGAGAAGCTTCACGTGCAGGTTGTTGGCCATGCCGACGTAGCACGGGAAGTGAAGACCGCAGCTCAGCTCGATGGTGGACTGCTCCTCGAGGATGGTGACGCCACCTTCGAGCAGCGGTTCCGGGGTGATGGGGAAGAGGTCGAGTGGGTTGCTGATGTTCTCGCGCTCGACGACGAGCTGCAGGGGCCGCGTGGGGTCGTAGCCGTTGCGGTCGACGTGGATCTCCAGGGGCACGGAGCCTCCGCTCGGACCCATGCCCAGCGGCGTGGTGAAGGTCGCGTGAGGTGACGACGTCGGCTCGTGCTCGATCTCGAGACAGCGAGCGAAGAAGACGTGCTGATGCGGCAGGACACCGAACGCCCCCATCCGGACTTCGAGTCGCTCCGCGTCCGTCTCGGGGATGCGGAAGGTCACGGTCTCGGTCCAGCTCACCGGTTCATCGGCATGCGGGCTGTAGGCGTCGTCCAGCTCGACGTGCCAATCGCGCTCGCCGTACCGGAGCGGCTCTGGATTGAGAAAGATGCAGGGGAGGTCTTGGTCGGTCGGGTCGTGACGGAGCAGCAGCTCGAGGTGAACGTCGATCGGCTGGTCGTCCTGGTAGGCCGGCGGCACGGCACCTGCGGGGCCGAAGTTGGTCACCGCCAGGGTGATCTCGACGGTCTCTCCCGGCACGATGCGGGTGGGATTGACCAGTAGGTTGCCGACGAGATTGGGGACCGTCGTGTCGGTCGGTGGGTCTTCGCAGGCCTGGGCGAGCGGAGACGACAGGAGCGTCGCAATCAAGACGAGGGGCGCGACGCTGATGACGTGGCGTGGGGTCATCGGGAGCTCCTCGAGTCATTGGTAGTGACTCGAAAAGGCCGTTCGCTGACCCGAGCGGCAGGTGAGTTGGCTCGGGCTCGCCGCTGCATCCGCGAGCGAGCACCGACGGTCGTTGCTCGAGCTGGATCTTGCTGATCACCGTGGCCGGAGGAAAGGGGCCTCTTCGAGATGGCCTTCCCTCGGTACGCTAAGGTGAACACCGTTTCGGGAGAGATGCAGGTGCTCGCTCGCCGCCAGCTCGTCATCACCGTGCTCGTCGCCCTCGCCGTGGTCGGTGGGGGAGAGCTCGTGGTCCGTTGGCTGGAGGGACCCAAGGCCTGGGCGTTCGAGTCGACGCGCACCGGGACGATCGTGGGCAGCCTCGCCGGAGAGGGCCGGCTCCCGGAGGACGGCGAGCCCTGGGACGTGCTGTTCTTCGGCAACTCCGTCTGCGCGGTCAACGTCGCGCCCACGGAGTTTGCTGCCGCTTGGCAGGAGGCGACCGGCTCGAGCCTCGATGGCTTCAACGTCGGCATCGACGGGCTCTATCTCCCCGCGACCGACAACCTGCACGAGAACGTTCTCGCGCCGCGCGTGCCACACCGGCGCCTCGTGCTGCTCCTCGCACCTCCGAGCTTCCAGGACGGGGCTCAGCCACTCCACGTCGACTCGTCGGGCGCCCTCCTGTTGAGCGGCCGCGCGCCCTGGGGCGAGGTGCTCGTGTCACGGCTCGAGCTCCGCCGACATCGGACGCAATGGCGGAGCGCGAGCTGGGTGAAGTCGGTACTCCGGACCCGCGACACGCGCGGCGATCTCGACGTCCGCCAAGGACCGAGCGGTCGCGGATGGCAGCCGGTCGACTACCAGTTGAGCCAGGAGCAGCTCACCGTGCTCGCCGACGACGTGCGCACGACGTTCCCCGAAGGTTGGCAAGTGCCGGAGTCCTCGGAGCGCGCCTTGTCACGCATTGCCGAGCGCGAGCAGGCGTCGGGGCGCGAGCTCGTCGTCGTGCTCACGCCGCTGCCCCCGCGCTTCCTGGAGGCGGTCGCGCGACCGGAGGAGTTGCTCGCGGAGGTCACCGCAGCCGTGCAGCGCGCGGCGCCGGAGGCGACGGTGCTCGACCTGCACGCGCCGTCGGGCTTCGGCGACGACGACTTCAGCGACCTCATCCACTTGCGGCCGGAGTCGGCGCGGCGCTTCAGCGGCTTGCTCGCCCGCCGGCTCGCGGACGACGATGGCTTCAGGCTGGGTCTGGAACCGGCTCGAGACGCTCGAAAGCCTCCTCGAAGCAGCCGGTTTCGAGGAGCTTCCCGACCGTCGAGCGGATGGTCGGCTCGTCCAGGGGGCTGACGAGGATCATCCGCTCCTGAAAGCGGAAGTCCTGGTTCGGACCGAGGCCGCGAAACCCCTGCACGCCCTGGTTGAAGCGCTGGGTGTCGTAGAACGACGAGACCCAGCGGCTGTCATCCTCGAGCTCCACGACGACGTCCATCTGATCGACCGTGCGATCGGAGTCGGGGCCGTAGGGCCAGAGGAGATCGATGCTCTTCGCGTTCAAGGCGAGTCTCCGTTGGTGTTGCCCTGACCAACTCGACGTTAGACGACTGACGGCCCCAGGACCAGCCCGGTCCCGGACGGCGTCGGCTTGGAGGTCCTTCGAGCGCAGCGCTACCATCGTCGCCGTTCCTCTTCGGCGGTGAGCGGTGCTGAATTATCTGAAGATCGAGAACATCGCGACAGTTCGCGAGTTCACGCTGGAGCCAGGGTCCGGGCTCAACGTCCTGACCGGCGAGACCGGCGCGGGCAAGTCGATCGTCGTCAGCGCTCTCTCGCTCGTGCTGGGCGCGCGAGCCAGTCGCAAGGTGCTCCGCACCGGCGCCGAGACGGCCACGGTCGTCGCCTCCTTCGATCTCGCCGAGCGTCCCGAGCTGGTCGACCTCCTCGACGAGCTCGGTCTCCCCGCAGAGGACACGCTGGTCATCCGCCGCGACGTCGGTCGCAGCGGTCGGCATCGCATCCTCGTCAACGGGCTCCCCGCGACGCAGGCGATGCTCGCTCGGCTCGGCGCCCTGCTGGGCGAGGTCCACGGTCAGCACGAGAACCTCCAGCTCCTCCAGCCGGGGGTGCAGCGACGCTTCCTCGACGACTCGGGCGATCTCGGCGCCTTGCTCGAGATCGTCGCGTCCACCTTCGAGCGGATGAACGGCCTGGAGCGTGAGCTGGCCGGGCTCGAGTCGCGCTCGGCTCAGGCCAGTGAGCGTGAGGACCTGCTCCGCTTCCAGCTCGAGGAGATCGACGCTGCGGAGCTGACGGTTCCGGCCGAAGGGGATGAGGAAGAGGACGTCGTGCTCGAGCGCGAGCACTCCCTGCTCGGGCGCGCCGAGGAGCTCGCTGCCGTGCTCGGCCAGGTGAGGTCCGAGCTATCGGAGCGCGACGACGCCGTGACCGCGACCCTGGCTCGCAGCCGGCGTCGGCTCGAGTCGCAGGCCACCGCCCACGACGGCGTCGCCGAGGCGCTGGGCCTCGTCAAGGAAGCACAGCTCCTCGTCGAGGAGGCCACGCGCGGTCTCACCGGTCTCGCCATCGAGCCGGACCCGCGACGTCTCGCGCAGCTCGGAGAGCGGCTGGCTCTCCTGGACCGACTCACGCGTCGTCACGGCGCGAGCCTCGACGAGGTCCGCACGAAGGCCGAGCGACTCCGGCGCGAGCTCGCGGAGCTCTCGGGGCTCGACGACCGACGCGACGAGCTGGCCGCCGCGGTGGCCGAGGCTCGACGCGACCACCTGGAGCGGGCCGAGGAGCTGTCGAGCCGTCGTCGCCAGGCCTCCCGGCAGCTCACCCGAGCGGTGGAGGAGAGGCTCGGCGAGCTGGGCTTGCCCGGGGGGCGCTTCGAGGTCGAGGTCGGCCTGGTGGAGTCGGCCGGCTCAGGCCTCCGTCATCGCGGGACGCCCGTGCAGTCGGGGCCGGCCGGCTTCGACCGCGTGCGCTTCCTCTTCAGCGCCAACAGCGGTGAGCAACCCCGGCCGCTGACCGACACCGCCTCGGGCGGCGAGCTGTCGCGGCTGATGCTCCTCCTCAAGGGGCTGCGGGTGCGCTCGGAGCGTCGGCCCGCGCGCACGATGGTGTTCGACGAGGTGGACGCGGGGCTCGGAGGCGAGGCGGCAGTCACCGTCGGTCGACGACTGGCCGACCTGGCAGCCACCGGCGAGCAGGTTCTCTGCGTGACGCACCTGCCACCCGTGGCAGCGCAGGCCGATCACCATCACCTCGTGGTGAAGCGGAAGCGTGCCGGCCGGATGGAAACCGAGGGCGGACGGCTGGACGACACCGCCCGACTCGCAGAGCTCGCGCGGATGCTCTCGGGTCGCAACACGGCCGCGGCGCGAGAAGCTGCCGCCGAGCTGATGAACCGCGCGACGGTGAGCTCATGAGCCCCCGAGTCGGTCTCTATCCGGGGTCCTTCGATCCCGTCCACGTCGGTCACGTCGACCTCGTCCACCGCGCGAGCCGGATCACCGATCGCCTGGTCGTCGCCGTGCTGGTCAATCCCGCCAAGACCTGTCGCTTCACCGTGGAGGAGCGCGTGGATCTCCTCGAGGAGGTGTTCGCCGACCACGACGACGTCGAGATCGCGACCTTCGACGGGCTCCTCGTGGACTTCGCCAAGCAGGTCGGCGCCAACGTGGTCGTGCGGGGGCTCCGGGCCGTCTCCGACTTCGACTACGAGTTCTCCATGGCGCACATGAACCGGCGGCTCCAGCCCGAGATCGAGACGGTTTGCCTCATGGCCGCGCCTGACTACACCTACCTGTCGTCCCGACTCGTGAAGGAGGTCGCCGGTCTGGGCGGAGACGTCGCCAATCTCGTGCCGCCCACCGTCCTTCGGGCCCTGCAGGCCGGCTGAGAGAGACCGGAATCACCCTTTCGTGGGCATGGCCCAGGGGGAGGGACCGCGGTTTGACGCCCGCTGAGCGCGGTCCTAGACTTGCGCCTTCACTCAGAGCGTGCGATGCGAGGACATCGGAAGGCGTCCTTCCGAGCCGGGGAGCGTGTCGCCTCGAACCGGGGATAGCGTGACTGCGACGCCGGAACGGGCGGTTCTCATTCATGGGACCGCCTCCCTCGTGGCTCGGCTGGAGTCCGTCCTCAACGGGCGGGCCCTACGCTCGGAGTGCACCTCGTCCAAGGACGAGCTCGCCACGCGCCGTCACGAGCGCGACGTCGAGATGGTCGTGCTGGCGGCCGACGACATCGACGGAGTGAGCCTCGCCGCCGGCTGCGAGGCCGACGAGCCGACGCCAGCCCCCGTCCTCGTGCTCGACTGTCACGGCGCCGAGGACACCCAGCGTGCGCTCGCGGCCGGCGCCTTCCTGACCGCCCGCGACGACGCGAGCGACGTCGAGCTGGGCAGCCTGGTCGCCGCCTGTCAGCGAGAGCGCGAGCTGACCCGAGCCTGCCAGCGCGTCGGTGAGGAGCTCCGGCACGAGGCCGCCCTCGCGATGAAGGACGACCTCACCGCCGCGCACAACCGACGCTTCTTCGATCGCTTCCTCGCCGAGGCGCTCGAGCGGTCCCGAGCGACTCAGCGGCCAGCCTCCCTCATCTTCCTCGACATCGACGACCTCCGAACGGTCAACGAGGAGCATGGCCACGACACCGGCTCGAGCGTCCTGCAGCAGGCAGCGGCCCGGGCGATCGAGGCCGCGCGCTCGGAGGACGTCGTCGTCCGCTACGGCGGAGACGAGTTCTGCATCGTCTTGCCGGAGACCGGCTGGCGCGGGGCCGTCGAGCTCGCGCGGCGCATCCGTGAGAGCTTCGCGGCCTCGGCCTTCGAGGTCGAGGACGGCGACGGCGTGAGCCTCACCGCGTCCTTCGGCGTCGCGTCCCATCCCGAGCACGCCACGGACCCGGCTGGCCTCGTGAGGGCAGCCGATCAGGCGATGTACCAGGTGAAGGCCGAGGCGAAGGACGGCATCCACGTCGCCGGCGGGGAGCAAGCATGAGCGGCGGCGAGAGCGACGGCCTGGTCCTGTCGGGGCGGTTGGAGGAGAGCAGCTTCGCCGACCTGATGAAGTCGCTGACGACGAGCCGGGAGACCGCCGTCCTCACGCTCTCGAACAACACGCTCGCCAAGACGATCTACGTGCAGGACGGGCGCATCGTGTTCGCGGCCTCCACCGACCTCGACGACCGCCTCGGCGAGTGCATGCTCCGCGAGGGGATGATCGGCGTCGCGCAGTACGACGAGTCGGCCAAGCGCATCCGACCCGGTCGCAAGCTGGGCACGGTCCTGGTCGAGCTCGGCTACGTGACGCCGACCGAGTTGGTGAAGGGCGTGAAGGCCCAGGTCGAGCACGTCGTGTCGAGCCTCTTCTCCTGGCGCAGCGGCGACTACAAGCTCGAGATGAGGAGCTTCGACCGCCAGGACATGATCCAGCTCAACATCTCGACCGAGAACCTGGTCTTCGGCGGGGTCAAGTCGGGAGCGGGCTGGTCGCAGGTGTTGCGCGGGCTCGGCGGCTCGATGGATGCGGTCCTCGACCGGGCGCCCGATGCCGACTCACGGCTCTACAAGCTCGATCTCAGCGATGACGAGGCGCACGTCTACTCGCTGGCCAACGGCCGGCTCTCCGTCGCGCAGATCTGCGCGATGTCCTACCTGCACGACTACGCCACCGCGGTGACGCTCTGGGGTCTCGCCTGCTGCGGGATCCTGACCCTCGTGTCATCGAAGGACGCCGAGTCGCTCTTCCGGGAGCAGGTCGCCGAGTTCGAGCTCCAAGAGCTGCGCGATCGCGTGGAGAGCTTCAACCGCATCCTGCGGGTCGCCTGCGAGAAGCTCTCCGACCACGTGCGCGAGCGGATGTCGACCTTCCTCGACGAGACCATGTCCGAGGTCGTCGACGAGCATCACGACATCCTCCGCGACGTCGACATCAGCGGCTATGAGGTCGACCCCGAGCTGGTGGTGGAGAACCTCTCCGAGGTCGAGACCGGTCGTCGCCGCAAGCTCCTCGACTCGGCCCTGGACGGCCTCCTCGTGGCGCTCCTTCTCAAGGTGAAGCTGGAGGTCTCGGCGGAGCTGGAGCGCGAGCTGTCGCGCGAGGTCACCAGCCTCAGGGCCCAGTAGGGGTCAACCCCGGCCCCTGGTGAATGAACCGGGTTAAGTGCTCGCCGTCTTCCGTCACCTTCGCTACGATTGCGGAGGCAAGTCGACGGCGGGGCGATGACGGACGAGACCACCGAAACCTATTTCGAGATCCAGCTCGACCGGGGCACGGTCCTGCTGCTCGGCTTCGGCTTCCTGGCGCTGCTCGGGCTGTCCTTCGCCCTGGGGCGCTGGACCGCGCCGCCGTCCTCCGACCTGCTGGCCGTCGGCGACGATCCGGCCGAGACCGAGCTCGCGCAGCTCGACGGCGACGACCTCGCAACGCCCGAGCCGAGCTCGGCGGAGATGGAGGAGGAAGAGGTCGACGGCGAGCCCATGCTCGGCCGTCGCTCGGTGAGCGTCTCGGGCGCACCTCCCATCGGCGAGGTCCCCCTGCCGCGGACGACATCCGAGCCAGCCCGCGCGAACGACGAGCCGACGCGTCGGGCCGAAACGCGTCCGCCGCGGACGACCGGCGCGGGCGACGCGGACGGTCGCTCCACGACCTCCAGCCGCTCCGAGACCGGCTGGGTCGTGCAGGTGGCGGCGGTGAAGAAGCGCGGCGACGCGCGCCAGCTCGAGTCCAAGCTCACGCGGGCCGGCTACCCCGTGCGCGTGCTGGAGGAGTCCGACCTCTACAAGGTGCAGGTCGGCCCCTACCCGGTCCGGTCCGAGGCCCTGGCGGCCGAGCGGCGGCTCAAGAGTCGCGAGAAGCTCGCCACCTGGGTCAAGCGCACGTGAGCTCCGCCGGCGGCCGTCTCGGCGATCGCCTGGTCGCCGCCGGGATCGCCACGCGGATGCAGGTCGAGCAGGCCGGACGTCGGCGGCACGTGCAGCGCGGGCGGCTCGGTCATCAACTGGCCCAGGACAAGGACGTCGACCTCTCCAGCCTCGCGTCGTTCCTCGAGGACGAGATCGCGGCCGGTCGTCTGGAGACGCCGGCGGAGACACCGCGCGCGGCGGTGCTCGCGTCGATCCCGGCTCAGCTCGCGCACCTGCACAACGTCTACCCACTCAGCCGCGAAGGTTCCCGGGTCGAGCTTCTCGTGCCTCCCGTGCGGGGCGACCGCGTCCTCGCGCGGCTGGGAGAGCGCACCGGTCTTCTCTTCGAGCCGCGTCTCTGGCCCGCGCCACGCCTGCGAGAGCTGGTGGAGCGCGACTACCTGGGGGCTGGACCCGGAGCCGTGCGCGAGCCAGCGCTGGGGCTCACCACGCTCATCGTCGAGGACGAGCACGGCGACCTCCGACCGCTGTCGGCAGAGCTGCGCACGGCGGAGCTGTCGGCCGAGGCATGGTTGCGCTCGGCATTGGCCGAGGCGGTGTCGGCGGGTCATCGACGTCTCGAGCTCCGCTCGGGGCCGACCGAGGCGCGGCTGGCGGTGGGGAGCTCACCCGAGCGCAGTCACGCGCTCCCGCTGAACGAGCGTCTGCTCGACGAGCTCGAGCAGCTCGTCGGATCGAGCTCGCGCGGCCACCTGCTCGTGCAGCTCAAGCGGCGGCGCCTGTTGGCCACGGTGGTCTTCAGCCACGAGGGCGCGCGTCAGGCCGTCCTTCATCTCGCCGACCTCAGGCTCGCGGCCGAGAACCTCGACGAGGCCTGCGCGGACCACCCCGAGGTCATGGACGGCCTCGAGCGCGTGGTCGCCGACGGTCGGGGCGGTCTCGTCCTGGTGGTCGGTCCCGACGGCGGCGGTCGTCGTCGTCTGCTGGCCGGCCTGGCCGAGCGCCTGTCGTCGCTCATGGACGACTCCGAGTGCGTGGGGCAGCTCCCGGGAGACTTCGTCGAACGTCATCGTTCCGGTGACGACCGCGTGACCGCGGCGTCGCTTCACGACACGCTCGAAGACACGCGTCGCGGCCTGCTCGTCGCCGAGGACCTGCCCGGCCCGCGGTCCTTCGAGAGGGCGCTCCTGGCCGCGTCGCGTCGACTGGTCGTGGCGGGGACCTGTGCCGCCGACGGTCCTGCGGCCCTGGCCTGGGCGAGGGGACAGGGCTTCGGGGGCGCGCTGAAGAACCGCCTGCTGCGTGGCGTGCTCTCGGTCCTGGCTCAGGTCGATCGCTGCGCTTGTGCGGAGGACCGACCGCTCGAGCCCGGACTGCTGCAAGCCATGGGGCTCGCCTCCGAGGAGCGCGAGCTGCCGTTCAACCGCGGTTGCGACGAGTGTGACGGGGCTCCGGTCCATCGGCCGCGCTTGCATCTCGGATGGATCGAGCTCGACGACGACGCACCGCAGGCGCTCATCGTCGACGATCCGTTGCTGACCCGACGCGACTGGCGCCGCGATCGACCCACGCCGCTCGAGCTCGCGATCGACGCCGCGGCATCCGGTTCGGGAGAGCTCGGTCTCAGCCTTCGTCTCCTCCGAGGAGAAGGTTAGCTCGATGACGAGCCCGGCCCGCTGGTCGCCTGCCGCTCGTTGCCTCGCCGCCGGCGCCCTGTCGGGGCTCCTGATGGCCGTGGCATTGCCGGCGATCGACGTGCCGATGGTCGCCTGGATCGCGCTCGTTCCGTGGCTCTGGGAGCTGGCGAAGGGGCCGACGGTTCGTCAAGGCTTCCTCTCGGGCTTCAGCTACGGTCTCTTCCTCCACCTCTTCTCGTGCGCCTTCCTCTGGACGGTGCTCACGCGTCACGCCGGGATGGGGCCCGCGCTCGCCTCGGCGTCGTTCGTCGTCGCAGCGCTGGCCGGGCTCCCGTTCCAGGTGTTGATCGGGGCCTTCGGCGCCTGGTCGTGTCGTCGTCATGGCGCGGTCGGCTTGCTCGGCCTGGCGGTGTTGTTGCCAGCCTCGGATGCCATCCGTGCCCGGATGACCACCGGCTTCCCGTGGGCCTTCCCGGGGATGAGCCAGGCGGATCATCCGGCGGTCCTGGCCGTGGCCGAGTTGGGTGGAGTGCACGCGGTGTCGCTCGTGATCTTCCTGGTCAACGCGTGCTGGGTCGCGTGCCTGCGGGCCCACCGCGTGACCGAGGGCCGCACCGTTTCCTTGCGAGTCGGGATGGCGGCGGCCGCGATCACGCTGGTCTTGCTGACCTTCGGGGTGGTCGTCAGTCGTGACCACTCCCAGGCCGAGGTCGTGGCCTGGCGCATCGGCACCGAGTCGGACCCGCTGGCCGAGCCCCGTGAGGGCCGGGCGGCCTGGTCGTCGCCGCCGGACTCTCGACGAGACGAACGTCTCCGTGCAGCGCTCGTGCAGGCGGCCCTGCCCGGGGAGGTGTCGCTCGGTCCGAGTCGCGGGAGCTCCCTCAGCCTTCAGCTCGACCTCTCGCGGCGAGCGCTCGGAGCCGGGGCGGAGCTCCTGGTCTGGTCGGAGTCGGCCTATCCGGGAACCATCGGTTCGAACCCGCGGCCGCTTCGCATCCTTCGGAAGCTGCTCGCGGACTCGCCGGCAGGGGCCGAGGCCGTGATCGGCGCGCTGGTCGAGGTCGACGGCTCGGGACGGCGCCTGCACAACTCGGTCTTGCTCCTCGACAGGACCGGGATGTTGGGCCGGCACGACAAGGACTACCTCGTGCCCTTCGGCGAGTACCTGCCAGCCCCCTGGCTCTTCTTCTGGGTCGAGCAGAGGATCACCGGAGCCGTCGGCACGCGGATGGTGCGGGGCGGTCCTCCCGGAACGATGCAGGGCGCGCGAGTCCGGCTCGGCGCGACCGTCTGCTACGAGGCGGTGGTGCCGCAGATGACGGCGTCCCTGGCGAGACAAGGGGCTCAGCTCCTGATCAACGTGTCCAACGACGGCTGGTACCACGGCTCGACCGCCGCCGAGCAGCACCTGCGCTTCTCGCGCGTGCGGGCCGTCGAGACGCAGCGCTTCGTCTTGCGCAGCGCCCACTCCGGCATCACGGCCGTCATCGATCCGCGGGGGCGGATCCTCGGGCGGCTCGAGGAAGGCGAGCGCGGGGTGCTGCTGGTCGACATGCCGACGGAGGTGCGCGACACGCTCTACAGTCGGGTCGGCGACCTGCCGCTCGCCTTGCTCTCGCTGGCCAGCGTGCTGATGCTCACGTGGTGGCGACGGTCGTCGGTCGAGACGCCGTCGGCGACCGAAGGCGAGCCAGGGGAACCCGTCTCGGACGGACTCGCGTAACCTGAGTCGAGAAGGAGACACGACGTGGACGACATCCTCGCCAGTGGACGACGCGGCTTGCAGATCCTCGGCGCCGCCTGGCTGCCGCTCTTCTTCGCGGCAGCGGTGTGGGCGGGGATCAACCTGATCACCCAGTACCTCCTCATCGGTCCAGCGCTGGTCGGCCTGTTCGCCATCGGGCTCGCCGCACACGAGGGGCGTCGGCCGGAGCTGATCGACGGCTTCGCCGCCTTCGACGCGGCCGCCGCGCCGCTGGTCGCCGGCTGGGCGCTCGTGCTGCCGCTCATCACCCTCCGACAGCTCGGAGGAACGGACGTCTGGCAGCTCCTGGTGCCGGTCGCAGCGGCCCTCACCTGGTTCTCGCTCGCCATCGCCACCTGCCACGTGCTGGCCGATCACGGTCGCCTGCCGCTCTCCGACGCGGTGGCCGAGGGCTGGCGGCTCTGCGACGCGACGCCCGAGCCGGGGCGGCGCTTCTCGGGTCTGGGCGGTCAACTCGTCGTGGGCTCGTGCAGCCTGGGGCTCTTCTACGTCGCGGCTTGGATCCACCCCTTCCTCGCCTTTGCCGTCACTCCGGTGATGATGGCCTTCCTCACCGCTTGGCTGGCTCTCCGGAGCTGTCCGAGCGAGACCGTCGACCTGGCTGCGCCCGTGGCGACGATTCCGGCGGCGGCACCAGCGGTCGCGGAGGCGGCTGAGGTCGCCGCGACGCCCGAGCCTGCACCGAAGACCGAGGCGGCGCCGACGGCCGAAGCTCCGGTCGAGACGCCGAGGCCGGCACGCAAGACGGCGAAGAAGAAGACGGCGAGCCGGGTCGCGTCGAAGAAGACGAGCAAGAAGACCGCCAAGAAGACGACCAAGCGCTCTGCCTCATCGCGTCCGAAGAGCACCGACGCGAAGTGAGCTCCGCGCACCGTCTCCGCGCGCGGGTCTACTGCGTCGGGACCGAGCTCCTCACCAACGCCTCCGACCGTCACGGGCCCTCGTTGGCGGCACGGCTCGATGCTGCCGGCCTGCGCGTGGTCGAGCGACGCTTGCTCGAGGACGACCGTTCGCTCCTCGAAGCGGCCATGGAGCGAGCGCTGGCTGAGCCGGGGCTCACCGTGGTCACCGGCGGGCTCGGTCCCACCGATGACGACCTCACCCGCGATGCGCTCGCGAGCGCGGCCGGGGTCGAGCTTCACGACGACGAGCGCATCGCGGCGGGGCTGCACGAGCGCGTGAAGGCGTGGGGTCGCGAGGAGGCGAGCGAGCGCGTCTTGCGGCAAGCGCAGGTTCCCGAAGGCGCCACGGTCCTCGACAACCCGGTCGGCAGCGCGCCGGGGCTCCTGTTCGACAAGGGCGCGTCGGTGGTGTTGCTCCTCCCCGGGCCTCCGCACGAGCTGGCCGCGTTGCTCGACGGCGGTGCTCTCGACCGAGCCATCGCTCGGGCTGACGAGCTCGATCCCGACGCCGTCTTGGATGCTTGGCCCCGGCGCAAGCTCATCCTCACCGGCATGGGAGAGAGCTCTCTCAACGAGCGGATCGAGTCACTGGTCCCCGACGAGATGGTGTTGGCCATCTTGGCCGGGCAAGGTCGGCTGAGCCTGGAGCTGAAGGCGCGCGACGCGGCCGTGCTCGACGAGACGATGACTGCGGTGAAGAAGGAGCTGGGCCGTCACGTGGTCAGCGACGACGGTCGTACGCTCGAGGAAGTGCTCGTCGCGATCCTCACCGAGCGCTTCGAGAGCCTCGGCACGGTCGAGTCGTGCACGGGAGGCGGCATCGCGGCGGCCATCACCTCGGTGCCCGGCAGCTCGGAGATCTTCAAGCGTGGGTTGGTGACCTACTCCAACGACGCGAAGCAGCAGCTCCTGGGGGTCCCGGCCGAGCTGCTGGCCGAGCACGGCGCGGTGTCGCGTCCCGTCGCGGAGGCCATGGCGGTGGGGGGACGGCTCGCGACCGAGAGCGACTTCTGCCTGTCCGTCACCGGCATCGCCGGTCCGGGCGGGGGGAGTGAGGAGAAGCCGGTGGGCCTGGTGCACTTCGGTCTCTCGTTGCCCGACGGCACCGTCGTGCATCGCGAGAAGGTCTTCGAGGGCGACCGAGGTCAGGTCCGGGCTCGCTCGGTGGCGCACGCGCTGGACCTGCTCTGGTGGAACCTGGTCTGAGGTCGGTCAGGAGTCGTCGGCGTGGAAGCCGATGCGGCGTGTCGGTGGAGGAGCGGGCGACTCGATCAATCGGCGGAGCGCGTCGTAGACGACCTGCAGGTCCTCATCGTGGGCTCCCACCTTCTCCTCGAGCGCGGTCAAGCGACGAGCGAGCTCATCGTGGGACGCCGCGAGCTTGCGGAGTCTCACGAAGGCGCGCACCACGAGCTCGCCCACTGCGATGGCTTGGGGAGTTGCCAGCACGAACGATGCTGCGAGCGCGCCATGCTCTGCAAATCCCCAAGGCGTGAAGCGCGAGCTGCGATGGGCCTGGGCTTGGGTGCCGTCATTGCTCGTCTCGAGCTCGTCGAGCTCGTGCGGCGTGAGGCGGAAGACAAAGTCGTCGGGGAAGCGGGCGACGTTGCGCTTGACCTGCTCGTTGAGTCTCTTGGTCGTCACGCCGTAGAGCGCCGCGAGCTCGTAGTCCAACAGGATGCGGTGCCCCCTGACGACGCGGATGGAGTGAATGATGCTGTCGGTGTCGGCTGTGTCTTCAGTGTTCATGCTCTTCGTGAAGAGCACGTCGCATGCCAGCGGGAAACGGCTGTTTTCGCAGCTTTCGGGGATTCAGAGTGTAGGCATGAGATGACGGTTGTCAGGGATCCCAGACCATCCGGGTCCTCGTTGCCGAGGGCCGGTGACGAGTCATTTGGAACCGGTCGCATATTGCGACCGG
>JBCCFW010000017.1:0-77543 GCA_039029535.1 Acidobacteriota bacterium
AAGACCTCTACTACCGGCTCCAGGTCGTCGAGCTCCGGGTTCCGCCCCTGCGTGAGCGGCTCGAAGACCTGCCGGCCCTGGTCGAGTTCTTCCTCGACCTTCACGCGGCCCGACTCCAACGCGATCGACCACGGGTGAGCGAGTCGGCGCTCGCCGCGCTGAGCGCGCAGGCCTGGAAGGGCAACGTCCGCGAGTTGGCCAACGCCGTGGAGCGCGCGGTGCTGCTGGCCGACGAGGACGAGCTCGGTCCCTCCGACTTCGGGCTGGGCCCGGCCGAGGGGACGGAGGCTGGAGGCGCCGCCCCGAGCGAGGCCGCCACCGGTGACCTCAAGGAGGCCGCACGGGCGGCTGCGGCGCAGGCCGAGCGACGGCTCATCACCGAGGCCCTCGAGGAGACCGGCGGCAACGTCACGCGGGCCGCCGAGCGTCTCGGGCTCTCGCGACGGGGTCTTCAGCTCAAGATGAAGCAGCTCGACCTACGCTGAGATCGCCTCTCACGTCCGTTTCACGAGGCCCTCGGCAACGGGCGTCTTGCATGTCGTGGACGAGTGCATGACGATGGTCGGGCCTCGTTCGGGAGGGAGCCACGACGAGGCCGAGGATCTCGGATGTCCTTTGCCGACCCACGCAGCGCCATGGAGGCGAGCCCGCTCTTCGCCAACCTGTCAACGAAGGAGCTCGACGAGCTCATCGCCGCGGGTTATGTCGCCGAGATCGAGCCGGGCCAAGTGTTGATGCGCGAGGGTGAGGTCGGTGACTCGGCCAGCCTCATGCTGCGCGGCGCGGCCGACGTCCTCAAGAAGGGACAGGACGGCATCGACCACCACTGGGCGCGGGTCAATGCGGGTGAGGTGCTCGGCGAGATCGGCCTGCTGCTGGCCGAGGAGCGCACCGCCACCGTCGTCGCCCGCGAGCACGTGCAGGTCCTGACCCTCACGCGGATGGCGCTCGATCGCCTGCTCGAGAGCGGCAGCCCGGCCGCCCGCAAGCTCCTCAAGACCGTGGCGGTCACCATCGCCCGTCGTCAGCGCGACACGATGAAGCGTCTCGTCGGCATGCTCGACGACGCGAGCCAGACCACCGTCGACATGGACAGCCTCAAGGGCGACCTCGAGCGGGCCCTCGGCATCGAGCTCTAGCTCGAACCCGTCAGTCGACCATGACCTGAGCCTCGACCAACACGTCGGACTCGAAGCTCAGGGCGAGGAACTTGGGGCTCGGGAAGAGACCCTCCTTCCCCAGGTGGTGCATCGTGTCGAAGCCTGAGCCCTTGAAGTAGCTCTTCGGCTCCGGCGGTCCGAGCAAGGCCGTCACCTCGTCGCGGGTCTTTCCCTTGAGTACGCCGCTGGCGAGCAGCTCGTCGACCATCTCGAGACGTCGTGTCGCCGTTCGGTCCATTCCCGTCGCGATCCACGTCGCCGAGTCGAAGGGCTGGCCGGTGGTCACCTGCGCCTGACGCTGGAGCAGCATGACGGCGACCAACACGAGGACCACGGAAGCGGCCGTGACCAGGAGGGCGCGTTTCGTCCGGGTCGTCATCGGCGCAAGGGCCTCAGGCTCTCTCGACCCGCGAGCCGGCGACGACGTCCTCGCGTCCGTCGTCGAAGCGGACCCAGCACTTGCGACCACCGTCGTAGTCCTCGGCATCGACGAGCAGGGTCGCCGTCTTGGCGTAGGCCGAGCAGCGTGCCTCTCCGAGGGTCGCCAAGCCACGCCAGGCGCGGATGAAGGGGTTGGTCTCGTGCTCGCGACCGATGGTCGTCTCCTTGGCGTGACCCGGATGCACGGTCATCGCCTCGGGGAGCTTCATGAGCACCTTCATGATCGAGTGGTAGAGCTCGGCGAAGGTGCCGTGACCGGGTCCGCGCGTGCCGCCCACGCTGCCGGCGAACAAGGTGTCGCCGGTGAAGACCCGCTCGTCGTTGACCACGAAGTTGAGCTGACCGCGGGTGTGACCCGGCACGTGGAGACACTCGACGTGCAGGCTGCCCGTGTCGATGAACTGACGGTTCTTCAGCTCTTCGTCGATGACGGGGAAGAGGTCGCGCTCGGCAGCGTGGCCGCACACGCGGGCGCCGAACCGGTCGCGGAAGAGCCCTGCGTTCTCGACGTGGTCGGGGTGGTGGTGGGTCAGCAGCACGTGACTGATGTCGAGCTTCAGCTCGGAGATCCGAGCGAGGAGCGGCTCGGCTGGTGCGCCTGCGTCGATGATGACCCCGGTGCCCCCTTCGCGATCCGCGACCAGCCAGCTATTGGACAGCCAGCGGTCGTGCATGGAGCGATGGATGATCACGTGGCCTCCTGCGTCGGTCCGCCGCCTTGGACTCGTGCCACCAGGACGAGGCCGGCGAAGAAGAAGAAAACGAGACAGGCGATGGCGGCCCGCTGGCCGGCCCCGCTGCTGCTCACGACTGCAAACACCAAGGTACCCAAGGGGGCGGCCGTCTTTCCACACAGGGCATAGAGACCGAAGAACTCGTCCTCCCGTCCCGAGGGGACGAAACTCGCCATGAAGGCACGGCTGGCGGACTGCACCGAGCCCAGTCCGAGCCCTGCGATGACGCAGGCGGTCCAGAACAGCGTCAGGCTCTCGGCGAAGACGAAGATGGTGCCGGTCGTCGCCCAGAGCGTGAGGGCGAGCATGACCACGCGCTTCGGTCCCCAGGAGTCGGTCGGCTTGGCCAACAGCAGCGCGCCGATCAGGGCCGAGCCCTGGACCAGGAAGAAGAGCTTCACCACGTCGGCGAGCTCGAGCCCGAAGGTCTGCCGGGCGATGGGGCCCGAGTAGTAGATCGCCGCGTTCACGCCGTTGACGTAGACGAAGTAGGCGATGAGGAAGCGCTTGAGCTGGACGTGACCCGCGAGCTCCTTCAGCAGCTTCACGACCTCGCGCCAGCCGTGGCGCGCCGCCGACGGGACCGACATCTCGCGTCGTCCGCCGGTGCCGAGGAAGTGGAGGGCCGGGAGACCGAAGCCGCCGAAGAAGATGGCCACGAGGAGCCAGACGTCGTCGTGGCGACCCACCAGCACGAGCGGTAGGGCGGTGGCCAGGCCGACCATCGAGCCGACGTACCCGAAGCCGAAGCCCCAGGCCGACACCCGGCCGATGCGGTTCGCCGGCACGAGGTCGGGGAGGTAGGCGTTGTAGAAGACGATCGCCCCCTCCATCGCGAAGTTGGCCACGATGAAGAGGAGGCAGCCCCAGGCGACGTCACCGACCTCGATGGTCGTGAAGAGCGTGACCGTGAGCACGGAGAGGAGCGTGTAGGCCGTCAGCAGGAGGCGCCGTGCCCCGGACATGTCGGCGATGGCACCCATGATGGGCGAGCTGATCGCGACCATCCCGGCCGACACCGCGAGGCCGATGCCCCACCAGAAGTCCCCGCGTCCGTCGCCGTTCCCGACCACGGTCTGCGTGTAGTACGCCCCGAAGACCGCCGCCGGGATGACCGCGGAGTAGACGGAGTTCGCGAAGTCGTAGGTGCACCACGCGACGATGCGCTCCCAGGCGGGGCGGGCAGCAGCACGAGGGGGGGCGGGGGTCTCGCTCACGTCTGCTTCATTCCCACGTCCCAGTGACCGATGCCCTGGGAAGATCCGGTTCCCAGGGATTGGGCTGGGTCATTTCGACACGTCCGATCGGCGTGACGAACGGGGTCTTGAGACCTTCAGGAGTGGCTGGAACTATATCTCAGCATCGAAACGGGCCCGTGGCGGGTCTGGGCTCCGTCACGGCGTCACACATGAGTCATCGCTCCCTCTCACGCTCAGCCCTCGCTCTCCTCCTGGTCGGAGTGATTCTCTGCCTCGCGGGCTCGCGTCTCCTGGCCGGTGAGCCCCTGGGCATCCTGCTCCCCGGAACGCAGCCGAACGACGGCACGGGTGATCCGGACTTCCCCGAGTTCTTGAACGAGCGTCAGCCGGGGATGCTCAAGGATGTCCGCGAGTGCGTGCCCTGTCACGTCGAGACGACGCAGCCCTCCACGGAAGAGGAGGTCTGGTGGATCGGTCACACCTGGCAGGGCTCGATGATGGCCAACGCGGCTCGCGATCCGATGTTCTGGGCCGCGCTCGACATCGCCAACCAGGATGACGCAGCGCTGGGCGACGTCGACATCGGCGACTTCTGCTTGCGCTGTCACGTGCCGTCGGCCTGGTACGAGGGCCGCTCCCACTGCGACACGCCTTACGGCGAGATGTTCGACGGCGCCTGCATCACGGGCGAGTTCCACGAGCCCGGTGACGACACCGAGGGCATCACTTGCCACTTCTGTCATCGGATGTATGACGCGAGCAACCCGCCGAACATCGATCACTTCGAAGATCCGAACGCGCCTTACGTCGGCAACGCCCAGATCTACCTCGCGCTCGACCCGGACGAGATCCGTGGTCCCTACGACGACGCGCAGACTTTCTTCCATCCGTGGACGCAGGATCAGCTCTTCCTGAGCCCGCAGCTCTGCGGCCAGTGTCATCAGGTCACCAACCCGCTGCTCAACCGCGTCGACCCCGACACCGGCGCCGACCTCGGCTACCTCATGCCCATCGAGCGCACCTACAGCGAGTGGCAGCAGAGCGTGTACTCCGACGAGTTCGGAGCCGACTACACGACCTGTCAGCAGTGCCACATGCCCGAGGTCGACATCGACGGTGATGGGAACCCCGATCCGGCGCGCGCCTGCCGCTTCGACGTCGAAGAACGTGGTCCCGGTGGGACGTACCCCGGTGAGGTCCGAAACCACGGCTTCATCGGCGCCAACGCCTGGATGCTCGGCGTCATCCTCGAGGAGTACGGCTTCGACCTCGAGCGCGAAGCGCAGCTCGTCGCGGGTGTCGAGCGTTCTCTCGACCTGCTCCGTAACCGGACCGCCGACCTCACGATGACCGCGCCGGCGACCGTGCAGGCCGGAGACGACCTGGCCGTCGACGTGCGAGTCGTCAACCAAACGGGTCACAAGCTGCCGACGGGCTATCCCGAGGGTCGCCGGATGTTCCTCAACGTGCGAGCGGGCGTCGACACCAATGGTGACGGTGAGCTGACGCCCGACGAGGTGGCGACCGAGCTCGGTTACTGGAACCCGGAGACGGGTGACCTCGACGAAGGTGGGACCAAGGTCTACGAGCTGGAGATCGGCGTCTTCAACCTCAACGGCACGGGCGAGTGCGATCACCTCGACCCCTTGGGGCAGAAGGTCTTCCACTTCGTGCGCAACAACTGCATCACGCACGACAACCGCATCCCACCGCTGGGCTTCGTGCCCGACGCCGAGACGGCGCCGGTGGGCTACACCTACCCCGACAACCCGATGATGCCGGGCACCCTCGCCAACTACGACGACACTGCCATCAGCCTGCCCATTCCCGACGTGCTCTCCGGCGAGATCCTCGTCGAGTCGCGCTTCTTCTACCAAACCACGTCGAAGGAATACATCGAGTTCCTCCTGCGCGAGAACCGCAGCACCTGCGACCCGCGCGACGGACGCAACGTCGAGGATCCCGACGACGATCCCAGCGACGACTGCGACCCCACGGTCGAGGATCCCCGACCGAACCGCAGCGAGAAGCTCTACGACATGTGGGAGCGGCACGGACGCAGCGCGCCGGTGCTCGTGGCCATCGACTCGGCCACCGTCGACGTGACGCCGGCGCCGACGGGTGGCTGCTGCTTCGGCAGCAACTGCTACGACGGCTGGATCCGGGGTCAGTGCGAAGCGGAGCTCGGCACCTACCAGGGTGACGACTCGACCTGCGGAGGCGTGGTCTGCATCGGCAGCTTCGACCCGCGGCCCGGTGAGGCGTCCCACGGTGACGCCGGCTCGCCGGCGTTGCGGGTCGTCGACCATGCCGAGGACGGCCGCATCACCTTCGACTACACGCCGGCCTGTGACGCGTCGGACCATGCCGTGGTCTGGGGCCGCCTACCCGACCTGCGGACTCCTGCTCCCTACCAGGGCTTCACCTGCGGCTTTGGCGTCAACGGGCGCGCGAGCCTCCAGCCGCCGCTGGAGGAGGACCTGGTCTTCTTCCTCGTCGTCGGACGCTCGCCTGGAAGCGAGGGCTCCTACGGTCAGAGCTCGGCAGGTGACGAGCGACCGGAGGCCGTGGCGCTCGCGCCCTGCGACCTCATCCAGCAACCCGGGCCCTCTTGCGACGGGACCTGAGTCAGCTCAGATCGAGACGCCCTCGTGACGGAGCAAGCGCTCCTTCACGGCGATCCCTCCGGCGTAGCCCGTCAGCTTCCCCGTGCTGCCGATGACGCGGTGGCAGGGGACGATGAGCCAGATGGGGTTGGCGCCGTTGGCCGCGCCGACCGCCCGTGCCGAGCCTGGACGTCCGAGCTGCTCGGCCAGGGTGCCGTAGGTGGTCGTCCTGCCAGCCGGGATCGTGAGGAGGGCTTCCCACACCTCACGCTGGAAGCTCGTCCCACGGGGGCGGAGGTCGACGTCGAAGTCGTCGCGCTCGCCCTCGAAGTACTCGGTGAGCTGAGCCTGAAGACGCGCCGCGTCGGTCGAGAGCGTGGCGCCCCGGTGTCGGTTCCTCTCGTCCTCGCTGACGTCGAGGGTCATCGCGGCCAGGCCGCCCGCGTCGTCGAAACGACACAGGGTCGGGCCGATCGGCGTGTCGAGAAGCTCCGGCTCGCGGAGAGGGTCGGTGGTGGGGGACAGCCAGCGAGGGGACATCGATCGCGTCTCCTCGCTGAGCTTGGCGGACGCGAGCTCGCCCTGGCAAGCACGGGAGGAGTGACCGGTGGAGGTGATCGCAGGTTGCGAACACCCCCACCGGGCGGGAGAACCCAGAGCGGGGTCAGCCTCTCCGGCTGCTCCCTGAACGACGCCGCGGGCCGAAGAGGAGGGATGCGCTGCAGTCGACCCCCGTCGCCGTCTGTTCACTCAGACGCGCCAAGCGATCGGACGTGACGCGTCGAGCGAAAAGAACTTCCGGGCTCAGGTGAGCTCGATGGTGCAGTAGCCGCAGCGGGTCGCCTTGATGGGCACCTCCAGCAGGCACTCGCCGCACTCCTTCGTCGTCGGCTCGGCCGGGGCCTCCTCCTCCTCGCCCTGGAGCCGGTTCATGACCTTGATGGCGAAGAAGATCGCGGCGGCGATGATCAGGAAGTTGATGCCGGCGTCGATGAAGATGCCGTAGTTGAGCGTCGCGACTCCGGCCTCCTTGGCGGCATCGAGGGTGGCGAACTCACCGTCGCCGAGGACGATGAACTTGTTGGAGAAGTCGACGCCACCGGTGAGCTTTCCCACGACCGGCATGATCACGTCGGCCACCAGGGAACTGACGATCTTGCCGAAGGCGCCGCCCATGACGACGCCGACGGCCATGTCGACGACGTTGCCGCGCATGGCGAACTTCGTGAATTCCTCGAACATGCTCATTGCGAGAGTCTCCAGCCGCCGGGCGGACCTGCCCGACTCGAAACGGCGGCGGAGGATGCCACCGACCGGCTGAGCCTTCCAAGCGACATGAGCACGCGAAAACGACGGAGCGCCGCGTCTTCACGCACGCGCTCCGTCGTCTGAGCCCCTCGAGGGACGGGCTCGGGGTCAGAGGCCGCGGGCGCCCGGACGTCCGGCGCGGCCCTTGCGACCGCGGATGGTCTTCTCGATGCCGCCGCAGAAGTTGAAGCTCTCGGTCAGCAACTCCGGGTCACCGGGTCCGCCGCCCTGGCCGACGTGGCAGAGCGTGCCGGGAGGCGTGTCGCCACCGACGCCACCGTCACCCGCGTCGCCACCACGCGAGTAGGCCACGGACTGGCCGCCAGCTCCGTAGTGGATCTCGGCGGAAGCCGGTCCAGCGGCACCGCCCGCGCCTCCGTTGGCGTGGTAAGCCGGGTGGCAGCCGAGGCCGCCCTTGCCGCCGACGGCACCGTCGCCACCGTAGGCCAGCGCGTTCTCGGAGCAGCAGGCAAACGCCTCGGCCGCGCCCCCGGCGCCACCCAGGCCGCCCAGACCACCGGCGCCGATGGCCATTCCGCTGCCACCGCCGTCGCCGCCTTGACCGGCCTCGCCGCCGTTGCCGGCGATGGCCATGGCGAAGCAGCCCCCGCCCGTGAAGCCGCAGCGCGCGGTCGCCCCGCCGCCGTCACCACCGTCACCGCCGAGACCTCCCTCGTCGCCAGGGGCGAGACCCGCCGCACCCTGGGCGCCACGGCCACCGTGGCCGCCCGCCGAGAAGATGTCGAGCGGGTCGCAGGAGCCGGAGGACTGCCGGCACTCACCACCGGGCAGTGCGACGCCGGGCTCGCCGGTGCCGCTGCCGGCGCCCGCATCGCCGCCGTTTCCGGCGCGACCGAGAGCCTGGCTCGTTCCGAGCACTTGCGCGAACACGCTGCCGGCGGAGCCGCCGTCGCCACCATCGAGGCCGAAGGAGTGCGCGTCGCCTCCCTTGCCACCATGTCCGCCGAGGCTGACGAGGATGCCGTCGTCGCCAGCATGAGTCACTAAGATTTCTCCGCCGTAACCGCCGTCGAAACCAAAGTCACCATTAGAGCCGTGGCCTCCGCAGGCGAACATGATGACGTTCGCGCGGCCCTCGAAGAGGATGAGCGAGCCACCATCTCCTCCGGGGAAGTCGCCGTGCCTCCCGGCGACCACCCTGAGAGTGACATCGGCAGCTCCGCTGCGGGGGATGAGCACTTCTTCGTCGACGTCCATTCCCGGATCCATGGAACGGGCGCAATCGCAGGCTTCCTCGACGAAATCGAAAGTGCCGAAATTCGTCTCGAAAGCGAGTTCAGGGGTTGGTTCTAGCCTCTCGAGAACGGCCTCCGAGAGGCCGACGAAACCGGGGTCGCAGGTGAACGAATCTTCCAGGGCGAGGACGGGTCGGGGCACCGAGACGGTGCGGCTCGCGCGGAGGGTGGGAGCGGCTGTCGTCGTCAGCGGAAAGGCGACGGTCGCGACAACCAAGGCGAGAGCTCGAAGACCAGCAAGGGAAGAAGAAGAGTTCGAATGCGACGTCGAGTACACCACGATCACCTCTCTTATTACGCTGTGAGCTGCCTTTAGTGCAGCAAGCTGAAACTACGCCTTGCTGCAGCCGATGACCACCCACCCCCCCTCCCGCCCGAAGGCCGTCATGTCCGTCGAGTCGGCAGGGTAATGTTCGTAAAATAACAAGTGGCCAATATTGGCGAGGCGGATCGGGGGCGGCGTCCTGCTCGTGCGCCCGCATCCCTCGGGTGGCCGTCCCGCTCGGCCGGCTCCGTCACGTCCTGTCATCGCCGGTCATCCACCGAGACCGTGACGGAGTCATCATGGGGACACCGGCGAGCGGCTTCTCGCGTCGTCACCGGGTCCTCACGAACAATGTCGCCAGTGACATGGTGCAAGACCATGCCCACGGCTGAGAAACGAGCTAATCGCTCAGAAAGGTCCGCTCATGAAAGCACGTGACTCACATGCCGTTCTCATCGGGATTCGCGACTACAGCCGCCTCGATGCTTCCCTGGGTCAAGCTCCGGGCACCAGCGACCTTCCGGCTTCACCTGCCGATGTCAGTGACGTGCATTCTCTCTGCACGAGAGTGGGCATCCCAGCGCGCAACATCCGAGTGCTGAGTGATCCACCGGCCAGGGGTCGGGGTGGGCACGACGACGCTCAACCGACGACGCCGACCCGGGCAGCCATCTGCTCGGCGGTGCGCTGGCTGGCCGAGCGAATGAGGGAGCACCCTCACGGGCAGTCGCTGATCTACTTCACGGGACACGGGATGAGCTCGAACGGTCCCGTTCTCTGCCCTCAAGACATCGAACGTGCAGGAGACTCGTACAGCAACGAGCTGCCGCTGAGAGAGCTGGGAGAGATCCTCAACGAAGAGGCCGAGGGCATCGGCGCGACGACGATCCTCGACACTTGTCACTCATCCATCATTCCGAACGACGTGGAGCCCAGCTCGTCGAGCTCGACTCCCTTCGGGGTCGGTGCCCTCCGTAGCGAGGACGTCCTGCTCGCGGCTTGTCAGTCGGATCAACAGGCCGCGGCGATCGCCGTCGATCGACGGATTCGGAGCGCCTTCACGTGGAGCCTGATGCGGGTCCTCGACCAGTTCGCCCGAGTCCGGCTGCCTCGGCACGTCGTGATCGACATCAGCTATCGAGAGGCCGTGCGGCGGGCCGGCTTGCTGCTGCAGGCCTTCGAGCTCGACCAGCGTCCTGCCTTCAGCGGACGACCACGTCGGCGCCACTGGCCGGTGCTCAGCCCCTTCGTGACTCGTCCTCCAGAAGCCCTGGAGCGGCGCGCACCCGAAGACGACAAGGAGATCTACCCGGACGAGAACAGCTACGTGATCCGCGAAGACTACGACATCGACTCGACCAAGCTCGGCCGTCTCGATGCCTCTCAGGGAACGGAAGACTCGTGGTACTCCGACACCTCGCAACCCATCGACCAGCGCAGCACGCCGTTTTACGTGCACGCGCCCGACGACAAGAGCAACTCGGGGACGCTCAGCGCTGCTTATGCGGCAGCCACGTTCGGGGCGACCACGGTCAGCGCCACGCCCAGCGGGCAGCTCTGGAAGATCTCGGGCATGGACGGCGACGGCAACAAGACGCTCCTGGGTTACTTCGTCTTCGGGAGCGGCTCGAGTCCGTCAGAGTGGTGGCTGGTCAGCGACATCAAGACGGACTCGGACAAGGCGGCCTACGTCTGCGCGAACATGGACGGCACCTTCGTCGTTCAGGTGCCGGAAGGATGCTGCTTGAGGTTCAAGCCCGCCAGCGGCGCCGACACCGATCAGTATTACCACCTGAGCTGTGCGACGACTTACAGCTCGCGCTGAAGCAACGGTCGGGCGAGACGAAGGCCCACCGCCGACAGGCGATCGCCCGCCGGCGCACCGAAGCGTCCGGCGGGCCGGCAAAGGTGGGGCAAGCTGCTCCAGGAGCCGCCCCGCACGACCCGAACGATGGTGGGGTCGTCGTCGCCTGACTCCAGTGCTTCTTCCGCGTCGCTCTCGCGGTACGGGTTGCGACACCACTGCCGCACGTTGCCCGTCACGCCCCGCACGCCGTGAGGGCTGACGTCGTGCTCGGCTTCATCGACTTCCATCGGCCCGGGGGCTCCTGAGTGCGAGTGCAGGTAGCAAGCCCAGCTCGGCTCGAGGTGGTCGCCGAAGGGGAAGCTGCGGCCGTCCACGCCCCGCGCTGCTTTCTCCCAGTCGAGCTCGTGGGGCAGCGTCCAGGGCAGCCCGGTCGTGTCGGAGAGCCAGCGGCAATAGCTCATGGCGGACAGCCACGAGAGGCTGCGCACGGGCATGTCGAGCGTCCAGGGAGGACCGCTCGTGTCGGCGTCGAGAGTGAAGCCCCGTCGGTCGTCGAACGCGTAGCGACTGGAGTCCGAGCCCTCCGCGTCGGCGTGGGCCTCGCGGGGTGCATGCGACCAGGCCAGCTCGAGACGGTCGGCGTGCCACAGGTCGTTGAGGAACTCGAGGTACTCGCGGTTGGTCACGGGATGTCGACGGATGATGAAGTCGTCGCGCCAACAGCGCGCCGCCGGCAAGGCATCCGCTGCGTCGTCGTCGCCTCCGGCCTGGAACCAGCCGGCGGGGACGTGGCAGTCGTCGGCGCCGAGCTCGTCGCGGCGAAGCAGGGGGATGACCGCCGGAACCGAAGAGTCCGGAGGACAGCCGTCCCAGTGTTCTTGGCGCCCGAGGCTCACGGGATAGCGTGTCGTGGCGCAGCCAGGCGCCTCGAGCTCGAGCAGGTAGCTGCCTCGCGGCAGGCTCACGCGAGTGAGAGGCGTGCGGCCCAGCAACCGACGAAAGACCGGCACGAGCCGACGGCCCTCGCTCACGTACTCGTGAAGCCGGACCTCGGCTCCGGAGGGCTCGGTCCTCAGGCTCAGGGCGCCGTCACCCTGAAGCCAGGCCGCGTGCTGACCGCGATCATGGGCACGGAGCCTGACCTCGGCCTGGGCGGCCGCACCGACGTCGCGCCGCCCCTCCGCCTCGATGAGACGGCGGCGATGATGACTGGCGAGCAGGTCGTGTGCGCGAGCGTGCTCGGGATCGAAGTTCAGCGCGGTGAGGAGACGCTGCTCGTGGCGGGCCTCCTCGGTGTCGGCGTCCAGGGCCAACGCGTTCGCGCGGTCTTCGAGCTCCCAGGCGTCGCGCTTCTCGTCCACGACGGCTCGGGAGTCGAACGCCGCGAGACGTCGACTCGCGTCGAGCTGCAGCTCCAGCGACTCTTGCCTGAGCTCGTCGCAGCGTCGGGCGTGATCTTCGGCTGTGGTGACGTGAGCGTCGGCCTGACGTCGTGCGAGCTCACCATCGAGCCAGGACTGAACTTCTGCGGCGAGGGCGCCCGCGTCTGCGAGTCGGTCGGAC
This sequence comes from Acidobacteriota bacterium, assembly GCA_039029535.1. GTDB lineage: Bacteria > Acidobacteriota > JBCCFW01 > JBCCFW01 > JBCCFW01 > JBCCFW01. The sequence goes on from JBCCFW010000017.1 coordinate 12,340, forward strand.
GCCTCGCGGGCGAGAGCCCGGTTGGCGATGTCGAGCAGGCCCGGGTCGAGAGTCGGGTGGTCCTCGGTCGTCAGGGTTCGTGGGGGAGCGTCGAGGATGGCGAGCCAGGCCCGTCGTCCTCGGGCGTCGTAGGGCGGCTGACCGGTGAGGATCTCGTGGAGCAGGGCACCGAGACAGTAGACGTCGCTGCGACGATCGACCCGCGCCGTCTCACCTCGGGCTTGCTCCGGCGACATGTACGGAGGCGTGCCGAGGATGGTCCCCGCCACGGTCGCCGCGATGCCGTCGTCCTCCTCATCCTGCTCACTCGACCAAGAACCGGCGAACTCGAGGGCGAGAGTCTCGTCGTCGAGGTCCAGCTCCGGCTGCTGATCGAGAGTGGCGTCGTCGGCCCAGCGCAGCGGCGTGCTCGCGTCGCGCAGCGTCCGGTCGGAGTGGTCCTGGCCGTCCAGCACCTTGGCGAGACCCCAGTCCATCACGAACACCTCGCCGCGCTCGCCGACCATGACGTTGCTCGGCTTCAGATCGCGGTGGACGATGCCCCGGTCGTGCGCAGCGCTCAGCGTCTCGCAGATCCGATGGAAGACGGTGATCAGCCGTCGCAGGCTCCAACCCGAGCCGCCGGGCAGGGAGACCGTCGGCCCGCGACCGTCGCAGAAGACGACGTCGAGGGTCTGACCGCCCACCTCACGCATCGTGAACCACGAGCGACCGTCGTCGAGGGTGCCCAGGTCGTGAACGGGCACGATGCCCGGATGTTGGAGGCTCGCGGTCACCCGGGCTTCGCGGAGGAGTCGGGCGTGGAGGCTCGCCTCGTCGGCGCGATCCTTCCTGAGGAGCTTGAGCGCCAGGGGGATGCCGAGCAGGCGATCCTGAACACGGCGGACCTCACCCATGGCGCCCCGGCCGAGGGGGCCGAGGTCGACGTAGCGATCCGGCAGCCCGGCGAGGGAGCCACGATCTCGACGCTCGCTCATGTCGTAACGATATCCTGAGACGGTCATGGCCACTCTCGAGCTCGTTTCCACCGGTGAGCGCCACGAGCTGGCGGCCCGACATCTCGTCGGTCGCGCCGCTGACTGCCTCCTCCGTCTCGAGGACCTGAGCGTCTCGGGCGAGCACGGGGTCTTCCGCTGGACCGGCGAGGACTGGGAGTACCAGGATCTCGGGAGTCGCAACGGCACCCAGGTCAACGGCCAGCGGCTCGGCGCCGGCGAGAAGGTGGCCCTCGACCCCGACGACGTCTTGATCTTCGGAGCCGAGCGCAACGCCGTGCGCGTGCTCGACGTCTCCGCCCCGGTCGTCTTCGTGCAGGCCGAGGACGGCGAGCGCGTGGTTGCATCCGAGGGACTGCTGGTCCTCCCGGACGCCGAGACTCCCGAGGTCACCGTGTTCGAGGACAGCGAAGGACGCTGGCTCCGCGAGGACGTCTCGGGCACGCAGGTGGTCGAGGACGGGGCCTGGTTCGAGGTGGCGGGCCGACGATGGCAGCTGCGTCTTCCCGTCGTCTTGGAAGGGACCTGGGAGGTCGACGAGGCCGTGCTCCGGCTCGGCGACATCGGCCTGCGCTTTGGAGTGAGCCGCGACGAAGAACACGTCGAGGTCACGGTGCTCGCACCGAGCGGTGACATCGCGTTGACGCCGCGCGCTCACGCCTACTTCCTGCTGACCCTCGCGAGGGCGCGGCTCGAAGATGCCGGCAACGCTCAGCTCAACGAGACCGAGCACGGCTGGCTCTCGGGTGACGAGCTCGGCTATCGGCTCGACCTCAGCCCGAATCACCTGAGCGTCTCGGCCTACCGCTGTCGCAAGCAGCTCGCGGGGGCGGGCGTGCAAGGGGCGGCCGGTCTCATCGAGCGTCGCGCGTCGGGACGTCAGCTCCGCATCGGCGTGGCGCGTCTCGAGGTCGTGGATCTCTGACCCACGGACGTCCCTTGGCCGTCATCCGCTGTCACCCGTCGCCGATCGGCCTCGCCTTACCTTCGAGTCACCCGAGGCCGGACGAACCGGCCCGAGAAGACAAGAAGGTGAACACCATGTCCAGCACGCCCAACCTCATCGTCGGCACGACCTCTGGCAATGATCTCGGCAAGAACTTCGACGGCACCGTCACGGTCTGGTGGAGCGGCGTCATCGGCGAGACCAACTGGGCCGATGCCAACGTCCTGTCGACCGACGACTCCGCACGCATCAAGGTGAAGTGGCAGAAGCGGATGAACGACTACGACAATGACGGTTCGAGCGTCCCGGCCATTCGCATGGGCGTCACCAACGACAGCGGCAAGAAGGTGGAGTACCAGGTCGAGATCATCGCCGACCAGGGCAGCGACGCGAGCGCCCGCTCGACCTCCGATGGACCGAGCGCCGTGGCCTCCGAGTGACGAGTCGTCAGGCTGCCAGCCGCGGCTCGCGACCGCGGCTGGTCCGACTCACCGTCCCCGTGTCGGCAGGTTGGGCGAGAGCGTGCGGCCCTTCTCCTCGTCACAGGTGAAGTTGTCCCAGGGCGTGGCGCCGATGGGAGTGGTCGTCAGGGTGCCGAGCTTGTTGCCGATCGGGACGATGTAGTCGCCGCCGGGGTTCTGACAGGCGGAGTTCTTGACGATGACGTTGTCGGTGCCGTTGATCTCGAAGCCGCGGTCGTTGTTCGTCGCGTTGTTGGCTTCGATGCGGTTGAGGGACGACTCGGTGAGAAGGCCGGCACCACCATTGCCGCTGAGCGTGCACTCGCGGACCACGGCACGGTCGTAGACCTGGATGCCGTGGTTGCCGTTGTTGGACGCGGTGGTGTTCGAGATGGTCGCGGCGCCCTCGACGCGGATGCCGTCGGTGCCGTTGCTCATCGAGTTGCACCCGGTGACCAAGCCACCACCCGCCAGGATGCCCGCGAGGCCGTTCCCCACCGCCGTGCAATCGATGTAGGTGTTGTCGAGACCGTTGGAGAAGAAGCCGTTGCCGAGGTTGCCTTCGCAGAGGCAGTCCTCGAACGTGCAGCCGCCACCTCCGGCTTGCGTCGCGTGTCCCAGGTTGCCCTCGGTGACGCAGCGCCGGACCGTGCTGCCCCGCATGACGAGGATGCCCCGGCCCCCGCCGTCGCGGACGTTGCAGTCGATGAGGGTCGAGCTCTCGCCGGCTCGGAGGCCGTCTCCACCGCTATCGAGGACGTTGAGCTTCTCGTAGCGCAGGCGGGTGGAGGTGAGGCCCTCCACGCCGGTGCCCCAGTCCCGGAGCGTGCCGTTCTTGACCGTGACGTTCTGGAGCGTGCCGACCAGGGCGACGCCGGTCCCGCCGCCGTTGCCGTAGAGCGTGTTGCCGCAGAGGTCGATGGTGACGTCGCTGTTGGTGACGAGGATGCCGTCGACGAGGGTGGGCGTGCGGAGGGCGCGCGTCACGCAGTAGAGCCCGGCCCGGTTCGCGGTGAAGGGCAGGGTGTCGATCTCGATGCACTCGCAGGACGCGGAGGCCTTCGGCGGGATGATCAGGCCGGTCAGTCCGAAGATGAGAATGGAGAGAAGAGAGCGCATGACGAGGTTCCCCCGGGAGAGCTCCCGGAGAGGGCGCTCTCCTGATTGAGACCGGGCGCGGGCCCGATCCGTGTCGCGGTGTCGGCACTCAGGCTAGGAGCCTTGTCCCCGAGCTGCCATGCCCCACCCCCTGGTCTCGATCCGCAGAAACTCACTTTCTCGCCGGCAGGAGTGGGGCTTAGGATGAGTGCGTTCCCACCGGCGTCCACGAGGGATGAGCTGCGGGTCACGGACCCGGGGCGAGACGGCGAGGTCGGGATCGGGTGAGCGACGAATGACCAAGTCGACCCTGCTGGCCCTCGCAGCGTTGGCCCTCGCCACGTGCCTGCTGTGTGCCTTGTGCGTGAAGGTGCACCGGCCGGTCATCGAGGACGACCTCACCACGCGAGCGACCGAGGCCCTGTCCTCCCAGGGTTTTGCCACGGTCGACGTCGACATGAGAGGGCGTGACGCTCTCCTCTCCGGCATGACGCTCACCGAGGAGCGACGGGCGCAGGCAGCGGCCGTGGTCGAGGACGTGCGCGGCGTCCGCGTCGTCCGCAACAAGCTCCTGGTCGCTCCGCCGGCACCGGATCCGACGAGCAGTCGAACGTCGCGACCGGCGCCACCGACGCCAGTCCGTCCGAGCCTGTCGCCACGACTTCAGGTCCGGCGAGTCGGCGACACCATGCTCCTCGCCGGTCGGGTTCCGAGCGCCTCGCTCAAGGGCTCGCTGGCCGAGCGTGCCGGTCGGCTGCCGGGGATCGACCGTGTCGTGAACGAGCTGTCGGTGGACTCCACGGTCACCGAGTCGCCCTGGCTCGGACGCGCCGGTCAGGCGCTCGGGCTGGTGGGCGACCCCGTGAACGACGGTGGCCTGGCCATCGTCGACCGTCGCGTCACCCTGCAGGGTGACGTCGGCAGCTCGGCCGATCGCGAGCGGTTGGGACGCGCGGCGGGCCGTCTGCTGTCTCCCGAGCTCACCGTCGAGAACGCCCTCCGCGTCGTCCCGCGTCGCAGCGGTGGTGGCCTCGACCTGACGCGAGGAGCCGGCAGCCGAGCGTCGAGCTCGGGCACGACCGGCTCGGATGCGACGACTGCCGATCCGTCGCGGGCCGCAGCGGGTCGAGGAACGTCGCGCGGCAGCGACGCGACGGGTGCGGCTACGGGTCGCGCGACCTCGGGCCGAGCGACCGAAGATGCGAGCCGTGCTACGGGACGTGGCGGGTCGTCGACGGCTACCGGTCGTGACGACCGCGGTCGCTCCGGCTCACGGCCTGGAGACTCCACGACTGCCAGCGGTCGCAGCGGCGCGTCCTCGAGCGGCGAGGCCGCGATGGCTGCGCGCCGGGCCCGTGAGGCGGCGCGTCTCAGCGTCGACGAGCGCTCGGCTCAGCAAGACTTCGACGACTACCTGAGCGGTCGGGTCATCGAGTTTCAGACGAACAGCTCGACGATCCTCGCCAGCGGCCGTCGTGTCCTCGACGGTCTCATCCCCTTGCTGCGTCGTCATCGAGACGCCCGCTTCGAGATCTCCGGCCACACCGACTCGCGAGGACGCGAGGGGTGGAACCGCGAGCTCTCACGACGTCGTGCCGAGTCGGTGCGGCGCTACCTCATCGCCGATGGGATCTCGCCGGATCGCATGACCATCACCGGTCACGGTCCGGACCTGCCCATCGCCGACAACGACACCGCCGAAGGCCGTCGACGCAACCGTCGCATCGAGCTGCGTGTCCTCCCCCGGAGCTGAGACATGGCATACCTCATCGGTCAGATCCTCCTGTGTCTCTTCATCGCCGGCCTCATCGGGCTGCTGATCGGGCTCTTGCTCGGTTGGTTCTCGTGGGGGCGCGGCACCAGCACCGGCGATGCCCCGACGGCACGGGCGTCCTCGTCCTCGTCGGATCGCGAGCCGGAGCTGCGTCGGGAGCTCAAGACCCTGCGCGATCGTCTTCAGGCCGCGGAAGCCGATGGTGGTCGTTGGAAGACGGAGCTCGACGCCGCGCGTGACGATCGCGATCAACACGTGCGTCAGGTCGGCGAGCTCGAAGGCCAACTCACCAACCTGAGGACCGGTCACGAGACGCTCCTCATCAAGAACGACGAGCGTTGGACTCAGTTCGAGACCGACCTGCTCGACCGCGAGCGCCAGGTGGCGACCCTGCAGGAGCAGCTTCGGTCCCTCGAGGGATCGAGCGGGAGCTCCGAGGACGCTCTTCGCAGCCTGACGCGTGAACGAGACGACCTGCAGCGTCGGGTCTCCGAGCTCGAGGGTGAGCTCACCGGCCTGCGTGCCGGCCGGGCCGAGCTGACGGGCCTCGGGCAGGAGGAGCGCAGCCGTCTCGACGCCGAGATCACCACCATCCGCGAGGAGCGTGGTGCGCAGCTCCGTCGGGTGGGCGAGCTGGAGGGCGAGCTCAACGTTCTCCGCAACACGCACGAGCGTCTCGTCACCAGCAGCACCGAGGAGCGAACGCGGTTCACCGACGACCTCACCGGGCTGCGCACCGAGCGTGAGACGCAGCTCCGTCGCATCGCCGAGCTGGAGGCTCAGCTCGACGAGCTGCAGCGTCGATCGGAAGCGACCGAGCGCGTGCGCGAGGACGAGCAGCAGCGTCTCCGGCTCGAGCTCGACGACCACCGTCGCAAGCACGAGCGTGGCGCCGACGAGATCCGCAAGCTCGAGCTGAGCCTGACCGAGAGCCAGGGCCAGGCCGACGAGCTCGGCCGACTCCAGCTCGAGCTCGACGAGCACCGTCGCAAGCACGAGCACTGCGCCAACGAGGTCCGCAAGCTGGAGGCGGGTCTCACCGAGAGTCAGAGCCAGGCCGCCGAGCGTGCCGACGAGATCAGCCGGCTCCAGGGCCTGCTGCGTCATCGCCCGACCATCACCGTGCCGGCCCCCGCACCGCCGCCGGCGCCCGCCCCGGTCCAGGCTGCCGTCGCTCCGCCGGCTCCGGCCCCTGCTCCCGCGGCGCCGAAGCGTGCCCCGGCTCCCGCACGGAAGGCCGCACCGGCTCGACCGAAGAAGGCGGCCCGGCGGTCCAAGGACGACCTGAAGAAGATCTACGGCATCGGTCCGGTCATCGAGCGCCTCCTCAACAAGCTCGGCATCTCGACCTACCGGCAGGTGGCCGACTTCGATCGCAAGGAGATCGAACGCGTCGCCGACGCCCTGGAGACCTTCCCCGGACGCATCCGTCGCGACGGCTGGATGAAGCACGCCCGCAGGCTTCACCGCGACAAGTACGGCAAGGACTGAGCCCGAGGCAGTTTCCTCTCCTTCCAGCTCGCCTCCCCGCCGACGAGGCGACTGGCGTCCCGTGCGTGGAACGACCCGCCGAGACGAGGGGTTTCCTGCGCGAGATCCTCTCGCCCGGGTCGGCCGAGGCCTCCTGAGCTCACGCCTGGCGCAGAAATCGACCGCCCGGCTCACGAAGTTCATCTCCGGTGTCGATCGGAGAGCTGCTCGATCGTCTGAGGATCGAACGGGGCGGCCACGGTGGTCGTCTCCGCCTGAGGAAGCACCGAGATGAACACCTACGTCCTCTTGCTGAACTACGAGCCCGCCGCCGAAACCCCCGAGCCGAGCCCCGAGGAGATGCAGGCGATCGTCGAGAAGTACGTCGCCTGGGGTGAGCGGATGGCCGATCAAGGCCGCTGGGAAGGCGGCAAGAAGCTGGGAGAGGAAGGCGGCCGAGTCGTCCGTCGCGACGGCGAGAAGGTCACGGCCACCGACGGCCCCTTCGCCGAGGCCAAGGAGGTCGTCGGCGGGTTCTCCCTCCTCAAGGCCGAGAGCTACGACGAGGTCGTCGAGCTCTTGCAGGACCACCCGCACCTCGAGGGCGGCGGGACGATCCTCGTCCGCGAGGTCGATCCGATCGAGGAGTAGTCGGGGGCATGACGCAGAGCGAACCCCCCGCCGGCACGGCAGCGCTCGTCGAGCACCTCTTCCGACATCGAGCGGGTCAGATCGTCGCCACGATCACCCGCGCGCTGGGTCCCGAGCATCTCGACCTGGCCGAGGACGTCGTGCAGGAGGTGCTCGTGCGGGCGCTCCGTCGCTGGCCGCTCCACGGTGTCCCGGAGCGGCCGGCCGCCTGGCTGTTTCGGGCGGCACACAACCTGGCTCTCGATCGGCTGCGGCATCGCTCGGTGACCACCCGCTCGGAGCCCGAGGTGCTCCATCATCTCGAAGCGCTGGCGACCGCCGCCGAGCGACCCGACGATGCTCCGCTCTCGGGCGAGCTCCGGGACCACCAGCTCCGGCTGGTCTTCGCTTGTTGTCACCCGGCGATCGCTCCCCGGGCACGGGTCGCCCTGACGCTGAAGACCTTCGGCGGCTTCAGCACCGAGGAGATCGCGCGTTCGTTCCTGTTGAAGGAGCCGACGGTCGCCCAGCTCATCGTCCGGGCCAAGCGACGTCTCCGCGAGGGCGACGTGACGCTCGAGGTGCCCGCCGGGGACGACCTGGTCGAGCGGCTCGACTCGGTCCTGACCGTCATCTACCTCGTGTTCAACGAGGGCCACGTCGCGACCCGAGGCGACGCGCTCGTCCGGCTCGAGCTCGTCCACGAGAGCCTCCGCTGGCTCGACCTCCTGCTCTCGGAGGAGCGGCTGAGGCATCCGCGCGTCCACGCGCTCGCCGCCTTGCTCTCGCTGCTGGCGTCCCGGCTCCCGGCTCGCACCGACGACGACGGCCGGCTGGTCCGTCTCAGCGAGCAGGACCGCAGCCTCTGGGACCGCGGGCTCCTCACGGCGGGCCTGCAGCAGCTCGAGCTCGCGATGGAGGCCCACGAGCTCAGCGCCCTCCACGTGCAGGCGGGCATCGCCGCCCTTCACGCCCGGGCGAGGACTGCCGAGGAGACCGACTGGGCGGCGATCCTGCGTCAGTACGACCTCCTCGAGACCCTCGAGCCCACGCCGGTCGTGCGGCTCAATCGGGCGGTGGCCGTCTGGCATGCCGAGGGGCCGGGCCCGGCCCTGGCGATCCTCGACGGGCTGCTCGACGAGCCGTCGCTCCAGCGGCATCACTGGCTGGCCTCCACGCGGGCGGCGGTGCTCGCGAGCCTCTCGCGGACCGAGGAGGCGGAGGTGGCCTATCGCGAGGCACTCGAACGGGTCGAGAACGGCTGCGAGCGCCTGTTCCTGGAACAGCGGCTCGGCGACCTGGAGAAGGACGCCTGAGAGGGCGGGATCGGCCGTCGGGGAGCCAGGGCCGCCTGCTACGATGAGGGATGGAGTCGAACCAGCAGGTTGCAGTCTTGGGGGGATGTGGTCACGTGGGCCTGCCCCTGGCCCTGAGTCTCGCCGATGCCGGGCACGACGTGCTCATCGTCGACCAGGACGAAGCCGCGGTGGCGCGGGTCCTGCGAGGGGAGATGGGCTTCCTCGAGGACGGCGGCGACGAGCTGCTGGCCAAGCACGTCGGCGGCCGGCTCCAGGCCACCACGGACGCGTCGCGCCTGTCCGAGGCCGGCACGGTGGTCTGCATCGTCGGCACGCCCATCGACGAGTACCTCAACCCCCAGCTCGGCCAGCTCCTCGCGCTCATGGACGAGCTCAAGCCCCACCTGCGGGCGGGTCAGCTCTTCATCCTCCGGTCGACCGTGTTCCCCGGCGCGACCCAGCGCATCTCCCGCTGGGTGGAGGAGCACGTGCCGGGTCTCGAGCTCTCGTTCTGTCCGGAGCGCGTCGCCCAAGGCAAGGCCATCCGCGAGATCCAGTCCCTGCCTCAGATCGTCTCCGGCATCACTCCGGAGGCTCTCGGCCGGGCGCGGGAGCTGTTCTCGTCGCTGGGTGCCGACATCATCGAGCTGGACCCCACCGAGGCCGAGCTGGCCAAGCTGTTCTGCAACGCCTGGCGCTACATCAGCTTCGCGACGGCCAACCAGTTCTACTCGCTCTGCGTGCAGAACGGGATCGACTTCTACCGGGTCTACGACGCCATCACCCAGGACTACCCGCGGATGGAGAGTCTCCCGGGCGCCGGCTTCGCTGCCGGCCCCTGTCTCTTCAAGGACACGATGCAGCTCTCGGCCTTCTTCAACAACCAGTTCAGCCTGGGCCAGAGCGCGATGATGATCAACGAGGGCCTCCCGATGACCCTCGTCGAGTCGCTGAGGGCGCACGACCTCGCGGGCAAGACCGTCGGCATCCTCGGCATGACCTTCAAGGCCGACTGTGACGACCACCGCGACTCCCTGGCCTTCAAGCTTCGCAAGCTCCTGCTGCTGGAGTGCCGGGAAGTGGTCTGCACCGACGAGTATCTCGAGTTCGATTGGTTGCTTCCGATGGAGGAAGTGCTCGAAAAGGCCGACTTGCTCGTCGTGGCGACCCCTCACGCCCGCTACCGCGGGCTCGAGCCGAAGCAGGTCGTCCTGGATCCCTGGAACCATCTCGGCCGAGGAGGCCTCGCACGATGAAGATTCTCGTCACCGGCTCGGCCGGTTTCATCTCCGGCTACACGGTGGCCGAGCTCCTCGACGCCGGCCACGAGGTCGTCGGCATCGACAACTACTCCAAGTACGGGGAGGTCGAGCGCAGCTACGACGACCACCCCAACTACCGGCTGGTGCGTGGCGACTGCAAGGACGTCGAGCTCATGAAGGAGCTGGCCATCGACTGCGACCAGATCCTCGCGTCGGCGGCGATGATCGGCGGCATCAGCTACTTCCACGCTCTCGCCTACGACCTGCTCGTCGAGAACGAGCGCATCATCGGCTCGACTTTCGACGCGGCCTTGCACGCTCAGAAGCACGGCAAGCTCAAGAAGATCAACGTGCTCTCGAGCTCGATGGTCTTCGAGAGCACCGATGTCTACCCGACCCCCGAGGGCAACGAGCGCGAATGCCCGCCGCCGGAATCGACCTACGGCTTCCAGAAGCTGTCCTGTGAGTACCACGCTCAGGGCGCCTGGCAGCAGTACGAGCTGCCGTACACGATCATCCGCCCCTTCAACTGCGTGGGGATCGGTGAGCAGAAGGCCCTGAAGGAGATCGAGATCAAGAGCGGCAACCTCAATCTCGCGCTCTCGCACGTCGTGCCCGACCTGGTGGCCAAGATCGCCAAGGGGCAGGACCCCCTCCGTCTCTTCGGTGACGGAAACCAGGTCCGTCACTACACCTACGGTGGCGACCTTGCCCGCGGCATCCGGACCTGCATCGAGAGCGAGAAGGCGATCAACGACGACTTCAATCTCTCGACGCCGACGCCGCACACGGTGCTCGAGCTGGCCGAGGCGATCTGGAAGAAGATGCGACCGGATCAGCCCTTCCGGGTCGAGCACGACGAACCGTTCCAGCACGACGTGCAGAAGCGCACGCCGTCGGTGGAGAAGGCCAAGCGGGTCCTGGGCTACGAGGCGACGACCACGCTCGACGAGATCCTCGACGAGGTCATCCCCTGGATCGAGAAGAGGGTGGAGCTCGATCAGGCATGAGCAATGACGGCCTGCGGGTCGTTCTCCCCGTCTACAACGAGGGCGTCCACGTCCGTCAGTGGTGGGAGAAGGCGAGCCCCTTCCTGCCCGAGGACGTCCGGGTGCTCGTCGTCTACGACTTCGACGAGGACGACACCCTCCCCGTGGTCGCCGAGCTCATCGAGGAAGGCGTCCCCATGGAGGCCGTCCGCAACCGGGCGCGCGGCGTGCACCAGGCCATCCTCACCGGCCTGCTCGCGGCGCGACCTCATGCGGCGCTGGTGTCGATGGCCGACCTCTCCGACGACCTGGGCGTGCTGCCCGACATGCTCGCCCAGCTCAGAGAGGGCTCGACCATCGTCGTCGGATCGCGCTACTGCAAGGGTGGTCGTCAGGAGGGCGGCCCGTGGCTCAAGGGCCAGCTCGCCCGCTGGGGCTCACGGGTCCTCCACTGGATTGCGGGCTTCCCGGTGAACGACGCCTCCAACAGCTTCCGGCTCTACGACAGCCGCTTCCTCGACGAGATCACCATCGAGACCGATGGTGGCTTCGAGATCGGCTTCGAGATCACCGCCAAGGCCTGGAAGGCCGGACATCGGGTCACCGAGGTTCCCACGACCTGGTACGACCGCACGGCTGGCGAGAGCCGCTTCGACTTCAAGCGCTGGCTACCGAAGTACGCGAAGCTCTGGTGGTCGTGCTTCGTCTTCGGTATCGGCGTGCGGCTGGGGTTCGTGAAGCCGGGTGCCTGAGCGCTCGGTTCCGTCTCAGTCGCCTCAGCTCTTGCGGGTGTACACGTACTCGGCGAGCAGCACCTTCTCGTCGCCCATCTCGTAGGACATCGAGAACGTGCGCTGGTCGGGGCTCGGTTGGGTCTCGACCGTGTGGTACACGGTGTCCTGGCCGTTCCACGGCATGGTGCTCTTCGCCGACATGATCAGGTCGCCGTTGTCGTCGAGCCCGCCCTCGAACACGCAGAGCCAGGGGCTCATCGTGTCCTGCCAGGTGCCGACGTGCTTGCCGGTCTTGGGGTCGAAGCCCATGGTCGCGCGACCTTGGAAGGGCACGCCGCCGAACTCGCAGGAGAAGCTCCCCACCGTCCAGAACGGACCCAGGGCCTCGACGACGTCCTCGGCCTCGTAGGTCATCGGAGGCATCCCGGGGCCGGTGTACATCGTGCACTCGACCTTCCAGGTGCCGATGCGGCTCTCGAGCCGGCGGTGCTCGTCGGTGGGCTGGGGGGCCTGGGGCTCTTGGTCGGACATGGTCGTGCTCCTGATCCGAGGATGAGTGAAGGAGACGATGCCGAGGAACGGAACGCGCCGCAAGCCCGCGCGGTCCGAGTCCCGTCAGTCCGGTGCCGTCAGCACGACGAGAATCGCACCGCCCACGGCCAGTGCCGTCCCCAGCGCGCGGCGACGGGTCATCGGTTCCTTCAAGATGAGCCAGGCCAGGATGACCGTGAAGACGCTCGAGATCTGATGGAGCACCGAGGCCACGCTGGCGTTGGCCCACTTGAAGCTTCCGAGCCAGAGCATCATCGCCACGTAGACGCCGAGGATCGACGCGGGGATGAGCGTCGGCCAAACCGAACGTGCCGAGAAGACCTTCAGCGCCGAGCGCTGTGAGGGCACGAGCGCGATCCAGGCGACCTGCGTGAGCACGCCGAAGCTCAGTCGCACTAGCGTGACCTCGATGATGCTCGCGTCGGCCCGCTCCACGATGGGCTTGACCAACATGACACCGATGCCCATCGCGACGATCCCGGTCATCCCGAGAAGACCACCGATGATGAGGTCGTTCCTCGGTGGCAGGGCGCCGGGAGTCTTCTCCGCCACCGCGAGGTAGACGCCGCCCACGACCAGCGCCCCGCCGAGGAAGAGGTAGACCGAGTACGGTTCGTTGAGCCAGAAGATGGCGAGGAGAACCATCGTGGGGGCGTAGCTGCAGTCCGCGATGGCGAGGAGGCTGGCCCCGAGACGTCGGAGCGCCATGAAGATCATCGTGTCGGCGATGCCGATTCCCAGGGCGCCGCTGATGGCGAGGGCCCACCAGTCGGCGCTCGCGCGATCCCAGTCGACGCTGAGGCCGAGCAGGAGCAGGGTCGGGATGAACAGGAGCAGCCCGAACAGGTTCTTGAAGAGGTTGATGCCCTGAGGGCTGACCTCTTCCGAGCGCTTGAACAGGATGACGCCGACCGACCAGACCAGGGCTGATGCCAGCGCGCAGGCTTCTCCCTTCACGTCAGGTCCTCGAGAGCTCCGCGCAGGTCCTCGAGGAACTTCCGACCGTGCTCTTCGTGGGTGCGGAAGCTCAGCACGCAAGTGCGGAGCGTGAAGGCCGCGCCGTCGTGGACCGGCAAGTTCGTCGAGGAGAGCCGAACACGCTGACGGTCGTTGATGCCGTCTTGAAGCCGGGTGTTGCGACGGTTCCAGTCGTCGAGCGACTCCCCGTCGCGACGCTTCAGGCGGAAGGCTCCGATCGAGAGCTGCGGCTCCGCGACGATCTCCAGCGGCGCGCCTCCTTCGACGAGCTCGACGAGCTCATCGTGAATGTAGCGGGCGACCTCGATCTTTTCGGCCAGGGTCTCGCGGAAGACGCGTGTCCCGTGGAGCATGAACGGGAGCCAGATCCTCAAGCCCCGGTAGTCGCGCGACAGCTCCGGGCCGTAGTCGGTGGCCGAGGGAGCCTCGCGTGAGCGATCGAGAGCGTCGAAGTCCTGGAGGTAGCTGGCGCCGACGCGATGCGCGCGCCGAAGGTCCTCGCCGTCCTTCACGAGCAGGCAGCCCGTGCCGTAGGGGAGGAACAGGCCCTTGTGCGGATCGAAGGTGATCGAGTCGGCCTCGCCGAGACCCTCGAGTCGTCGACGTCCCTCGTCACAGAGCACGAAGGCGGCGCCGTACGCGCCGTCGACGTGAAGCCAGAGGTCTTCTTCCTTCGCGATCGCGGCGAGCTCCGGCAGCGGATCGATCGCGCCGGTGTTCGTCGTGCCCGACGACGCCACGATGAGGAAGGGGCGCTGGCCTGCTGCACGATCGGCGGCGATGGCCTTCCGCAACGCGTCGGGATCGAGACGCCAGCGATCGTCGACGTCGACTTGTCGCAGGTTCGCGAAGGGCAACCCGGCCAGGCGCGTGCACTTGGCGATGCAGTGATGCACCTGACCCGACGTGTACGCGGTCGCGGTGCGCAGGTCGACGTCTTCACCCAACAGCTTCTCGCGCGCCGCGACCACCGCGCTGAAGTTGGCGAGTGATCCACCGGAGGTGAGCAGGCCGCGGGCGCGATCGTCGTAGCCGAACTCGTGCGCGAGCCAGGTGAGGACGTCGGCTTCGAGCCGACACAGCGCGGGTGCGGCCGCGGCGAGCCCGGTGAAGCGGTTGAAGACGTTGCTCCAGGTGTCGGCGAGCGCGGCGGTGGGGATGCCGCCACCGGGGACGTAGGCGAGGTAACCCGGGCTCGTCGTGTTGAGCGTGGCCTCCGCGGCCCGCCCCACGAGCCGCAAGACCTCGGTGAGCCCGCCCTCCAGCGGCTCGTCGGGGAGGGGCGTCGAGACCTCGTCGGCCAGGGCCAGGCCGGCCTCGCCGAGCGGTCCGCCCGAGTCCGCCGTGGCCATCCCGTCGAGGTGGTCCAGCACGGTCGTCTCGACCTGTCGGAACCAGGTCGAGAGCTGCTCGCGGGACGGCTCGAGGGGGTGGGCGCTCATCCCGCCATCCTGTCATGCCCGTGCCGCCAGCGGATCGCCCGCGAGACCGCCGAATCGACCCCCCTTGACGCCGATTCTAAAATGTGACCAAATGGTCACGTGTTGAAGGAACGAGACGAGGACGACGCGGTGTGGAAGGCCCTGGCGGACCCGACGCGGCGGCAGCTTCTCGACCTCCTGCGCGAGTCCCCCATGACCACCGGCACGCTGGCCGAGCGCTTCGACACGACGCGCTTCGCGGTCATGAAGCACCTCAAGGTGCTGGTCGCCGCCGGCCTGGTGCTGGTCGAGCGACGGGGGAGGGAGCGCTGGAACGTCCTCAACCCGGTTCCCATCCAGCAGGTCTACCGCCGCTGGATTCGACCCTTCGAAGCCGAGACCGCAGACGGTCTCCTCAAGCTCAAGCGCTGCGTGGAAGCGCAGGTCGCTGAAAAGCAGAAGCAGAAAGAGAAGGCAAGTGATGAGTGAAGTGATGACGTCGACGATTCGTTCCCAGGTCATGGAAGTCGGCATCGAGGCCGACGTCGCGACGGTGTGGGAGGCCCTCACCGACGGCATGGGCTCCTGGTGGCCCCACTCCTTCCTCCTCGGTGGCGAGGCCTCGACCTTCCACCTCGAGCCGCGACCCGGCGGTCGGGTCTACGAGACCTGGGCCGAGGACGAAGGGGCGATGTGGGGACAGGTCACGAGCGTGAAGAAGAACGAGCGGCTCTGGATCGCCTGCGACTACTTCGCCGGCTTCGGTGGCCCCTCGCGCGGTCACCTCTGCTACGAGCTGAGCGAGGACGACGGCGTGGTCAAGGTCAGGCTCACTGAGACGACCGTCGGTGGTACCGACGAGAAGCAGGCGTCGAGCCTCGGCGAGGGCTGGAACTTCCTGCTCGACTGCATGAAGGCCCATTGCGAGGGTCGGCCCGCCCCCGAGTGGCAGGGCGGCGACTGCTGAGGTTGTAACCTCGCGGACGCGTTTGCTTCTTTCCTCGACAGGAAGCTCACCGTGCCGCGACGTTTCGACACCACCCGCTGGAGCCTCGTGCTCGCTGCCCGCGGCCCGACCGAGGACCGGTCGCGCGAGGCGCTCCAGTCGCTCTGCCAGATCTACTGGTCGCCGCTGAACGCCCACGTTCGCCGGCGGGTCGGGTCCTCGAACGAGGCCGACGATCTCACGCAGGCGTTCTTCACCGGGCTCCTCGAGCGGGAGACTCTCGCCGAGGTCGCGCCGGAAGGCGGCCGGCTTCGGTCCTTCCTGCTGGCCTGCCTCGACAACTTCCTCGCCAACGAGTGGGACCGCGCGCGGGCGCAGAAACGAGGCGCCGGACGTGTCGTCTCGCTCGACGCCGAGACGACGGCCGAGCGACGGGGCATGGAGCCCCGTCACGAGGAGACCCCGGACCGGATCTTCGAGCGGGACTGGGCGCTCACCGTCATCGGTCGGGCGAGGGAGGCGCTTCGCAAGGAGATGCTCGCCGACGGCCACGCGTCGCGTCACGCCCTGTTCGAGCCTCATCTCACCGGTGAGACGGCCGGGCGGCCCTATCGCGAGATCGCCGAGGAGTTGGGAATCTCCGAGTCGGCGGTCAAGGTCGCCGTGCACCGGCTGCGCAAGCGCTTCGGTGCGCTCCTTCGGCGCGAGGTCCGCGAGACCGTGGCGACGGAGGAGGCCGTGGGGGAGGAGCTCCGGCACCTCCTGGCGGTCTTGAGCTCCGCTCAGGCGTGAGGGGCTCGGAAGCCTCGGGGCGCATGTAACCTCCGAGACCGGCTTCTTCTCTCTCAGGTAGCCCGCCGCGGATCTCGTGGAGGGGGAGACGGAGGATGACGTGAGCGAGACAAAGAGCTGCCCCGAGTGCCAGGCGCCGCTTCCCAGCGAAGCGACCGGCCCTTGTCCCCGCTGCCTGCTGGCCCTCGGGCTGGACACGGACGAGTCGACGGTCGTGCGGGCCGTCGCCCCCGGCAAGCAGGACGCGCCGACCGAGATCGGTCCCTACCGCCTGCTCGAGGTTCTCGGGGAGGGGGGCTTCGGCGTCGTCTACCTCGCCCAGCAGGAGCGACCGCTCAAGCGGAAGGTCGCCCTCAAGGTCATCAAGCTGGGCATGGACTCACGGGAGGTCATCGCTCGCTTCGAGGCGGAGCAGCACGCCCTGGCTCTCATGAGCCATCCCAACATCGCGAAGGTGCTCGACGCGGGCACGACCGAGCGGGGCACGCCCTACTTCGTCATGGAGCACGTCCCCGGTCCCTGCCTGACCGACTACTGCGACCAGAACCGTCTCGACATGAGGCAGCGGCTGGAGCTGTTCGGCAGGGTCTGCGAGGCAGTCCAGCACGCGCATCAGAAGGGCATCGTCCATCGCGATCTCAAGCCGTCGAACGTGCTGGTCGCAGTGGTGGACGGGGTCCCCCGACCCAAGGTCATCGACTTCGGCATCGCCAAGGCCCTCGATCAGCATCGAGCCGAGCAGTCGTTCTTCACCCAGCGTGGCGTGGTCATCGGCACGCCCATGTACATGAGCCCCGAGCAGGCCGACCACCGGACCTTCGACATCGACTCGACGACCGACGTCTACTCCCTGGGCGTCATCCTCTACGAGCTCATGTCGGGAGCGCTGCCCTTCGAGCCGAGCCGTCTTCACGGCGTGGCCTACGACGAGATGCTGCGCGTCATCCGCGAAGAGGAGCCGCCACCCCTGGGCGACCGACTTCTCCAGTCCGGTGAGCAGGCCGCGGACATCGCACGACGACGGTCCGTCGACACGGGCACGCTCGGAAGGCAGCTTCGCGGCGACCTCGACTGGATCACGCAGCGAGCGCTCGAGAAGGACCGGACCCGTCGCTATGCCTCGGCGTCGGAGCTCGCCGCCGACATCGATCGCTACCTCAACGACGAACCGGTCAGCGCGGGCCCTCCGGGGCTCGGCTACCGGATGCAGAAGCTCGTGCGGAAGAACCGCGGGGCGTTCCTCGCGGCGGGAGCGATCGCAGCCACGTTGTTGCTGGGCCTCGTGTCGAGCACGGTGCTGTGGCTCGACGCTCGGGAGGCGACCGAGCTGGCACGGGCTGCGCAGGAGCAGGAGGCCGAGCTACGACGTCAGTCGGACGAGGCGACCGAACGAGCTCGGTCCTTCGGGCTCGTGGCGGTGGCGCGGGAGGCGTTGCGTGAGGGCAGGCAGACCGTGGCGGCGCGGCTGGCCTTGGAGGCGCGGCGGCTCATGCCGAGCCTGGCCGCCGATCGCGTCGTGCGGGACTCCCTCGCGGGCTTGCGCTTGATTGGGCGACCCACGCTCGATGGGAGTGCGATCGAGGACTTTCGCTTCTCACCCGATGGACGTCGCCTGCTCATTCGTTCGGATGTTCTCACCACCTGGGATCTCGCTGACGGACGACTCCAGGTCCACGGTCCCGTCGAGGCGGCAGCATTCCGTCCCGGTGGTGACATCGTCGCCTGGCAACGGGAGGGCGAGTCATCGGTCGCGGGAGGCGTTCGTTGGACGACGGCCTCTCTTCGCAGCCATGGACGACACGTCGCGTGGTCGAGAGACGGTGAACGACTGGTGACCGGCTCTGGGTCGGGCATCGTCCAAGTCTGGCCAGTGGGAAGCAGCGAGCCCGAGCGTCTCTTCGAGCACGCAACGCCCTTGCTGGCGCTTGCTCTCTCGACTGAGGGGACTCACGTCGCCTCCGGGGCCGAAGGAGGAGAGCTCCTTCTTCATCGACTGGGCGACGAGTCGCCGCGGGCTCTCGTCACGACGGGCAGCGACGTCCACGAGCTGGCCTTCACTCCCGATGGCCGACGGCTCGTCGCCTTCACGCTCGACGGTCACTGCTCGGTTTGGTCCGTCGACGAGGGTGAGTTGCTGCATCGCTTCTCCGTCACTCAAGAGGGAGAGGAAACGAAGCGTCTCGTCGTGGGTGGCTTCACCTTCGCCATGGCGGTCAGTGACGAGCACGTCGCGGCCTACTTGGACAACCCCGGCGGAATGAGGTCGATGGTCAAGGTTCATGACCTGCAGGGGGTCGAGACCGGCTCGTTCCCGGCTCCGCCAATCGGGATTGCCGACATGGCGTTCGCACCGGACGGCCGCCGAATGGCGATCGCTTACCGTGGGAACCAGGTCTCCCTGCATGCCCTCGGCGGTCAGGAGCTCCGGCGCCTGTGGACACCGGCGATCGCCACGAAGGTGGTGTTCTCCGAGGATGGTCGCCGACTGGCGGCGAAAGTCGCACGCACGGTGGCGGCCTGGGAGCTCGCAGCCTCCGAGCCGGTGCTTCTCGCGGAGCCGGTGGAGGGCGAGATGCCCGATGCACTGAAACGCTTGTCCAAGAGCGACCTCATCGGTGATGACCTGGTGATGATGACGAAGTCGGACGGCTCTCGATTGCTCGACTCACGAGGGCAGTTGGTCCGCGCCTTCGACGAACCAGCCTGGATCGCTGAGGATGGTTCAGTCTTCCTGACCGAGCGAGAGGGAACGCTGCAGGTGTGGGCCGACGATGGGCGTCGAATCGCCTCCCTGCCCACCGTGGAGGGCGTGATTCAGCACGTCGTCAGCGCCGATGGTGGCGGCCGGGTTCTCGTTCAGACCGACCAGCGTGAAGTGCACGTTCTCGGCTCCGATGGGCGGCGTCTCGGTCGTCACCCACTTCCCGAGGGACGGTACGTGCCGCTGGCCCTCTCGGCGTCAGGGCGTCTCGTCGGCTTCGCAAGTGCTTCTCACCTGACGATCTGGGACGTTCAGACGGACGAGAGTTGGTCGGTGGAGCATGGGCAAGGCGGACTTCTCGTCTCTGTCAAGTTCACCAGTGATGAGGGATGGCTCCTCTCGAGGGCCGCGTCGCCCCGCAAGACTTTCGCCCTTCTCAATGTCTCGACGCGCGAGCTCCTCCATCGAGAGGGCGTGCGACTGCAACTCTCCCCAGACGGCAAGTCCGTCGCAATCGGGACGGCCTACCCGAAGGCCGGACTCCAGCTCCTGTCGCTCGAGAGTCTGGAGGAAACCGAGATCTCCTCGAAGATGACCACGGGGGTCGCCTGGTCGCCGGACAGTCAGGCGATGGCCTTCAGCGTGACGGGATACGAAGTCGGCGCCATCTGGACTCGGGGAGACGATGAGCTCACCGTCTTCCGTAGTCCGGAGGGCAACCTGTTTGCCTTCGCCTTCTCACCCGATGGTCAGCAGCTCGCGACGGGCAGCCACGACGGCACGATTCGGATCTGGGACCGAGGCGGGCAGGAGGTGGCCCTCATGAGGGGACACGATACCTTGGTCATGCAGCTCGAGTACTCGGCCGGCGGCACGCGACTGCTCAGCGTGGGGCGAGACGGTTCCACGCGGCTCTGGCGCACCTCGGCGGACGACATCGCGACACACCTCGAACGTCGTCTCGAACGTCTTCCCGAGCTGAGCGTCATCGATCGCGAGCGCTACGCCGAGCTCCTGCCGACCGTGGAGTGAGTCAGTCCTTCGTCGCGGCCGCGACGAGCTCGTTGAGGGCGTCGGCGTCGTCCTCGAACTCGTGAGCACGGACGACACGCAGGCCCGCGGACTCCAGCTCGGCGAGGAGCGAGTCCTTCTCTCCGAAGTAGCGCGTGACGATCTCCCCGTAGACATGACAGCGGGTCTCGGGGTCGTAGTGCTCGCGCATGGACCCTTGAGGCTCGCCGCACATCGTCCGCAGCAGGAAGATCCCACCGGGCTTCAGGACACGTCGTGCCTCGCCGAAGAAGAGCGCTCGGTCGTCGCCGATGATGCAGTGGGCGCAATGGCCGTCGACGACGAGGTCGAAGCTGTCGTCGGCCAGGCCCTCGAGCTCGAGGACGGAGCCGAGCCGGAAATCGACCTGAAGTCCCGCCTTCGTGGCCTGCTCGCGACCCCACTCGACCGCCGTCGACGAGATCTCGACCCCCGTGCACTCGTAGCCCTGCTGGGCCCACCAGAGGGTCTTTCGACCCTCGCCGCAGCCCAGCTCGAGCAGGCGGCCGCTCTTGGGCAACTCCTCCCACCCGCGCAGCTCGGCGAGCCTCGCCACGCCTTCCTCGTGCTGGTCGTCGTCGTCCCAGCCGCCCTGGCCCTTCTTGCGAAGACGCTGATATTCCCCGTCGTGAAGCTCGTAGCGCGGTTCCATGTCGGTCTCCCCGAAGTCGTCGCGGGCGGCGATGTTACTTCAGCGAGACCCTAAGAGA
Source organism: Acidobacteriota bacterium (assembly GCA_039029535.1). Classification (GTDB taxonomy): domain Bacteria; phylum Acidobacteriota; class JBCCFW01; order JBCCFW01; family JBCCFW01; genus JBCCFW01. The sequence goes on from JBCCFW010000017.1 coordinate 33,147, forward strand.
TCAAGGATCCCCACCCTGACTGTTCAGTCAGGGTCGAAGACCCCCGTGGAGCCGCAGTCGGGGCAGGTGTCGGAGCTCGCTCCCGTCGAGACAGCCGAGACCACCGAGAGCGCCGGAGCCACCGAAGACGACCTCGAGCTCGGCGATGCCGCAGTGCCCCAGCGGCACGCGCTGCACGTTGTTGTCGTGCAGGGCAGCGACCTCCACGCTGTCGAGCACTTCATCCTCCGAGCTCCGCGCGATCACCACCGTGCCTGGCTCGTCGATGTCGATGAGCAGGACCTCGTCGATCTCCACTGGCTCGTCGAAGACGAGTCGCAGCGTGCCGCCGTGCCGGCTGTCGTCGGGCCGGCAGTCGGAGCCGGGCTCCTGGAGGACCAGCGCCAGGCCCAGGTTCTCGACGTTCCCCATGCCGGGGGTGGCCAGGTCCTCGTCATCGCAGGTCGCGGCGCCGGTGTCGAAGACCACCACGGGCTCGCTGCCTTCGATCGTGATCCCCGGGAGCGAGACGACCTCGTCGCCGGCGGCGTGGCCGCCGAGGTCCAGCTCGGCGCAGTCGACGCCGCAGCAGTCGTCGCTCTCGATGACGTCCACGACCACGGTCTGACGGGCGACCGTGCCTCCGTCGCAGTCGAGGAGCAACTCGAGCTCGTGACGTCCCAGCGGCGTGTCTTCGGGCACGCAGAGACGGAAGGGGAAGTCACGGCTGGCCGGCCCGACGACGTCTTCGTGAAGGGGGCCGGGGTCGTCGAGCCAGTCCTCGAAGCCGTCCGAGGCGCGAAGCGAGAGTCGACCGCAGAGATTGGTGACCTCGCCGACGACCGACGCGATGAGCTCGGGGAAGGAGCGACCGTCGGGGGAGCTGCCATCGCGATTCAAGCCGACGACGAAGCCTCCGGTGCGGGAGGCCCAGCAGCTCCAGATGTCCTCGTAGGTGACCGTGCCGATGTCGGCGTCGAGACGTCCTCCCGAGGAGTCGAAGTGGATGAGGACGATGTCGTTCTCCGCCAGCGCGTCGACCTGCTCCAGCGTGATGAGCTCATCACCCGTCTCGGGGAGACCGTCGCGTCCGAGGTCGACGCCCCGCACGAGCGGAGAGGTCGTGCCGAGACACTCCTGCACGTTGCAGTCGTGCGGCACCGAGTCCCCGAAGTTCACCAGCAGGTGCCGCGCTCCGGGACGCCAGCCGATGAGCGGGTTGTCGTGGGCCTCGAGGAAGAGACGGTTGTAGGACTCGGGGGCGTCCATTCCGCCCTGGGCTTCCGGGAGAGTCTCCACCGCGGCGACGACTCGGGCGTCATCGGAGGTGATCGGCTGGTGGAGACGGAAGGGGTAGTCGTCCGGGTCGCCGTAGATCGCTTCGAGGGGACAGGGCTCTTCGACGCTGATTTCGGTGGGATAGTCCTGATACGAGGCCACGCCGAAGGCGACGTCAGGGATGAAGTCTTCGAGCTCTTCCACGATCGTGAGGACGTGCTCGATGAGGAGGTCGCGCTCGTCGACCATCGAGCCGGTGAGGTCCATGGCGAGGAGGACGTCGGCTCGCACGACGGTCTCGGGGAGGGTCGCCACCGAGGTGGCCTCGAAGCAGGAGCAGGCGTCGCCCTCGAAGCCCAGCACTGCTGGCTCGAGCGTGGCCGCGTCGTCGACCAGGCGGAACGAGGGACCGAAGTCGATCCGGAGCGTGCTCCCCGTGGCACCGGAACCGGGTCGAGCGTGAGACAGGTCGGTCACGACCATCGTCGAGACGAGCAGGGCGGCGAGCAGCACGCGCATGGGCATCTCCAGGCTCATCGAACGGACGGAGGATGCCGGCGGGCTCACGGACCGCCCCTCGCAGCATCCGTGTCGAACCTAGGGAGGCGATCGTTCCCGTGGCAAGCTAGTGTTGTTCGGTGTGTGGCCTGATGCTCGGCGTGCTGAACGCAGTGATGCGACCAGGTCTTTCTCGGGAGGGATTTCATGGGTGCCTACAGGTGCGAGCGACACCGCGATCGTCCCAAGGTCGGTCTCCTCGCTTGTTCGCACGTCTTCGATGCGTTCCATCGTCGTGGAACGCTGCCATCGACGAGGACCTGGCTACGGGAGGTGACGGTGGACGAGCTGGATGGGCTGTCGGTGGGACAGCGAGTGTCGTGCGACGACTGCCGAGCTCGGATTCGTGAGCTCACCGACGTCCCGTCGAGGGTCGCCACTCTCGATGAGCTCGGCACGTTCACGGACATCGAGCAGGGTGTCTCGAAGGGCTATCCCGTCTGCTTCCACTGCATGGAGGAACACTGGGCAGAGCACGGCCCAGCCGAGCCGACCTGAGGCGGTCGGCGCGTCAGGCTTCGCCGTCGTCGTCCGGCACCGGCTTGGACATGTAGATGTCGGGGAAGCCGCGACCGTTGGCGTCGGGCACGACGCCAGTCACCACCCATCCCAGCTTGCGATAGAACAGGAACGGGTGTCGTCGGCCGAGATCGCGCAGGCCCGCGACGTGGCCTGGCACGTCGTCGTACAAGTCCACGCCCGAGAGCGACGTCATTCCCGAGTCGTCGTCCGTGCCGAGCGTCATGGTCAGGCCACCGCGTCGCTGGACTTCCGCCTCGAAGGCTTCGACCAAGCGTCGCCCGATGCCCTGGAGACGGGCCTCCCGACGCACGACGAGGGGATGCAGCTCCCAGACCCGACCGTCGTACTCCGGCAGTCCACCCACGAGACCCAGGAGGGTCACGTCGTCGATGGCGCCGAGCAGGAAGCCGTCACGGCACACGTCGTCGACCTCCGTCCGCCCGGCCTGAACGTCGGGCCAGCCGCTCGGCTCGTCGAAGTGGTCCGACAGCAGCACGGCAGCCTGGTCGCGAATGCCGGCAGGCTGCGTGCAGAGACAGTCGATGATCATGGTCAGGAGCCCCGTCTAGAAGAACCGGATCGACCGAAGCGGCCGCCCGCGGAGCTCTCTCTCCTCCACGGACGGCCGTTCGGTAGCGGGAGTTGCCAGTGTTCGGGTCAGGCCGCGTTGCGATCCTCGACGCGGTGCCAGGTGGGCAGCTCGAGGACGCCGTGCCGCGGATGGGTGACCCGGCCCCGGACGTAGGTGCGGGGCTCGACCCGCGTTCGACGCCAGTTCCAACGTCGCGTCTCGGGTCGCTCCGCCAGGAGACGAGCGTGCGCCTCGGCGGTCAGGCCCCGGGGATGCTGTCGACAGGCGAGCAGGTCGCCACCATCGACGTGGAAGGCCTCGTCGCAGCGGTGGGCGTCCAGACCGCGTCCGGTCAGGTCCTCTCCGCTGAGCACGAGGGGAGTGGGGACCTCGAGGTAAGGCGTGGGAACGAAGAGGTGCTCCCCATGCCTCAAGGTTTCGGTTCGTCTGGTGTTCAGCAGCTCAGTCATGGTGTTCTCACGAGCCGCTGATGAGCGGCTCCCTCAGGAAACTCGAGGATGCCGACGGGCGCGATGCGCCGACGGATCCGGGGCGAACGTGGGAGTAGGGCAGCTCAAGACGACATCCTCATGGCACCCTCCTTGGCTCGGACACTCATGAAGGGTCCGGGCTCGCGGACGAAACATCCGTCCGACACCCTTACTACTCGCCGACCCCGGCAAGGTGATCAACGAAAAGTGATCTTTCGGAGAGAAAGTGTTCGGCTTCGACTCGACGACGGTGCAGCGCCGGACGCAATCTCACTCGGTAGAGGACGACCGATGACGCGCCGTGACCTGACACTCTTCGGAACCGCCCTCGTGCTGGCCGTCGGAACGGCTACCGCTCAGGTCCCCCTGGCCGAGGATTCCGTCTACCGCTTCATCGACGAGCTCAAGTCGACGCTCCCGGACGCGGACAGCGATGTCTTCCAGTCCCCGGGGCCCGCCCAGCTCGACGCCTTCGTCGACTGTTTCGAGAGCGTTCTCCTCGACGATCGCCCCACCGCTCTCGCGTGTCTCCCGCCTCTCGGCTTCGAGCTGCGTCTCCTGTCCGACCCCTCGGCCGGGCGTGACTACCTCGTCGTCCAGGAGGCCCCCGGCGATCCGCGGGGACGCGGCGTCTACATCGTCGACCCCGACTTCCGCAGGCACCTGGCGGTGGTCGCGCCCCACCCGCTGCACGACACGAACACGCCCGAGGCGACCATCACCCACTTCCGCGACCTGGGGGCGCGAGTCTTCATGATGGCGGGGACGCACCGCTGCTCCAGCGCCGACCTGTCCGGTTGCGACGGCAGCACGGGGGCCTGCTCTCCCGATTCCGCCCCGTTCCGGGTCTCGGACCTGGCCCACGCCACCGAACACTACCTGCAGGCCGCCCACCTGAGCCTGCTGCGTCTCGACCCAGTGCCGGTGGTCTTCAACTTCCACGGCAACTCGTCCGAGCCGGTGGCCGCCATCGTGTCCGACGGCACCCGGGACCCGGCCTCGCCGCTGGCCTTGGTGAACCGGCTGCGCGAGTCGCTCCTCCACCGAGAGGTCACGACCGCGAGCTGCAACTGGCCGCCCGACGACGTCTTCGGCGTGCGCTTCTGCGGGATCACCAACACGCAAGGTCGGCTCATGAACTCGTCGCCCGAGCACTGCACCGAAGGGGCCGGCAGCGCGAGCGGTCGCTTCATCCACCTCGAGCAGTACCGCTTCCTACGCGACGACCCGGCCCTCATGGGCACCGTCCTCCGCGAGACCCTCCGCGCCACCGAGGTCGACCTGCGGGTCCGCAAGCAGGACGGTGACGTCATCCTCGAGTGGACCGGGAGCCGCGCGCCCTACCTCGTCCGCAGCGGCAGCGACCCACGGCTCCGCGTCACTCCGCTCGAGGTCACGGTGCCCATGGGCACGCTGCATCTCGAGGCGCTCGCGGGCGGGACGCGGTTCTACCTGGTCGATTGACCAGGCCGGGGGCGTTTCCTCGGACGGGCTCCCGGTCGTAAGCTCGTCTCGGGACTGGTGATCGAATCAGGAGTCGAGGAGTCGTCGATGTCCTTGATCCGCATCCTCAAGGGAGCCGTCGTGCTCGGAGCCTGGATCTCCGTGCGCGCGCTGGCCGCGCCCTGTGATCCCACGCCGCCGCCGACCGGGACGACCGTCGACGTCGCCACCGAGTCCGAGCTTCAGGACGCCGTCCGCAACCTGACCTCCGGCACGACCATCCTCATCGCCGACGGCGACTATACGCTCACCAACACCCTGGTCATCGACGGGGTGAGCGACGTCGCGATCCGCTCGGCTTCGGGCAACCGCGAGGCGGTCATCCTCCGCGGCCGGGGGATGAACAACTCCGACTACTGGCCGGTCCCCCACGTCTTCCTCGTGCAAGACGTCACCAACCTGCTCATCGCGGACCTGACCGCCCAGGACGTCTGGTTCCACGCCGTTCAGGTCGCCGGCGAGCATGGTCCGAGCTTCGTCACGCTCCGCAACCTGCACCTCAAGGACGCCGGCGAGCAGCTCGTCAAGGGCTCGAGCGGCGACTCCGGCGCGGGGCTCTACGCAGACGACTGCCGGGTCGAGTGCTGCCTGATCGAGTTCACCGACCGGGCCCGCAGCTTCTACACCAACGGTGTCGACGTCCTCGCCGGCGCACGCTGGGTCGTGGCCGACAACGTCTTCCGCAACATTCGGGCGCCCGTGGGCGAGCTGGCCGGGCCCACCGTGCTGTTCTGGCGCAATAGCATCGACACGATCGTCGAGCGCAACCTCTTCCTCGAGTGCGATCGCGGCGTGGCCCTGGGTCTCTCCACTCCTGACCCCTCCCGCGCTCGTGATGGTGACGACACCTACGACCACCAGGGCGGCATCGTCCGCAACAACATGTTCTACCGGAGCGCCGGCAGCCCCACCGGCGACGTCGGCCTGGCGGTCGCGCACTGTCGCGACTACTCCATCGTTCACAACACCGTCCTGCTCAACGGCAGCTTCGACTGGACGATCGAGTACCGCTTTGCGGTCTCCGACGGCGTGGTCGCCAACAATCTCACCGACGGTCGCATCGCCCAGCGCGGCGGGGCGTCCGGGATGCTCGCCGGCAACGTGACCACCGCCGTGCCGGCCGACTTCGTCGATGCCGCCGGCGGTGACCTCCATCTCGCGCCCGGTGCGGCGACCGCCATCGACGCCGCGGTGACGGGCTTTGGCGTGGCCTCCGATTATGACGGCGAGTCGCGCTCCCTCGACGCCGCCCCGGACGTGGGAGCCGACGAGCTCGTCGCTTGCGTGCTGCCGGCCGAGCCGCTCACCGGTCTCCGCCTGACCCGCCAGGGGGACGACGTCCTCCTGACCTGGGACCTCGGCAGCGCCCCGCTCACCAACGTCTGGCACGTGACCCGGGCGGAGGACGGCGATCTCACTCGCCTGGCCAGCTCGCCTCCCGCCGTGGGGGTCGCAGGCTGTGCCGAGCCGGACCCGGCCCCGGGGGACTCGTGCCTCGACCTGGGCGCGGTGAGCCGCGAGCCCCTCCTTTTCTACCGAGTCCGCTCATCCTGCGGCGGCGCGGCGGAAGGTCCCTGAGTCGGCTCGGTCGGGACCCGAGTCGTCCCGGCCGAGATACGATCGACCCCGGTGGCGGACGTCGAGCCTCGCCCGGCGGAGTGGGCGACTGAAGCGCGGCCCGGGCTCGTGGAGTCCGAGGCGGGTCGGATCGACCTCGACGCCGAGGGACGGATCCTCGCCATCGATGATCGGGCTCGGGCTGCCCTGGGCCTCGCCGCGGAGGCGCCAGCCGCCGAGTTCGAAGCGGTCTTGGCGAGGAGAGGACTGCTCCCCGACACCGTGCGGGCAGGCATTCGCGAGCAGGCCGACCTGCTCGTGGCCTGCTGTCCCCACGCCGACGGCGGCTACAGCCTCCTCCTGCGGCGCCGGGCTGGTGACGCGGCCAGCCCGGGCGACGACGAGCCGGTCAGCTTTCCGCGCTTCAATGACGACGAGCACCGCCTCGTCCTCACCAACGTCTCCCACGAGCTCAGCACGCCGCTGACCACCCTCAAGAGCTCCCTGTCTCTCCTGGAGAAGACGGCTCACGAGCTGCCGGAGTCGCGTCGGGCCCTGGTCGTCGCCGGGCGGCGGTCGGTGGATCGGCTCATCGGGGTGGTGGGCAAGCTCGGCGACACGCTCTCGGTCCTGGCGGGGGGGCTCCAGCTCCAGCCGGGCCAGCACGATCCGGCCGTTCTCCTGGCCGAGGCCGTTCGCCAGGCGAACCGCCTGACCGACCACGAAGACCTGACTTTCCACGAGCCCGAGTCGTCGCCAGGCCACGTGTCCGTGGATCGCCGCAGCGTGTTGCGTGCCCTCGTGGAGTTGCTGGAAAATGCCGTCAAGTTCTCGCCATCGGGCAGCGAGGTCGAGGCGGAGCTCCGGGCGGACGAGGCCGAGCTGGCCTTCGTCATCTCCGACCGGGGTGAGGGCCTGACGCGGGCCGACCTCGAGCGGCTGAGTGAGCCCTTCCGTCAGGCCGACATGACCATGACCCGCAGCGCGGGGGGGCTCGGTCTCGGCCTGGGCGTGTGCAAGGCGGTGGCCGAGGCGCACGGCGGTCGACTCGAGGCCCGAGCGCGCACCGGCGGTGGCACCGAGTTCCACCTGATCATCCCGACCGATTCATGACTTCATCCCGACCGAGACGAGACACGCCATGAAGACCATCCTCTACGTCGATGACGAAGACGACATCCGCCTCGTCGTCTCGGCCTGTCTCGAAGATGCGGGCTTCCGCGTCCTGACCGCCGCCAACGCCGCCGACGGTCTCACGGCCGCCCAGTCACAGTTCCCGGACCTCATCATCAGTGACGTGATGATGCCGGACGAGAGCGGCTACTCGATGTGCACCAAGCTCAAGGCCGACGACTCGACCAAGAACATCCCCGTGGTGTTCCTGAGCGTCATGGACGACGAGGTCACCGGCCTCGAGGTGGGAGCGACCGCCTTCCTGTGCAAGCCCTTCGAGGAAGAGGAGCTGCTCAAGACGGTCAACGACATCCTCCAGTCGGGCGATGGTCGCGCCCAGCTCGACCAGGCCCTCGCCTGCCTCCGCGACAAGAAGCTCGACGAAGGCGAGGCGATGCTCAAGAAGGTCCTCGAGGTCGAGCCCGACGGCCCCATCGCCGTGTGGGCGAGCTACTACGTCGGTCAGGTCCATCAGGTCCGCGGCCTGCGCGACGCCGCCCGCGAGGCCTTCCTCGACGTCCTCACCCGCGACCCTCAGTTCTGGCGAGCCCACAACCGTCTGTCACTCCTCTTCGAGGGAGTCGACCCGCCGCGAGCGATCAACCATCTTCAGCGCTCCCTCGCCATCAACCCCAACCAGGCCGACATCCGGGCCCGTCTCGAAGGACTCCAGGGCACCTACTGAGTGTCGAGTCCGATGGTCGTCCACGCGAGCAAGAGAACGTCGTGAAGCTACTGGTGACAGAAGGCCCGCTCCGCCGAACCGTCTTCGAGCTGACGAAGTCGGTGGTGGTGATCGGGCGCAAGCGTGACGCGGACATCTCGCTCGCCCGCGACAGTCTCGTCTCGCGCTTCCACTGCCAGCTCAGCGAGCACGATGGCGTGTGGTGGGTCGAGGACCTGGGCAGCGGCAACGGCACCTACCTCGAGGGAGACCGGCTGGAGGCTCCCGCGAAGCTCCTCCCCGGTGGTGAGCTCCGCCTGGGGGAAACTTCGCTCCGGCTGCTTTCGGAAGAGGACGCTGAGGACTCGGGCCGCCTCGACCAGCTCGCGGGTGGGGAGGCGAGCACTGTCGACCAGCCCAAGCCGGTCTTGCCGGTCGAGGAGAAGTTCGACGGCGACGCGACCCATCGTCCGCCGGTGGGCGCACGCCCGAAGCCCTCGCTCAAGCTCCAGAGCACCGGGAGCGTGAAGCTCTCCAACGATCCGACGACGACGGTCATCGAGATCGCGGGTGCCTTCGATCCGAGCCAGAGCGCGAAGCTGCCCGCCGGTGAGGACCGCAATACCATCAACCTCCTCCGGCAGCGCCTGGAGGTCACGCAGAACGTCGCGACGGCGGTCGCCGGCAAGCCGGATCTCAAGACCCTCATGGAAGCGGTGCTCGAAGGGGTCATGGGAGTCATCCCGGCCGAGCGCGGCTTCGTCGTCGGCGTCTCCGAGGACCAGACCCAGCTCGACACCATCGTCGCGCGACGCGCCGACGGACGCCCGCCGGAAGACATCACCATCAGCCGCACCATGGTGGCCAAGACCCTCGAAGAGAAGGTCGGCCTCCTCGTTCACGACGCCCTCGGTGACGCGCGCCTGGTCGGTGCTCACAGCATCATGGGCGGCGGGATCCGCGCGGCGCTCTGCGTGCCCTTCATCGACCAGGACCGCGTCGCTGCGATCCTTCACGTCGATGCCAGCACGGCCGAGAGCTTCACCAACACCGACCTCGAGCTGGCGGGCTCGGTCGTCAACCAGGCTAGCCTGGCGATCACCAACGCTCGCCTGTTCGATGAGCTCAAGGAGGCCTATGAGGCGCTCCAGTCGGCCCAGGCCCAGCTCGTCGAGAGCGAGAAGCTCTCCATCATCGGCACCCTGGCTGCGTCGATCGCTCACGACGTCGGCAACGTCCTCACGCCGATCAGCGGCATCGCCAAGATCGTCATGCGGGACGACTCGATCAACCCGAAGCTGAAGGAAGCCTTCGACCGTCAGATGGGGCGGCTCAAGGCGCTCACGCATCAGCTCCTGTCGTTCTCCAAGCCCAAGCCGCCGGACCTCGTGCCGGTCGACATCAACAAGCAGCTCGAAGACAGCCTGGGCCTGGTGAAGACGGAGGCCCGCCACCACGGATCGGAGATCGTCTTCGAGCCGGGCGAGGGCGGCTTGCAGGTGCTCGCCGACGCCGACCGTCTCGATCAGGTGTTCATCAACATCGCGTTGAACGCGGTCCACGCGATGCAGGACGACGACGGTGGCACGCTCACCGTGAGCACCCGCTCCGACGGCGATGCGGTGGTCGTCGACCTGGCGGACACGGGTTGCGGCATCCCGGCCGAGAAGCTCGCCTCGATCTTCGAGCCGTTCTTCACGACCAAGGGCAAGGCGGGCACTGGGATGGGTCTCTTCTCCTGCCGTCGCATCGTCGAGGAGGAGCACGGCGGCTCCCTGGCGGTGGAGAGCGAGCTGGGGAAGGGGACGACCTTCCACGTCCGCATCCCGTCGATCTAGTCGACGACGATCTGTCTCCTTCGCCGCTCCTCGAGCAGTCCGAGGTCGGTTGAGCTGGTTCCGGTCTGGGCGCATGATGACGGTTCCTGTCCTCAAACGGAGCTCCGTCATGACCCGCTCGCTTCTCCTGTCGACCCTGCTGCTCTCCTGCGTCGCCCTCCCTGCCCAGGCCGATCGCTTCTCGCCGGGTGGTCCGCGTCGCAACGTGGGCTCGCAGGCTCGGGTGTCCTCACCGCGAGCGACGGCGGAGTACCGCCTGCGCCTGGTCAACCTCGCGCATCGTCAGCGTCTCCAATCGCTGGTCATGCACCAGCTCCTCTCCCGCGTGGTCGACGAGCCGGTGCTGTCCGGTGAGACGCAGGACGCCCGGAGCTGCTCGCAGCTGAAGAATGCCGTCGAGCAGCTCAAGAACCACGTGACCGACCGTCACGAGTTGGAGAGGACGCGGGCGCGTGAATGCGGCGGTCTCGAGCCGGATGTCGATGCGTCCACCCAAGCCAAGCCGAGCCCCAGCTCACTCAGCGAGATGGCCGATGGCCAGCCGACGATCGGCTGTGACGACGAGTCCTGGTTCGAGCACTTCGACAACACGCTGAAGCTGCAGGAGCAGCTCGCCCGCATGCGTGTCGAGCTGGCCCTCCGCGCCTGCCCCAGAGTCTCGCCCCGGGGGTCAGCGGCGCGGACGGGAGGGCTGCGAGCTCGTGCCGCGAGGTGGAGGAGGCGGAGGAGGACGCTGCCCGTAGGACGACTCGGCGCGTGGGGGAGGCGGCCAGTCGTCTTCGTCGGTGTCTTCGTCGTCTCGGGACGGGCGTGAGGGCGAGGACGGGCTCCCGCCCGGGGAGACCTCGGCCGGGTACAGGGCCGAGACTTCCCAGTAGTCGACCTCGAGCGGTCCCGCCGAGACGAGCACGAGACGTCCGTCGGTCCGGCGGTCCAGCGCGTTCTGAGGGAGCGGCCCGTCGTGCAGGACGTCCTCCTCGAGCTTGACGAGCACGCGATCGGGCCGGACCTGCACTTCGAGCACCTGCTGCTCGCCTGGCTTCAGCACCCGTCCTCGCCGAGCGCCTGGCGGAGGTGACGGATCGTCCAGGGTGAAGAAGCCCGAGTAGCGACGACCGTCGCGCGCCTTGCGATCGAGATCGAGCAGCAGCGCGCGCCCGCGCTCGGTGGTCAGGACCAGTCGCACTGGAGCCTGCACGTCGGTGCCGAGCGGATCGCTCGGGTCACGCAGCTCGTCGGCGGGGAGACTCTCATCGGCCTCGACGCTGCTGCGGAAGCGCAGCAGCACCTGATAGTCGCCAGGTGGCGAGAATGGCACGGTCAGGCTGGCTGGCGCGGTCGTCGTCGCCAGGTCGGGGTCCGCGAGCTGCCAGCCGCCGAGCGGCGTGATCAGCGAGTCGGTGCCCACTTCCTTCTCGAGCCATTCCGTCACGAAGAGTCCGCGACCGGGCACGTCCAGTCGGAGCGGTCGTGGACCGGGCGGTGTCGAGCGTTGCTGGGGCTCTCGACGGGTCGACTCGGGCTCGGCATCGACAGCGTCGAGAGCGGTCGTCTCCACCGGCGAGGGCGTCAGGACGGCCGGTGTCTCCTCGGTGCCCCCCGTGAGGAGTTTCCAGGTGACGACTGCTCCCGTGCCGAGGAGCACGAGGAGGACGAGCCCCAACCATGGTGAGAGCCCCGATGACGAGGAGGGCGAAGCCGTCGTCGGGCGTGGTCGCGAGCCGGTGCGACCGCCGCCCACGCTCGGTGTCGGTCGCGCGACGGGCGCGCGAGCGGGAGCCGCGGCAGCCGGCACGGCGTCGATGCGAGTGGGTGCTTCATCGTCGAGTGTCGTGTTGGCCGTCACCGAGGTCGAGGTCGCGCCTGCACCGACGCCCGTCGAGATCCCTTGCCCACTGCCGTGGATCGCCGCCAGCGGTGTCGCACCACTGGCGCCCGCGACCGCGCCGGAAAGAGGAGGAAGCGAGGGCGCCTCGGCAAGTGTCGGGAGGCCCAGGCGGAACGTGTGCGCGGCGGCAGGTGCCGTCTCGAGCAGTTGCCGGAGATCCTGGGCGAGCTCCTCCATCGAGGCATGTCGTTGCTCGGGTCGCTTGGCGACCGACTTTGCGAAGACTGCCTGTAGGCGGTGCGACCAGCTCCCATCACCGATCGCCTGCAGCGAGCTGCGCATGTCGGGGGCTGCTTGTTCGCGGGCTGCCACCAACATCTGCACGGCCGTCGTCCCGCTGTACGGTAGCTCGCCGGTGATCATTCGGTAGAGCGTGCAGCCGAGGCTGTACACGTCGCAGCGTTCGTTGGCCGCCTTGGGGTTCTCGGCGTGCTCGGGCGCCATGTAGGCGATGGTGCCGAGCAAGAGCCCGGTCTGCGTGAGAGTGGGCTCGGCGCCGAGCTCGGGATCGGCGAGACGGGCGATGCCGAGGTCGAGAAGCTTGACCTGACCCGCGTCCGTGGCGAGGAGGTTGGCCGGCTTGACGTCGCGATGGACGATGCCCTGCGAGTGGGCGTAGCCGAGCCCTTGCGCCGCCTGAATCGTGTAGTTGATCGCCAGCGTCAGGGGGAGCGGTCCGCTCTCGCGCACGATGGCGTCGACGTCGCGACCGTCGACGAGCTCCATGACGAGGTAGTGCTCGCCGTGAGCTTCGGAGGCGTCGAAGGCCATGACGATGTTGGGGTGCTGAAGACGAGCGATCGCCTTCACCTCCCGATAGAAGCGTTGCCTCGCTTCGTCGGAGTCGGTGAGGTGACCCGACAGCACCTTGAGCGCGACGTCGCGCTCCATCCGGAGGTGACGCGCCTTGTAGACGACGCCCATGCCTCCCTCGCCGAGCTGGTCGAGCAGGAGGTACTCGCCCAGGACGAGCGTGCGAGCTTCGTCCTCGAGGAGGCTCGCGCACTGGAACGCGGTGGCGAGTCCCTGACCAACGAGATGATCGGTCAGCTCCTGGGCGCTGCGCCCATCGAGTTGACCGCTCAGGCGATCGGCGGCGTCCTTCGCGAGGACGCCGCCGTCCACGAGACGCTGGAGGAGCAAGGAGGCGGGCAGTGACACGGCTCGACCCGGATCAGCGCGGGAGACGCTGGAAGGATGGTACATCGGCCGTGCCGGGAGACCCGGTGACCTCGGGTCGTCGTCTCAAGACCGGGCCCGTGGTCGCCGAAACATCGCCGTAGGCATCCCGCCGGCGAGGGGCCCGTCATGACCGCCGAGACCACCAACGTTCCCCATCTCGTGGCCGACCTGGAAGGACGCCCCTGCGTCCTCGTTCCCCTGGATCACGAGTCCGTGCTCCAGCCGCGGCTCTCGTCTCACGTCTATGAACGCGTGCGGGAGCGGCTCGACCGTGACGAAGCGGCCACCGTGGCCTTCATGGATCGGCTGCGCCCCTCCCTGGAAGGGCCGGAGCTCGACGCGGTGCCCCTGCGCTCGGACAGCCCCACGGAGCCGTTCTGGAACAACGGCTACTTCTCGGGGCTCGATGCTCGGGCGGCGCATGCGGTCTGTGCGGAGCTGGTACCCAACGTGGTGCTGGAGGTCGGTAGCGGACACTCGACCAAGTTCATGCGCAAGGCCATCGACGCGCGCGGCCGTCGCACCCGTCTCGTCTCCGTCGACCCGGCACCCCGGGCGGAGATCGACCTGCTCTGCGACGAGGTCGTCCGGTCGCCGGTCCAGGCGCTCGACCCGGAGCTCTTCTCCGCGCTCGAGCCCGGCGACGTGCTGTTCTGGGACGGCAGCCACCTGGCGCTCAACGGCGCCGACGCCGTCTTCCTCTTCCTCGAGGTCATGCCGAGGCTGCGACCGGGCGTGCTCGTGCACGTGCACGACGTCACCCTGCCGCAGGAGTACCCCAACGACTTCGACGGCCGCGGCTACGCCGAGCAGTATCTACTCGCCTCGTGGCTCCTCGGCAACGAGCGAGACGAGGTCGTGCTGCCCGCCTTCCACTGGTCCTCCCGGAGGGGAGGACCCGGTGGCGTGTCGTTCTGGCTGAGGAGAGGGACCGCAGCGGCGAGCTGAGCTCACCGCTCGAGAATCAAGGGCAGTCGCCCGCCCCGATGGTGCGCTCCACGCCACGGCTGTCGGTGCCGTAGCTGCCGGTGCCGCAGCTGTTCTGGCCGCGGACCAGGTAGAAGATGCCGCTCGCGCCGCTGGTGTCGGTGTAGTTCGGCACCGGGACGTTGTCGGCCAGGCAGGTCGCCTCCATCAGCGGCATGCCGAGGGTCGCGGTGACGATGTCGTAGACCGTGCCGATGCCGGCGGTGCCGGACTGGTCGTCCCATTCGAGGAGGATGTTGCGGTCGGCGAGCACCGTGATGGTCAGGCCGGTGACTTCCTCGGGCACGGCGATGACCGTGCCGTCGACGGGATCGCAGTCGTCGCCGTTGTTGGCGCCGTCCATGTCGAAGTCCTGCATCGTGCAGGCCGGGTCGAAGACGCAGTCCTGGTCGTCGCAGTCGACGTCACCGTCGCCATCGTCGTCGGTGTCGTTGTCGCAGATCTCCATCTCGTCGGGACAGGGCGGGAAGCCGGCGCAGTCGTCGTCGAAGCAGTCGGTGAGACCGTCGCAGTCGTCGTCGATCATGTTGCCGCACTCGACCTCACGCAGGCAGCTCAGGTTGAACGAGCAGTCGTCGTCGCAACAGTCGATGTCTCCATCGAAGTCGTCGTCGATGCCGTTCGTGCAGTTCTCGTCGAGGCAGAACGGCGTGCAGCCGATGTCTTCGCAGTCGGTGTCGCCGTTCATGTTGTCGTCGACGCCGTTCGTGCAGCACTCCAGCGGATCGTCGAGCATCCCGTCCATGTCGGCGTCGCAGCAGCCCTCGGTGCCGGAGCAGGCGGGATCGTCGCAGTCGGCGTCGCCTGAGCAGTCGTTGTCGATGCCGTCGAAGCAGTCGGCCTCGGCCGCGCACTCGAAGCCGCAGTCGGGATCGCAGCAGTCGATGAGCCCGTCGGCGTCGTTGTCGATGAGGTCGTCGCAGTCCTCACGACCACAGACGTCGGCGTTCTCCAGGCACTCGATCTCTTCGCAGTCCTCGGTGAGGTTGAGGTCGTCGTCCATCATGTTGGAGCAGCAGCTGTTGATGCCGTCGGGTGAGCCGTCCATGTCGGCGTCGCAGCAGACCTCCCGCACGGAACAGAAGACGTCGTCGCAGTCGGCGAAGCCGTTGCAGTCGTTGTCGACTCCGTCTCCACAGTCGGCCTCGGCGATGCAGCCGAGACCGCCGCATTCGGGGTCACAGCAGTCGACGAGGGTGTCGCCGTCGTCGTCCATGCCGTTGGCACAGTTCTCCTGGCAGAACGGACGCGGGCCGCACTCGCTGTCGGCGCAGTCGATGTCGCCGTCCATGTCGTCGTCCATGCCGTTGAGACAGCAGCTCTCGGTGTCGTTGGGGCGGCCGTCACCGTTGGTGTCGCAGCAGATCTCGATGCTGGAGCGACAGTCGCCATCGGCACAGTCGGTGTTGCCGTCCATGTCGTCGTCGATGCCGTCGAAGCAGTTGTTCTCCCGACCCATGCAGGGCGGGAGGGAGCGGCACTCGGTGTCGTTGCAGTCCTGCAGGGTGTCGCGGTCGTCGTCCTCGAAGTTCGTGCAGCAGGAGATGGGGCCGTCTGGCACGCCGTCCATGTCCTGGTCGCAGCAGATCTCGAGCGTGCCGCAGAGCCCGTCCTCGCAGTCGGTGAGCCCGTTGCAGTCGTTGTCACGACCGTCGCTGCAGTTGCCCTCGAGGTTGCAGCCGAGGAGCGAGCCGCAGTCGTCGCGGTCGCAGCAGTCGGTGAGGCCGTCGCAGTCGTTGTCGACCAGGTCGAAGCAGGCGACCGACTCGGTGGTGCAGTCACCGCACTCCGGCGAGGGGCAGCAGCCCGGGTCGCAGCAGTCGGTGAGACCATCGCGGTCGTTGTCGATGCCGTCGGCGCAGTCGTCCTCGGCCTGGGCCGAGATGCTGAGCAGGACGAACAGCGCGGGGGTGAGAACGAGACGGACGAAGCGCGAGGCGCGAGAAGACGTGACCATGCTGCAAATCCGGAAGCGGCTCGGCGAAGTCGGAAGAGATCGGGGGCGCGCGAGGTGCCCTCGCCCGGGGCGAAGAAACGAGCGGGCTCGACTTCAACAGTGGGCTGAAAATACGCCCTGAGTCTCAGATGAGCAACGAGTTGAGACGCACGAACGCTTCGTCTGCATGGGAAACCCGACTCTCGTCGATGGTCGGGTCATTGCGGGGCGCTCGTCAGCCTGAGAAGTGATTTTTCTGAGATCACCGGGGGGTGATCGAGGCGATCACTGGGCCACGATGTGGAGGCACTCGGTCCCGTCGGGGCGGACGTGGATGATGCTTCCGGGGAAGGGGCCGGGCTTGGTCGTGCCGCCTTCGAAGAGATCACCACCGTCGGCTGCTCGGGGAGGTGGACGCAGCTCGATCAGCTTGATGGGGCCGATCCCGGCGAGGGCCTGGAGACCACGGGTCGTGCCGTCGGCGGTGAGATCGATTGAGACGTGGGGACCGCTCACGGTGGCTTCGGGGAAGCCCGGTCGCTTGACCTCGCGCACCGTCGCGCCTGGCACGTGCTTCTTGATGGCGGCGACCACCGGGTCGGAGGCCTCGCCCTTGAAGAGCTTGGCGATGAAGGCGAGCTGGCCCTTGGGGATGGCGGTGGAGGCCGACAGCACGCCGAGGCCGAGCCGATGACCCGGCAGGAGCTCACCGGCCCAGCGGACTTCGGGGCGCTTGGCCAGGGTCTCGAGGCTGTCCGGCGGCACTCGCACGATGAGCGCGGTGGCGCCGGCGGCTCCGACCATCTCCACTCCGAGCTCGGCCAGCGCCGCGAGGGTCTCGCCGTCTTGCTGAGTGACTTGGAGGATGGCGTGGGGCTTGGCCCCCTCGGGCTGCCAGGTCATCGTCCAGCCTTCGGTGCCGGGGACGACCACGCTGTCTTCGAGCGGGTCGAACTGGTAGGTCGGGACGGTGATGCGCTTGGGATCGAGGAAGCCCGCGAGCCCGCCGGCGTTCGCCTCATCCTTCTTCTGAGCGCCCTTCTTCTTCCTCGGGCCGCCGAAGGGCGGCTGCGCTGAGGCGAGGCTCACGCAGGTCGCGCCCAGCAAGAGGCCGACGAGGCCGAGGATTCCGCATCGGGTTCGCGTCATGGATCGCTCCGGTCTTCTCCCATCTGGACGGCGAGAGCCTACCGGTTCTTCATTTCACGAGGTGAGGAAGCATCGTCGTCGGCGATGTATTTGATGGCTTCGATACACTTCGCGGATGGACCTTCCCAGCCTGCGTCAGCTCGAGTACGTCCTGGCCATCGCCGAGCACCGGCACTTCACGCGGGCAGCCGAGGCCTGCTGCGTGAGTCAGCCGGCCCTCTCGTCTCAGGTGGCGCAGCTCGAGGAGCAGCTCGGGGTCGTGCTCTTCGAGCGCAGCCGACGCGGCGTGCACGTGACGCCGGCGGGTGAGCGATTCCTGCCGTCGGCCCGGGCGGCGATCGCGGCGCTGGAGACGGCGGTCGAGTCGGCGCGGGGTGCCGCCGAGCCCCTACGGGGTCCGCTGCGGCTCGGCGTCATCCCGACCATCGCTCCTTACTTGTTGCCCGACGCGCTGCCCCGCGTGCGGTCGGCGTGGCCCGAGCTCGAGCTCCATCTCCGGGAGGAGCAGACGGCGGTGCTGCTCGAGCTTCTCGCGCAGGCGCGGCTGGACGTGCTCTTGCTCGCGTTGCCGGTGAGCCGTGACGACATCGAAAGCGTGGTCTTGCTCACCGACGAGTTCGTCGCGTGCTTGCCCCTCGGTCATCCCTTGGCCAAGCGACGTTCGGTGAAGATGGACGACCTCGCCGACGAGACGGTGCTCTTGCTCGAGGACGGTCATTGCCTACGCGATCAGGCGCTGTCGGCCTGTCAGGTCGCCGGATTGCAGGAGCAGGCGGACGTTCGGGCGACCAGCCTGCACACCTTGCTCTACATGGTGGCGGGCGGTCTCGGCGTCACGCTCGTGCCTGCGATGGCGACGCGTCACCTTCCTGCCGACGTCGTGGTCGTGCCCTTCACCAAGCCGCGGCCGGGTCGTGAGATCGGCCTGGCCTGGCGCGCGGGCTCGGTGCGGGCGGAGGAGTACCGGCTACTGGGGCAGTCGTTGCGTGGGGAGGGGTGAGGCGTCGCTCCGGTTCATCGGGATGGAGGACGTGAGGGTCCGCGCCAAGAGCCTCGCCTTCGTGGCCACCACGCCCGCGTGGCCCGATCATCGGGAGCTCGCCAACACCGGTTCCTGACGGTTCGCTCGGGAGCTCCGACTGCTCCACGGGCTCATGGCATGCTCGGTCTCCGGGGGAACATCATGAGCCAGCACCAGCCCGTGCGCGTCGTCCTCGTCCTTTCTTGCGCGTTGCTCGCGAGCCACGCCCTGGCCGGCGAGGTCCTCATCGACTTCGACGATCGCACCGGTGAGTGCGTCTTCGGCCTGGCCGAGCGGCTCGGCAATCAGTGGGAAGCCGAGGGCATCGTCTTCTCCGGCCCGAGCCCCACGCAGACCGGCGCGATCACCGAGGAGACCTGCAGCGGCTTCGAGATGATCAACGGGCACAGCTCGCCCAACTTCGTCGGTCACGTGCCCGGCCTCACCCAGGCCCCCATGCGGATGGACTTCACGCGACCGGCGGAGTTCGTCTCGGTCCTCGGCACGAACTACCGACGCCTCATCATGCTCACGCTCACCGCCTACGATGAGAGCGACATGCCGATCGGGAGCGTGATGGTCGAGACCTTCCCGCTCGGTCAGCTCCAGGAGCTCCGCGTCGACGGGCCCGGCATCGCTTGGGCCGAGGTCACCGCCGAGGGGGAGGAAGATCTCGTGTTCGACGACGTGCGCTTCGCCCTCGAGCCGGTCGTCATCCCCGACGTGCTGCTCTACGAGTCGACCGACCCCGCCCTCGTCGTCGACGACCCCAACGTCGTCGGCATCGGTCCGAGCCCGGTCGTGCTCACCGGTGGCTCTGCACCCGTCCAGTACTACCAGGCCGACGACGGTACCGGCTTTCCTTCCCTCATCTTCATCACCTGGGACGGGACCTCGATGGAGGTGACCTGGTGACCCGCCACGTCGAGCCTGCTCACCGTCTCGTGGGAAGCCTGCGACCACCCGGTGACAAGTCGGTGTCGCATCGCGCGCTCATCCTCTCGGCGCTCGCGACGGGGGAGACCCGCATCCGTCATCTCGCCACCGGTGCCGACGTCGCCTCGACGCGTCGCTGTCTCGAGCAGCTCGGCGTCTTGATCGAAGACGTGGGCGACGAGCTCATCGTCCACGGTGTCGGCCTCCGCGGACTCGAACGACCGAGCGAGACCTTGGCTTGCGGCAACTCCGGCACCACCCTGCGCCTGCTGTCGGGCGTGGTGGCCGGTGCGGGCTTGGGCGGCGTGCTCGATGGTGACGAGAGCCTCCGTCGACGTCCCATGCGACGCATCGTCGAGCCTCTCCAGACGATGGGTGCGGCGTGTGAAGCCTGGGAGCACGAAGGTGAGCTCGTGCCGCCGCTGTCGTTCGTCGGCGGCACCTCGCTGGCCGGACGTCGACACGATCTCACGGTGACGAGCGCGCAGGTGAAGTCCTGCCTGCTGCTCGCCGGGTTGTTCGCCGAAGGAGAGACCCGCGTCCGGGAGCCGCGTCGCACCCGGGCTCACGCCGAGCGGATGCTCACCGCCTTCGGCGTGCCCGTGACCGAAGAGACCGACGGCACGCTGGTGGTCACCGGACCGCACGAGAGCCTGACCTCACCCGAGGAGATCGTCGTCCCCGGTGATCCGTCCTCGGCGGCGTTCTTCGCCGCGGCGGCGGCCACCTTGCCCGGCTCGTCGATCACCTTGCACGAGGTCGATCTCGACGAGGGCAGGCTGGGGCTCTTCCAGGCGCTTCAGCGGATGGGTGCGAGCGTCACCATGAAAAAGGTGCACGTTCGCTGTGGTGAGCCGGTGGGAGACGTGGTCGTCCATGCCGCCGAGGAGCTCCGGGCGGTGACCATCGGTGCCGACGAGCTGCCCTCGCTCGTCGACGAGGTTCCGGTGCTGGCGGTGGTGGCGACTCAGGCCCGCGGCCGCACGGTCATCGAGGGGGCGGGCGAGCTGCGTCACAAGGAGAGTGATCGCCTGGCCACCATCACTGCCGGGCTGCAGGCGGTCGGTGCCCGGGTCGAGGAAAAGGAGGATGGCCTCGTCATCGAAGGGCCGGCGCGTCTGGCTGGTGGCCGGGTCGACAGCGCGGGCGACCACCGCATCGCCATGGCTTTCGCGGTGGCTGGTCTGTTCACCGAGAGGGGGGTGGAGCTCGAAGACGCCGGTTGCGTGGAGGTTTCCTATCCAGATTTCTTCGAGCGCCTCGGTGACTTGCTCTCTCCGCCGACCGAGACCTGCCAGGACGCGTGACCGTTCTGAATTCTCGAATCAGAAGCACCTCGAACGTTTCTGATTGGAGAATCGATTGAAGTCATGAGTGACGATTGCGACCTTGCGCAAGGGTCGATCTCGGGCGGGCGCAAGAATCGTTCAACAAGTTCGAATTCTCCGCGTTCGATTGACTTGGAGGGAGACATGACCGTCCTTCTCGGCCGTCTCGCGGGGATCTGAGGATCGACGCGGGGGGCCCGTGATCGCTGCGTGGCACTCAGTCTCGCGCTTGGTGGTTGACAGTGTCTGACTGAGTTTGGAGAATCCGCGCCTCGCATCCAGCCCAGCGGCCCCGGCGCCCTCCCTCATGCCTTAGCCGGAGTCGCCCGCCACGTCCCGCGTGGCACCCACACCACGAGCTCGACCCGCTCGTTCCCGATTGTTTCCAAAAAAAGTGAGCTCGAACGTGATGCCCATGAGGTCTCACGCCCGATTCACTGGGAATGGTCAAGGAGAACGCCGTTTCGAGCCGGTCATTCCTCAATGCAGCTCAACCTCGATCCCAAGCGACAGACAGTCGTTCGAACCAACCGGACGCCCAATCCGATCGGATTCCCGACGCTTGCTGTCCGGGGTCGAGTCACTGATGCAGCCAGTGCATTCCAGCTCAACGTTCCTCCCCGAAATCTCGAAGAGTGGGTCGTGGACTCGAGAAGGGTGAGGACCTAAAGCCAGAGCGGGAGTTTTCTACATGCATTGTTTAACCCTATCTCCGAGAGTCCTCACGACCCGCTTGGTCGCACTCTTGCTGCCTGTCATCACCCTGGGAGGGGGAACGATGACGGCGCACGCGCAGACCAGCTTCCATCTCGAGATGCCGCTGCGAGTCAGCTCCAGCTACAGCCGTCTCGAAGCTCGCGAGAAGGCCAACGGTGATCTCCTCATCGCCGGGGGTGCCGAGGAGCAGTCCTTCCTCCTCACCCTCGACCTCGATGGCGACATCATGAAGTACGACACCTTCGATGCTCACGCCACGCCGGCCCTCGACCTGACCGCGGACGGCGGCATCATCCTCGCAGGCGAGTGGAACGACAGCGACGACTACGCCCTCATCAAGCTCGCCGACTCCGGCGCCATCGAGTGGACCAAGCGTTACGACACCGCGCCTGCCGAGCAGGGCATCTACTCCGTCCGCCAGACTCCCGACGGCGGCTACGTCGGTGCCGGCATCCACACCATCAAGGTCGACTCCGAGGGCTCGCTGGAGTGGAGCCGCTCCCACATCGGCGGCGGCGGCAACGCGAACTCGGTCCGACTCACCTCCGACGGCGGCTACCTCGTCACGGGCGAGGGTGAGAACGGAACTCTCGCCGACAGCTTCAACGTCGTCCTGACCAAGCTCTCGCCCGAGGGCGAGATCATGTTCAATACCATCTACGGCAGCGACGACTTCGACTGGAGCACGGAAGCCCTCCAGACCGTCGATGGCGGCTTCATCGTGTCAGGCTGGTGGCGCTCCTCCCTGCTCGACCGCGAGGAGGACGCCTTCCTCCTCCGCACCGACCCCAACGGCGACCTCGTCTGGGCCAAGCAGTACGACGGCGGCAAGGGCAACGACGACGCCTACGGTGTCCTCGAGACTCCCGACGGTGGCTTCGTCTTCACCGGCTCGTCCTCCGGCCAGATTCTTCTCGCCAAGACCGACTCCTACGGTGAGGTCGAGTGGGCCACCACGCATGGCAAGGGCCGAGGCCGCAGCGTCGTGCAGTGCGCCGATGGCGGTTACTTCATCGCGGCCGACAGCGCGAGCAGCCTGATGTTGATCAAGACCGACGCGAGCGGTCAGGTCCCCGGCTGCTCGGTCGGCACCCCCAGCCTCACCTCGTCGGCGGCTCCGTTCATGAGCGGTCCGAGCCACGCCGACGACGTCTGGACCTGGACCGAAACTGACGGGACCGCCGGTCGTGGCGGCGTGGCCCCGGAGATGACGACCTGTCACTCCGTTCTCGACAGCGACGGTGACGCGGTCATCGACTCCATCGACAACTGCATCGACGCGCCCAACGAAGACCAGCTCGATCTCGACGGCGACGGCGCGGGCGATGCCTGCGACACCTGTCCCGAGACGCCCGATCCCATGCAGGAAGACGCCGAGGCCGACGGCGTGGGTGACGCCTGCGACAACTGCCCGTCCTTCGAGAACCCGTGGCAGGACGATGCCGACAGCGACGGTCTCGGCGACGAGTGCGACTGCGCCCCCCACGACTTCGCCAACGAGCCGCCGCAGCCGGTGAGCGACCTCCGCGTGACTGGCGGCGGCGTTCTCGACTGGACCATGCCGACCATCGCTCAGGCCGCCGACGTCGTGTCCGGCACGCTGTCCGACCTGCACGCGCTGCGCGACACCAGCTCGGCCGCCTGCCTGGCGGGCTCCCTGACCGTGCCGCACCACGACGATGCTCGACCGCTGACCGCGAGCCAGCCCGTCACGATCACCGGCTACTACTACCTCGTGATCGGCATCGGCTCCTGCGGCGACACGGCCGCGCCCGACTCCTACGGACGCGACCGCATCCTCCCCGACGCATGCCCTTGAAGACTGAGTCGATTCAGACCGACTCGACTCAGAACTGCTGAGGGAGCTCCGGGCGGTTGCCGAGGATGGACTCGATCCGCTCGACGACGTCGCCCTGGAGCTGAGGGACCACGTCGAGGGCGGCGAGGTTCTCCTCGAGCTGGGAGGGTCGGGACGCGCCGAGGATGACCGTGCTCACGTTGGGGTTGAGCAGGCACCAGGCGATGGCGAGCTTCGAGAGCGACACGCCGAGCTCGTCGGCGACCTTGCCCAGCTCGACGGCCATGCCGACCTGAGCGCGACCTTCCTCACTCTCGAGACGCTCGCGCAGCCACCCGTACTCGGGCAGGGCCATCCGTGATCCTTCGGGTATGCCCTCGGCGTACTTGCCGGTGAGGATGCCGGAGGCGAGCGGTGACCAGATCGTCGTGCCGAGACCGACGGTGTCGTAGAGACGGTGGTACTCGCGCTCGACCCGGTCCCGGACGAGCATGTTGTACTGCGGCTGCTCCATGGTCGGGCCGGCCAGCCCGAGCTCGCGCGCGACGCCGTGGGCCTCGGCGATCTGCTCAGCCGACCACTCCGAGGTGCCCCAGTAGAGGACCTTGCCCTGGTTGATGAGGTCGTTCATCGCCCGGACGGTCTCCTCGATGGGCGTCTCGAGATCGGGCCGGTGGCAGAAGAAGAGATCGAGGTAGTCGACCTGCAGTCGCTTCAGCGCGCCGTGGCAGGCGTCGTGGACGTGCTTGCGCGAGAGACCACGCTGAGTGGGTAGCTCACCACCCCAGTACACCTTCGAGGACACGCAGTAGGTGTCACGACCCCAGCCCTTCTCCTTGAGCACGCGTCCCATGATCCGCTCGGACTCGCCGGCGGCGTAGACCTCGGCGTTGTCGAAGAAGTTCACGCCCGCGTCGTAGGCCTGCTGGAGGAGCTCGCCGCCGGAGGAGTCGTCGACCTGGAACTTGAAGGTGACCCAGGAGCCGAAGGAGAGAGCGCTGACCTTGAGACCGGACTTGCCGAGGCGTCGGTATTCCATGAGCGTGTTCCCGCGTGGAGGAGTCGAGGAGGAGGGGAGAGCATGTCAAGTGGGCGAGTCGGGCGCGAGACGGCGAGAGTGACGCTCAGTCGTCCAGCGTCACCGGATCGTCGTTGCGCTCGCCGTGGTCGTAGGAGAGGCCGTCCTGGGGCCAGGGCACCATCGTCTTCAGGGCTCGGATCATCGCCTTGCCGCTGTCCGGGAAGACGCAGACCTCGAGGGGGTGAGCCCGGGGCGTGCCGACGACCAGCATCCGGCAAGGCTCGTCGAAGGGGTTGAGGGTGGCGTGACCGACGCCCGTGCCGGCGGGGAAGCAGGCGTAGTCCCCTGGCCCCATCTCGTGACGGTCGTCGCCGCTCCGGAGGATGCAGCGACCTTCCAGCACGTAGAAGTGCTCTTCCTCCTTCGAGTGGTAGTGGAAGGGGCAGCCCTGCTTGCCCGGTGGGAGCTCCACGTAGTTGAAGCCGATCTGGGTCCCGCCTCCGTGGGCGCCGAGGGGGATGGTCCGGTCGCCGAAGCGGACCGAGTCGCCGGTGTAATCCTCCCAGGGGAGATCGGTCGTGTTCAGCGGGACGTGGGGGCGGGGTTCGATGGGGGGTGGGTCCGTGCTCATGATGGCTCCGTGAAAGGGGCCCATCATCGCACCACCGGAAGAGTCGTGAGCAAGCCGGGCTCGGCCATCGCGGAGGTTGGCCGAGCCGGTCTTAGCCCGGACAATTCATGAGTCTCCTGCTGCGTGACCAGATCCGCTGCCTGCGAAGAGCGTACTCGTCCCTCGGTCCTCAACGCACTGCGCAAGTGCGCCTCCGGGCCTCGGGACTACGTTCGCCCTTCTCGGCTAGCGCCTCCGGCCACTCGCGACGAACACTCATGAATAGTCCGGGCTAGGGCTTCAGCTCTTGAACCCGCTGATGAAGAGGGACACGGCGCGGTCGACCTTGTTGCCGTTGCTCTTCACGGTGGTGTAGCTGAGCTCCGTGGTCGACAAGTCGTCGATGGTCACGGTGCTCTGCTTCCCGCCGTTGTCGGAGGTCTGGTAGAGCGTGAGTGACACCGCGGGCTTGTCGTCGAAGGTCGCGATGTCGTTCCAGTCGACCTCGTACTTCCCCTCGGAGTTGCGGTCGGCATCGAGCTGGCTCGAGCTGAGGCTCGACACGCTCACGGTCCCGTCATCTTCGAGGGTGGTCAGGGCCGCATTGCTGACCTGACCGCTGGTGCCGATCTTGGCCTGGATCTGGTAGGTGGTTGCCATGGCATGCATCTCCCGGCTTCGAGCGCCGGGACATCCGGTCGCCGAGCCGTCGAGAGAGAGATTGGCGAGCTCGTCTCCGGCCGGAGTGACCGACGATGACGGTGGGTCGGGTGAGCACGCGCCAGGGGGCTGCTCCAGGGGTGCGTCCGGGGGTGCTAACCTGCTCGCATCGACCAGTGAGTGAGGACCGTCATGGCCAGCGAGCGAGACCTGCAGGGTGAGATCGAACGGCTCGAGCGTGAGCTCTCCGTGTTGCGAGAGCGGGAGCGGCTCGTTCAGGAGACCGATGACGTCCTCGAGCTGGCCATGCGCGAGCGGCTTCCCCTGGCGCTCACCGTCGAGCGCGTGCAGCCCCTCCTGCTCCAGGCGGCCGGGGCGGTGAGCGTTCACCTGCGGACCTGGGGCGAGGATCTCGAGCTCCACGACTTCCACTCGCCCGCCGAGGGCCGGCAACCCGACCTCGTCGCGTTGAGCGCACGGACCGATGCGGATGAGCGCGTGGTCGACCAGGACGAGTCGACTGCTCTCGTGGCCCAGCGTATCGACGTGGCCGGGCACAGCTTCGGCTGCGCGGCGCTCCACTTCGATCGACAGCTCGACGATGCGGAAGTCGAGCGAGTGCAGGGCCTGCTCAACGCCTGGTGCGAGGAGCTCGACAACCACCTGGCCGCCATCGAGCGTCTTCGCATCAAGGCCGACATCACGCGGTCGCTGTCACGGGCTCTCGAACGTCCCAGCCTGGAAGAGGGCATCGCGGAGGCCATTCAGCTCTTGCAGCGGCACGTGGCCTTCGACGATCTCATCCTCGTTTACCGCCACGAGGAGGGCATCGAGGAGGTCAGCCTCAACTACAAGATCATCCGCGGTGGTGAGCTCGTTCACGACTCGCGCGTCAACGAAGACGTCGAGATCGGCGAGTTCATGCGCTCGGCAGCCTTCCGCGATCTCAGCGGTGAAGCCATGGAGCCGGAGCCCGAGCGCGTGCCGCGACGCTTCGGCATCGAGCGCTATCGCGAGGAGGTGTTGATCAACGGTCTTCGTGATCGCGAGGTGGTCGGTCGTCTCGTCGTCACGAGCACGCACGAAGACTTCAACAGCTTCGAGCGCGACGTCCTCGAGCGCTTCGCCGACTACATGCGGATGCGCATCGTCGACTTCAACCGTGAGTGGCGTTACCTCGCGCACTGCTTCCCGCGTCCGATCGTTCGTCGGCTCATGGACGACGCCGACTATCAGGAGCGCTGGCTCCGACCGCGTGAGCGTGAGACGGCGGTCATGTTCTGCGACATCTCGGGCTTCACGAGAGTGTCGGGTGAAGTCTTGAAGGAGCCGGCGCTCATCGGACGGCTCATCGACACCTGGAGCGAGCGGGCCGTCGACATCATCTGGGAGACCGGCGGGGTCTTCGACAAGATGGTCGGCGACTGCGTCATCGGTCTCTGGGGGCCGCCGTTCTACGACGAGGACCCCCGGACGCTCTGTCGTGCTGCGGCCGACACGGCGCGTCGCATCCGCGACTTCACGCGGACGCTCGGCGAGTCCGGGCTCATGCCCGAGCTCGAAGGCGTCGATCCGCCCATGGGCGTCGCGATCGGGCTCAACTGGTGTCCGCTCTACGTCGGCCTCTTCGGCCCCGACAGCGACTTCACCGGTTTCAGCTCCGGCATGAACAACGCCGCCCGCCTCCAGGGCGTGGCGGTCCAGGACGAGATCCTCGTCATGGACTCCTTCGTCGAGCAGCACGGGGAGGGGGCGTTCGGCGAGTGGCGAACCGCGCAGGTGAAGAACGTCGCGGAGCCACTGAGGTTCGCCACCCTGGACTGAGCTCGAGGCTCGAGTCGCTTGGCTCGGGGGCCCGTGGCTCGTGCTCGGTTTGGTGGTGCGCTCCGCGTCGCCTGTCGCGACGACGGAGATCGGCCCCCTGGTACGCTCGACTCCAGGTTGCTCGGCGGTCGAGCCTCGTGTCGGAAGCCCTTCGGTAAACGCGATCCATCACGTGGCCGAGTCGCCCTAGGAGGAGGACGACTCGTGGCGTGTTCGATGGTCCAGCTCTCTCGACGGCTCTCCCTGACGTTCTTCGCCGTGCTCGTTCTCGGCCTGGCCTTGGGCTGCGACAGCAGTGACGATCCCTGTGACCTCGACGAAGACGGGGACGGCGTCCTGGCCTGCGAGGACAACTGTCCCGACGTCGCCAACGCGGATCAGCTCGACTCCGACGGCGATGGCGAAGGCGACGCCTGTGACGTGGCGCCGCTGGGCGAGCGCACCGACTGTGCCGACGGCCTGGACGGGGACGGCGACGGGCTGATCGACTGCGCCGATCCCGACTGCGACGGGACCTGCACCTGCTCTCCGGCACCGGCGCTCGATGCAAGTGACCCCGTGACGCCTGACGCCGCCTTCGACGGGGACACCGTTCGCATTCGAGGGACAGGCCTCGTGGACGTCGAAGGCAACCCGGCGGTGGTGAGCCTCGGCGGCGTGATGGTGCCGATCGTGGCCAGCAGCGCCACCGAGCTCACCGTCGAGGTTCCTGCCGGCCTGCCTGACGGCGCCCGAGTGGCCGTCGACGTGGAGACCTGCAGCGGGAGCGACGTGGCGGCCGATGCCCTGTTGATCGTGGACCCGTGTACCGAGGCCCCCGTGCTGACCGCCATCAGCCCGACCGTGGGCCCCGCCGGCACCGTCGTGAGCTTGGTTGGCTCGAATCTCCTCGGTGCCGGTGACATGCCGGCGGCGGTGCTCTTCGGGTTCAGCAAGGCCCTCGTCGTCGACGCGACGGAGACGGTGCTCCGAGTGGAGGCCCCTGCGGGCTTTGCCGACGGGCTGTCCGTGTCGGTCACCGTGGAGACCTGCGCGGGCACGGATCGGCTGGTCGCGGCGTACACCTACCGCTCGTGAGCGGCCGAGGCCCGGTGCAAGAGACGATTCGCTCGGCACTGATCGTCTGATACTCTCGGTGTCGACCTGATCGGTGTCGCCTCGCTTTTGGACTGGCGAGTGGAGCGTTCACCACGTGTGGGGCCCTGAGCCTCCTGGAGGAACACGTGATCGAACCGCATCCGACGTCCGCGCTCTCCCGTCGTCTCCGGCTGTCGCTCGGGGCCGCCCTCGTCGTGGGGCTCGTCCTGGGTTGCGACCACGGCAACGACAACCCGTGCCTGCTCGACACCGATCGCGACGGCTACCCCGCCTGCGACGACAACTGCCCCGAGGCGGCCAACCCGGACCAACTCGATGCCGATGGGGACGGCGTGGGCGATGCCTGCGATGTCGATCCGCTGGGCGAGCTCACCGACTGCGCCGACGGCCTGGACGGTGACGACGATGGCCTGGTCGACTGTGACGACCCCGACTGCGAGGGCAGTTGCGCGTGCTCGCCTGGCCCCCTTCTCGATCGCGTGGAGCCGCCGTCGGGCCCGCCCGGGACGGTGGCGACGCTCGTCGGGAGTGGATTCCTCGGCGTGGATGGCGTCGGGCCGGTCGTTCACTTCGGATCCTTCGAGGCGAGAATTCTCGACCTGACCGACACGCAGCTCATCGTCCTGGTTCCCGTCGGCCCACCTCCCGACTCGCTGGTGGATGTCACCGTCGGGACCTGTGGAGGCATCGGAAGGCTCGCGGGTGCCTACACGGTCGACGACTTCCTGGGGTGCTCGCTGGCTCCCAGTCTCGAGAGCGTCGATCCAGACTCCGGGCCGGTGGGGACCGCCGTGCTGCTCCGGGGTGCCGCGTTCATCGGTGACGATGGTCTCGCCGCTCACGTGACTTTCGGTCTCACCGAAGCTCGGGTGCTGGCAGCCACGACGACCGAGATGTTGGTCGAGGCACCGACAGTCCCCCTTGACGGCACGAGCGTGTCAGTGACGGTGGCGACCTGCGGTGGCACGGATCGCCTTGATGAAGCCTTCACCTACGACGTCACGGGCTGCCCACGGCCCCCCGTGCTCGACAGTCTCGAGCCGACGTCGGGACCGGCGGGGACGGTCGTGACGCTCCGAGGAGCCGATCTCATCGGTGCCGATGGCCTGGCGGCCAGCGTGCGCTTTGGTCTCACCGAGGCCGTCGTCGTCGACTCTGCTGCCGAACAATTGCTGGTCGTGGTACCCGATGGTTTCCCCGACGACACGACGGTGTCGGTGACGGTGACGACCTGTGGCGGGACGGACATGCTCGCTGGCGCCTTCACGTTCGACACCCTCGTCGGCTGCACGAGCACCCCGCCGGTCTTCGAGTCGGTGGAGCCGAGCGAGGGGCCGGCAGGGACCGTCGTGACGATCACGGGCCAGGATCTCATCGACCTCTGTGACAGCGTGTCGGTGGTGCTCTTCGGGATGGAGGAGGCCGTCGTCATCGACGCGACGGCCACCCAGCTCCTCGTGGTCGTGCCCGAGGGCATCCCGGCAGGCACGGAGGTGTCCCTCACGCTGCTCAACTGCTGCGGCACCGACTCCGAGCCAGCGGCCTTCACCTACTCGGACGCGGCCGGCTGCACGTCGACGCCACCGATTCTCGACACCGTGGATCCGGGCGAGGGTCGAGCCGGTGACGTCGTGACCCTCACCGGCTCGCGCTTCATCGGACCCTGTGACGAAGCCGCCATCGCTCGCTTCGGCCTCACGGAAGCGGTGACGCTGGACGCGACGGACACGCAGCTGATCGTCGTCGTGCCAGGAGGCATCCCCGCCGGCACCTTCGTCTCGGTCGCCGTGGAGAATTGCTGCGGCACCGACACGCTACCGATGGCCTTCGAGTACGTTCCGTGACGTCGTGAGCGCTTCGAGCCTGCGTTCGCGATAGTCTCTCGTCGCGAGGGTCAGGAGACGGACCGTGAGCCAGCAGCAAGAGAACGAGGCGACCATGCGACTCGCCGCCGAGCGGGGACAGCACGACGCCGTGGGGCTCATGCTCCAGCTCGGAGCCGACGTGAACGCTCCAGACCCGTCGGACGGTCGCACCGCCCTGCATCGGGCGGCGGCGGTCGGCTATCCGGAGGTCGTCGAGCAGCTCCTCGCGGCAGGTGCCGACGCGTCGATCGCCGACGGAGAGGGAGCCACCGCGCGCCAGCTCGCCGAGGCCGGTGGCTTCCAGGACGTGTTGGGGCTGCTGCCGAGTCCGTAGAGCTGCCGAGAGCTGAAGGAGGGCAGTTGACGTTCATCTGTGAGAGCCACGGACCCTGCCCAGCGGCATTCGTTTCTCCCGACGTGGCCGAGGGAGTCAACGCGGGTCAGCCGGTCGGCCCGCTCGTGCGAGTGACCTACACCCATCGCGGAGATCCCGCGCTGGAGCTCCTGTTCTCCGAGGCAGTCGCCGAAGCGGCTGGCGTGGTGGCTGGTGAAGCGCCGCTTCCCAAGACGATCGCCGATCATGAGAAGACGGTCAGGCCGGTGTGCTCGCGGTGCCTCGAGGAAGCTCTGACTTCGACTGAGGCCTGAAGACAGCCCACCGCTGCCTGATCAGCTTCCGCCTCCCACCACCTCTCGCGCCAGCTCCCGCACGCCGCGGAGGTCGAGCTTGCCGGTGCCGAGCAGGGGGATGGCGTCCACGACCATGAAGTCCCTCTTGCCCGGCTGCCAGAGATTCGGCAGCCCCGAGTCGGCGAGCTTCTCGACGACCTCGACCGGCTCCAGCATCCCGTCGAGGTACAGCACGACCACGCGCTCGCCACGCTTGGCGTCGGGTACCGAGGTCGCGCAGAGGGCCGGGCCGCTTCCTTCTTCGGGCTCGGGCCGACCCGCCGCTTCCATGACGGCCTCCTCGACCCGGGACAGCGGCACCATCTCGCCGCCGACCTTGGCGAAGCGCGAGAGACGATCGGTGATCTTGATGAAGCCGTCGCGATCGACCTTGGCGATGTCGCCGGTCGCGTACCAGCCGTCTTGCAAGACCTCCGCGGTCCGCTCGGGGTCGTCGAGGTAGCCCTGCATGACGTTGGGGCCCTTGATGAGCAGCAGGCCCTCGCGATTGGTCGGCAACGGCTCGCGGCTGTCGGGGTCGACGACCTTCACGCAGGTGCCGGGCAGCGGACGACCAATCGTCCCGCGACGGTGCCCCGTCTGACCGTCGAAGTCGGGCACGTTGACGGCGACGACCGGTGAGCACTCGGTCGCGCCATAGCCTTCGAGCGGCTCACGGTCGAAGCGCTCGTGGAAGGCCTCGCGGACCGAGTCGGTCAGCTTCTCGGCTCCGACGATGACCAGCCGCAGCGACGAGAACGCCTCCGCCTTGACGCGTCGCGTGTAGGCGGAGAGGAAGGTCGGTGTCGCGATGAGCAGCGTCGGTCGGTGCTTCTCGGCGAGCTTGCCCACCGTGCGGGCATCCAGAGGGTTGGAGTGGTGCACCGACGACAGGCCCACCACGCAGGGCAGGCCAAAGTTCACGGTGAAGCCGAAGGCGTGGAAGAAGGGCAACACGCCCAGGACCTGATCGTCGGGCTCGAGCGCGTAGATCTGCTCCATCGCGTCGATGTTGCTGCGCACGTTGCCATGGCTGAGCACGACGCCCTTGGGCACGCCGGTCGAGCCGCTGGAGAAGAGAATGGTCGCTGTCGCGTTCGGGTCGCGCGTGCGGCCACGGACCGTCAGGGCCAGGGCCAGGGACTGTGGCAGGAAGCGAGCGAGCAGGGCCAGCGTCACCGCGCGGACCTTTCTCACCTGAGGCCGGACGTCTTCGAGGAACACCGGCTCGAGCTCGGACGGGAGCTCGACGCCGACCTTCTCGACGAAGCGATGCGCCGTGATCACGCGCTTCAGGCCCGCGCTGCGCACGGCGTGAGTCAGGGCCTCGGTCGAGGCGGTGTAGTTGAGGTTCACCGGCACGCGACCGTCCATGAGGACGGCCAGGTTCGCCAGCGTCGCTCCGACACCGGGCGGGAGCCAGATGCCGACCCGGGGCTCGTCGGCTCGCCTGCTCTGACGGAAGAGAACCTCGTTGACGCCCAGGGCTCCGATGAAGGCGCGGCCGAAGGTGAGGTCGGCGCCGGTGGAGTCGGCGACGAAGTGTCGCGACCAGTACTTCTTCGCCGTCTGCACGAAGCTTTCGGGGAGCGACTCGTGATCTTGCTGCTCCAGGATCCAGCCGTCGGCCTCGAGCTCGTGCACGACCGTACGAATGGTCGACGCGTTGACATTGGAAGGATGAGGCTCACCGAACAGGACGGTGACCGGGTAGCGCACCTGGCGCGGCCACTTGAAGAAGACCTTGCCCCGCTCGAAGCTGAAGATGCTGCCCCAGGCTCCCGTGATGCAGGCCGGGATGACCGGCGCGTCGAGCCCCTTCATGATCTTCTCGAAGCCACGGCGGAAGCGCAGGAGCTGACCGGTGCGGGAGATGCCGCCCTCGGCGAAGATGCACACGAGGTGGCCGCGTCGGATCTCGTCGCGGGCCTGCTCCAGCGAAGCTTCGAGCTGATCGGGCTTGTCGGTCGACGACACGGGGATGGCGCGCATGAGCTTGAGGAACCAGTGCAGCGGCCAGGCCTCGTAGAACGGGCGGTAGATGAGGAAGCGGACCATGCGGTCGCTCGCCATCCCGAGGAAGAGCCAGTCCGCATAGCTCACGTGGTTGCAGACGATGAGCCCGCCGCCCGACGGCAGCTTCTCGCGTCCCTCCACTCGCAGGCGGTAGAGCGATCGCCCCACGATGAAGAGCAGCGAGCGCACGAGGAACTGCGGCGCCAGCCAGAGCGTCACGGCCGTGCCGACGACCATGATGCCCGCGAGCACTCCGAGCACGCCCAGCGAGTCCAGGCCCGCCTTGTCGTTGAGCAGCCAGACGAAGAAGGAGGCCAGCACGACCCCGAGGAACGACGACAGGTTCGAGAAGGCCACGATGCGCCCCTTCTCTCCAGAGGGGGCACGCTGCTGCACGAGGGCGGTGAGGGGGACCACGAACAGTCCCGAGCTCACTCCCAGCACCGTCACGTCGAGCAGTGCGCGCCAGGGAAGGGTGGTGTCACCGAGACTCATCGTCCAGCCGGGAGCGAAGAAGGCCAGGTCGATGGTGGACAGGGCCATGCCGATCGCGCCGAGGGGGGCCAGCCCGATCTCGACGCGGCCGGTCGAGAGCTGACCGGCGATGAACGAGCCGAGCGCGACGGTGATGGCGATGATCGCCAACAGCCCCTGCGCTCCGGTGGCCGAGAGACCCAGCGAGTGGGTCCCGTAGACCGGCAGGACGATGAGGAAGGTGGCACCGACGAAGGAGAAGTACGCCACGCCGAGGACGCCGTGACGCAACAACTTGAACGGACGGATGCTGAGGAGGTCGCGGACGAAGCTCGTCAGCGGATTCCAGCTCACCGGCGTGCCGACGCGACCCGGTCGACCGGCAGGAACGTGGGCTGCGGCGGCGATGCCCAGGAACGCGACGCCGATGAGGCAGCAGCCCACGATGAGCGGTCGGTCCCCGAACTGGGCTTGCAGGCCCATGCCGAACACCATCCCGAGGAGGATGCCCAGGTTCGAGAACCCCGACACGAGGCCGTTGGCACGGGTGAGATCGCCCGGGAAGCAGGCTTCTGGCAGCAGGCCGAACTTCGCCGGGCCGTAGAAGGCACTCTGCGTCGCCATGAGGAAGAGCACGCCGAGGAGGAAGGGGAGGTCCTGACGCACCAGGCCGATGGTGGCCAGGCTCATGGACACCGCCTCGGGCAGCTTGCTCACGAGGATGACGCGGTGCTTGGGGAAGCGGTCGGCCAGCCAACCCGCCAGCGGGGAGAAGAGCAGGAACGGGATGGGTAGCAGGAGTGAGACGAGGTTCGCCGCCCGCGTCTGCTCGGCCTCGCTCGTGAACATCCGGAGCGAGAGGGCGATGAGCACCGCCTTGTAGGCGTTGTCGTTGAACGCCCCCAGGAAGGCCGTCCCCAGGTAGGCCAGGAAGCGCGTCGAGCTCAGGCGGACTGCCTGCGTCGGGGTCTCGCTGGCGATGGGGGACGACGTGCTCATGGTGCTCCGGCGGGCTGTGACACCACGAGCCTACCCGACGAGCCCCTCCACCCCGAATGACGGGCTTCTCAGGCCGTCGGCCAGCCAAAGAACTCCGCCGCCGTGGCGGTGGTCTGCTGGGCCAGGACCGCCGGCGTGACGCCCCGGGCGCCGGCCACCGCTTCGCCGACCCAGGTCAGGTAGGCCGGCTCGTTGCGGCGGCTCCCCGGCCGGACCTTCGCGCTGTCGGGCATCGAGCGCGGGAGGAGATAGGGGGCGTCGGTCTCGACCATGAGCCGGTTCTCCGGCACGAGCCGCACCGCCTCGACGAGGTGCTTGCCGCGGCGCTCGTCGGCGATCCAGCCCGTCACGCCCACGTGGAAGTCCGCGTCGAGGTAGGCACGCAGGGCCGCTTCGGTACCCGTGAAGCAGTGGACCACCACCGGGCCCAGGCGGTCCCGTAGGGGGAGCACCATCTCCATGAGGGCCTCGTGAGCGTCCCGCTCGTGGAGGTAGAGCGGCGCCTCCAGCTCGGCCGCGAGATCGAGCTGGGCCTGGAAGCAGTCACGCTGCGCCTGTTGGCCTCCCCAGTTGCGGTTGAAGTCGAGCCCGCACTCGCCCACGGCGACCGCCTCGCCCGAGCTCACCCAGCCGCGGATGCGCTCGACGTGCTCGGCGGTGAACTCGGCGCAGGAGTGGGGGTGACAGCCGGCCGTGGCCTTGAGGTGCTCGGGATGCGCCCGCGCCAGCTCGAGGGCGCGACCACTGTCGTCGGCGTCGAGTCCGAGCACGACCATCCGTCGGACGCCGGCCGCGACCGCCCGCTCGATGACGCGGGCGCGGTCGTCGCGGAACTGCGAGCTGGTGAGGTTCGCGGCGATGTCGGTCCAGAGGGGCGGGTCGCTCTCGGTGCTCATGACCTGGAGCTTGCCAGCCCGCGAAAGAGGTGGCTACCCCGCGCTGGCCGTCTCGGCTTGCTGGCTACCGCCGGCAATCTGCTCGTCGAGCACGCGGCCGATGTCGTCGAGATCCTTCGCCGTCTCCTTGAGGCAGCTGTTGAGCATGGGTTTCATGACGACCGACATGACCTTGGCCATGAAGGTGAGCGGCGTCGCTTCGAAGTCCATCTCGATCTTGGTGCCGTCGCCTTCGGGTGAGAAGGCCATGGTGGTCACGTAGCGACAGCCATGGCTCTCGCAGAACAGCTCGTAGCTCCGAGGAGGATCGAAGCGAGTGACCTCCATCTCTTCGGTCGCCTCGCGTCCGAACATGACCCGTGTCTCGCGGAAGCGCGTGCCGACGCCCACCTCGCCCTCGGTGAGCATCTCCATCTTGGTGATGGCTTGGATCGCTCCGGCCGCGTTGGGGAAGTCGGAGGCCACCGCGAAGACGTCTTCGAGTGGATGGTGCAGCGTCTTGGACAGCGTGAACTTGGCCATCACTTCCTCCGGACGTGGCGGACTTCCACCACCTTGGTGTTCTTCTCGCCGATGGGGAGATCGTGGATCTCCATGACGAACTCGTCCTCGGAGAGGAAGCGATAGACGGTCTTCACCATCTTGTCGTGCTCTCCGGTGATGTACTCGTCGAGCGTGCCGTAGACGAGCAGCACCTCGCCGCCCGGATCGATGTCGCCCTCGGAGCGATTCATCGCCGTGTCCATGTCGGTGACCGTGGTGACCACGTAGCTCTGCTTGAAGTTGTCGTAGCCCATGATCGTCATGGTGTTGAGAGGACGGCCCATCATCCGACCGGTGCCCTTGGTCTGGATCCAGCGGCCCGGCATGAGCCAGGACGTCTCGGCGATCCCCTTCTCGGCCGGTCCCGGCTTCGGTCCCATGGTGATGCGTGTCTCCGTGTTCCAGGTGCCGACGAAGCGCTCGAGGAAGCGATGATGCGGTCCCGGCGTTGTGACCTTCTTCATCTTCGCCATCATCGCGGCCATGGCCTGGCTGGAGTCGGGGCTGGCAGGCTCGCTGGCGTGCGCGGCCAGGGCGAGCGCGAGAGCGCCGGCGGACAGCAGGAGTTGGAGGGACCTTCGAAGGTGACGGCTCACGGAAGCTCTCCTTGACTGACGGGCTCCGACGTCTCGGCGCCGAGGAGCCCGAACATCACGTAACGCTGATGAAGACAGCCCGGCGCGTCGCTCGGTGTCGGCGCGACGGACAGGGCATGGGCGAGGGCGGGCTCGAGCACCAGGGAGCGCACGAGCCCGAGCGGCACGCAGCAGGTCGCGAGCAGCAGCAGCACCCCGGCTGCGAAGGCACGAGCCCGCGCCGAGCGCCGACGCAGCGGTCGCTCCAACCAGCGCAGGCGCGCGAGAAGCTGCGAGTGACGGTGCACGAAGGCGAGCTGGCCGAGACCGTCCGACTGGAGCAAGGGGCGCGCCTGCTGCAGGAGCGTGCGACGGTAGGCCGCGGCGTCCGACAGCGCGCGGGCGGCGGCCTCGTCACAGGCCATCTCACGGAGCTCGTCGAGTCGGGCGCGCGCCCACCAGGCTGCCGGATGGAACCAGTAGAGGAGCTGGATGCCGAGCACCACCGTGCTCGTCAAGGGATCGCGACGTCGCACGTGGGACAGCTCGTGCAGCAGGACGTGCTCGAGCTGCTGACGACCGGCGTCGTCTTCGAGGGCAGTCTCGACGAGCGCCGCTGGCAAGACCACGATCGGCCGCAGGAGACCGACCACCGCGGGCCCCTTGGCCAGGGCGCTCACTCGGACCTCCGGCGCTCGCTGCAGGCCGATGGCGCGGACGGCCCGATGAAGCGATGGGGCCAGGGGTTCGGGTAGCTCCGTCCACGGTGTCGCGAGCCACTGAGCTCGCTGGGTCCGGTAGCGACGAGCGGCGGTGAAGGCCAGCACGAGCACGCCGCTCAGCCACGTGAGGAAGAGTGGGAGCGTCGCGGCCTGAGAGCTGGCCAGCGTCGTCGCGGCGGCGTCGATCGCAGCCGTCGTCGCCGCCCGCCTCAGGCGAGTCAGGCTCCAGGGTGACGTCAAGGTCGGCGGGAGCAGCAGCTTGATCAAGACGACGCACCACAGCGCCGCCCGGAAGCTCGGCCAGGACCAGCGCTGCAAGACGCGATCGACGACGCCGACGATGAGCACGAGCAAGCCGGCCTGGACGGTGAGGGGCAGCATCCACTGCCACCAGGCCGTCGCGATGGGTCGGAGCAGCTCGTTCATCGACGCGAGCCCCGCGGAGAGGAGTCGTCAGCCTCGGCTTCTTGCACGAGACGAGCGAGCTCGGCGCGGTCCCTCTTGGAGAGTCGCTCGTTCGAGACCAGGTGCTGGACGAACGAGCCGAACGCGCCGTCGAAGGCGCGGTCCACCAGCGAGCGCACGGCGTTGCGACGTGCGTCTTGCCGCGAGAGCAGCGGCTCGTAGAGACCGGTGTTGGCCCGCTTGCGCACCTGCAAGACACCCTTGTCGACCAGGCGATCGAGGATGGTCTTGACCGTCGTGTACGCCCACCCGGTCTCGGGCTCGGTCACCTCCAGCACGTCGCGCGCGCTGGCCGGCGAGCGTTCCCAGACCGCGTGCATCACGGTCCATTCGGCGTCGCTGAGCTTCACTTTCCTACTCCCGTAGTAGAAGTTACTACGTTTGTAGCAGGGCGGCAAGCTCGA
Organism: Acidobacteriota bacterium; assembly: GCA_039029535.1. Lineage (GTDB taxonomy): Bacteria > Acidobacteriota > JBCCFW01 > JBCCFW01 > JBCCFW01 > JBCCFW01. Next base: position 71,064 of record JBCCFW010000017.1, read on the forward strand.
TGAGAGACGTCAGCGATCGTCTCAGCAGTGGAGGGCCAAGAAGCGCGAGATGAGGTCGGTGATCTCCTCGGCGTCCGCGAGCAGGCGCTCGTTTCCGAGTCGCACGGCGTCTGCCGTGTCGCACTCGGCCAGCTCTGGTCGGTCGAGGAGAGTCGTCAACCTCTGCGCGCGCTCCCTGAGCTGCTCCGCGTCGACGCGGACGCCGACCAGCGGTGCCTTGAGAGGCCAGGTCTCGTGGAGCTCTGCCTGCACGACCTTCGTCGCTTGGTCCGAGCGCTCGGCGACACGGCCGGGTCGTCGCTCGACGGCAGCCTGCACGCCGGCCAGGACGGTCTTCATCGTCTTCACGCGTGCGTTGATCACGTCGCCCGCTGGCGGGGACACGCGATCGGCAGCGTCGAGCTGATGGAGGAGACGACGCTGAGCCGTGAGGGCGTCCTGGAGCTGCTGGAGCTGGTCGGCGTGGGCGATGGAGAGCGCCCGCGCTTCCTCGGCCTCGTCATCGATGCCGTCGAAGCAGTCGGTGCCCTTGGAGAAGAGCATGGGCTCGTGACGCGACGCCAGCGTCTCCAGCACGACCGCGAGCTGCATGGCCGATCGACTGTACGGGCAGGTGTCGAGCACCTCGGCCACCTGTCCCCGCAGGGCGGTGGTGCGGGCGGGGGGCAGGAGCGCGAGCTCGTGGCTCAACGACTGCAGGCCCGCTGCCGCCGAGCGAGCATCGACGGAGAGTGAGGTGCGGAGGTCGTCCGGTGAGGGGGCGGAGGGCTTCGACACCACGTCCGACGAGGCGCGGAGACCGAAGAGGGCGAGAACGGCCCCCACGAGCAGCAGGTTCATCAACAGCGAACGAAAGCGCACGACGCGTCTCCCCAGGGCGCTCCGGGGCCGGACTGGCGGGTCACGGCTGGATGAAAACTAGATAACTTTCGCGTGCCACCCTTCCAGAGAGGTACGGCGAGTCGCCACGGGCTACATTTCCCTCACGTCTCGCAAGCGATCATGACGAATGGGAACGACTCTCGAGTCGGAGGATGATGACGATGATCCACGTTCGCAACCGTGTCGGCATTTCGTTCACTCTCCTGATGGCCTTGGCCCTCCCGGCGTGGGCCCAGGCGCCCTGCGACGAGCCGGGCACCGTCGGTGGTGGGGCACTGGGGCTCTCTCCGGGTCCCGTCGGCCCTCCCGATAGCCTGGGCTGGGACGTCGGCAGCGGTCAGTGCAACGGCAGCTTCACCATCACGAGTGATCCGGCCTTCCCCGGCGGCGCGCTCGAGCTCGGGCTCCGTGCCGAGGAGCGGCGCGTGGGTCAGGTGGAGAACATGGGCGGCAACTACGAGGTCGAGACGGGCTTCGACGACACGCCGCCGGCCGCGATGAACCGGGCCTGGTGGAATTTCCAGACCTCGGTGGCCTACGACGGTGACATCGATGAGCTCGACGGCCTGTGCCTGATCGTCGAGACCGAGTCGGGCAGCTCGGTCGCAGCGGGTCCGGTCGACCTGCTCGACCCGGCGCTGCGGCCCCTCATCGGCGCTCGCAACAACCAGCCCAATCCCACCGCTGGCTTCGCCGACCTCTACCAGGTCTCGCAGAACCCGCTGTTCGGCTGGCTCAGCGACGGGATGGGCGGGCCCTACGATTTCTTCGAGGAAGGCGCCTGGCGCTTCACGCTGCAGGCTCTCGAGGACGGCGTGCTTCAGGAGGCGAGCATCTGCATCAGCACGCCCGGCGCTCCTGGCTGTGGTCCGGAGCCGATGAGGGTTCCCGCCTTCGCCTGCCCGCTCGAGTGCCAGAGCCTCGACTTCGACGGCACGGCAGCCGGCACCGTCATCGACACGCAGTTCTTCGGCGTGACGATCTCGGGCTCGACGCCCGTCATGTCCTTCGACAGCGCGTCGCCGACCTGTGACGACGAGGACCTCGAGACTCCGGGGGCAGGTGCTGGCAACGACACCGCCCGCGATGGCGTCCTCATCCTCTCCGAGGACTTCTCGAGCTGCGCGCCCGACGACCATCGTGACGGCGGCATCATGACCTTCGACTTCGAGGTCCCGCGCGAGGTCGACTGGGTGGGCCTGCTCGACATCGACGAGGACGGCACCTTCGTCCGGGCCTTCGACGCCGCTGGCGGAGCTCTCGGAGACTTCCCGGCCGTCGTGCAGGACGACAACGGTTGGCAGCAGGTCGTCCTCGGGCTCGACGGTGTCGGGTCGCTCGAGGTCCACCTCGCTGGCTCGGGTGCGGTGACCGAGATCGCCTGCCCAGGGATGCGCCGACGGGGTCGGATCGACACGCCTGGCCTGGATCCTCGTCGAGCTCGCACGCACCTTCGCGACCGCCGGGGCGGATCGCGCCGGTAGTTCCACCGGCGGCTCGGGGCGTTCTCGCCCGCACTTCGTCACGAGCCGCCGGATTCTGTCCCCCAGCGCTGAATGACCATGAGAGTGCCGAGATCGCCATCTCGCTCGGAAAGTTTTACGACCCTGTCTTGATTGCCTGTTGAGGGGGGTCTAGAACTCGTCGAGTGTCGTTCTCAGGAGGCGTGAACGGCCCTGAATTGGAGCGGTGGGTGATGAGCAGCAGCCGAGTTCTCAGAGCGCTCGTGCCGTGGCTGGCGATGGCGAGCCTGGCCCTCGCCACGCCGCCCAATCGGGCCGGTGACAACGCTGGACGTCGGATGGCCGCTGCTCAGGCCCAGGCACCGACGACAGGCGCCCCTGGCCACGACCTGAGAACGAACGCGATGGGAGTCGGCGTCGGATCGAGCGACTACCGTCGCTGGGACGATGGCTGGGGGCCCGTCATCGACGAGCCGCCCCGGCTCCCCATCGGCTCGGATCAGTGCTTCTGCTTCCTCCCCGACGGCACGCCGGATCCCGACTGCGCCGACCTCGACGGCGATTTCCTCCGTGACGACTGCGACCCCTGTCCGGAGATCCCCGACCTCGGCTGCCAGCCCTGCGAGTGTCCCGATCCCGAGGGCTGTCCCAATGACCAGGATGGCGACGGCCTCATGGATCACTGTGACCGCTGCCCAAGCGATCCAGACCCCGAGTGTGACCCCTGCGCCTGTCGAGAGCCGGATGGCTGCCCCGACGACACGGACGGTGACGGGATCCTCGACCATTGCGATCACTGCCCCGAGGACCCGACCAACACCTGCGATCCCTGCGCGATCGACACGGATGCCGACGGTCTCCCCGATTGCATCGACCCCTGCCCGGAGGATCCCTTCCCGGGCTGCCTGCCTCCCGACCCCTGCTCCTGTGTGGACGCCGACGGCGACGGCGTGGGCGACTGTCCTGACGAGGATGCCGACGGCATCCACGATGCCTGTGACCCCTGCCCCGGCGATCCGGAGAACGCCTGCGATCCGTGCAGCTCCGACCTCGACGGTGACGGTCTCCCGGACTGCATCGACCCCTGCCCGCTGGACCCCGACCCGGGCTGTGATCCCTGCTTCTGCCCGATCCCGGGCGCCTGCCCCGACGATCCCGACGGCGACCACCTGCGCAACGCCTGCGATCCCTGCCCCTACGACCCGATGAACACCTGCGACGATCCGTGCAGTTGTTCAGGTGGGTGTCCCGACGATCCCGACGGCGACGGGCTGCGCAACCACTGCGATCCCTGCCCCAACGATCCAGACACCTCCTGCGACCCGTGCTTCTGCCCCGAGCCCGGTGGTTGTGCCGACGATCCCGATGGGGACGGTCTTCGCAATGCCTGCGATCCCTGTCCCGAAGATCCCGCCAACGGCTGCAACCCCTGTGAGGGTGATGCCGATGGCGACGGCATTCCGGACTGCATCGACCCGTGCGCCGATGACGCTGACCCAGGCTGCGGTGATCCCTGCCTCTGCGCGCTGCCGGGTGCCTGCCCCGACGATCCCGACGGCGACATGCTCCGCAACGCCTGCGACCCCTGCCCGCTGGATCCCACCAACGAGTGTGATCCCTGCCCCGACGAGTCCGACGCCGATGGCGACGGCATCCCGGCTTGCGAAGATCCCTGCCCGGACGATCCCAGCCCGATGTGTCATCCCTGCTTCTGCCTGGATCACGACGGCTGTGCCGACGACTCGGATGGGGACTTCCTCCGAGACAGCTGCGACCCCTGCCCCGACGATCCGGTGAACGAGTGTCCCTGCGTCTGCCAGAACTGTCCCGACGACAGCGACGGTGACGGCGTGATCGACGAGTGCGATCCCTGTCCCGACATCCCTGGCCTGACCTGTTGATGTGGACCTCGTCCTGACGCGTCGTCGTGGCTTTCTCGTGTTCGTGGTGATCGAGTGACGACGACGACGCTGACGGGGAACGACCTCCTCGGTCGCATCCTGCGCGAGGCTCGCGAGCGAGCCGGGCTCACTCAGCGTCAGCTCGCCGAGCGGATGTCCGTCTCGCGCGCCACCATCGCCGAGGCGGAGCTGGGCTGCGACCTGCGTCGCTCGACCCTCCAGCGCTACGTCGACGAGCTGGCAGCCCTCAATCCTCACCGCCTCCTCTGGACACGGGACGCCGCGTTGCCGGTGTCGTCGCCCGCCGTGTGGCGCTGCGTGCGGGACCTCGCCGGTTTCCAGGTCGATCGTCTCGTGCGGACAGCGTTCGCCGATGAGCCGCCGCCGGCCTCTCCTCAGCTCGCGCTGCAGGGGGTCCGCAGCCTGAGCGGCTCGCTGAAGGAGCCGGCCGCCCTCATCGCTCTACTCCGGGCCGTGTTCCGCGGTCATCCCGGTGCTCTTCGCGAAGCCGTCGAGTCCGCCGGCGAGCTCGTGGGCGAGACTCTCGTCTTCGAGGACGACCAGTACCGACATCGTTTCGTGTTCCCTCACGAGATCGATCGGCTGGGCTTCGATTACCAGCGCACCGACCTCCAGGCGAATCCGACCCTGGACCCCGTCACGTTCACGCCGGGCTACCCGGTGCGTCGGCTCGAGCTCGTCATCGCGCGGTCCGATGGAGAGCTGCCGGAGCACGTGCGCTACGAGGCTCACATCGGTGGCCAGCGCGCGCTGACCGAGGACGCCGACTTGGCCCTCCGTCTTCGTCCCGAGGGCTTGAGAAACGAGCGTGAGGAGCTGGGCCGACGGATGGTCCTGCACGTCGAGCGTCCCGAGCTCTACGTCACGCACGAGCTCCACTGGCACGACGTCGATCCTTCCGAGACCGACGAGCCGCTGGCGCCGGTGACCGAGCCTCCCACGACCACGACGGTGGCGGCGGCTGGTCCGCTCGGCGGCTTGCTCCGCGAGGCTCGGGAGCGAGGCGGCCTGTCGCAACGCGAGCTGAGTCGGCGTCTCGGTGTCTCGGCCATGACGGTGAGCAACGCCGAGCGGGGTCGTGATGCGCGCTGCTCGACGCTGCGGGCGTACCTCCGTGAGCTCGAGGAGCTGTCGGCCGACATGCTGCTGGTCGGTCGAGGTCCGGACCGGGAGGCGACGCCGCGCGAGGTCTGGGAGCACTACCGCAACCTCTACGGCCTGGAGGCGACCGAGGAGAGCAAGGAGCTCGTCATCGATGACGAGGGCTGGGCCGAGGCGGTCTACCGCACCCGGGGCCTGAAGAGCCTCGTGCCGCGGCCCCAGGGCCTGGTCGTGCGCTACGGCGAGGGCGCTCTCGTGCGACGCGGCTCGGACCCGCCCCAGCAGATCGAGCAGGACGGACCCGAGCACGAGCACGACGAGGGCTTCCGGACACGTCTCATCCGACGCGGTGAGGCGTCGGCCATCCACGAGCTGGCCTTCTCGCCGGAGGCGGCCCGTCGAGGCGTGAGCTACACGCGTCGGGTCGAGCGGGCCCTGAGCTACGTCGTGTCGGCCGACCAGCAGGACTCTGAGGACCTCCGGGACGGCCACAGCTTCACGGCGGCCTTCCCGGTGCGTCGTCTCGTCGTCGGCGTTCGCTTCCCCAGCGGCTTCTGGCCAGGGGGCCTGCAGGCCCACTCCTGGCCCACCTTCCGGCTCCCCGCACCGCACGGGGAGGAGCTGTCGGCCCGCCTGCACCCGCGGCGGCTGCGGCTGGTGACCTCGCGTCGCGAGCGTCGAGTGACGCTGACGATCGAGGAGCCGCTCATCGGCATCCACTACGGCATCAGCTGGCTCGGCCCCGGGGGCTGAGACGGCCCGACCTCCGGACGAGCTCGCTCCGGAATCAGGACGTCGGGGCTTGCCGCGAGGGGGGGCGCCGGCGATGTTGACTCGTGGACGTCGAGCCGAGGGAGGGACCTCACCGGTGAGCTGACGGAGCCTGAACCGTCGATCTTGCCGGTCACGGAAGGGAGAGAGGGCTGTCTCGTTACTCGAGCGTCGCCCGGGGTGCGGCCGGAGCTGCGCCCTGGTCGAGTTCGTCAACGTGAGTTTTCCGTGAAGCAGTCGGCCCTCGAGGGTCGGCTGAGAGGAAGAGATCGACATGAGACACGTTTCGCTTCGCGCAGCCCTCCTGGCTGTGGTGGTCGCGCTCGTGAGCCGTCCCGTGG
>JBCCFW010000018.1:0-71742 GCA_039029535.1 Acidobacteriota bacterium
CTCGCCCAGAAATACTTCCGCAAGGCCGGTCTCCCCGACCGCACCGAGCTCGTCGACGAGCCCGGCATTCCCGACTGGCTGCGCCGCTCGAAGGCGGTCACCGCCGAGGGCAGCGAGCCGGGCTCGGCCAAGGCCCCTCCCAAGGGCGAGACCAGCGCACGCCAGGTCTTCGAGCGCCTCTCGGGCTGCTGGGCCTACTGGGGTCAGAAGGGCGGGTACTTCGACACCGAAGCCGACGCCCACGCCTTCCGGGACGAGCTGACCTACATGCTCGCCCGGCAGATCGCCGCGCCGAACTCGCCCCAGTGGTTCAACACCGGTCTTCACTGGGCCTACGGCATCGAGGGTCCCGCACAGGGCCACCACTTCTGCGACGAGCAAACCGGCGAGCTCCAGCGCTCGACCAACGCCTATGAGCGGCCGCAGCCCCACGCCTGCTTCATCCAGGCCGTCGACGACGACCTCGTCGCCGACGGCGGCATCATGGACCTCATGGTCCGCGAGGCCCGACTCTTCAAGTACGGCTCCGGCACCGGCTCCAACTTCTCGCACCTCCGTGGCGAGGGAGAGCCCCTCTCCGGTGGTGGTCGATCCTCCGGCTTGATGTCCTTCCTCAAGGTGGGCGACCGCGCTGCCGGCGCGATCAAGTCCGGTGGCACCACGCGTCGCGCCGCCAAGATGGTCGTCCTCGACATCGACCATCCCGACGTCGAGACCTTCATCAACTGGAAGGTCGTCGAGGAGCAGAAGGTCGCTTCGCTGGTCACCGGCAGCCGCCTGGCCCAGCGTCACCTCAACGAGCTCTTCGCCGCGATCCACCAGCCCGGTGGTGAGCTCACCGACGCGCCTCTCGAGACCCGCCTCGACGCGAAGCGCAACCCCGCCCTGAAGAAGAGCCTGTCCGAGGCACGGCGAAGCCTCGTGCCGGATCCCTACATCCAGCGTGTCCTCCAGCTCGCGGAGCAGGGCTACACCGGGATCACCTTCGCCGAGTACGACACGAACTGGAACTCGGAGGCCTACGTCACGGTCTCGGGCCAGAACTCGAACAACTCGGTCCGGATCAGCAACTCCTTCATGGACGCGGTCCTCCAGGACGCCGAGTGGAACCTCACCTGGCGCACCGACGGCTCGATCCACGCCACCAAGCAGGCCACCGACCTCTGGGATCAGATCGCGTACGCCGCCTGGTCCTGCGCCGATCCGGGCCTGCAGTTCGACACCACGATCAACGAGTGGCACACCTGCCCGCAGGGTGGCCGCATCAACGCGAGCAACCCCTGCTCCGAGTACATGTTCCTCGACGACACGGCCTGCAACCTGGCGTCGATCAACATGATGCGCTTCTACTCCGAGGATGGCCCGAAGCAGGGCTTCGACCTCGAGGGCTTCCGTCACGCCTGCCGCATCTGGACGATCGTCCTCGAGATCTCGGTGGCGATGGCGCAGTTCCCGAGCAAGCGCATCGCCGAGCTGTCCTACCGCTACCGCACTCTCGGCCTGGGCTACGCCAACATCGGCGCGCTGCTCATGGTCCAGGGCATCCCCTACGACTCCCCCGAGGGCACGGCTCTCACGGGCGCGCTCACCGCCGTCCTCTGCGGCGAGTCCTACGCCACCTCCGCCGAGATGGCAGCGGAGCTCGGTGCCTTCCCGGGCTATCCCGAGAACCGCGAGGACATGCTCAAGGTCATCCGCAACCATCGTCGTGCGGCGCACGGCGTCGGCGGTCCTGACCCGAGCAACATGCTCGACCTCGGTGACTACGAGGGCTTGACCATCAAGCCGCGTGGCATCGACTCCCGGCACGCCCCGACCGAGCTCGTCGACGCCGCTCGCGAGTCCTGGGATCGCGCCCTGCTGCTCGGTGGGGAGCATGGCTTCCGCAACGCTCAGACCACCGTCATCGCGCCCACCGGCACGATCGGCCTGGTCATGGACTGCGACACCACCGGCGTCGAGCCCGACTTCGCCCTGGTGAAGTTCAAGAAGCTCGCCGGCGGCGGTTACTTCCGCATCATCAACCAGTCGGTCCCGGCCGCTCTCCGCAAGCTCGGCTACGACGACGCCGAAGTGAAGGAGATCGTCGACTACTGCCGTGGCACGGGCACGCTGCGCGGGACGCCTCACGTCAATCCCGAGACGCTCCGCGAGCGTGGGATGAGCGACGCGGCCATCGAATTCGTCGAGAAGCAGCTCACCTCGTCCTTCGAGCTCCGCTTCGCGTTCAGCCCCTTGCTCTTCGACGAAACTCACCGTTCGAGCCTCGATCTCACCGAAGACGACGTCTTCGCGCCGGGCTTCGACCTCCTGAACCACCTCGGTTTCAGCGAGGAGGAGATCCTCGAGGCCGGTGACGTCGCCTGTGGTCGGATGACCGTCGAGGGCGCCCCGCACCTGAAGGACGAGCACCTCGCCGTCTTCGACTGCGCCAACCGCTGTGGTCGTTACGGCAAGCGCTTCATCCGCGCCGAGGCCCACATCAACGTGATGGCGGCCGCTCAGCCGTTCCTCTCCGGTGCCATCAGCAAGACCATCAACCTCCCGTCGGAGGCCACGGTCGCCGAGGTGCGGCGTCTCCACGAGATGTCCTGGCGCCTGATGCTCAAGGCCATCGCCCTCTACCGCGACGGCAGCAAGCTCAGCCAGCCCCTCTCCTCGACCGCCCTCGAAGAGTTCGAGGCAGCCACCGAGGCCGAGGAGCCGGCCGCCGTCGGCGTCTCCGCCGACGCGACCCGCGTGGCCGAGCGTGTCGTCTACCGCTACCTCGCCTCGCGGCGTCGGCTCCCGGATCGCCGCAGCGGTTACACCCAGAAGGCGGTCATGGCCGGCCACAAGGTGTACCTGCGCACCGGCGAGTACGAGGACGGAAGCCTGGGTGAGCTCTTCATCGACATGCACAAGGAGGGCGCCGCCTTCCGCTCGTTGATGAACTGCTTCGCCATCGCCGTCTCGCTGGGACTCCAGCACGGCGTGCCCCTCGACGAGTACGTCGACGCCTTCGTGTTCACCCGCTTCGAGCCCTCGGGCGTGGTGACCGGCAACCCGCACATCAAGCTTTCGACCTCGCTCATCGACTACATCTTCCGCGAGCTGGCCGTCTCCTACCTCGGTCGTCACGACCTGGCTCAGGTGCAGCCGGAAGACCTCCGTGCCGACAGCCTCGGCGGCAAGGGCGGCGCCAGCCAGCCCGAGCCGGAGTACACCGAGGAGGTGGTGGTCCAGGAGCGGATGGTCGACGCCGACGAGAGCAGCAGTGTCAGCGGCACCGGCGTGCCGCGCTCGACGCACCTGCGTCCCGGCGAGAGCGAGCCGCCGACGGCGGGTCCGACCCCGGTCCCCGTCAGCGTGGGTACTCGTCAGCTCGGACCGAGCAGCTCGGGCGCCACCGCGGCCGCTCCGGCGCCGCAGGCCTCCACGGCGAGCGACGCCGCTCGCCAGGCGCGTCTCTGCGGCTACGAGGGTGACCCCTGCCACGCCTGTGGCTCGTGGACGCTGGTCCGCAACGGCACCTGCCTGAAGTGCGACACCTGTGGCGAGACGTCGGGCTGCAGCTAGCTCGGCGACACGCCTCCCGCGATGGGCCCACGCGACGTCGGTCGCGTGGGCCCTCGTCGTTTTCAGGGGCCGCTCCAGTCTCGTCAGGTTCCGTCACCGACCCGAAGCGCCACGTCTTCAGTCCACGCTCCGAAAAAGGATAGGATGGCGCGTTCCACCAGGAACCCGGGGGGGCGGACTGGATCCCCTCCTCTTCGCCGCGGGTCCTCTCGCGGAGGAGCAGTCGAGCCGTGCCCAAGAAGATCGGTGAGCTTCTGATCGAGAAGGGGGCGACCGTCGAGACGGTCGTCACCCAGGCGCTGGAGTACCAGAAGCTCATGGGAGGCCGTCTCGGCTCGATCCTGATCGAGCTGGGCGCCTGCGATGAGAAGGCCGTCGTCGAGGCGCTTTGCGAGCAGAAGCGCGCGAAGCCCTGCAAGGGCAGCCAGCTCCGCAACGTCGACAAGAAGACGCTCGACGTGATCCCGGTGAAGATCGCGACGCGCTACAAGGTCCTGCCCCTGGACGAGGAGAGCCGTCGGCTGTCCGTGGCCATCGCCGATCCGGGCGACCTCCTCGCGCTCGACGAGCTCGCCTTCGTGACGGGCTGCAACATCGAGCCGCTTCTCGCCAGCGAGCGCACCATCCTCGGTGGTCTCGAGGCCTTCTACGGCGTCAAGCCGAAGGCCGGTGAGGTCGACTCCGCTCGCATCGACGGCATCCGCAAGACCGTCAACCGCCTCACGGGACGCGACGGCTCCGTGCCTCCGCCGTCCTTCGCCGAGGTCGCCCAGGCCGCGCAGGAGGCCGCCCAGGGCAGTCAGCCAGCCGACGCTCCGCCGGTCGAGAGCAAGCCAGCCGGCGCGTCCGCCTTCTGGTCGGACGAGGAAGCCGCGGGCGAAGCTGCCGCACCCGCCGCCGCAGCAGCCGCAGCTGCCGCTCCCGCAGCAGCCGCCGCTGCGGCCTCGCCGCTCACCGCCGACGGCACGTCGACTGAAGAGCTCATCGAAGACGAGGTGCCCCGCACCCTCGAGGAAGCCGCGCGTCAGCTCAGCCGCGTCGAGATCCGTGACGAGATCGCCGACACCATCATGTGGGTGACCGAGGACCTGTTCGCACGGTCCGGCCTGTTCATCTTCCAGAAGAACCGAACCATCGGCTGGACGGGTCAGGGCAACGGCCTCACCCCCGAGATGGTCCGCAAGGTCGTGATGCCGATCGAGGACGTCTCGATCTTCACGCTGGTCCGGGACAACCCGAAGCACTACCAGGGCATCCTCCCGGAGAACCCGGCCAACGCGACCATCGTCGAGCAGCTCGGTGGCGAGCGGCCGCCGGCGGTGCTGGTGGTGCCCTTCGGGCTGAAGGGCCGCGCGATTGGCTGCTACTACGCCGAGGGCACGCCCGAGGAGCTGGCCGAGGTCGACCTCAACCTGCTCTTCAAGCTGCTGCAGAAGGCCGGACTGGCATTGGAAATGCTCCTTCTCCGCACCAAGATCGCCATGATCTGAGGCCGTTTCTCCGCCCCTGGCTTTGTTGCTCCTCCACTCGCGGGTCCTCACGTAGCAGGCTACGCTGCGGCCCGACTCGGTCGTCGCGCCTCGCCAGGAACGAAGATCCGGCCCCAGCTCTCTCGCTGGATCGTCACGCTCGCCTGGACACGAACATCCTGACCGGATTTCGTAGCGGCTGCGGCCCGCTCGGTCGTCGTGCCTCGCCAGGAACGAAGATCCGGCCCCAGCTCTCTCGCTGGATCGTCACGCGCGCCTGGACACGAGCATCCTGACCGGATTTCGTAGCGGCTGCGGCCCGCTCGGTCGTTGCGCCGCGTCAGGAACGAAGATCCGGCCTCAGCTCTCTCGCTTGGTCCTCACGCCTAGCCAGGAACGAAGCTCCGGCCTCAGCTCCCTCGTTCGGTCATCGTGCAGGAGCGTGGCGCTCAACCCGACCGTTGCGCGTCAGGGCGCGGGGAGGGTCATCTCCTGGACGAGGTAGCGCTGGCGGCGCTTGCCACGCTCGTCGACCTGCACGGACTTGATCTCGAGCACGCGGTGGGGGACTCCCTCGATGAGAAGTCGGCCCGTTCTCGTGTCGATGCTCCGGGCACCGAGGCGCTCTTCACGACTCGATGACGTCCCGAGAACCGCCTCGCCCATGGCCACCTCGAGAGTGAGCTCGTCGGTGAGCGCCTGGACGCCCGGCACCGAGCGCACCGTCTCGAGCAGGAGACTCCAGTCGCGCGTGCTGCGCACGACGCCGCTCAAGGTCACGCGACGCCCTCGCGCGCGAACGCCCACGCTCGCACGCTCCCGCAAGCCCGACGTCACCCGCGTCAGCGCTTCCTCGACCCGACGTCGCAAGGACTCGTCGGCAAGCTCCGCGATCGGTCGCACGGGAAGCGACACGTCGAAGGAGCGCACTCCCTCGCTGCTCTCGATGCACGCCACGATCCGCTCGCGATCCACGAGCGTCTCCACCGTCCCCTTCGCTCGCAGGTGACCCGACGTCGAGGACAGTGACAGCTTCGCCGACGAGCCCAGGGGTTCCCGGCGCACGCGGCGCGCCACCGCGGCAGCCAACGAGCCATCGACGCTCAAGACCTCGGCCGTCTGAGTGAGCTCGGCCCGAGCGGGTTCGGCCGCGAAGAGCACGGACACGAGCCCGAGAATGACGACTGTGCTTCGAAGAGACGGCTTGCTCACGCATCCTCCTGTCACTTCAACTCCAGCGTGCTCATCGGCTTCCGTCAAGTCTCGCGAGAGGCCAAGACCAGGAAAACGCCTCGAGAGCCGCCCCAGGACACGAAAAAGCCCGGCTGACCTGAACGGTGAGCCGGGCTTCTTCATCGACCGCCGAGGCGATCGAGAGGCGAAAAGGCGGGCGCCTAGCGGCGACCCCGCTTCTTGCTCGCTCTCTTCTTCTTCGAGGCCTTCTTCTTGCGACCAGCCTTCTTCTTGCCGGCCTTCTTCTTGCTCGCCTTCTTCTTGCGAGTGGCCTTCTTCTTGCTCGCCTTCTTCTTGCGAGTGGCCTTCTTCTTCGTGGCCTTCTTCTTGGTTGCCTTCTTCTTGCGAGTGGCCTTCTTCTTGCGGGTGGCCTTCTTCTTGGTGGCCTTCCGCTTCGTGGCCTTCTTCTTCTTTCGAACTGCCATGGATGTGTTCCTCTCCGTCTTCAGCTGAATGTTGATGACGACGTCACGTGTTGATGACGCCAATCACCAAAACCACGAAATGGTCGATGGTGCCGAAGTGGTCTGTCAAGAGGAATTTGCGTTGTGGAAGACGCACGTCGACCGATGATGACCCATCATCGAATGACGATCGGTGCTGGTCGATGCAAGTGCATCACCAACATGACGTCACGACACGCGTGCTGATCGACGACGTGTCGTGCGTCGAAGGTCACGCTGGTGGTGGCGGCGGCACCGAGCCCGGTTCGAGTCGTGAACGACGCTTGCGACCACTCGACTCGGCACTGCTGTTGGGCTCGTCGTCCTCGCGAACGAAGACGCGCTCGAAGGCATCACGCAGCTTCTCGAGATAGTGAAACTGCATTCCTTCCCGGTATTCCGCGGGAATCTCTTCGACTTCGGCTTCGACCTGGAAGGGCAGCAAGACCTCGTCGATGCCCGCTCGACGCGCTGCGAGAACCTTCTCGCGCACGCCACCGACGGGAAGCACCTGACCGGTCAAGGTGAGCTCGCCGGTCATCGCGACGCTCTTCATGACACGTCGTCCGGAGAAGACCGAAGCGATGGCAGTGGCGATGGCAACACCGGCTGACGGACCGTCCTTGGGGATGGCACCGGCCGGCACGTGCACGTGCACGTCATGTTGCTTGAATTGCTTTTCGTCGATGCCGAGCTCGGCGTGAACGCTGCGAACATGCGAGAGCGCAGTGCGTGCGGACTCCTGCATGACCTCACCAAGCTGACCGGTGAGCACGAGATCACCCTTGCCGGGCATCTTCAACGCCTCGACGAAGAGCACCTGACCTCCGTCTTGCGTCCATGCCAAGCCAGTGGCCACGCCGGGCACGCTCGTGCGACGCGCGACCTCCGGGAAGACGCGCTGAGGTCCGAGGTACTCGGACAAGTCGTCGGCTTCGATACGACGCGTGGGCTCCTCCTCGCGAGCCACCTGCGTCGCGACCTTCCGGCAGAGGGTGGCGACGTGACGCTCGAGGTTCCGGACGCCCGCCTCGGAGGTCCAACCGGCGATCAGAGTGCGAAGACAGACGTCTTCCAGCTCCAGCTCGACGTCCTCGATCCCGTGCTCGTGGACCTGCTTGGGAAGCAGGAAATTCTGAGCGATGTGGACCTTGTCCTCGGTGGCATAGCCCGGGAGGCGGATGATCTCCATCCGATCCCGGAGGGCCGGCTGAAGGGTGTCGAGGAGGTTGGCCGTCGCGATGAACAGGACCCGGGACAGGTCGAGGTCCAGGTCGAGGTAGTGATCCCGAAACGTCGAGTTCTGTTCGGGATCGAGCACCTCGAGCAGTGCCGAGCTGGGATCGCCCCGGTGGTCGCGACCGACCTTGTCGACCTCGTCGAGCATGATGACCGGGTTGGCCGAGCCCGCCCGCTTGAGCGCCTGAACGATGCGCCCGGGCATGGCACCGACATAGGTGCGCCGGTGGCCTCGGATCTCGGCCTCGTCGTGGACGCCACCGAGGCTCATCCGCTGGAACTCACGCCCGAGGGCACGGGCGATGGACTTCCCGAGCGACGTCTTGCCCACGCCGGGAGGACCGACGAAGCAGAGGATGGGTCCCTTGTGGTCGGCCTTGAGCTTGCGGACCGCCAGGTACTCGATGAGCCGGTCCTTGACCTTCTCGAGGTCGTGATGGTCCTCGTCGAGGACCGACCGGGCGTTGTCGAGGTCGAGGTTGTCCTTCGTCTTCGCCTTCCACGGGATCGCCAGGACCCAATCCAGGTAGGTCCGGATGACGTGGTACTCCGGCGAAGAGGAGTGCATCTTCTCGAGCCGGGACAGCTCGCGGAGGCTCTCCTTCAGGACGTGCTCGGGCAGGTCGGCCGCTTCGAGCCGCTCGCGAAGCTCGTTGGCCTCGCCTCCCTCGTCCTCGCCTTCGCCCAGCTCCTCCTTGATGGCCCGGAGCTGCTCGCGGAGGAAGTACTCCTTCTGCTTCTTCTCGAGCTCGGTGGCGACCTGCGACTGGATCTTCCCGCCGATCTGCAGGACCTGCAGCTCGCGAACGACCGCCTCGTTGACCCGCTCGAGCTTGTCGTGCACGTCGTCGAGCTCGAGGAGCTCTTGCTTGTCGGCGACCTCCAGCTTGAGCACCGAGGCCACGACGTAGGCCAGGTGCAGGGGATCGTCGATGGTGCTGACCGCCTGGCTGAGCTCTTCGGGCAGGTAGGGCGAGAGGCCGATCATCTTCTCGGCCTGGCTCACGCAGCTCCGCATCAACGCATCGAGATCCTCGCCGGGCGTTGGCTCGATGTCGTCCAGCACGTCCACTCGGGCGCGAAGGTAGGGGTCGACGGCGGTGAACGAGTCGATCCGGAAGCGCGACAGGCCCTGCACCAGCACGCGGGCATCCCCGTTGGGGATCTTGATCATCTTGTGGATGGTCACCCAGGTGCCGACCTGGTAGACGCCGTCGGCATCCACGTTGTCGTCGGTGTCGGCGTGCTCGGGTCGCTCCGAGACGATGCCGAGGACCCGCTTGGCCTGCATGGCCGCCTGCACGGCAGCGAGGGACTTCGGCCGACCGATCGTCAGGGGCACCACGGTCTTGGGAAAGACCACGGTGTTGCGCACGGCCAGGATGGGGAGCTCGGCCGAGCCCGAGGGGGTCTCCCCGCCATCGCCGAGGTCGTCTCCCGGACCGGGAACGAACAGCGAATCCCCCGGATCGGACTCGGGGGGATCGGAGGCTCCGTCGTCGCCTCCGATCGGCGTGGGGCGCTTGCTTTCCTCGTCGGACACGGCAGTTTCTCTCCGCTTTCCGGCAAGGAAAGCGCTGAAGTCTACACCGGCGGAGGAGGGCCTCCAGCCGGCCGTTCGAGGTCCCTTTCGGACAGCTCCTCGAGCCCGGTGAGGGCGGGAATGCGGCTGAAGACGAGCAGGACGGGATTGACGAGACCCCCGAGGACGCCGACCAGGACCGCGAACGGAACCGAAACACCGCTCGCGATTCGTTCGGCCACGAGAGCTCCCATCAACAATAGTGCGCTGCCGGTGAGTTGCCAGGTGGCCTCGACCCGCCCCCGGCGGTCCTCTGGCAACACCGTTTGCCGCACCGAGACGGCCAGGATCTCGTAGGCGACATGACACCCGTCACTGAGGAGCTGGTGGGCCACCAGGCAGACGACCACGAGCAGGGTCGAGCTCGACACCGCCGCCGCCGGGAGGAAGAGCGCGGAGAGCTCGGAGAGCGCCAGCATGACGATCAGCGTCGGCCCCAGGCGCAGCCGGCGCACGAGAGGCTCGGCGATCCGTGAGCCCAGCAGAGCACCGATGCCCCCGGCTCCGATCACGGCCCCGATGAGACCGACGCCGAGGCCGAGCGTGTTGACGCAGTAGAGGTAGTACAGCGCGAAGAAGAAGCCGCCGAAGAACGACGAGCCGGCGTGAACGAGCAACAGCGGCCGCAGCGGTGAGCGAGTCCACGCGGTGCCGAGACCGACTTTCAGGTCCTGCCAGGGTCTCGGTCGCGCGCTCCCTTCGACCGGCGCCTCCTTCACCTCGATGCGCCGGAGCAGCACGGCCGACGCGAGGTAGCTGATCGCGTCAGTGAGGATGGCCAAGGGTGCGCCGAGGAGCTGCATGACCCAGCCGCCGAGAGCCGGGCCGGTGATCTCGGCCACGCTCTCGGAGAAGGTCAGCTTCGAGTTGCCCTCGACGAGGTGCTCCCGCGGCACGACCGACGGTAGATAGGCGTTGTCGGCAACGTGGAAGAGCGCGGTGAACAGTCCCGACACCGCCGTGACGACCATCACCTGCATGAGGGTGAGCACGTCCAGCCAGACCGCGATGGGGACCCACAGCAACACGACGGCACGCGCCACGTCGCAGCCGATCATCAGCGCGCGCTTGCGGCTGCGATCGATGGTGCCGCCGAGGAACAGCCCGACGACGATGCCCGGGATCATCCCGAGCATCCCCAGCAGCACCATGTCGCCCGGCGTGGCGGCCAGGCTCACGACTGCCAGCAGCGGGAGCACGGTTCGGCTGAACCGACTCCCGAGCGCCGAGATTGCCTGCGCCGCCCAGAGACGTCGGAAGTCGCGGTGCCCCGCGAGCTCCCCACCGAGCACCGGCCGCAGCAGGGCGCGCAGCGGGCTCAGTCGCTCCCCCCGCCGCTCTCCTCGACCAGCGCGAGGAACTCGTCCTCGGTCAAGACCTCGATGCCGAGCTTCTCGGCTTTCGCGAGCTTCGAGCCCGCCGCTTCACCGGCCACCAGCAGGTCGGTCTTGCTGCTGACCGAGCCCGACGGCTTGGCACCGAGCGACCGCGCCGCCTCCTGGGCTTCGTCACGGGTGATCCGGCTCAGCTTGCCGGTGAAGACGATGCGCTTGCCGTGCAGCGGACCGCGCTCGCCGTCGTCGGCGTCATCATCATCATCGACGACCACGACCTCCTGAGTCAGCGGCTCGACCCCGGCGTCACGGAGCTCCTGCAGGATGCTCGCCTGCTCTTCGTCCTCGAAGAAGTCCCGCACGGCCGCGGCAACCTCGGGACCGATGCCGTCAATCTCCTGGAGCGCGTCGAGATCAGTGGCTTGCACGGCCTCGAGGCTCCCGAGCGCGTCGGCCAGCAGCCGAGCCACGTGCTCGCCCACGTGCTTGATGCCGAGGGCGTGAAGAAAGCGAGCCAGCGGCGCCCGCTTCGTCTCGTCGAGGGCCGCGATGAGCTTGGTCGCGCTCTTCTCCCCCATCCGCTCGAGCTCGACGAGCGATTCGACGTCCAGCCGGTAGAGGTCGGCCAGGGTCTTCACGAGCCCCGTGTCGACGAGCTGGGCGACGAGCTTCTCGCCGAGCTGGTCGATGTCGAGAGCCCGCTTGCTGCCGTAGTGCTGGACGGCCTCCTTGAGCCGCGCGGGACAGTGACTGCCCTGCGGGCAACGCAGGAACACACCATCCTCGACGAGCTTGCTGTCACAGGCGGGACAGATCTCGGGGAAGAGGAAGACCTCCTCGTCGCCGTCGCGACGCTCCTGCAGCGAGCGCACGACGTGAGGGATGACGTCGCCGGCCCGATGGATGACGACGTGATCGCCGATGCGGATGTCCTTGCGCTCGAGCTCCTTGCGGTTGTGCAGCGTGGCCCGGCGCACGACCACGCCGGCCACCTCCACCGGCTCGAGCTCGGCGACGGGCGTGATCGAGCCGACCCGACCGACCTGCACGCTGATGTTGGCCACTCGGGTGACCGCCTCGGTCGGCTCGAACTTGTGAGCGAGGGCCCAGCGCGGTGTCCGTGAGCGGGCTCCCAGCTTGCGCTGTGCGTCGAGCTCGTCGACCTTCACGACGAGCCCGTCGATCTCGTAGTCGAGGGAGTCACGGTCCTTGTCGGTGCGGGCGTGCTCGGCCAGCACGGCGTCCACGCCCTCGACGGTCCGCACGCGATCGTTGATGGAGAGGCCCCAGTCACCCAGACGCGCGAGCGCCTCGCGCTGAGTGCCGACCCCGAGGTCGCTGCCGTCGGCCACCGCGTAGGCGAAGAACTTGAGCGGGCGCTGCTCGGTGACGGCGGGGTCGAGCTGACGCAGCGAGCCGGCCGCCCCGTTGCGCGGGTTGGCCATCAGGGCTTCCCCACGCTCGGCCTGGAGCTCGTTGTGCCGATGGAAGTCGGCCTTGGTCATGTAGACCTCGCCTCGCACCGACAGGAGCTCGGGCGGCGGGCCACCAGCGGGGAGCAAGCGCAGGGGAATGGACGGGATCGTCCGGGCGTTGGCGGTGACGTTCTCACCGACGAGCCCGTCGCCCCGGGTCGCCGCCATCTCGAGGACGCCCTCGCGATAGACCAGCTCGAGAGCGACGCCGTCGATCTTCGGCTCGCAGCAGTAACGGACCGGTGGGTCGTCGTCGTCGAGCTCCAGGCCCTTGCGGACCCGTCCGTCGAACTCACGAAGGCCGTCCTCCTCCACGACCGACTCCAGCGAGCCCATGGGCTTCACGTGCTCCGCGGGCTCGAATTGATCGGCCGCGGTCGCGCCGACACGCTGGGTCGGCGAGTCGGCGGTCACCAGCTCGGGATGCTTGGCCTCGATCGCCTTGAGCTCACGATAGAGCGTGTCGTACTCGCCGTCGGTGAGCACCGGGGCGTCGAGGACGTGGTAGGCGTGGTCGGCCTCCGAGATGCGCTCGCGCAGCTCGGCCAGCCGGGCTTCGGTCGACTTCTTCTTTGCCACGGTCCGATCCTACTTTCCTGCCCCGATGCTCGGACCCCGGATCGCGGGGCGGCCCGACGAGTCCGAGCGAGGCTCGAGTGGGGGCATGATGGTCTGGTGATCACTGCTGCCCAGGCCCTCGTTTTCGTCATCGGAGCTGCCGTTTTCGCGCCCCTCGCGACGGTCGCGTCCGAGCCGGAGAGCGACGCCTCGGCGCCCCCCGAAGCAGCCGCCGAGACGGAGCCCCCTGCCGCCTTCACGCCCTCGCCCCCCGGCCGGATCACCGGTCGGGTTCGACAGGCCGGACGCGCCCCGCGCCAGAAGACGGTCACCAACGACGTCGACGTCGCCGCCTGCGGTCGCACCCTGCGGCCCCAGGGCATCCGCCGTGATCGCAAGGGAGGCCTGGCGGAGGTCGTCCTGGAGCTCCGGACTCTCGACGACACGCCCCCGGACGCCCCCTGGCCCGCCGACCAGCCCCTGACCACCGTGGAGATCGACGGCTGCCGGCTCGAGCCGGGCGTGGTCGTCATCCCGCAGGGCACGAGCCTCGACCTGCGCTGTGACGACGGCGTGCTGCACGAGCTGCTCACGCTCCCGGCTCGCAACGAGGTCGCCCGGCTCTACTGGCCGCGCTACAAGCGTCGCGTCCAGCTCCCTGGCCGCCACTTCGAGACCCCCGAGCGCATGCGGGTCACCTGCGAGCGGCACGGCTGGACCTCCGGTACCTGGGTCGTCCGTGAGCATCGACTGGTGACGGTGAGCGACGACGCCGGTCGCTTCGTCCTGGAGGACGTGCCGCCGGGTCCCTACCTGCTCCGTGCCTGGCACTCCGAGCTGGAGGAGCTCGTGGAGGAGGTCGTCATCTCGTCGGGAGAGGCCACCGAGCTCGAGCTCACCTATCGGTAGCTCCTCGGCTCCTCGTTCCCGGTCGCTCCAAAAAGAAATGCGGGCGCGGCCGCCCACCCCCGGTCCCCGTTGTTGATGGGCGGCCACGCCCGCACCAAGAGCTAGAGCAAGTCGCTTGCCAACACGGCCAGGCGCCGCTGAGCGCCGGAAAGTGCCGTTGCGTGGGGGGTGGCGACGACCGAGCGTGTGCGAGCAGACGCAGGGCGTGGGCGGGCACCCACGATCGAGGCTCCGTGGGCGTCGCTCAGTCGAGGTCGCCAGGAGGGACCAGGGGCAGCGAGACGATGATGCACAGTCCCTGGGGATCGCCCCGTTCCAGCGTGAGCTCGCCCCCATGCTCCTTGATCGCACGGCGAGCGACCGCGAGTCCCAGCGCAGCGCCCTCACCTCGGCTGGCGACCAGCTTGGACGGACCACCCGAGAAGAGGGCCTCGTCGACGGTGGTGCCGTCACCTCGGATCTCGAGACGGGCCGACGGGCTCGTCGAGTCGATGGTGAGCTCCTCCCGAACGGTCACCTGACTGGCGCCGCCTTGAGCACAGGACACGAGCAGGTTCGTGAGGGCGTACTCCAGTAGCAGGTCGTCCGCTCGGATGAGGTCACCCTCGGTGAGCCATTCGATGTCGAGGGTGACGTCGCGGGGCCAGGTCGTCTTGCCGGTGGCGTTGCGCGCGGCCGCCACTCCGATGTCGGAAAGGAACGCCTCGCGACGCTGGTCGTCCTGATTCGACCGACGGAAGGCGGTGAGCTGACTGGCCAGCGCCCGCACGTGCTCGCCCTCTTCGCTGAGCGTCTGCAGGATCTCGAGCCGCTGCTGACGCGGTCGGTCACGCTCGAGCAAGCCGATGCTCGAGTAGAGAACCGAGAGCGAGTTGCGGAGCTCGTGCGCGACGAGTCGTCCGAACTCGTCGAGGTCGGCGAGCTGATCGAAGAACGCCCGCTCTCTCGATTGCCGACGCAAGGACCGCGACCAGCCGATCATTCGGCTGTGGAGCAACGCCTCGCGGAAGAGCAAGAGGATCGGGATGATGATCAGCCCGGCGAGCACTGGGAAGCGAGGTCCTCGCTCGCTGTCGACCAGGATGAGAACACCGAGGATCACCGCGACCACCGGGACGATCTCGATGATCCGGAAGCGTCGTCGAATGCCCGGTCCCGTCGGACGAGCTTCGGGTGCCGGGCTCGTGAGATGCCCCTGGCTCAAGGCGCGGATGAGCACCGCGAGCGACACGCAGGTCCAGAGGATCGCCCAGCTGCCCGACTCCGTGACCAGGAAGTGGCGTCCAGCCGTCACCTGACCCAGCAACCAGAGCGCCACGCCGAGCTGGATGGTCGCCAGACGCACGGGAGCCAGGCCCCGGATGGGCGCCAGCAGGGCCCCGACGGCGGCGGCCGTGCTGAGCCACAGCAGGAGCGTGCGGTCGACCCGCCACGGCATGTCGGGCGTGAGGAGGTGGATGAGGACGATGAACGACGTCGCGACCAGCAGGCCGTCCAGGAGAGTGCTCGCCGCCGAGTTCCAGCGTCGTCCCGACCGCAGGCGGAGACACGAGGACACGAAGAGGCAGCCCAGCGCGCAGGCGGTGGTCAGGACCGAGCAATCGGCCAGCCGACCCCGGATCGCGTCGGCGACCGCCCCCGCCCCGCCGATGAACGTGCCGAGCAGCGTGAGGGGCAGGAGCCATCGGACCTCGAGTCGACTGCTCCATGGGAGCTTCACGACGACGAAGCCCAGCAGCAACCAGGAGGCCGCGATGGCCACGAGACCCCAGCGAGGAGGCGCCAGGGCGGCCACCAGAACGAACACCAGGCAGCCGGCCAGGCTGCAGGGCTGACCGCGCCTCCAGTCCGCTCGACCGCTGGCCTGCCCGGCCCCGGTCGGGACCGGCGCTCTCGCGGGACGCTCGTTCCTCACGCGAAGGATGTTACGCCGCGAGCGCATCCGGACCTCAAGTTATGATCGCTCCTAGCCTCACGAGCCGTAGCGATCAGGGCCCTCCTTGGGCCGCGCCTGGCCCCGACACCGCGGTCGCCCCGCTCGCACGGTCGAAGAAGACATCCACGAGCGCTATCCTCGGTGGTGACGTGCGTGCTCGCGTCGAGCCACGTGGCGACCCCGTCAAGGGACCCGACGTCGGCATGGGATCACCGAGATGAATCACGACGACGATGTCTGGGCGCCCACCGAAGCGCCGCCGGTGATCCCTCCCGGGACCCCCGTCCTCCCGCCCGTGCCGCCGGAGGAGAGGCCCCTCGACCCCTTGACCGCCCTCTTCATGGGCGTGGCCTACGCCGGCGGTCTTCTCGTGGCGTTCATCGTGGTGAACGTCGCGTTCTATCTCATGTTCCCCGACTCGCCACGCTTCGTCCTGCTGCTCTCGCAGGTCTTCGGCATCCTCGTTCCTTCGCTCGTGCTCATCGCTGCCGGACGTCGGTCGACGCTCTACCCCTTCCGACCCCCGCACTGGTTCTCGGGTCGGGGAGTCTTCGCGTGCTTGCTCTTGGCGATCGGGAGCGTGCTCGGCGCCAACAGCATCGGCGCGCTCTGGATCGCGGGCCTCTACCGCCTCGCGCCGGGTCCGACCCAGCAGTTCAGTGACTTCGTCGAGGAACAGTTCGCCCTGCTGCTCATTGCCGACACGCCGATCAACGCGCTGCTCACGCTCGCCCTGGTCACGATCACTCCGGCCATCTGCGAGGAAGTCGCCTTCCGTCGCTGTCTTCAGGGCTACTTCTTGCGCGGGCTCCCGGTCGCCTTCTCGATCCTCTTGAGCTCGCTCATCTTCTCGGCCTTCCACCTCGACCCGCTCGGCTTCTGGAGCCGGGTGTTCGTCGGCCTCGCCCTCGGCTACCTCTACCACCGCACTGGCTCGCTCCTCCTGGCCGGGGCCTGTCACGCGATCTACAACGGCATCGCCGTCGCCCCCCTGCTCTGGGAGATGAGGAAAGGACACGACGTCTCGCTCATGCCGGACCTGTCCGACGTGCAGGTCCTGCCCCAGCTCGGGATGTTCGCCCTCGGCATCGTCGTGAGCCTCTTCGCGGCCTGGTTGATCCGACGTCGATCGACGACGTGAGCCGACCCCTCTCGATCGCCATCCTCGGCGACCTCCACGGCCACCTCGATCCCGAGCTCGACGCCCCCCTGCTCGCAGCGCACCCGGTCCGACTGTGCACCGGCGATCTCACTCCCAACCGAGGACGCGAGCGCTTCGCCATCGCGATGGGCCTGGCCCGCAACCTCGCCGAGCTCGACGCTCACACGATCCTCGGCAACCACGACGGCCCGACTTGTTTCACGGGTCGGAGCTTCCCGAAGTCTTACCTCCGTCTCGAGAAGGCGCTGGGCGAGCACCATCTCGGTGGTCGACGCGTCGAGCTCCCCGAGCACGAGCTCACCCTCGTCGGCGCCCGACCTCTGAGCTGCGGTGGACCGAGCATTCGCTTCCCCGTCCCCGAGCGTGAGGACTGGACCCTCGAGCGCTGGGCCGAGTCCATCGTGGAGAACGTGCTTGCCGCCGAGCACGAGCACGTGATCGTCCTCGCTCACGACGGGCCCACGGGGCTCGGCGATCGGCGCGACTCCATCTACGGCTGCGACTTCAAGCGCGAGGAAGAAGGCGACTGGGGCGACGCCGACCTCCGCATGGCTCTCGACGAGGTGACGAGGCTAGGCCGACCGGTCACCGCCGTCGTCGCGGGGCACATGCACCACCAGCTCATCGGCGGTGGCGAGCGCGTGCCCATCGTTCGCGAAGGCCCGACGCTGCACGTCAATGCCGCGGTCGTGCCACGGGTGAGCGAGCGGGGTCGTGCCCTGGTCGTCCTCACCTTGGACGAGGCGGGTGACACCAGCGCCGAGCTCTGGTGGCATCGGGACGACGGGGTCGACAAGGTGGCGCTGAGCGAGACGGTTCGCGGAGCCGCCTGAGATCGGAACGAGTCAGTCGGACTCGCCGACGACGGCCTGCCGGGTCTTCTCGAAGCGACGCTGCCAGTTCTCCAGCGACTTCCCGCCCGAGGGATCGCGCTCGGAGAAGCCGATGCCGCTCACGTGGTCGACGGAGACGGCTTCCTTGCCTCCGTCGGGAAGCAGCAGCTTGACCCGGGCTTCGGCGCCCGCTCCGTCGTGGTCGTAGAGAAAGCCGGTGAGCTCGGTCCCGTCGGCGGTCACGATCGTGACGTCGCCTCGGTAGTCGCGGGCAGCGTCGAGCAGGTCGTCACGATCGGCCTCGGAGAGCGACTCGAAGCGTCGGCCGGCGATCTCCATCAGCCGAGACCGGCTCGCACGGTCCGCGCCATCCCCGAGAGCGTCGTGAAGGTCGCGTGCACGGCGCTGGCCTCGTGGCCGGAGTGGACCATGCAATCCGCACACTTCGAGTTGCCGCTGGCCTGGCCGTACTCCTCCCAGCGCGTCTCCTCCATGAGCTGGGCGAAGCTGTCGGCGTAGCCCTCCTGGAGCAGGTAGCAGGGACGCTGCCAACCGAACACGTTGTAGGTGGGGTTGCCCCAGGGTCGGCACTCGAAGTCGACATCACCCCGGAGGAAGTCGAGGAAGAGCGGCGAGTGGTTGAAGCGCCAGCTCTTCTTCGCTCGTCCCAGGAGCTCCGAGAAGAGACCGCGGGTCGCCTTGCGGGCGAGGAAGTGGTCCTGGTCGGGGGCCTTCTCGTAGCTGTAGCCCGGCGAGATGGTGATGCCCTCGACGCCGAGCTCCATGAGCTGGTCGAAGAGCGGGGCGAGCCGCTCGGGCTCCGCGCCCTCGAACAGGGTCGTGTTGGTGGTCACGCGGAAACCGCGTCGCACGGCTTCCTCGATCGCCTCGATGGCGACGTCGAAGCAACCCTCGCGGTTGGTCGAGAGGTCGTGCTCTTCCCGAGGACCGTCGAGGTGAATGCTGAAGGTCAGCCGCACGTTGGGCTGAAAGCGACCGGCCTCGAGCTGCTCCTTGAGCAGGAGCGCGTTCGTGCACAGGTAGATGAAGCGCTTGCGAGCGATGAGCCCCTCGACGATGCCGTCGATCTCGGAGTGCATCAGGGGCTCACCCCCGGCGATGGACACCATCGGAGCGCCGCACTCCTCGGCTGCCCGAACGGCATCCTCGGGGCTGAGCTGACGCTTGAGGACGTGACCGGGGTACTGGATCTTCCCGCAGCCCGCGCAGGCGAGGTTGCACTTGAGCAGCGGCTCGAGCATCAGCACGAGCGGGTAGCGCTTCTCGCCACGAATGAGCTGTCGGACGACGTGGCTGGCCACCGTGGCGGCCTGGATGGCGGGAACCGGCATGAGACGTCTCCAGGAGCGCGGATCCTATCAGGGCACCGACGGGAGCCGACCCCTCCGCGTCATGGGAGAATCCGCCTCATGAGCGAGGACGTGGCCGCTCGGCCGGCCGACGAGCCAGGTGGCGGAGACCCGCCCGAGGCCCCTGAAACGGGCCCGGAGGCCGGGATCGAGCCCGATGACGTCCTGGACGGCGAGCTGGTCCCGACCGGCCCCGAGGACGACGGGCCCGAGGTCCCCCTGGCCGACGGCGGCGGCGTTCTCCTCAAGCAGGACCTGCTCTCCCGCTACATGGCAGAGGTCGCGCGCTACGAGCGGCTGACCCCGGAGGCCGAGCACGAGCTGGCCTTGGCCTGGCACGAAGAAGGTGACCAGGCCGCGGCGGCGCGACTGGTGACCAGCCACCTCCGGCTCGTGGTCTCCATCGCCCTCTCGTTCCGACGCGCCTTCACCAACGTGCTCGACCTCATCCAGGAGGGCAACGTCGGTCTCATCGAGGCCGTGCAGCGCTTCGATCCGCTCAAGGGCACGCGCCTGTCGACCTACGCGACCTGGTGGATCCGCTCACGCATCGTCCGCTACCTCCTCGACAACTGGCGTCTCGTGCGGGTGGGGACGACCAACGCACGTCGCAAGCTGCTGTTCAACCTCCGCGACGAGAAGGCTCGTCTCGAGGCACAGGGGATCGTCCCGACGCCGAAGCGACTCGCGGCCCGACTCGGCACGAGCACCGAGGACGTGATCGCCGTCGACCAGGCCCTCGGCGCCCGCGACGTCTCGCTGGATCTCCCGGCCACCGACGATGGTGGCAGCCCGCGCTCCGAGCTCTTGCCGGGGCCCTCGGTGAACCCGGAGGCCGCGGCAGCAGGCACCGACTTCCTCGAGCGCTTCCACGCGGTCATCGACGACTTCGCTCAGGGCCTCAAGCCACGCGAGGAGATGCTGCTCCGCGAGCGTCTCCTCGCCGACGAGCCGCTGACCCTGCAAGACATCGCCGACCGCGAAGGCGTGACGCGCGAGGCCGTGCGTCAGAGTGAGAAGCGACTGGTCGATCGTCTCCGCGAGACGCTGCGCGAGCGGCTACCCGAGGCGGAGGACATCCAGTTCCTGCGCGAGCAGAGGGACTGATTCGTCGTCAGCGCTCGCTGGCGCGACGGCCGAGCATCTCCGACTCCATCCCGGCGGCCTTGCTGGCCTCGGCGAGCTTCAGGTCCGCGTCGACCATCATGGCGACCAGCCCGTCGAGATCGACCTTGGGCTCCCAGCCGAGCTTCTCGCGCGCCCGACTCGCGTCGCCGAGGAGCAGGTCGACCTCGGCCGGTCGGAAGTAGCGCGAGTCGATCTCGACGTGCTCTTCCCAGTCGAGATCCAGGCGAGCGAAGACCTTGCCGAGGAAGTCGCGCACGGAGTGGGTCTCACCGGTGGCGACCACGTAGTCGTCGGGCTCGTCGGCCTGGAGCATGAGCCACATGGCCTCGACGTAGTCACCCGCGAAGCCCCAGTCACGCTTGGCGTCGAGGTTGCCGAGGTAGAGCTTGTCTTGCAGGCCCAGCTTGATGCGCGTGGCGGCCCGCGTGATCTTGCGCGTCACGAAGGTCTCCCCCCGCCGCGGTGACTCGTGATTGAAGAGGATCCCGTTGCAGGCGAAGAGCCCGTAGGCCTCGCGGTAGTTCTGGGTGATGTAGAACGAGTACGCCTTGGCCGCCGCGTAGGGGCTGCGGGGATGGAAGGGCGTCGTCTCGCTCTGAGGGGTCTCGACGACCTTGCCGTACAGCTCGCTCGAGCTGGCCTGATAGAAGCGGACGTCGAGCCCGCTGTCGCGGATGGCTTCGAGCAGCCGGACCGAGCCGAGCCCGGTCACCTCGGCGGTGAACTCGGGGAGGTCGAAGGACTCGCGCACGTGGCTCTGGGCACCGAGGTTGTAGACCTCGTCGGGCTGGGTCTCGCTGAGGATGCGACGCAGCGACGAGGAGTCGGAGAGGTCGCCGTGATGGAGACGGAGCCGAATGTCGTCCTCGTGGGGATCCTGGTAGAGGTGGTCGATCCGCCCGGTGTTGAAGGAGGAGGAGCGACGGATGATCCCGTGGACCTCGTAGCCCTTCGAGAGAAGCAACTCGGCGAGGTAGGAGCCGTCCTGCCCGGTGATCCCGGTGATCAGGGCGCGTCGGCGAGGCGTGGTGCTGGACGAGTCGGTCATGCGCGACAGTGTAGGTCCGACCTGCCCAGGACGTGTAGGAAAGCGTTCAGCGGGGCGGGCAGCCTGGGCCCCACGCGGAGCAGGCTCCTGAAACGACCGAAGGCGGGCCGAGGTCGTGCCCCGGACCCGCCTTCATGCGGTGGTTGGTGACCCCGCTCAGGGAGTCACGCCAGTCGGAATGCCACCGCCACCGGCCATGAGCAGGCCGACCGCCGCCAGGCCGACGACGAACGAGGCTATCGCCAACATCAGCGGCTGTTTCGTGGACGGCCAGAACTTCACGATGCAGACGATGGCACCGATGTAGAGCAGGAAAGAACCGAAGATGCAGACCAGCCCCCAGACGACTCCGCCGCCCTGAAAGCTCTTGACGATCAACCAGATCCAGGCCACCAGCCCGAGAACCGCGCTGAGGAAGTACAGGATCATTCCCAACGTTGCCATCGACTTGCTCCCTCGACCCGGGGGCCCACGAGGTGTCGCGCGCTTCCCTCCCCTGGTCGGCCGTGAGCGTGCCCCGCACGAAACGTGACGTCAAGGAGGAGGGTCCTCAGCATTCCGTCACCTCACCGCTCATCCGCAGGACCTCGGGCGGAGGGCTCGTGAGCTCTCGAGCAGGATGCCGCCCCGAGGCGGGAAGCCGAATCCGCCAGGCGTGGAGCAGGTAGCCCGGATCACCGGGAACCGCGGTCGTGCCGTCCAGGGGTCGACCGCCCGCTCCATAAAGAGGATCGCCGACGAGGGGGTGACCGCAGGCCGCCACGTGGATCCTGATCTGATGGGGACGGCCGGTGACCAGGCGAGCCTCGAGCAGGGCCGTCTCCTCACGTCGCTCGAGAACCCGCAGCTCGGTGACGGCGGGTTTCCCGTCGGACGAGGCCGCGTGAACACGATCGAGAACGTCGTGCGGCACCGGACCGATCGGGTGCTCTTCTCGGTGCTCGTCCCAGCTCGGCCGGCCGACCACCAGCGCGCGATAGATCTTCTCGAGCGTCGACGACCGGAGCAGCTCGGAGAGCTCACGTCGCGCCGCGGCCTCGCGAGCGCAGAGCACGAGCCCCGAGGTCGCGCGTCCGAGGCGATGCACCGGCGACGCCTCGGGGAAGCGCTCCCGCAATCGGTGCAGAACGGTGTTCTCGTGATAGCCGGCACCGGGGAGGGTCGGTAGCCCTGAAGGCTTGTCCACGACGACGAGCCGCTCGTCGTGATGAAGGATGGGCAGACCGGGCGGGACCGGCGGCTCTTCCCAGGGAGGCCGATGCCAGGAGAGCCGCTGGCCGGCGCGCAAGGTCTCGTCTTCGCGAAGCCGTCGCCCCGCCAGCTCGATCTCGCCGGCCGTCAATCGGGACGGCCAGGTCGTGACGTCGTCCTCGGGCCAGCGTCGCGCCAGGTGTTCGAGCACGGTGGAGCCCGCGGCGGTGACGTCGATCGTCTCGTGATGAACGCATCCCCGGTTCACGACGCGTCATCAACCAGCGGAGAAGTGAAACATCAAGGTGACCATCACGCCGTTCGAGAGGCCGTGCATGACCACCGGGGCGAGCAGGCTCCTCGTGTAGTGGAAGGCCACGGCGTAGAGGAGGCCGAGCTGGAGCGCCTTGACCTGCTGCCCGAGGTCGAACCCGGAGACCGTGAGCGTCAGCGGATCGATCACCACGTGCGCGATCATGAACAGCAAGGTCGCGATGAGACCCGACTGCGGCAGCTCGATGCCCAGCGGCCGGTACACCCTCCCCCAGTGCCGCGTCAGCCAGACCATCACCAGGCCCCGGAAGAGCGGCTCCTCCCCCAGCCCGCTCAGGGTGTATTGGAAGAACTGAACGCCCAGGACGTTCCGCGTCGTGAGGGGGTGGCCGGGGTCGGCGAGAGGCTTGCCCCAGAGTCGCAGGCCCTCGAGGGTCGCGAACACGAGAAAGAAGATCGCGATCCAACGCAGGCCTTGCTGCCAGTTCTCGAGGTTGAAGCCCCAGTGACGCAGGTCCCTCGGACCGATCGCCACCATGGCGACGATGGCCAGCAAGAGCTGCGCGACGTGATGGAGGCTGATCCAGAGGAAGGTCCCGTCGGGGTCGAGCCCGGCGAGCGGCGGATGGACGAGATCCGCCAGCAGCAAGGACAGCCAGGGGATCAAGTAGAGGAAGCCGACCGCGACGAGCAAGTCCGGCACGCGACCGAACGATCGCGCGGCCGGCCTCAGGCCAGCGCTTCGTTCGTTCCTCGTCTCGGTGTCCACCGAGGGAGTCTGATCGCACCCCCTCGGTGGGTCAACGTCGGGCTACCGACGTCCGATGCCGCGACGCGGCAGGTCGAGCCTGGGCGGAGGCGTGCGCGACCGACCCGGTAGCTCCAGAGTGGGCGTCTCGAACACGGGCCACTGGACGGGGATCGAAACTCCCTCATTCTCCTGCTGTCGCAGCGAACCGCCGAGGACACCCCGAGCGATGGGGCCCGGGAGGTCGAGCGCATCACCCGCGGCCATGATCGCCTCGGGTGAGACGCGAAGCCGGAGGTCGACCTCGAAGAGATCGAGGAAGATCGGAGGCCCGGAGGTCACCTCGACGAAGCGATGCTCCAGCCAGGGCACGTGGACGATCACCTGATCACCGCGGTCCAGGAGCTCGGCCAGGCGGTTCTCGAGCTCGGCGGGAGTCGGATCCACGGCATCCAGTGGGTTGTCGTGGTGGTGGAAGCGGTAGTCGACGAGCTCGACGCCTTCCGGCAAGCCGAAGCCGAGGAAACCTCCCTCCATCCGGCTGCCGACGGTGGGATTGCGCAGGTAGCCGCGGACGACGATCTCGTTGTCGCGACCCGGGATGAGCGAGCCCGTCGGCGGACCACCGTCGACCTCGAGCAGCTCGAAGTGGGCGAGACGAGCTTCGGACACGCAGGCCTCGCCAGAGCCGTCGGGTTGCTCGACACGGCTCTCCCACACCACCCCGTCACCGTCCATCAAGCGCAAGTGAAGACGGTTGGCCATGCCCACGAAGCAAGGGAAGTGAAGACCGCAGGTCATCCCGATCCGGGCAGAGTCTCCGTCGATCAGGATCCCCTCGCCGGCGAGCTGGGCGGGCTCGATGGGAAAGAGATCGACGGGATCGGTCGGGTTCTCTCGCTCGACGACCAGCCGTAGCGGTCGCTCGGTCGGGTAATCATTGCGCTCGACCAGGATCTCGAAGGGCACCACGGTGCCGCTGGCGCCACCGATGACCGGCGACTCGAAGGACGCCGTCGGTCCTTCCAGGGGCGAGCTCGACACGCGAATGCAGGTCACGTCGGTGGAGCCGGTGCCACCCCATCCGTCATGAGCCCTGACCTCCACTCGGATCGCATCGAGACCGTCCGCCTCGGGCACGACGAGGTAGGCCGTCCAGGAGAGGCTAGTCGGCTCGTCGGCGAAGGGGCTGTACGCATCGTCCAGGACGGCCAGGGCGGGCAGGGTTTCTTCGAACTCCACGCGACCCAGGTCCACCGCGTCCGCAGCCTGGCAGGAGTCGTCCGGATTCGCGAGCTGGACTCCGCGGATCGTCCAGTCCACGAAGACGAAGCGGCCGTCTGCGTACGACGGCGGATCTTGGAAGACATCGCCGAAGTTGGTCGCGGTGACGGTGATCGGCACCAGGTCGCCCGGCTGCGCGAACACCTGATGTGCGATCACGTTGGCCGTGATCGTGCCTTCCACGGTCGGAGGGTTCTGACAGGCACGGACCTCGAAGTGTCCGGAGCCGAGTCCGAGGTAGGGAAGGACGAGAAGCACGAGGCTTCTCTGCAGGCCGGAACGGTGAGCGGGAATCATCGTTTCCTCCAGTTTCCTGCGTCGCATCCCACGACGCCGGGAATCCTCTCTGGCCGCAGCGTGAAGTGATCTTCGGCGGACCATCAGCCAAAGACAAGGGCCCCGCCCCTCTTCGACCCATTCCGGCTCCGACTGACCACGTCAGCCGGAGCCGGGAAGGGTGTCTCTTGGGTCAGCGTCGCCGACGCTCGGACCCGCGTCGAACGTCACTGGCCCGTGGGCTCGGTGAGCGTCCTTCCTCCGGAAGACCGAGCTGCGGAGGCTCGAAGACCATCCCGGAGTCGTCGGTCGGGATCACGAGGTCACCGGCCACCTCGTGCCGGACTCGTCCCACCTGTCGGCCCAGGAAGAGAGCCCCGGGAAGGACGAGCTCACTCTCGGAGCGCAGCACCCGGGCCGAGATGCGGAGCCGCAAGTCTGCCTGGAAGAGGTCGTGGAAGATCGGCGGGTCGGTGACGTCGGTGAGGAAGCGATGGTCGATCCGATCGTGCCGCACGCGCAGCCACTCATCGTCCTGCTCGATCACGGCACCGTGAGCGGTCAGCTCGTCGCGACTGGGGTCCACCTCGTCGAGTGGGTTGTCGTGGAAGTGGACCCACGACTCGAGGAGCTCCACGCCGTCGGGCCGCGGAATCCACAGGGCGACGTCCTCCATCGCCATGCCCACCGCCGGATTGCGACCGTAGGCCCGCACGACGATCTCGTTGTCCTGATGAGCGACGAGCGGTCCGGGAGGTCCATCGTTGACGGAGACGAGCTCGTAGTGAGCAAGCGGTGCCTCACCGACGCAAGCCGCACCGGCTCCATCGGGCTGCGTGACTCGGCTGTCCCAGACCACCACGGGTCCGTCCATGAGCTTGAGGTGGAGCTCGTTCTCCGTGCCGACACTGCATGGAATGGGGAAGCTGCTGTTCATCTCGATCCGGGCACTCGGGCCGACGATCGAGACCCCGGTGTCCGTGAGAGCGGCTGGAGAGACCGGAAACACGTCGCGGGGATCGGCAGGGTTCTCCGATTCCACGACCAGCTGAAGAGGACGATTCACGTCGTAGTCGTTGCGATGGACCTGAATCTCGAAGGAAGCGGAACCTCCGCTCACCCCCTGGCCGATGGGACTGACGAACTCCGCGTGCGGAAGAAACGTCGGTGTCTCCCGCACTTGGGCGCAAGCCGTGTCCTCACACGTGACATCCGTGAGTTGGTTCCGGGCTCGGAGCTCGATGAGCACCCTCCCTGCCTGAAGGTCCTCTGGCACTTCCACGGGGAAGGTGGTCATCCACGTCACCGGTCCGTTGGCGTAAGGACTGTGCGCATCATCGAGCTGAACGAGCCAGTCTTGACCCAACTCCAGAGCCAGGTCGTCTCCGGACGTGCGCTCGCAAGTGTCCAACATGACGCCAAGACCGAAGTGAACGCGAGCACCGATCTGGACGGGTGAATCGTCGAGGTAGATCGGCGGCTCGGCGAGGGGGTCGCCGTAGTTCGTGACGCTCACGGTCACGTCCACGACTTGACCGGGCTCAACGACCGTGGGACTGACCATCGCACTGCAGGCGAGCCACGAGTTCCCGGCAGGAATCGTTGGGGGGTCGTCAGTGGGACAGAAGGCGACGAGCAGGGCGAACAAGCTCGTGGCAAGGGGGGCGGGGAACGTGGTCACGGGTGTCTCCTGAATCTCGAGCGGGAGAGGTCAGAAGAGCCCGAACGGCTGATGGTGTTCGTCACGGAGTCGTGGGCCGGCAGCAGTCCGGACTCACGCACTCGAGTCACATCCCCAATGAAGCAGCCTCGCCCATTTCTCACGGGAAGGCAAGCCTGCAGGGCGACGAAGCGTTCACCTTGCCGAGCAGGATCACCCAGAAGCCTCACGCTTGGATTGGGCTCATCCCCCTGGGCGTTGGAAGTCGACCTGAAGCACCGAACCGGGTCGAAGATCGACGGTCCTCACGCCGACCTCCGACTCGGGCACCGGTGCGCCCTTCCCCACGTGAAACTCGTAGAGGCCGGACGTGGGCACCACTACCGTGGCGGCCTGACCGCACCACAGCCAGTGTTCGACGATCGGGGGGAGGAAGGGAATCGTGGGCTGACCTGGCTGAGTCAGCCAGTAGAAGAGAGCCTCGCCTGGCTCGCAGCCGGTGCTGGTGACCTGAACGGGAAAGGGCTGAAGGTGAACCTGCAGCTCGACCTCACCGGAGCCGGGAAGCGTGAAGGGATCGGTGAAGTACAGGAGCCCATGCTTCTCGTGCAGTGGCCAGGGTGTGTCAGGGATCTTGAGCTGAAGCGGGATCCTGAACTGAAGGAGGAGCCGATAGTCACCCTCTTCGACACGACCGACCCAGAGGTGGTCATCGCCACCCACGGTGCGCTCGATGCCGATGAAGTCACGCACGAGCTCGTCCTCGGGCACGCGATGGAGCCAGGCCGTGCCGATGGTCGGAGGGAGCCCCGAGTGGATCGTCGCGCGGAGCATCACGCCGCCTGGCACGAAGTCGACCTCGAGCTCGTCACCGCTCTCGAGCTCGACTTTCTTGGTCACGTCCTGACACTCGACGCTCACCGCCCCGGGTCGAATGCCGCGAAGGACGTAGCGTCCGTCCTCATCGGTCTTGGTCGACTTCCATCGCGGGGTCGGCCCACCCGACCAGCGAACCTCGACCTCTCTCGAGCTCCATGGGTTCTCATCGTCATCGAGGACGACACCGCGGATCTCACCGCCGGAGTCGAGAACGAGCTCGAGCTCGCCCATGAGCTCATGGGGCTGGGGCTCGAACCTCTTCGGCGGATGGCTCGGGTGCCCGATCCTGAGGATGAGATCACGCTTCGGCAACTCGGCGATCTCGAAGCTCCCGTCGACGCCGGTCGTCACGCGTCCCCGGAAGGGCTCGTTGCGACGATGGGCGCCGACCCTGGCCCCCTCGATGGGATCGCCCTCGTCATCGAGAACCACGCCTCGCACGGTGAGTCCCGTGATCTCGACGCGACCGAGATCGACGGTCTGCCCCGGTGGCAAGACGAGCTCGTCCACGACGTGACGGTCAGAGTGGCCCGGACTGCTCAGCTCGATCCGCCAGGCGCCCGGTTCGAGCTGCTCGAAGTCGAAGGCGCCATCGTTCGTGCGCTGATCGATGCGGTGGACCTCGCGACCGTTCAGCTCCTGGATCACGAGCTCCACCTGCTCCGGCGAGAAGCCGTTCGGTGTTTCGAGGAAGCCGGTGAGCCTCCCTTCGGGAGTGAGCTCGACGACGTGCTCGGGCGATCGCGTCTTCGCCCGGTCGGACTCCGAGAGCTCGAGCCATTCCGTCAGGGAGCCGGGGGCCTTCAGCTCGATGGACACGGGCCCCTCCCCGGGAAGGACCAGGTCGAGACGACCGGTCTCGTCACCGTCTTTCTCGATACGAAGCTCCGGAACTCGCGGGCTCGCCGAAAGATGGACTGATCGCCTCGCCGTCGGTGACGGGCTCGCCATCCGAGTCGGAACGCAGGTCCAGCGTCAGGTGACGTGCCCTGGCCTGCAAGACGACCTGCCCGGACTCGTCGAGCCCGACCTCGAGCCGTTGTCGCGGGACCTGCACCTCGAGCCATCCCCCATCGAGGATCGCCGTGCGCAGGCGGCCGTGGTCATCGGTCTCCGAGTCGGCCGTGACCCAGGCGGTCAGGTCACGTCGGGGATCGTCGAGACGTGCTCGCACGGGGACTCCGGGCAACGGACGATCATCGAGACCGAGGAGCTGCAGCTCGATGCCTTCGCCCGGCCGCAGCTCGAGCTCGGCTTGAAACGGCGTGCGAAGACGATGCCGATCGAACAGGGGCACCGTCTCGCAGTGCTCGCCACGCAGGCAGGCCAGCACTCGATAGTCGCTCTCCACCGAGGGCAAGGTCGATCGCCGTGCACCGTCCCACAGGGTGATTCCCCAGACCCGAGGCCCGAGAAACAGGCCGAGACGGAGGTTCTCGGGACGGAGCTCGGCGGTCGTGACCTCGTACTGGCGCCCCTCGTCGAGCGAGACCGTCACGATGACGGTCTCGTTCTCCTGCCCTTCTTCACCCAGAGCAGTCGCGCTCACGGGCGGAAACGCGGAGACGAGCAGCGCCAAGGACCAGCGCACGGGGGCGATGACGACTCGAACGGCCAGTTCCTCCATGCGGGACTCCTGGCTACGGCGGGGCGTCGAGCATGTCACGCCCGAGCCCGACTCAGACCGTTCTCTCCAGGTGGTCGCGCTCGAAGACACGAACGGAGGGGGTTCGGGCACGCAGCCTGGGAAGGAGCTGCTCGCATCGAACCAATCGCGCCAATCGCCTCGCGGGGCTCAACCGTCTAGTCCGGCTCTCGGGAAGTGTTCAGCAGGAGGCTGGGACACTTCGTCGGCCGCCGACTCCCACCTCGGGACTTAGTTCTCTACATTGCTTTTCGGAGGGACTAATCGAACCCAAACGGGAGTCGAGGGAATCACCATGAGAGATCTTGAAGTGCGAAGGACGTCAGTGCGTTCCAACAAGTTCATCGGACTGATCGTCCTGGCGCTGAGCCTGTCGATCGCCAACATCGCCACGGCGCAGGTCCACATCGAGGCCATCGGCGGCGGCCCCACCGCCCAGCCCTGGGGCCAGTCGTGGGCGGTCGAGCTGAAGACGGGCTGTTACACCCAGTACTTCGGCGACTCCTGCAGCAGCGGCGAGACCTTCCGCGACGGCAGCCTGTTCGTGAAGAACAACCACCCGTCGCGCTACATCCGGTACGAGATCGTCGGCCGCGTCAAGAACGACAGCAACGGCCCGGCCCGCTGCGGCACCAATCTCGGCTGCACTCCGTGTAACAAGTCGTTCGCCAACGACGTCGTCGTGCTGGCCCCGGGCCAGACCTGGGAGGACGGCGCGAACTTGGCTTGCGGCTTCTTCCAGAGCGGCGCTGGCATCTGCGAGACCTGCTTCTGTCCCGCCGGTCCCGTGAGTGTCGTTGGCTGTGGCAACGACATCACCTGCGGCTCCGGCGCCTTCTGCACGAAGGTCGTGGCGACGGTCAAGGCGGTGGCCTTCAGCACCAACGGCACGACCTTCACGACTCTCTCGTCACCGATCACGATCGGCGTGACGAAGTACAACGAGTGCAATGGCACCTGCGACCCGGATCCCGCCAACTGCGACCTCTGCGACTGAGGCGACGGTCGAGTGATCGAGAAGGCCCTCCGGCAAGTCCTGCCGGAGGGCCTTCGTGCGTGCTGAGTCGGGCACTCGTCGGGCACTCCGCCCGAATGGCCGAGACCGAGGGCGTCAGCCCTTCTGGTCGAACATCGAGATCGCCATCCCCATGTAGGGCGCTAGGAACCGTTGTCCACGACCTGAGCTCCCCCCAAGGAACCAGCTACTTCGACGTTCTCGCGGCACCGAGAACGCCGCCCTCGACCATCTCACCATAGTGACTCCAGCGCCCTGACGTTACTCGGTAGGAGTCCGCACGCCACCCTGCATCAGGTGCAGGCCGGCTTTGCCCTAGTCTCGATGTAGAAGGGACGAAGGTCCGCTCGGTCCTTCCCGGGCCGAACTGAACAGGGTCGGCCCTAGCCCTTGACAAGGCCGGCGAGCCCGGCGACAAGCAGGGAGGTCAGCACCCATCCCGCAACGGTGTGGATCCAGAGGTAGACCTGGAGCCCCCTGTGCTTGATGACCCGACCGTTCGCCTGGCCGAAGTTAGTGATCGGGAAGAAGGTGTCGACCGAGTACATGAAGGCATCGAACTCGGGGAGATCTTCCGAGGTGTCGATGAACCAGCCCTGGCGACGACCATGACGGAAGCGGAACCAGCCACACACGACGATCGGGATCACACAGAACAGGACTTGCCATGGGCGATGGCCGTAGGCGATGGTCCAGCCCAGCAAGACTCGTCTCGCCCAGCGTGTCAGTGGGCTGGAAACTTGGAGTCGGGCCTTCTCCTTGGCGATGAGGATCGTCCTAGCCTCGGCCTCGTGGCCCATTGCCGTAAGCATCCTCGCGAGCTGCTCGTACGGTTGGGGCGTGAAGGGCGTGTCGGCCCTGGTTAGCCAGTCAAGGCGCTCGTCGGATGTGAGCGGGGATCTGCGAGATAGGTGGTCATAAGTGAAGCCGTCGAGGAGGATGATTGGTGGCCAACTTCTGGCCTCGTCGAAGAGTGTTCCGACGTGCGCCGACTCTAGGTCAAGTACTACCTGTCTAGGATTCTTCACGCTTCGGAACTCAAACCAGCTGCCGACAGTCCCATCTGTAAGATCGATCCTGCCCTCGGATTGGAAGTGCCTGAGGAAGACGCTGCCATCGACCCTGACTTGGTCAGCGTTGATGCTGTCGCCATCAGGGTTGATGAAGACACCCGCGGTACATTCGAGATTCCCGCCGATCTTCGCGCTGATGAGCTGCACCTCACCTTCGGAGCGGAAGCCCTCTCTGAGCAACACGCTGCCACCTACTTCGACACCGCTGGCGTCCAGGCTGTAACCACCAGGGTTGATGAACTCGCCCCCTATACAGGCGAGACTTCCGCCAATCTTCGCGCTAACGAGTCGCACCTCGCCTTCGGAACGGAAGCCATTCCTGAGAGATACAATGCCACCGAGTTCGGCACCACTGGCATCAAGGCCCCGGATGTGGCTCCCTATCAAAGATAGCCGCCGCAGTCTGGCACGCACGAGAGTCATCTTGTCCAAGACACGGCTCTCACGAATGACTAGAGGGAATCTCAGAGACGCGTCGTCGAGCCTGAGCGCGCCTTCGAGTATGGCTCCGCGGATCCCTACTCCCGCATGCTCTTGGGCGTGCTTGCTGGCCTCTGAATCCGTGCAGAGCCACCGGATCCACTCGGCCTTCACGACGCGGTCCTCGGACCACCACGCGTCCGCCTCTGCAGGATCGCCGTCACCATAGTCGGCCACCTCCCCGTTGGCGATCGCCTTGAACAACTTTTCCGCGGAAGGTGGTAGCAGTTGACCAAACTCCTCGCGTGCCAGCTCCAGCAGCGGACCCGAGCGATCCCTGGCTTGAACCGAGACAGCGAACCAGGCGAGTCCAACGAACAGAGGCCAGTTCCGTAGATGCTGCATGGTGTGCTCCGGCCATCTGAGGCGGGCTAGGGTACCGGTCCGTTTCACATAGGGTCCGGCAGTGTAGCCGACCCGGTCTTAGGCAAGGGTCACCACAGCCCGAACTCGGAGTGCATCCAGATGTAGCGCCCAGCTCGGAACACCTTGACGGCGAGCACCCGCAGCGCTCCGAGCGCTGCCCAGCGTGTAGCAGACCAGGCAGACAACCCGAAGCGCGGGGTAGCGCCAGCACAGCGGCCAATATTGGATCAACGGCTGCTTGGCTGGTCGCACCACTGGTCTCAGCCGAACTCCTTGACCCTGCTCGGACAGGCCAGCGTGTAGGTCGTCGAGGCCATGGCGAGCAAAACCGTCGAGACCAGCAGGAGAAACGACTGGCTCGGGACGGCCTGCGTCTCAGCTCCCCGGAGGAAGTCGGCGACGGCGAGCAGAGCGTCGGGCTGGACCAGTTCTTTCGAGGTCGTTGCAGGGTAGCCCTGGAGTGCGCCGGCCACCTCCTCTCCCAGCTCGTTCAGGTCGGCCACCCGGACGTTGTAGAAGGCGAGCAAGAACATCATCGCGGGCACGAGGATGAGGGCCAGGTAGGAGACGCCGAACAGCGGTAGACGGCCGAGGACCCGCATGTGCTCCCAGTCCCAGAGGCGATCTAGTCGACCCGTCTCGACGGAATCGAAGTCGACAGGACCACCAGGCTCGGCACTACGGTGCTCGGTGCCATTTGCGCCAGTCAAGTCAGCCCTGGTGAGGCTTACCCTGGTGAGATCCGCTCCGGTGAGGTCGGTCCCAGATAGATCTGCTCCGCGAAGCTCGGGAACCACTCTCGGATAAATCAGCCTCCACTGATGCCAAGCAGCCACACCTTGCTTGAGCCACAAGAGCTGTTCTGGATTCCCCATTGCGAGTCCCCTTCGCTCTCTCCAGTACACGGGGCGCGAGAACCTGAGGACCGTTCCCGTCTGCTTGAAGCTACCCCGGTGGCAGCCAGACCGGGGCTGTGAACCAGTGCCAGGCATGGTAGGCGAAGGAGCCGGTGGCGACAACCAACAGAACTTGGAGCAATCGGTGCAAGGGAAGTAGCCAGAGATAACCTCCTGACCACGGCCTCCACGTGCCCAGGGGGGCGTGTGCTGAGTGCGTCCTTCCTCCTCGCGTAGTGGACCGACGTTCGCTGTGAGCACAGCTCGCAGGATGTTGTAGACGAGCAAGACGACAGCGAGGACGTGCGCGAGGAGTCCCCGATGTCGATCAAGCAGCAATGAGCCGACAGTTGTCACCTCCCAGTCCTCAATCGGTCCGGTTTCTGGCCCGAAGGCGGCCTCCACCAGATGGGGCACCTTCACTTCGGCGGTAGAGAGCAAAAGCCACATCGCAGTCTCCGCTGCATATGGACCCACGAACGCCACGAGCAAGAGGAGGTGAAACAACAGCCGTGGGCCAGTGTAGTTGCGCCTGAGAACCGACCATAGATCACGACATCTTGGTCGGAACTTCATACCCAATAGCTCGTTTCGGTCGAGGAGTACTCCGTGGGCCGTATCGAGGTCGACACCAGCGAGCTTGGCGAGAGTGAGTTTCGCCCATCTGAATTTGGTCGCGGAGACTACGGCCTCGGTGAGGTCGGCCCCTCGAAGGTCGGCCCCAGTGAAATCGGCACCAGTGAGGTTGGCATTGGTGAGGTCTGCTTCAACGAGTCGGGCCCTGGATAGGTGAGCCACCATGAGGCTTGCCCCACGGAGGTTGGCTTCCGAGAGCTCTGCTCCCGAGAGCCTGGCCGCACTGAGGTTGGCCTCGGAGAGGGTCGCACCGCCGAGTGTGGCTGCGCTGAGGTCGGTCGCCGAGAGGTTGCACTTGGAGAGATCCATCCAGACAAGCCTGGCTCCAGCGAGCTCCGGCTTCACGTTCGGATTCTCCTGCCTCCACTGATTCCACGTATCCACACCTTCCCTGAGCTTGGCAAGATGCTCCGGGTTTGCCACGACCGCCTCCTCGTCTCCGGCCGAGTCAGCCGGCTGCACTTTGTGTTCGCGGCAGTCTAGTCGCGGACGGTCTCGGTGACCTCCAGGCGCAGGTCCCCCTTGGCATCCTCGTCCGGGAAGGCCAGGCCGATCAGCCAAGCGTCCTCATCACGCTGGAGCAGCGTGGCCCGACAGACCATGGCCTCGTTCCTGGCCGGCCCCGCCCCGCCCCGCCGACCGAGCTCCGTCCAGACGGCCTCGAGGGTCCAGCCTCCGACGCCGAGATGCCCATGCTCGTCCATCCAGTCCTGCCACCCGATCGCACGAGCGCCTTAGCGACCGGCACTCGGCAGCGCATTGTGCAGACCTCACGCTAGACACGCGGAGTTCATGCCAACTCACGCCTCCAACCCGAGCCACCGGGCCTCCCGCTGGAGCCACGGCCCCGCGGCCATGGCTGGCCCGCCGAAGGTAATCTCGAGTCGAGTCATCTGCGATCAGGGGGCTCTTCCAGGGCGACTCCGTCTACGGGGGCGGAGAGCTGGAGCGAAGGACGGTGCGTGATCGAGATCGCTCTGGACGCGATGCGATGGAAACTGTGGCTCACCAGAGCCCGAACTCCGAGTGCTCCAGGATGTAGCGCCCTGCTCGGAAGACCTTGACAGCGAGCACCCACAGTGCGCCCAGCCCGCCCAGCGTGTAGCACACCAGGCAGACGACGCGGAGAGGAGCGGAGCGCCAGCACATCGGCCAATAGTGGATCAGCGGTTGCTTGAGCTGGTCGCACCACTGGTCGCGGCTGAACTCCTTGACCCGGCTCGGGCAAGCGATCGTGTAGACCGTCGAGGCGATGGCGAGCAGCACGGTCGAGACCAGCAGCAGGAACGACTGGCTTGGGATCGCCTGCCGTTCAGCGCCTTGCAGAAAGTCGGCGACGGCGAGCAGCGCGTCCCGCTGGGCGTTCTCCTTCGGAGTCGTCGCTGGGTAGTTCTGGAGTGCAGCAGTTGTCTTCACTCCTAGCTCATTCAGGTCGGCGACCCGGGCGTTGTAGAACGCGAGCAGATACATCATCACGGGCACGAGGATCAGGGCCGCGTAGGAGACGCCGAAGAGAGGCAGCCGACCAAAGACACGCACGCGCTCCCAGTCCCAGTGGCGATCGAGCCCTCTGCGCTCAACGGTTTCGAACTGAGACGGGCCGCCTGGCTCAGCACGACAGGTCTCAGCGAGAAGTGCCTCTCGGAGCCCCTTCGCCTTGCCGAACTCGGCGCCGGTGAGGTTGGCCTCGGCGAGGTTGGCCATGGTGAGGTTGGCGTTGGCGAGGCGTGCCTCGACGAGGTTGGCGCCGCCGAGGTCAGCGCCGATGAGGTCTGCGAAGATGAGGTTGGCCTTGGTGAGGTTGG
Source organism: Acidobacteriota bacterium (assembly GCA_039029535.1). Classification (GTDB taxonomy): domain Bacteria; phylum Acidobacteriota; class JBCCFW01; order JBCCFW01; family JBCCFW01; genus JBCCFW01. Next base: position 35,505 of record JBCCFW010000018.1, read on the forward strand.
CGCAGGCAAGGTCGGCGCCGGTGAGGTTGGCGCCCGCAAGGTAGGCTTTGGTGAGGTTGGCGTCGGCGAGATCGGCATCCGCCAGGCTAGCGCCTTCGATGAATGCCCCGGCGAGGTCGGCACGGTTGAGGTTGGCCTCGGCGAGGCTGGCGTCGGTGAGGCTGGCCTTGACGAGGCGGGCGTCGGTGAGGTTGGCCTTGGTGAAGTCCGTCTCGCAGAGCTCAGCCTCGGTTAGGTTGGCGCGTTGAAGGTATGCGTCGAAAAGGTCGGCCTCGTTGAGGTCGGCGCCGGTGAAATTGGCGTCTTGGCATTCGGTATGTCTGAGTTTGGCGCCAGTGAGCCTGGCGCCAGTGAAGTCGGCGCCAGTGAGCCTGGCGCCAGTGAAGTCGGCGCCAGTGAGGCGAGCGCCAGTGAGATCGGCCTTGAGGAGGTCGGCCTTGGTGAGGTCGGCCTTGGTGAGGTCCGGCATCACACTCGGGTTCTTCTCCCTCCACTGGTTCCACGTCTTCGTTCCCTCCCTGAGCTTGGCAACATGTTCCTCATTGGCCATACCGCTTCTCCATGTCTGTCCGCGAGGATGGCGACGGGTGAGCCTCCTGGAGTATCACTTAGCGTTCGGAGCCTACCAGCGCGTCGCTCAATCGCTGATCCGCGCCAGCGCAGTCAGCGACCCGCAGGTCGTAGAACCAGAGCGTCACGGTGCTGACCAACCCCAGCGTCGACAGGCACTCCCCCGCCAGGCAAGACCCGCGGCCAGTTGTTAGCGAGCATGACAACCTCCAGCTCACCGTCCATATCGAGGTCCCCAGCATAGCGCCAGAGAAGTGCTGGATGAGGCCGGGAGACAGCGCATTTCGTAGCTTGAGCCAAGCGGGCTCGTTACCAGTGGAGGCAGCCACGCGGACGATTCCAACTCTCACGGCGAGGACCGGACACCTAGCTCAAAGTGCGCGAGTGCGAACACGCGCAGACGCCGAAGCCCATGGGCACAAGAGCCAACAGCACGCCTCTTCGACAGCTCCACTCGTCCAGGGCGCGCCAACCACTACGCCGCAGCGCGCTCGCGCCGAGGTTCTCCACCCCTGAACTCAGTCTCAGACGGAGCCTGATGGCTCGTCGGTCGGTGCATCCCACTCTGCCTCGAGTGCTTCCCTTATCCGGTTCAGGACCACCGAGGCATCCTGCCCTTCCGTCTGCTCATGTGCTCTCGCCACGTGTCTGGCCAAGTCGACCAGCAGTAGCCCCCAAGCACCTGGATCAGCCCACAGGCCCGTCGCTAGCGACACGTGCTGGCGCCCCCCCGCTGCCCACACCCGAGCAAGTTCTCGGGCGTTGGGATCGGATTCCGCAACTGATGGAACGGGTAACTCACGCATTCGGCTTCCTCACTGTTCCTCCAGCAGGTGCTGTCGACTTGGGCCGATGGGATCGACTCTATTCGCGACATCAGGCGAATCCCGGGCAGGCACGCCACCCGTGAGCTCTTGCACGCGACCATGCTCCGCAAGCTCGCGGTCGGTCTTGTCTCCCGTGACGCTGCGGGTGGCTTCGGTGCCGCGCTGCAATCTTCCCGAGCGCTCGTGTTGACGTAGACGCCTTGAGAGATTGCCAGACTGACCAACGTATGGAGTGCCTCCAGCAGTCTGGTCTGGAAACTCGTAGATCCCGCGCGACGCCGTTCCTCTCGCCTGGATGTACTGGCCAGTAGCCTCATCGTAAATCACCAAGCAGTTGTGCGCAGCGATTCCCAGTTCAGTTGCCAGGAAAGCGCGACCGTCAGCCACTTCTAGATCGACAACCCGTACCCGCCATCCGGCCGACTCCAGACTCTCGACGACGAGCCGGCCACCGTCCGCTCTCAGCTCCTCCCCGATGACCAGCTCTGAGGCAGCCACCCAGCGCCCACGGGTCACCGACAAGAACGGATGACTCGCTGTCGCATGCATCGCCTCCGCCACCCCAGCGAACCGCAGCTCCACCAGCGACCGGGCCCAGTGTCGGATTGTCGATGTCACCACCGAGCCAGGACCGGGCGCCGGCGCCGGACACTCGCCGACCCACTTGACCTCCGCCTCGCCGAGAACGTTCACGACGGGCTGCTCCAGGGTCACGTGACCGAGCCGGTCCAGTCCTAGGGCCTCCAGCCAAGCCTTCGGGCGGATGATGTCGAGCTCGTAGAGGTCACCCGGTCGGCGCGGGTCCACGACCTCGAGCACGACCCGGCCCCATGACGCTGCCTCCTCGGCGTCCTGCGGGGCTTCCGAGGGCCACTGCGGACCGACCGTGTCGTCCTCCGGCCACGGCGTCAGCACTCGATCTCCCACCACGATCTCGACTATCTGAACTGCTCCCAGCGGCGTGAGGACCAGCGTCTCGGGAGTGAGCGAGCACGACCGCGTCTCGTCGAGGTCCGACCGGGTCCCGTCCTTCGCCGTCCTGGGACTCGTCTTCCGGCCCACCTGCGGCACATCTGGGAGGCCACGGCTCATGCTACGGAGACGCTTGATGACCGCCAGCGCTCCGGCCCCGCCCGTCAGCAGCCCCAACCCGTAGTCGACCGCGATCCGGCCCAGGACCATCCCGTAGGCCTCGTCGCCCATGTAGGCCCGGCAGAAGACCGCCTTGTAGATGTCCGGGAACAGCATCCGGGCCGCGGACTTGAAGTCGCCTCGAGCCAGCGTCTTCCCGAGGTTGGCGATCGACTTGAGAATGCCGGTGATCGTGCTCCTTACCTGGGTCGCGAGCTTGAAGAGGAACTTGGCACCACCGACTAGGGCGTCGATCGCGCTGGAGCCCACGCCGCGCAGGAAGCCTGCCGCGATCCCGAGCGCACCTTCACCCATCGGGTCGACGTGGCTCCACGGGTTGTTGCCGACGTAGGCGTAGCCGTTGCCCAGGTTGATGGGGTCAGCCCAGATGCCCACCACGTCCCGGGTCAGGAAGCGTCCGGCCAGCGGGTCGAGGTAGCGCGTGCGGTAGTGGTAAAGCCCGCTCTCCTGGTCCCAGCGCCGCCCATTGAAGAGGTAGTGGTTGCCGACCTGCGATTCGCTGAGCAACGCCCCGTCAGCCGCGAAGAACGACGGTAGTCCGTAGTCCTGATAGTCGTAGCGCTCGCGGACGACACCGGTCGCATCCGACAGGGCCAGCACGTTCCACTGGTCGTCGCCGTGGAACCACCAGTCCTGACCCGCTCTTCGCATCGAAACGATGTCGTCCAGGCCGACACCGTGGACGAGGCTCGTCACCAGGCCGCCCTCGTGCTCCTCGACGACGCGCTCCCCGTAGTGGACGAGCTCGGTCACGACCGGCGCTTCACCGGTCCGTCGGACTTCCTTCTCGATGCGACGACCCAGAGCGTCATGCCGGTAGAGAACGAGCAGGCCGATGTCGTCCTGCCGCAGCTCGACGACCTGGTTCCGGGCGTCGTACGTCAGCTCCTGGACTGCCTCGCCCTGGTCGAGCCCGCGAACGACGGTGTTGCCGTTATCGTCCTGGTCTCTCAGCCCCTGGGGCGTGCTCTCGTAGGCAGAGACCTGGCGACCGGCCGCACCCTTGGCCGCGTAGCTGCCGGCCAGCGGTCCAGCCGTGACGGTCTCCCAGTTCTGGACACCGTCCACGTGCCAGTCGACGACGAGCTCGGGCAGCGCTCCCCACTGGCGTTCCGAGCGAACCATCCGTCGGGCCGAGTCGTAGCCGAGAGTCTGCTGGAGCCCGCCCGAACGCAGGTCGCGGCGGCTCGTCTTGTTGTCGGCGGCATCCCAGGTGAAGGAGCGATGCTCGAGCGCGTCACCGTCGGCGACTCGTGAGTGAAGCACCGACTCGATCCGGCGTGAGGCATCGTGGCCGTAGTGGACCTGCGTCCCGTTGGCGAGGTCGCGGCCTTCGAGACGACCGCCCAGCCAGTGGAAGCGGGCCAGCTCATCGCCGTCGGTGAGCAGGCGTTCCAGCCGGCCCAGGGCATCGCGCTCGTGCGCGAGCACGCGACCGTTCGGCTGCGTGAGCTCGTGCAGCCGACCCAGGCCGTCGTGCGTCGCCGTGACGACGTGGCCGTCTCGCCGCTCCTCGACCACGTTGCCGAGAGAATCGTGCTCCCACTCGACGACCGAGTCATCGTCCTCGGCCAGCACCAGGCGAGACAGGTCGTCGTAGCTGTAGCGCTCCCAGGTCAGATCATCGCTGACGCCAGCGCCGAGATCGTAGGTCTTGCTCTCCAGACGATTCAGGTCATCGAAGACCTGCGTGGTCACGGTCCCGTTGGCGTCGATGATCGTGACCGCGTTGTCGTGGGCGTCATGGACGGTCGTTCGCTCCGTCCGATCGGCGTAGCGCACGGTGACGACCCGGTCGAGGCCGTCGTGCTCGTACTCGGTGCGATTGCCTCCGTCGTCGACCCGAGCGACTAGGCGGGAGTTCCGGTCCCACTCCTGTCGCGTGACGATGGAGTCGACCAGCTCGCCCGAACCGACCCCTCTCTCCCGTAGCTCGATCGTCGTGGCGACGCGTCGGCCCAGGCCGTCGTGGTCGTGGCGGGTGACGTTGCCCTTCCCATCGACGGACCGCATGAGCAAGCCGCGGGAGTCGTGAACGAAGCGCTCGACGATGCCTCCCGGGTCCGTCGTCATGACGACCCGGTTGAACATGTCGAACTCTTGCTCGGTCACGTGCGGCGGTGCTGCCTCTTCGTCGAGGTCCGACCACTCGGTCTCCGTGATGACGAGCGCGTTCCCGTTGTCGTCCAGGGTCAGCTCGGTCCGGTTGCCCCGGGCGTCCACGACCGCTGTTCGCCGACCGGCCGAGTCGTACTCGTAGTCGGTCACGTGGCCCAGGTCGTCGGTCTCGGAGTCGAGGCTGCCGTCGGGTGCGTACTGCCAGAAGTGCGTCGACACGCCGTCGCCGATGGAAGCCCCGTCCGCGTCGAAGTGGGCGACGTCCTGCCGCTGGAGCCGGTCCATCGGGTCGAACTCCCGCACGACCTCGGACAGGAGCGTCCCGTCAGCGCTCTTGACCGTCGTCCGCTCCCGGTTCCCGTTGCCGTCGAGGACGTGCTCGGTCACCGTCCCAACCGGGCCGATCTCCCTGACGACGCGATCGAGCAGGTCGTGCTCGGTTCTCCAGACCTTGGCTCCGTCCTCGACTCCCCGGTGCTCCTCGATGACGTTGCCCCGGACGTCTCGGACGTAGCGAGTCGTCGACTGCTCCGGCCGGCCCGGCGCCCTCACCTGTTCGACGAGGAGGTCCCGTCCGTCGTAGCGCAGCTCCAGCTCGGTTCCCTCGCCGAAGACCGTCTTCGTGACGTTGCCGTTCCCGTCACGGTGGTAGGTGATCGTCACGTCCCGACCGGTCGGACCGACCTCCAAGGTCTTGCCGGTCATCCGACCCCAGGCGTCGTGCGTGAAGGTCGTGACCCACTGCTCGAGAGTCTCGCCCTCGACGATCTCCCAGACCGTCTCCTTCTCGACGTTGCTGTCCTGGTCGCGATCGAGCTTCTTCCTGGCGACGAGCGTCCCGTCGGCATCGATCCAGCGCTCCTCCTCGATCTCGTCGAAGGCGTTGAAGTCGACCTCGTGCCGATCTCCGTTCGGGCTGGTCGTGACCTCCGGGTTGCCGAAAGCGTCGTTCTGATGCGTCGTCGTCAGCTCCAGGCCACCGACGTCGATGACGACCCGCTGCGGGAAGCCGTTGGCGTCGGGGTGGTACTCATCGCGGCGGCGCCGACCCTGCTCGTCCTCGGGGTGGATGCGGGCACGGAGCAGGTCGCCGTCGTGCTCGAAGTCCTCCCTCGCTGCTGGATCCCGATGGACGGTCCACCGGATGTTGCCGAAGTCGTCGAACTCGCTGGTCGTCTCGTGCCCCCGGGCGTTGACGTGGCGGGTGACGTGCTCGAGACCGCAGCAGCTCCCCAGGCCCTCGTCGTATTCGAACTCCTCGGTCAGCTCGCCGCCCTCTAGGTTGACGACCTGTGTCCGAGCCCGGAGGAAGTGATGAAGAGTCTGCGAGGCAGTCGGATCAAGAGCGCCGATGAAATCGTTGGTGGTTCGACCGCCACCGGCCTGATGGATCTGAGCAGGCAGGCCGTCCCGGTAGGACCAGCTCGTCAGGGCGATCTCGCCCTCCGGCATGTTCGTCTGGCCGAAGCTCGGCTCTGCGATGCTCGGCGCCTTCTCCAGGTAGCGCAGCTCGGCCACCTTCTGGTTCTGCTCATCGAACCGGAACGAGCGGACGTTGCCTGCCGCGTCATTGACCGTCGTCGCCGCGATGCGGAAGCGGTCGGGCCGCTCGGGCAGGGGCGCGTAGTCGTAGCGGTAGTCGATGACGCCGCCACCCTCGAACTGCCGTAGCGTCCGGTCGAAGGCGGGATCGCGTTCATCCGTCACCGAGCTGAAGACGTTGCGGAGGACGACCTGCCGCCGACCGTTCTCGATCTCGAGCAGGTTGTCCCGGAGCCGGGCCGAGCGAGCCTGCTGGTCGTAGCGGTAGCGGGTGGTCCGACCGCTCCGGTTGACGAAGGTCAGGTAACGGCCCTTCCCACCGGTCCCCGGCACGGTCTCGTGCCCGTAGTCGACGTACCGGTTCGTTCCCCTGACGTTGAGACGAGTGAGGAAGCCCTGCTCGTAGACGAGATCGACCTGACGGCCGAGCGTGTCGACGATGGTCTCCAGCCGTCCGTCGGCGTCGTGGTGGAACGTGATGGTGTTGCCGTTGCGGTCCTCCATGCTGCGGAGGAGCCCTCGACCCGTCCTCAGGTCGATGGGGCCGAACTGCCACTTCTTCCCGTCACCGAAGCTCAGCGTGTAGCTGAAGTCGGGATTGCGCTGGATGACTCGGGAGAGCGTCTCGGCTTCCCACTCGTTGGCACCGCTGGGCGTGAACGTCTCCCGCCGCCAGGAGCCGTCGGCGAGAACGAGGTTGCCGCCGCCCGCTCCGAGCCAGATGTCGTAGCCGTGCTTCCAGTTGTCGCCCATCGACGTGCGACCGTGGATGCGGGAGCGGTAGCTCCGTCGCCACTCGAAGTCCATCCCACGGCCTCGGAGATGGAGGTCGACGACGTCGAGATAGAACTCACCGCTGAAGAGGTGGACGGGGTCTCCCGGCTCACCGGCACCTTGGCAGCCGGCCTGCTCGCGACCGGGCTCCTTCTCCTCATCGTCGGGTTCGTCCTCCTCCTCGTCGTCGTTCTCGTCGGCGTCCCGTGAGTTCGGGTCGAAGGGGTAGCTTCCGTGGTAGACCCGACACTCGGTCGCCCAGCGCACGCCAACGCTGCTCCACCACCACCAACCCGGCGCCGAGATCCCCTGACCAGGCTCGGTGCAGTTGAGAACGCCATCGGGCGTCACCCGGGTTGCTGCCTCGATCTCCCACCGGCCCGTGTCGTGGTTGAAGCCGACGAGGTTGCCGGTGCTGTCCGGCGGCGCCACCTCACCCGTCACCGGGTCGGGCAGGTTGGGAGCGCAGGCGCCAACTGGCTCATCGAAGTTGGAGCCGCCATCGGCCTGCACGGTGATGACCAGGGGCGGACGGACCTCTTCGGGAAGTGGACCGGGGAGTCGGTCCGGTGGCACCGGAGCGATGCCGACGCGACCCGGTGAGCCGTCCTCGGTGAGCAACGCACCTGGAGGGACGATGACCTGCGTGCCGGCGAGCTGCGGGTTGGCGGCCAGCACGGAGGGCGGGAAGCTGATGACCGTGTCCTCAGTCAGCGACAGCTCGGTGAGCGTGCCGGCAGCGACCAATGGCAGGAAGATTTCAGGCGCCTTGGTCTCCCGACCGGCTACCGTCTCGAAGGGCTTGCCGACGTTGGGGTAGTAGGCACCGAGAGGAAGACCCTCGACCGAGGCGGTGCTGCCATCGACGTGGACGAAGAAGCGACCGGCCGGAGCAGGTGCCAGGCGGAAGCTCCCGAAGGCGTCCGTCACCGCGGTGAGGCTCGGGTCGCCATCGACGCGGATGGTGACACCGGGAAGCGGACGGCTGATCGAGCCGCCCAGCTCACCGGGCTCCAGCTCCGAGGCGAAGACCCGACCGCAGAGCGCCGTGCCCGGCACCGTCGCGATGGCGAGCGTGTCGAAGTCGAAGGTGGCTGTGCCACCAGCCAGGCCATTGGCGTCAGCATCGACCGGCTGGCCGGTGTCGTCGAGGATCGCCTCACCGTCGATCGTCACCTGGAGCCGGCGGGAGGCAGGCCAGGTCGATTCCGGGAAGACGAGCAGAGTCCGACGGTTCGCCGTCAGGTGAGGGCGGACGGACAACGACTCACCGCCTGCCTTGACCTGCACCGCCGTAGCCCAATCGATGTCGCCCGCCACCGGCGCCGAGAACGCGACGACCAGCTCGCGGGTGAGCGCGACGCCCTCTTCATTCGGAGCCGGCGAGCTATGGAACACCGTGGGCAGGGAGCGAAACTCCTCCAAGGGACGATGCCCCACGACGAGCTCTGCAACGATGGCGACATCACTCCAGTCGGCGTGACCGCTCCGATTCACGTCGGCTCGATGTTCAGCGACGGGCGTGAGCAGGGAGTCCCGCCGGACGTGCTCGACGAGGCGCACGAGGTCACGAGTGCTCACTCGACCGTCGTTGGTGACGTCACCCAAGACCGAGGCCGGGACCGGCCCACTCAAGAGGACTGGGAGAAGGAAGAAAGCACGGAGCGTCTTCATGGTCACTCTCCCTCCTCGACGCGCAGCTCGAAGACGCCCTCGTCCCAGCCGCTCACCCGGATCCAGTAGTCACGACCAGCGACCGAGTCCCACGTCGCTCGTGCCGGGAAGCACTCCGCGTTTGCGCTGGCCGTCACGCAGCTCAGGCCGTTGCAGTCGCCCTCGTACACGAGGACGAACGCCCAGAAGTCGGTCTCCTGCGAACAGGTCGAGGCCACGAGCGGACCGCCGGTTCCCCGGACGCGGTACCAGGCCTCACCGAGCAAGAACTCCAGCGGGAAGCCGAACTCATCCACGCAGGCGGGCGAGTCGCTAACCGGTGCGCCCGACGTGAAGGACGACACGGTCGCAGGCAGCGAACCGATCGAGCCCGCCTCCTCACAGCTTCCGAAGTGCGGGCAGTTGCCAGCATCGACCAGGGCGAGCTCGTGGTCACCCTCCAGCCCCAGCGGTGAGTCGAGACGGAGCCGGTACTCCCGGCCAGGCAGGCCGCACCAGGTCAGCTCCGTGCCTTCGAGCCCGCACGGGACCCCCTCCGCGAGGCAGTCCGGCTCGGCGCAGTCAGCCGAGTACAGCGTGAGCCGTGTCGGGACGCTTGCGGATCCACCGTCCTCGGCACAGGTGCTCGCGGTGAGCAGGCGGCCCGTACCCTCCACGCGGTACCAGGCGTCACCACCAACATCTGAGGTCGCACAGGCTGGATCGTCGATGCGGTCGAGACCCGTCGTGGTGCCGGCCACCATGGAACCCGGCTCGAGTGCGGTCGGAAACTCACAGCTCGCGAGGCAGCGTCCGCCGCCGGACACCTGAACCAACAGGTCCCCCTCACTGCTCTCGAAGCGTCCTCGCAGTCGGACCCAGGTCTCCTCGCCGAGCACGGTGCAAGCTCTGACCCGCTCGCCGTCACCGCAGGTCTCGTGCAGTACGTCGAAGCAGGTCAGCTCATCCTCGACCTCTCGATAGAGATCGATCCGGGTCGGAGCTTCGGCAAGACCGCCATCGGCTTCGCAGAGCGACAAGACGACCTCTTCGCCCGTGCCGATCAGCCGGTACCAGGACTCGGGCACCGCACTCGCAGGCTCGTGACAGACCGGCGCCGTGCCCAGCTCACCGCCACGAGTCGTTGCCGCGATGAGACCGGTCGACGGCAGCAAGGCGGCCTCGCTCCGCGAGCCAGGACAGGGCTCGTCGACCTCCGACACGTCGAGCACGAACGAGCCCGCTGCCAGGAAACCGGTGACGCCGATGCGGTAGTCGGTGCCAGGTTCAGTGCAGAGGGTCACCGACGAGGGCCCAAGGCTCGGACAGTTCTCGTCATTGTCGCTGCCATCCACGCAGGTCAGCTCACCAGATTCGAGACGGAGCACGACGAGCTGCGTGTCGTAGTCGGTCCCCGGATCGCAGGTACTGAACCGCACTCGGGCTCCAGTACCGACGAAGCGATACCAGGTCACCGGGTCGAACAGGTCGAGGAAACTCCCGCAGACCGCCGGGACCTCGAGACTCGGCCGGGCACCGACCGTGTTCCCCTCGACGACTCCGAGGCCGATCGTCGGTGCCGCCTCCAGGCCGTAGTGGTCTTGCTCGGGGATCGTGACGTCCCAGGTCAACATGTCGGGAATGGGACGGCCGCAACGGTCGGGAGGGCCCGGACCGAAGCTGGCGCGGTAGCGACCCGGCATGGGCTCATGCAGCTCGAACAGCAGCTCACGATCGTCAGCGCCATACCTCACGGTGACGGAGACCGACACGTCGTCCGAGGTCCCGTGCGTCTCGTCGTCACCGGCCTCGACAACCTGGAAGGCCGTGCTTGGATCGATGGCCGCAGCGAGCGGCGCGTTGAGCCGGAGACGGAGGTCGTTGCCGAGGAGCACGGTGCTCGGCGTCTGCTCAAGACAAGGCTCGACCGAGCCCTCACGAAGCGTCACCCGACGAGGACCACTCGTCGTCGACCAGGCAACCCACACGTAGTACGTGCTTTCGGCCTCAGTGCAGGTCGTGAACGACCTCACCTCGTCGGCTGCGGGCAGGCCGCAGGGACCGCTGGCACCCTCGACGCAGGTTGGAGCAGCACAGTCGCCCGTGAAGAGGCGCACGCTGCCCGCCGGCTCCATGTTGAGGGCGATCAACTCACCCGTACCCTCGAAGGTGAACCAGGCACCGAGTCGGTTCGTGGTGATGCCGCAGTCGGGTGCGGCCGATCGTGGCAAGGCCAGGGCCTCCCAGGTTTCACCAAGGCGGAGCCCTCGGGCGAGCTCGCAGCGGTCGGCCAGGTCGGTGACCTCGAAGCTCCAGGTGATGTCGGTCCCAAGCGGCCGGCCGCCGGCATCCCGGATCGTGCCGGCGAGCCGAGCACGACACGGACCGAGCGGCAGGGACTCGTCCGGCGTGAAGCGAGCGAACCGTGCCGATGGGTCGAGGCTGACCGTGCCGGCCACGGGCACGTCATCAGATGTCCCGAGCGTGCCATCAAGACCGGCGCTCACCACCGTGAAAGTCCCGGCGTGGACCGTGCCGGCGTCCATGGGCTCCGTGAAGCGAGCGCTGACAAGGCTCACTGGAACGGGAACCTGCGCGTTCGGTGGCGGCTGCCGGTCGTCCAGCGTCGCAGCGACCAGGTCTTCAGTGAGGCTCAGGTGCAGCTCGGCCTCGGCCTGGAGACCGGCTGTGTCTGTCGCTCTCACGACCACCGACATGGTGCTGCCCTCCTCCAGTGACGGAGCCAGGAACCGATGCTCGAAGGGCCAGCGTGAGTCGGTGACCGGAGGTGCCTCACCGATGTGAAAGGTCACGTCCCGCACGAGCACGTCGTCGCTCACCCGAGCAGTCACGCGGACGAGCTTCCCTTCCTCGATGGAACCGTCGACCGCCGTCGACTCCAGGAAGAGCCGCGGCGCTTCACCCGCCGTGTCGAGAGGAAGCCAGTCGAGAACCACGAGCTGGTTCCTCGTGAGCACGTGGACCCGACCGCCGACCAACTCGAAGCCGACGAGGTCCGGGAGCTCGAGACTGTCGGTGAGCACGGTCGCGTCGGCTGGATTGGCCACGTCGAACGAGCGGAGCCAGTCACCGCCGTGTCCCAGCAGCAGGCCCGAGCCCGTCGCTTGCACGCCGTCGACCGGGGCGACTTCGTCCTCCACCATCCCGAGCAGCCGAGGTGAGGACGGGTCCGACACGTCGAAGCTCCGAAAGCTCTTCGACCCACTCACGAAGACCAGGCCATCTCCGGCGTGCAGGTCGTCGAGCGAGCCCCCCTCGGCGAGACCCGTCACGCGGCCCAGCTCGGTCAGCGGGTACGGCAGGCCGCCGAGCACGATGAGCGTGTCCTCCGCTCCGACGAACAGGTGGTCACCAGCCAGGCTCATCGCTCCACCCATCGCCTCAATCGTCTGGACGAGCCGGCCTTCGACCACGTCGACCACGGCCAGGTCACCGTCGGTCGTGCCCAGGTAGAGGACGTCGCCCGCGGCCTCCACTGCCTGCGAAGGAATCGGGAGGTCGAGTCGTTGGCTCGGCTGCGTCGGATCGTCGAGGTCGAGCAAGACCACGCCATCAGGACCGACGATGGCCACCCAGCCCGGACCACAGCTCAGGTCGGCCACCGGGCTCGTGTCGGTCTCCAGCACGAGAATGGGGTCGGCACCGTTGGCGACCTGATAGCCGGACAGGCCGCCGGCCGAGTGACCGACGAGAAGAAGGCCATCGAGAGCGCACGCCGCCACGGGCTCACCTTCGAGTCGGCGCGCCGAGATGAGCACCAGCTCTTCAGTCTCGGCACGGACAGGCGAGCGGCCCGCGATGACCTCGGCTCCGTCCCGAAGACCATCGCCGTCGGTGTCGGCATCGAGGGGATCGGTCTCCATCAACCACTCCGCCAGCGCGTCGAGACCGTCATTGTCGGCGTCGTCGGTGGAATCGGTCACCGCGATGTCGGGGAGATCCACCTCGAAGCCGGCGCTGGTATTCGGAGCGTTGGGCACGAGCATTCGGCGCTCACCACTGCGGAGCGACGCAGCGTGAAGAGCGACGACGCGATACCAACGGTCCGGTCGGAGAAAGACCGAGCCGATGCTGGCTCGCGTTGTCGTGCCTCGCCGGAGGATCTCGCCCGTTGCATCGTCCTGGAGCAACCAGTGGACAGGACCGCGAGCGAGCTCGCCTTCGTCGTGGGCGGTCGCCGTCCGAACCAGCGACAGGATTCCGAGGAGAAGAAGGGCCGAACGGCCCCATGGTCGCAGCACTCCCAAGTCAGTCACGAGACTCTCCCCAAGAACGGGGTGCCTCGCCCGGAGCGTTAATGAGTGTTCGTCGCGAGTGGCCAGAGACGCTTGCCGAGAAGGGCGAACGTAGCCGCGAGGCCCGGAGGCGCACTTGCACCGTGCGTTGAGGACCGAGGGGCGAGTGCGCCTTTCGCAGGCAGCGGATCTGGTCACGCAGCAGGAGACTCATGAATGGTCCGGGCTCAACACGCCCACGCTCCCCCGAGGGCTCCGGGACAACCCGTCATGAAGCCCGAGATCACTGAAGTTCTGCCGGTAGCGGAGAAAGACCTGAAGTTAAGTGGCCGACAAGACGCTGTCCAATCAGGCGGTCAGCATGCGACACGACTTGCCAACGACCCGTTTCGGTGGTCCATGTCGTTCACCCGTCTTCGTCCTTGGGCGTGCTCGCCGCCTCCACCTCGAGCCCGCTCATGACGAGCTGAGCTGAACCGCGGACCAAGTGACGCTCGTGATCGTCGAGCGTCTCCATGTACGCCTCGACCATCGCTTCCAGAGCGTCACCGTCGTTGAGGCCGTTGACCTCACAGATCGCCCTGAAGACCGTGAACGGCTCCGGCTCGACTTCGACGCGAAGGACTTGAGACGGCGGCCCGCTGTAGGGCGGCACGATGAAGAGCGGTTCTCCTGGTCGTGTCCTGGGAGGTGACATCGGGTTCCTCCGGCAAGAGAAGGGGAGAACCCAGGCCCCCAGCCATGGGGGAGAAAGACAGCCGGAGGGCCGTGGGCTCTCGGATCGGTGGGGCCCACCGGTCGGTACCACTGGCACGCGACCGGGGCGGGTGATCGCGGAGGGAAGGCGATGCATCCCCACCAAGAACGGCCTGCTCTCGCGCCGAGATGCAGCGCGGAACGGGAAAGGCCGGACTTCAGGCTAGGAGTAGACGCCGCCCCTGGGAGCGAGACCGGCTCCGCACGGAGCGACGAGCCAGTGAGGAGCGGCAAGCATGACGACGGGATGGTTCATCGGAGCCTCCATGAGCCAGTGCGGCTATCAGGTGAAGGAGAGAACCGTCCCACGGCAGAACTAATTTACGGAAGAACAAAGAACCGTTTAGCGAGAACCAAGCCGTAACTTAATCATCGATCTTGCTAGTCGCTTGACTCCAAGGCTCGCTCGACAGCACTCAGCTCTGACTCGAAAACGTACGGCACCACGCTTGGTACTCGAGTCGCTGGCAGGATCGGGCCATCTGCCTCGAAGGCAACTGCCTTCACGAGCCACGGACTCGGCCACCAGGTTGCCACTGCCCACGAGTCATCGCGATGCACTCTCGGCCTGAGGTCTGCTGATCGCCCACGGCCAGGCGACGCGCTTCCAAGCGGCGGCGAAGTCAGCCCTCGCCGCCCCAAGCCACCGGGAGTTGGCATGCCCACGGGTCCTGGCTCGAGCATGACCGTGGACAGACGCTCCAGGTCAGGAATGAGGTCGTCGATCGGAAATAGTCCGTGAGTGACCAGGCCACCGTCTGGCTCCTGGATGATGACGTGAGCGTTGCCATCGACAGCGGCCAGGCCAATCAGTCGGCCAGGACCGAGGTCGAACACGCCGCCCGTTCGCCCATTCCGAGAGACCGCCACGAGGAACACCTGAGGCGATGATGGCGTGGACCGCCAGGCCACGAAGAAGTGAGACCCGGTGCCGGCCACGTGAGGCGTGCCGTAGGCATCGACAGATATCGGCAGGTCCAGGATCGCGTTCCAGCCCGTCCACGACGACGTCGCCATCCGAACCGAGTCCGCAGAGGACGACACCCACGCCACGAGCGCCGTTGATCCGCTCACGGCCCAGCCAGGCGCGCCGTCACCAACCAGATCGCCCGCCGGGTTGAGAGTGAGAGGTCCCGGATCACCAACCAGGTCCTCCGCAACGGTCCACGGACCTGATGGAGTGCTTTCCACGGCGACCGACGGGCGGAACCCCGGGACGAGCTTCACGTGAGCGGCCACTGGCTGGGCCAAGGAGAACAACGTGATCAGAACCGTCAGGTGTCTCATGCCGTCTGTCCCAGAATCTCCCTCTCGTAGGCGATCACGGCCGGAGTTCGTGCTCGCGTGGTGGGATACAGCTCATCGCACATGCCGAGCAGGTCTGGACGGTCGGCGCGGTAGGCATGGAAGAGAGCGTAGAACTCATCGTCGACTCGACCGGCATCACGCGCGATTTGGGCAGCGGCAAGAAGGTATCCCGCTCCCTCCTCCGCCCTACCGTGCTGACGGAAGAGAACTCCCAGGAAGGCGAGCGCGTGCCCCTCGGCGTAGGTATCGCCAGACTCCTTGGCTATCCCGAGCGCTTCTCGGTAGAGCCGCTCCGCGCCTTCTTCATCGTCGAGATGCTTGAGGGCCGTGGCCCTCAGCATCGACATGATCAGCGCAGGCCGACTGCCGTCTTCTAGCGGAGAGGGGCCATCCACCAGCTCATAAGCCTCGGCGACATCATCGCGATCGACCTCCAGCTCAGCATCGAATGCAACCTCTGCTTGGTCGAGCAGGACCCGAGCGATGCTCGCCTTCACCGCCTGCGTCATCCTCTCGACGCCACCGAACCGACGAATGTCCTGCTCGCGCAGCTCTCCAGCTTCGATGATCGACATGGCATGTCGAGCAGAGAGACCAGCCATGGCGAGATGGCCCAGCTCAGCCAGGGTGTCGGCCACGGCTCGGAAGGTGTTGGCGCGATCGGCTTCGGTATCAGCACCGAGGTTCGTGCAGCCAAGCAAGACGCTGAGCGCGGCCTCGACGTACCCGAGCGTTCTCAGCGCAAGTCCTCGGTTGACACGCCATCGGCAGGTCTTCGCCGGCGACACTGCTCGGCTCTCGCCGAGAGTCGCGATCGCGAGAGCCCTCTTCGGCTCCGAGGCCAGGGTCTTCCTGAAGCTGGCCAGAAGACTTCGCTCTGGGGTCGTGGGTTCGAGTCGCTCGTCTGCAATCGCGTCGGAGAGCTCGACAGCTTCCAGGAGCCGGGCCGCCAGCAGTCCATGGAATCGGGCCAGCGCGAACAGGTGGTCGATGCTGGGCCGGAGCGTCCCTCTCTCCAGCTTCCGCAACTCCGCTTCGCCGATGCCGGTAGCTCGCGCCACGGCGCGGAGCTCCTTGTCTCCGCGCAAGCGCTTCAGCTCGAGCCCGAAGTACGACGGACGGCGGGCAGCCATGGGCCTCCTCCCCGACCTCCTGCCCAGGAGGCCAGGGGACAATCTTAGATCTGAGGAGGGGCCCGCCGGTAGAGGGCGGCCTGACCGGGGTGGTCCGCGGGCCCCCAGGCCTCTCGAGACCGCCCCACCGACGCCCGCGTCAGGTGCATGTCAGGAGCAGCCACGTTCCGAGGCCTGGAAGCCCCTTCCGTAACTTCACTCAACTGACTGACACCGCTCGGCTTACCCCTTCTGGTCGAACATGGAGATCGCCATCCCCATGTAGGGCGGGAACATCTCCATGAGCTTCGACTCGTAGGCGACCTCGTCGACCTCGTGCTTCTTGCGGGTGCCCTTGCGGCCCGCCTTCTTCGTCACGCGCTCCGGGTAGAAGAAGCCGTCCTTCGACGACACCGAGCCGTACTTCTCCACCCAGTAGCGCGTCTTGCCACCGGGACCCGTGTTGCTGTCGACGCCCGCCGACACCTGGATCATCGAGCCCGTCAGGATCGCCGGGGAGCCCTTCTTCGCGATGCCCACCTTGACGTGCACGCGCAGGCCCACGTCGACGCCGAGCTCGTGCAACAGCTCGGCGTTGGCGTTCATGTTGCCCATCTGAGCAAAGGCGCCGTCCTTGAGATCGACGAGTCCGTCGACCGGGTAGACCTCGGTCCGAGACGACTTGTACTTGCCGCTCGCTCGATTCTTGTCGGTCTTGTTCCGACCGCGAAACTTCGCGTACGCCGTGCTGCCCGCCACGTCGCCCAGGCTCTTGACCTCGTAACCAGCATCACCGAGCTGCGACACGAAGCGCTCGTAGAGCCGACCGGGAAGCTCCTGCTTGAAGCCGTCGCTGAACTCGAAGGCCTTGCGGCCAGCACCCGTCGCGAGCTGGCCGATGTCGGCCAAGCCGAAGTTGCCCTTGCCACTGGCGTCGTAGTCCGCGCTCGTCATGATCTCGACGTTGAACTCGGTGATGGCCACCGACGTGAAGCCCGCCTTGCGGATCTTCCCGAGACCGTGCTGCTTCCAGTAACGACGCGCATTCTTCTGGAGAGCGGCAGGAGACGACACCTCCTCGGGCTTGAACTCGTTGGGCTTTGCCTTCCTCCCTCCAAAAGGCAACGCATCAGCCGAGCCGACGCCGATGAGGGCACTGAGCAGGAACGGAGTGACGTGGATCAGGCGGGGCAGGGTCATCATCTCTCTCTTCTTCTCTTCGTGGTCATCACGCACGTGCGGATGACAGCGAGGTTTGCTCCTCACCTAGCAAGCCTGATGCCGACCCGTCCTCCACTCCGAAAGCGGCTGAAACGCCATCTCCGCTCCCTCGAGGTCACCTCGGGGTAACCGGCGGCAGGAGCGTTACCGCCACTCGGTTACCCGGGTTACCCGAGGTGACCTTCGACCGAACCCCTCCCGCGCTCAGTCCCTCCTTGCTCTCAGAGAGATGTCCGAAGTCATCCGAGGCTCCGCCGAGGAGCGCTAGACTGGCCTTGGCGACGCTCTCAGCAGCCGCGCGCCACGCCCCAAGCCCTTCCCCCTCAGTACTTTCCAAGGAAATCGGAGTCACCGTGTCGGTCCAGGCGGACCCCGCATCCGACCTCCAGGCCCTCCGCATCGACCGGAACCGCGGCCGCAAGCGAAGCCGAAGACGGCAAGGCTCGGGTGGCCTCCCGCCCTGGCTACCGCGCCTGATCGGCCTGCTCGCGCTGCTGCTCGTCGTCTGGCTCGCGTGGCGGCCCCTCACCCGACTTCACGCCCGTCTCACGCTGCCCACCGTGAGCGTCATCGAGGTGGTGGAGAGCTCGCCGGCCAGCGCCGGAGCCGTCGCGGGGACCGCCGCCAACGGGCACGTCGTGGCCGCGCGTCGTGCCGCGCTCTCGACCGACATCGTCGGCCGCATCGCCGAGCTCTTCATCACCGAAGGCTCGCGAGTGCGCAAGGGTGACGTCCTCGCCCGTCTCGACGCCTCGCAGCAGCGCGCGGACCTCACCCGCTCCGAAGCCGACCTCGCCGTCGCCCAACAGGAGCTCGCCCGCAGCGACACGGCCGTGGCAGCCGCGCGCGCCCAGCTCCGCCGTACCCAGCAGTCGGCCGAGGCCAGTCGCGCCGCCCTCGACGAGGCGAGCTCGAGGCAGCGCCTCGCCCGATCCGATCACGAACGCACTCGTCGACTGGTGGATTCCGGGGTGTCACCACGACGCGAGCTCGACGAGGCGACGACCACCCTCGAAGCCGCCGATGCCAGCCTCGCATCGGCCCGAGCGGTGCTCGCCGCCGAGGAAGCTTCGGTCGCCGACGCGCGCGTGCAGGTCACGTTGTCCGAGGCCGACCGCTCCCTCGCCGAGGCCCGGGTCGAGTCCGCCGAGGCCGCCGTCGGGGTCGCGCGAGCCAACCTGGACAAGACCGAAGTTCGAGCCCCCTTCGACGGGGTCGTCGTGTTGAAGGACGCCGAGCTGGGCGAGGTCGTCTCCCCCAACGTCACCGGCGGCGCCAGCACGCGCGGCGCCGTCTGCACCCTGGTCGACCTCGACTCGCTCGAGGTGCAGGTCGAGTTGCCCGAGACCAACCTCGACTCGGTGAAGATCGGTGCGCCGGTGCAGGTCTATCCCGACTCTGCTCCAGGCACCACGCTGCCCGGCAAGGTCGACCGCATCTGGCCGACCGCCGTGCGCGAGAAGGCCACCGTGGAGTTGCGGGTGGCCCTGCTGTCGGGCGCCGACGACTTGCGGCCCGACATGGGAGTGCGCGCGGTGTTCCTACCCGAAGGACGCAGCGTGGAAGAACGACGCAGCAGCGAGCCCGTCCTGCTGCTGCCCGAGACCGCCGTCATCGAGCGTGGTGGTCGGCGGGGCGTGCTCGTGGTCGAGGGTGACCGCGTGCGCTTCACCGACGTGACCCTGGGCGAGTCCCGCTCGGGTCGCGTCATCGTCGAGAGCGGGCTGCGCCCGCGTCAACGCATCGTCGCCGAGCCATCTTCCGAGCTCGACGATGGCGATCGCATCCGCGTGGAGTCCTCTTCATGAGCGAGAACATGATCTCCATCCGCAAGGCCAGCCGCGTCTACCGCAAGGGAGGCGAGGAGCTGAAGGTGCTCAACGGTCTCGATCTCGAGATCGACTCCGGTTCCTTCATCGCCCTCATGGGTCCGTCAGGCTCGGGCAAGACCACCCTGCTCAACCTCATCGGCGGGCTCGACCGACCCAGCTCGGGTGAGGTCGAGGTCGCAGGCGAGGCGCTGAGTCAGCTCGACGAGTCGGGTCTCGCCGCCTTCCGCGCCGACCACGTCGGCTTCATCTTCCAGGGCTTCAACCTCCTGCCCGTGCTGTCGGCTCGGGAGAACGTGGAGCTGCCGCTGCTGCTCACGCCCCTCACCCCTCAGGAGCGACGCGAGCAGGCCGAGCGAGCCCTCAAGCTGGTGGGCCTGGCCGACCGGATGACGCATCGCCCTGCCCAGCTCTCCGGCGGGCAGGAGCAGCGTGTCGCCATCGCCCGCGCCATCGCCGCGGATCCCGACGTGCTGCTCGCCGACGAGCCCACCGGCGACCTCGACCGCGAGTCGGCCGACCAGGTGCTCGATCTCCTCGGCCGGCTCAACCGAGAGCTGGGCAAGACCATCCTCATGGTGACGCACGATCCCCTCGCCGCCAGTCACGCCACGTCGACGCTTCATCTCGACAAGGGCCGGCTGGCCTCGGCCCAGTCAGAGGGGGCCTGAGCCCATGCCATGGAAGCTCGTGCTCCGGCACCTGAGTGCCCACCCCATTCGAAGCCTGCTCACCTTCGGCTCGGTCACGCTGGCGGTGTTCCTCCTCTGCGTGCTGCAAGCGACGGTGTCGGGTCTCACCTCCACGATCGAGAAGGCGGCCACCAACCGCCTCATCGTGCAGTCGGCGGTCAGCCTCTTCGTCGACCTGCCCCTGAACTACCAGCAGAAGATCGAGACGGTCGACGGCATCGACTGGGTCTGCAAGTTCCAGTGGTTCGGCGGACGCTATCGGGAGGAGACCGGGTTCTTCGCCCAGTTCGCCATCGATCCCGACACTCTCGCCAAGACCTATCCGGAAATGTCCATCACCGCCGGAAGCTACGAGGCCTTCGAGCGCAACCGCACCGGCTGCATCCTCGGCCGCGACCTGGCCAACCGCTACGGCTGGAAGGTCGGTGACTCGGTCCCGCTCATCGGCACGATCTTCCCCCGTGTCGACGGCACCCCTTGGACCTACACCGTCGAGGCGATCTACGAGAGCAGCACGCCCAGCCTCGACATGAACACCATGTGGTTCCACTACGAGTACCTGCGTCAGAGCCTCGACTCGGGCGCGGCCGCGGGACCGAGCGGCGTGGGCGTCTTCGTCCTCCGCACCGAGTCCGGCGCCGACCCGACCCGCATCATGGCCGACGTCGACGCGCTCTTCGAGAACGGCCCGCAGCGGGTTCAGACCACCACCGAGGGCGAGTTCAACCGACAGTTCATCACCATGCTCGGCTCGGTGCCCCTGCTCCTGAGCGCCATCGGCGGAGCGGTGCTCTTCGCCGTGTTCTTCGCGGTCTTGAACGCCATGCTCATGGCCGCCCGCGAGCGCGTGCGGGAGCTCGGCATCCTCAAGGCGCTCGGCTTCACCGGTCCGGTGACCGCCGCCATGCTCATCATCGAATCGGTGCTCCTCTGCGCGGGCGGCGGTCTGTTCGGGCTGGCCATCGCCAAGCTCACCGAGCCCGTCATCTACGCGAAGCTCTCGCAGACCATCCCCGGCTTCGAGATCTCACCCCGCACCGTCGTGTTCGGTCTCGTGCTCACGGCTCTCCTCGGCTTGGTGGCCGGTCTCGTGCCGGCCTGGGGAGCCGCCCGGATGGCGCCGGTCACCGCGCTCCGCAACGAGGGCTGAAGCGATGCGATTCGGCAACGTCCCCCTCAGCTACAACTTCCGCAGCCTGCTCGTGCGGAAGTCGTCGACCCTTCTCACGGTCTTCTCCATCGCCGCCACGGTCGCCGTGCTGGCGAGCCTGCTCGCGCTTCAGTCCGGCTTCGCCACGGCGTTCTCGTCGCAGGGCCGTGAGGACCTCGTCGTCTTCATGCGCCAGGGAGCCACCTCCGAGGGTGAGAGCGCCTTCCCGCGAGCGAGCACGGAGATCCTCATCAAGGGCAGCCCCGAGATCGCCAGTGGTCCCGAAGGCCCCCTGGCTTCGGCGGAGCTGTATCTCGCGCTCCGTCAGTACAAGCTCGACGGCGGCGAGACCAACGTCCCCATTCGTGGCGTGCAGTCGACGACCTTCGACATCCACGGTGACAGCCTTCAGCTCATCGAAGGTCGTCGCTTCACGCCGGGTGCCGACGAGATCATCGTCGGCAAGGCCCTCGTCGATCGCGTGCGCAACTGTCGCCTGGACGACGTCCTCGTCCTCAACACCACGCCGTTTCGGGTGGTGGGTGTCTTCGACTCACGTGGCGCTCACGTGACGGAGATCTGGGGAGATGCCGACCGTCTCCTGCAGGCGCTCGATCGTCCGGTGTTCAACCGTGTCATCGGTCAGATCCAGCCGGGAGTCAGCGTCGATGCCTTGCAGGAACGACTCGACGACGACCCGCGCGTGCCCTGCCAGGTCAGCACCGAGAAGGCCTACCTCGAGAGCCAGACGCTCTACCTGTCGGGCTTGCTCATCGGCCTCGGTACCTTCCTTGCGGCGATCATGGGCGGGGCCGCGGTGCTCACCGGCACCAACTCGCTGCTGGCGGCGGTGAGCGCTCGTGGTCACGAGATCGGCATCCTGCGCTCGCTCGGCTTCAGCCCTCGGGCGGTGTTCTTCTCGTTCCTGTTCGAGGCGCTTCTCCTGGGCCTCATCGGCGGCCTGCTCGGTTGCCTCCTCGTGCTCCCGCTCAACGGCCTGCAGACGGGCACGACGAACTTCCAGACCTTCACCGAGACCTCCTTCGCCTTCCGCTTCTCGCCGGTCGTGCTGGTCTCAGCGGTCGTCTTCGCCTGCCTGCTCGGCCTGGTCGGTGGCGCGATCCCCGCCTTCAAGGCCGCCCGGATGAGCCCCACCCAGGCCCTCCGCCGAGGCTGATCCCGGGGGGCAGGCCAGCGTCCCGAATCGTCGTGTCGCCCTGACGGGTGTCACGGGATGCCGTCGATCCACGAAACGGCGAGCCCGATCCCCTAGCGCCACCAAGTCACTCTTTCTCAACCACTTGGGTGGCTCGTCTCAAGTGCTGGCCTGCATCCTGCTGAGGAGAGGGACAAGCCTCGACAGTCCTGTCGCTGGCACGCAAGAGGAGAATGTGAAAGTATGAACTATGAAACGCACCACCGTGACGCTCACCGATGACCTGGCGCAACTCGCCGATCGGGAGATCCGCCGCCGTCGGGTCTCCATGTCGGCGCTGGTCCGCGAGGCCCTGGCGTCCTACCTCGGTGTTGGGGGCGAAGCGAAGCGGAAGCTCCCGTTCGCGGCGCTCGGCGCCAGCGGTCACCACGACACGGCGCGGAACATGGAGGCGATCCTCGATGCCGAGTGGTCTCCGACTGGCGATCGTTGACGCGGGTCCTCTCTACGCGGTCACCGACACCGACGATGCGGACCACGTCCGCTGTCGCCGTCTGCTCGAGCGACCGGACCTGCATCTCGTCCTCCCAGCGCTGGTCATCACCGAGGTGACCTACCTCATCGGCAAGCGACTCGGCGCTGGCGCGGAGGCTGCGTTCTTGCGCGGTCTCGACAGCCTCGACGTCGCCGAGCCGCAAGACACCGACTGGCCGCGGATGGCCGAGCTCGTCGAGCGCTATCGCGACTTCCCGCTCGGCGGCACCGACGCGTCGGTGATCGCGCTCGCCGAGCGGCTGGACACCAGCCTGGTCCTCACGCTGGACCATCGGCACTTCGGCGCGGTGAAGCCGAAGCACTGCCCGAAGCTGGAGCTCTTGCCCGAGCTCGACTGAAAGACCTCACGCCCTGCCGCGGCCCCGGAACCGCCAGGCGATCGCGCTCTTCGTGAGGAGACTGACCGTCGACGGCAGCATCAGCGGCCAGCCAGCGGCGAGCCCCATGGCCCAGCCGAACAAGAGGTTGGTGCTCTCCTTGAAGATGCTGGTGAGGTGAGCGGTGAGGGAGACGGCCCCGGTCGTGTTCTTCTCTTTCATGATCCGGAGCTGATCGCGATCGGAGTGAAAGATGAGCGCCGCCAGGACAATCGACGTCCCCCGTGCGATCCACGTGCGCACTTCGGCGGTCGGCCCGTTGTAGAGGAAGACGGCCACCGTCGCCGCCACGGTCATCCCCAGGCCTGCCCGCCAGGCGACCTGGGTGCGATGGTCGCTTCGATCGGCTGCGATCTCACGAAGGATGAGCAGCACGATGAAGATGGCCGCGTAGCGCGACCAGGCGAGGTAGTGGTTCGTCGGCTCGGTCGACGAGCCGAGCACGAACATCACCCAGAAAGCGAAGAAGCGAACGAAGAAGTGATAGGTCGAGAGCGCCTCGGTCGCGTGACCCGGCTCCACGGGGCCGGATTCGCCAGCGCGCTTGCGCTGGAGGATGGCGACGAGCTGACGCACCAGGCCGCCCATGTTGGCGACGAAGGCCAAGGTGCTGATGGAGCCGGTGAGGTGGTAGAGCGTGCTCACGCCCCAGATTAGCGCCCTCAGCCGGATCTCGTCGGTCTGACCGGGCCTCGTACACCTTCCTTGAACTCATCATCGCCTGCCTCTCGAGGAGGTAGGCAGAGCCATGCGGGTCTCCAGTCGGGGCCCTCTCACGTCGAGGCAATGACGATGCTCCACTCCTTGACGCCACTCGTGCGTCTGGCCCTCGCCACGGTCCTCTGGACTGCCTCCACCCCATTCACGCAGGCCGAGACGGCCTGCACCATCCCGTCCTCGCTCAACTGCGACTACTGGCTGGCGACACCCGAGTCCAAGGCCGGCCGCGCCTGGGCCCGCGAGCTGGCCGTGCGAGCCGGTGAGAACGGCGCCATTCTCGGCGAGCTCCGCAGCGGCGCGTTCTTGGTGCGGGCTGCGGACGATGCCTACCCACGACTGTCGCAGATGCCGGGGCTCGCATCGCTGGAAGAGGTTGATGGCGCGACGAAGGCCACGTTCGAAGCAACATCACTTCTCGAGTCCCATCATCTCGACGACTGGCTCGTGTTGTCGGCCCGTCTCTACCCTGGCGAGGACACCACTTCGGTCGGGCAAGCACTCCGCCGAGCGCTACCTGCAGGAGACGTCGCGATCGACATGACCGAGACGCGCCATGCGAGGAGCACGGCAGAGTCAGGGAAGCTGTTCGTTCGAACCAAGGCGAAGAGTCTCGACGCAACCTTGGAGCTCCTGACTCAGGCAGAGGCCATCTCAGAAGTGACGACCTGGCAGGCACCCGAGCTCCAGTCGCAACCAGCGGTCCCCTGGCATCAGACAGGTCATCCCACGACTCCGAACACCGACAGAATCAGCCCAGCCCATTCCTACGACAGCACCGCCAAGCTCTTCGCCAATGGCATCTTCGGTGTCGGGCAGGTCATCGGGATACTCGATCGTGGATTCGAGAACACCGACGGTTGCCAGTTCCGATACGGACCCAATGCGGACGACCAGCGAGCACCCTTCCAGAACATCGCTGCTGATGCGACGCCGACACTCAACCTCGAACGCAAGGTGATCGCCAGCGTACGCCCCCTCGCCATGGAGTCGAGCTGCGACTATGACGGCAGCTACTACACGCTCAACGGCGTCATGACGGTGATGGACCGGCCGATCCACGGAACGAACTCGGCATCTGTTGCTGCTGGCGACGACTACTGGGTCCTGGCAGGAATGTCAGGCACCGACCTAGACAATCCCTTCGACATCGAAAGCACGCGGGTGCTCTCCTCGGGCGCCATTTTCGAGAACGCGATCGATCACCACGATCTCGCTGACGGGATGGCCCCTGGTGCACAGCTCTTCTTCCAGGACGTGCTCCCCGAGAGAATGCAATTCGAGGACTGGGAAGAGCCTCCGGAGCTCACGGACGAGAGCGACCTTCCTTGCCAGTACGACTACAGCGATGTCCTGGCCCAGGCTTACTCGGCTCACGAGCAGCTCCGAACACACAACAACTCTTGGGGCACGACGATCAGCCACACGCCAGACCCATCGCCTCACTATCACGTCAACTGCGCGACCTTCGATCGAGCCTCCTGGCAATACCGGGACATGACCTTCACGCGCTCAGCCGGAAACGGCAACGACCTGCTTCGAGAAGCACACGAGAAGTCGACCCTCGTGGTCGGCTCCAGCGCCTTCCCTCTCTTCGGGTTCGGCATGGCCTCGGCCACGGCCTCCGGCCCGGGCCTTCATCATCGGATCAAGCCCGACCTCGTGGGCCAACTCCCCCTTGGCCGGGATGGCTGGTCGTGCCCACCCACGGGAAGCGAGCAACACACGGGCACTTCCACCTCCTCTCCTGTCATCGCGGGACTTGCCGCACTCGTTCGTGAGTACTTCGTCGAAGGCTATCTCTCCGGCGGAAGCCGAGGCTCGTCTCCAGGGTTCAGCCCCACCAATGCTCTCATTCGAGCAGTGCTCTTGAACTCTACGAGAGGTCTGCAAGGCGGAGGCACGGGTGACACCAGCGGGTCCGTGGGTCATCGGCCCTCCCTTCGGCAAGGCTGGGGCGCACCGGCAGTGGACGACACGCTCTTCTTCGCCGGAGACCTGGCCTACACGGGTGGTCAGCGAGCCAACCTACTC
This sequence comes from Acidobacteriota bacterium, assembly GCA_039029535.1. GTDB lineage: Bacteria > Acidobacteriota > JBCCFW01 > JBCCFW01 > JBCCFW01 > JBCCFW01. Next base: position 61,304 of record JBCCFW010000018.1, read on the forward strand.
GTCCTCAACGACGTTCCCAATGGTGTCCGAACCCTCACTCTCAAGGATGGTCGCCACAAGCTCCTGGATCAGTACCATCCCGCCATCGGTGAGGGCGAGATCCACGAATACAAGGTTCACGTCGACAACTCACATCAGTTTCACGTGACGCTCTCCTGGAGCGACCCGCCACCCGTTCTCGCACCGGGTGCAGACCGAACGACCTACGATCCCCTCCGCAACGATCTCGACCTCGAAATCATCAGCCCAGACGGAGTCGTCTTCCGCCCAAACCCTGGCTCGAGCTCAGCCGATCCGAATCGACTCTGGCAAGGCGGCTACAGCATTCCGGGCACGGCACTCTGTCCGACGTCATGCTGCAGGGGCACCGCCAGGGAGGCCCAAACGCCGCAGTTCTCTGGGCCGTACTTCTGCGACTTCGCCGGCCGTGACCGCTGGAACACGACCGAGAACATCTTCATCGACTTCGACACGACCCCCATCTCCCGGGGCACCTGGACCATCCGAGTGATCGGTTACGACTTCCTCCTGGGGATGGCCGATCCCGATCCCAGGCTCTACCCAGCCTGGCCCGACCTGGTCGTAGGCGACGAAGGCTGTTGGGAGGACGAGCTGGGCAACTCCATCGAGGAGCCCCACGACTGCATTCAAGAGGATCGCCAGGGTTACGCATTGGTCGTATCCGGTGACGTGTCTTCAGCGAATCCCTACCCGCGCTTCCGTAGCGGCTTCTACTCATGTGGCGATCAAGCAAGCATCGAGGTTCGCGACGCCGATCGAGTCGCCAACACGCTGGACGTGCTCGTCCAAAGCCTGGACCCGACCGAGGCCTGCCGCGATGCCTCGGGAACGCCCGTCCCGGCCCGCGTGGTCACGCTCACTCGCGTGCCGTTTCTCGACGGTACTCCCAGCACGCTCTACCGGAGCGATCCTGCCGATCTCGAGCTACAGGACTGCACGCAGTCGGTGTTCGGAGCCTACCCCGTACAGGACGACAGCACGCTGCTCGTCAGTTACCGCGACGAGGCAGGCCAGTGGCGAAGCGGCACGACGCGGGCCTCTTGCCGCGACGTCAAGCTCGACTCGGCAGTCAGCTCGGCCATCGTGCCGGGCTCCTTCGCATCGCTGACCCTGAAGCTCGACGACATCGGAGCGCTTCCCGTCGGCATGCTCGCCGGCGCAATTCATCCGATGCTCACCGACGGTGGCTTCCCGTCCACGATACCCGTGACGTTCACGAACTTCGGCGGCACGCACTTCGGTGTCGTGAGCCTCAGCATCCCCTCCGGATTCGATTGTGCGACGCACCCGGAGCTGCGATTCCGCACCGAGCTCTGGGAGGTCGACGCGACGGGCACCCCCATCGACGGCTTCCGGGATCGGGCGTGGTTCGGCGTGGACTGCGCCCCCTGAGGCCCGATCGCTCCACTCACCAGCACGTGGCTCGGACTGCGTGCTGGTGAACACTCGACGGGGCGGCTCACTTGTCGCCCCCACTTGGGGGACATAGACTCGTTTCATCTCGGCGTGTTCTCGGGAGGAGAGCATCGCGATCGTGGATGTTCTCAGAGGGAGGCCCACGACAAGTCCAACTTGGGAGGGAGATGATGTTCCATCTCACGACGCCACTCGTGCGTCTTGCGCTCGTCGCCGTTCTCTTGGCCCAGCCTGCGGCCGCCAACAAGTCTCGCCAGCAGTGCGTGGTGCCATCGTCGTTGAACTGCGACTACTGGCTGGTCGTTCCGGAGGGCAAGCCCGATCGGGCCTGGATCCGGGAGCTCGCCGTCCGAGCCGGCGAGAATGGCGCCATCCTCGGGGAACTCCGCAGCGGCGCGTTCCTGGTTCGGGCTGCGGACGACGCCCATCCGCGATTGTCCCGGATACCGGGGCTGGCCTCGCTGACGGAGGTCGATGGTGCAACGAAGCTGTCTCCAGAGCTCCGCTACTTGGTCGACTCGGACACTTCAGGAGAGTGGCAAGCCCTGTCGGCCACCCTCCATCAGGGAGAAGATCCCGAGACCGTGGGAGTGGCACTCGCAGACTCCCTGAACGGCGACGCCGTGATCGTCAGCGTGGCCGCGCCGAGAGGTCCGCGCGGTCGTTCGGACGGGGCTGAGCTCCTCATCCAGGCCCGCACGCAGAGCCTCGACCGAACCCTGAGCCTGCTGTCCGAGGCAGAGCCCGTCTCGATGGTCAGCGCCTGGCAGGCTCCTGAGCTGCAATCGCACCCGGGAATTGCCTGGCATCAGACCGGCATCGAGATGTCGGGCTTGACGATGGATCCGGTTCACGACTATGGCAACACCGCTGCGCTCTTTGCCAACGGAATCCTTGGAGTAGGACAGGTCATCGGCATCCTCGATCGCGGCTACGACGCCACCGATGGATGTCAGTTCCGCTACGGGCCCAATGCGGCCGACGAACGCAGTCCATTCCAGGTCATCGCCCCCGACGCTGCCCCAACTCTCGATCTCGACAAGAAGATCATCGCGAGCGTCCGTCCACTGCCGCTGGATCCGGGCTGCACCTACGATGGAGTCAACTACCACCTGAATGGAGACCTGGAGACCAACCCCCACCCGCTCCACGGAACGAACTCGGCCTCCGTGGCGGCTGGTGACGACCACTGGATCTTGTCGGGAATGGCTGGGCTCTCTCTCGAAGATCCCATCGACATCGAGAGCACGAGAGAGATCTCCACGGGGGGGACATTCGAGAACGTCATCGATCATCACGACCTGGCTGACGGAATGGCCCCTGGCGCCCAGCTCTTTCTCCAGGACGCCCTCCCCGAGCGCACTCAACTCGAGACATGGGGCCTGGAAGATCCACCGCTACTGAGTGAAGACCAACTTCCGTGCCGGTACGACTACAGCGACATCATCACTCAGGCATATGAGGCCCACGCTCAGCTCCGCGTCCATAACAATTCGTGGGGCACGAACCTCAACCTACTCCCCGACCCGATGACCCCGCCCCACTATCACCGCAACAGCGAAGTCTTCGATAGAGCCTCGTGGCAGCTCCGTGACTTGGTTTTCACCCGTTCGGCAGGCAACACCAGCGTCCTCTTGCGAGAGGCTCAATCAAAGTCCTCGATCGTGGTCGGCGCAAGCTTCCAACCCATCGCCCCTACCATCGGTGAGTCCATGTTCGGCTGGACGATGGATCCGGGACTCCAGCACCGAATCAAACCCGACCTCATTGGCCAAATGCCACTATCACGAAAGGGAATGTCCTGCCCTCCCGTGCAGGGCAGCGAGTGGCATGGCGGCACGTCGACCACGGCTCCGGCCATTGCCGGCGTCACGACACTCGCACGCGAGTACTTCGTCGAGGGCTACTACCCCGGAGGAAGCCGAGACTCCAGTCCCGGCTTCAGCCCGACCAACGCGCTGGTCAAGGCCACTCTCATCAATTCGACTCGCAACCTCACTGGCACGCTCACGGGTGACGAGACGACGTCCAGCGCGGACCGCCCGACCCACGGACAAGGCTGGGGACGACCCGTCCTGGACGACACGCTGTACTTCGCCGGAGACGAGGCCGTCCTCGGCGGACAGAGAGCGAACTTCCTGGTTCTCAACGACGTCCCGAACGGCGTACGAACCACGAACTTGAAGGACGGACGGCACGAGCTCGTCGACCAGTACCATCCGGCCATCGCAGAGGGCGAGATCCACGAGTACAAGGTCCACGTGAACAACACCCACCAGTTTCACGTGACTCTTTCCTGGAGCGATCCTCCCCCCGTGCTCCTTCCCGGCGAAGACAGCATCACGGCGAACCCGCTACGCAACGACCTCGACCTGGAGATCATCAGCCCGCATGGCATCGTGTACCGACCCAACCCGGGCATGAACGTGCTCGACAGCGATCGTCTTTGGAACGGTGGCTACAGCATCCCTGGAACGGCGAACTGCCCGACGGTCTGCTGCCGCAGCTCCACCATTCCCGAAGCCAAGGTCCCGCAGTTCTCCGGACCCTACTTCTGTGACTTCGCCGGCCGAGACCGCTGGAACACGACCGAGAACATCTTCATCGACTTCACCCCGGACCTCCTCCCCCGAGGCGTGTGGACGATCCGCGTGATCGGCTATGACTTCCTCATGGGCATGGCCGATCCCGACCCGATGGTCTATCCAGCTTGGCCCGATCTCGTCGAGGGAGATGAAGGCTGCTACACCGACGAGCTGGGAAACCCGATCAGCGAACCTCATGACTGCATCGTCGAGGAGTTTCAGGGCTACGCGCTCGTCGTGTCGGGGGACGTGTCCTCAGCCAACCCCGACCCTCGCTTCCTGCAGGCCAACTACACCTGCGGCGAACAGGCCATCATCGAGGTTCGAGACTCCGACCGAGACGACGACACGCTGGACGTCCTCGTCCAAAGCCTCGACCCCAGCGAGGCGTGCCGTGACGCCATGGGCGTCCCCGTCCCGGCGCGGCAGGTCACGCTTCACCGCGTGCTGTATCCCAACGGCACCGACAGCCCGGTCTACCGTAGCGTTGCCGCCGACCTCGAGCTTCAGGACTGCGCTCAATCAGCATTCGGCGCCTACCCGGTGCAGGACGACAGCCTGTTGCTCGTGAGCTACCAGGACGAGTCCGATCAGTGGCGCAACGCGACCACGCGCTTCAGCTGTCGCAACGTGAAGCTTCAGTCAGCGACTGGCTCAGGCATCACGCCAGGCTCGACCGGCCTGCTGAACGTGCTCGTGAACAGCATGGGCACGGTCCCGGTGGGCGTGCTCGCCGGCGAGATCCATCCGATGCTCACCGACGGCGGCTTCCCATCTTCGATACCCGTGACGTTCACGAACTTCGGCGGCACGCACTTCGGCGTCGTGAGCATCAGCATCCCGGCCGGCTTCGACTGCACCGCTCACCCGGAACTGCGATTCCGGGCCGAGCTCTGGGAGGTCGACGGGACGGGCACTCCGATCGACGGCTTCCGAGATCGGGTGTGGTTCGGCGTGGACTGCGACCCGTGACGGGCTGAAGCCATCCTCCCCACGCCTGGCTCGCAACTCGACCGCGGGCCAGGCTACTCGTCGCTCTTCTCGGGAACTTCCCAAGGGCCGCCCTCGGCCTCGCGCTTCTTCTTCTCCGCCTCCTGGCGCTCGATCTCGGCCTTGAGCGCGTCGGTCGACAGCATCATCGTCGAGCCGACATCGGCGCCACCGCCGGGAGCACCGAGCGGGTTGTCGTCGGCCGGCGGAGTGGGCGGCTGCTCGGCAGCCTGGGCCTGCTTGAGCTGCTCCTGGATCGCGTCCGCAGAGAGCATCATCGTCGAGCCCACCGCATCAGCCGGCGCGGACGCACCCAGCGGATCGTCTTCGGCCGGTGACGCGGACTCGGCCGGCGCTGGCGGGAGACCACCGAACGGGTCCGCCTGCTCGGGCTCGGGTGGCGCGCTCGCCTGAGCCTGCTTGAGCTGCTCCTGGATCGCGTCCGCGGAGAGCATCATCGTCGAGCCGACCTCATCGGCCTGCGGGGGCGCACCGAACGGGCTCTCGGGCTCGGGCGGAGTCTCTGCTGCTTGGGCTTGCTTGAGCTGCTCCTGGATCGCATCGGCGGAGAGCATCATCGTCGAACCGACCTCACCCGCCGGCGGAGCCGCGGCACCCAGCGGGTCCGCCTCCGGTGCCGGAGGCTCGGGCTCGGCAGCGGGCGGCTCGGCCGGTGCCGTGCCTCGGACGTGCGCGAGCTGCTCCTGAATCGCCGAGGCCGACAGCATCATCGTCGAGCCGACCTCCGGCTCGGGCTCGGCGGGCGCACCCAAGGGGGCAGCCGGCTCGGCGGCAGCCTGACGCTCCCGTTCCTGCCGGAGCTGCTCCTGAATCTGGTCGGCCGACAACATCATCGTCGAGCCGACTTCCTCCGTCGGAGGCTCGGCACCAAGCGGATCTTCCGGTTCCGGGGGAGCCGCTGGCTCGGAAGGAGCCGTCAGCTCCGGGGGAGCCGTGCTGCGCACGTGTGCGAGCTGCTCCTGGATGGCAGCCGACGAGAACATCATGGTCGAGCCCACGTCGGGCTCGGCCGCCGGCGGCGCACCCAACGGGCTCGCCGGTTCGGGCTCGGGCGGAGGAGGCGCCGGCTCGGGCTCGGGTTCCGGCGGAGGCGGCTCGGCCGGTGCACCAGGAGCTCCGCCCCGCACGTGAGCGAGCTGCTCGGCGATGGCATCGCTCGACAGCATCATGGTGGAGCCAGCGCTCAGCTCGGGCTCCACGGGAGCGGCCGGAGGCGGCTCGGCCGCCGCCTGTCGCTCTTGCTCCTGACGGATCTGCTCCTGAATCTGATCGGTCGACAACATCATCGTCGAACCGGCCTCGCCCTCCGGGGCCGACGCGCCGAGCGGATCCTCGGGCTCGGTCGGAGCAATGGGCGCGGCAGGGGCAGCAGGCTCGATCGGAGCTTCCGGCTCCGGGGCCGGAGGCTCGGCCGACGCCGGCCCACGGACGTGAGCGAGCTGCTCGGCAATGGCGTCGCTCGACAACATCATCGTCGAGCCGACTTCTGGCTCAGGCGGCGGTGGGGCGGCGGGCTCGGGTGGCGGAGCCGCCGGGGGCTCGGCCGGCGGCGATGACGAGAACGACTCGAGCTGCGACGCAGCACCGGCGGCTGCGGGTGCAACCGGCGCGGCGAGCTCGGCCGCCGTCGGGACGGGCCGCAGGTCCTGAGGCGGTGGCGTCGGGGTCGGCGGAAGCACCGGCTCCGGTGGCGGAGGCGGAGGCTCCTCGACCACCGGCGGCGCAATGGGCGGCTCCGGCGCGGGCGGCGGCTCTGGGGCCGACGGCGGTTCGGTAACCATCGGAGCGATCGGCGCCTCCGCGACGGGCGGGGGCAAGTGAGGCTCGGGGGCCGTCGGAGCGTCGCTGAAGAGAGCGGTCACCTCCGGGCTGGGGAGATCGCCGAACTCCACCGAGACCTCGGGTGCCAGGAAGCGCGTGAGACCACGCGAGGCCGCAAGCCCCTTCACGACCTCGTTGACCATGCCGTCGAGACGGTGAATGGCGGGGCGGAGAGCGGTCTCCTGGGACCGGGGGAGACGCAGGACCACCTCGGCCGGACCCTCGGCGCGTCCTTGCATCTCCTCGTCGAGACGCTCGGTCAAGACCTTGCGGATCGACGAGAGATCACCCGAGGGCGGCCGAGCCGGGGCGGCCTTGGCCTCCGGCTCTGGCTTGCTCTTGCGTCCGAACAGTCCCTTGAAAAACGACTTCACCGCGTGTCTCCGCGGGCCTCACCCCGCCTTCAGCGTTGCACCTCGCCGGGTCGGAAGCAAGGCCAGGTGCCCTGCTCCGCCCCCGACTTCGACGACCGGTCAGTGCCGACCGTCGCCCACGAACTCGTCGGGATCCTCGACCGGCTCCCGGCCAGGAAAGCCCGTGTCCAGCTCGTGGAAGAAGCCGATCTCGTCCTCGTTCCACTTCCAGCACAGGTAGACGACACGACCACGGTATCTCGATCGGAAGTCGACCAGCCCGTCGGGCGCCTTGACCTCGATCCCGAGGTCCTCGAGCTCCAGCAGGTGCTCACGAATGCGTCCCGCCAGGGCCCAGGCGCGGTTGCGCACGCCCACCAGCTCGTCGCTCGGCTCCGCTCCGCGCTCCAGCACCTGCCCCAGCCCCCGAGCCGTTAGCTCCGACACCAGGGTCTGCAAGGACGTGTGCAGCGGACGCACTTGCTCGAAAACTCGACGCACCAGCGGCAGCAGGGCGTTGGCCTCCGCCAGGCTGTAGTGCGGGATGAGCTTCATGAGGAAGCGTGCCCTGCCGATCCCGTGGCCGCCAGCTCGAGCAACAACCGGGACAGCTCCCGCCAGTGCCGCTGCGGCAGGGCGTCGTGCCCTCCCGTCCTCACCGCCTGCACGACCGCGTCGAGCTGCTCGGCGTGGCCCTTCCCGCCACCGCTGAAGCGCTGACGACGTCCTCCCGAGTCGACCCGCAAGGTGGCGAAGTCATCGAGCTCTGCCGACAGGCCGCCCGCGTGGACCTCCAGCCTCTCCTTGCTCCAGCGACTCGAGCCCGCCGTCGTGTAGAGGAGCTGGCCCATCGACCCGTCGGCCAGCTCGAGCTGCACGGCGAGGTCGCAGTCCGGAGTCCCCCGTCGCGTGAGACGCCGCGCCGACACGAGACCCGGATCACCGGCCAGGTACGAGAGAAGGTCGAGAAAGTGACCGCACTCCCCGACCAGTCGCCCGCCACCCACCTCCGGATCGTCGAGCCAGTGCCCCTGCGGCAGCGGACGCGCGCAGACCCGGTAGCTCATGAGCACCGGACCCCGTCCGCGGAGCTGCTGGGCGAGCTCCTGCGCGAGCTTCGAGTGCCGACGGTTGTAGCCCACGGCGAGCAGGCCGGGCGCGACGTCAGCGACGGCCTCCAGCCGCGCGAGCTGCTCGAGACGCAACGCCAACGGCTTCTCGACCAGCACGTGCCGACCGGTGGCCAGGACGCGAGCGGCCAGCTCGGCGTGGAGGTCGTGCCGGGTGAGCACGAGGACGAGCTGCACGTTCGGATCGTCGAGGACGGCCTCCAGGGCCGTGCCGTGCTCGTCGAAGCCGTGGCGACGGGCGACCTGCTCCGAGCTGGCACCGTGCGCCGTGACCACGTGGCGTCGGTGACAGCGAGGATGCCGCGCCAGGAGCGGGAGCAGCGTCCCCCGCGCGAAGGCTCCGGCCCCCACCACCGCCACGCCCAGCGGCGCGTCGTCCGCCGGACGAAGAGCGGTCTCGGGGGGGTCGGGAAGCTCGTCGGTCGAGTCGGGCCCGACGACCGTCGGGACGGGCCCTCCCGTGTCCTCTTCTCTTGCCGGGGCCGGAGCACCGTGATCGAGGAGGATGCCGAGCGGTCGCCAGCCGTCCTCTTCGATGAGGGCCTCGTAGGCCTCGGCTCCGCGCTCCAGCGGGAGCTCCTTCTCGATGAGGCTCTCGAGATCGATGCTGCCCTCGGACAGGAGCTGGAGGAACGCGTCGAGGTTGCGCGTGACGGTCCAGCGCACCTGACCGATGGGGTAGTCGCGCGCCCGGTCCTCGAAGTCGGGGTCGTGACGACCGGGCCCGTAGCTGCGAGCGATCCGCAGCTCGAGCTCCTTGGCGTAGGCGATCTCCCTCGGCAATGCGTGGGGCACGAGCCCCACTGCCACCACGCGACCGCGATCGCGCGCTGCGCCGGCCGCCGCGACCATGGGACCGTCATCCCGCGAGCTCGCCGCGACGATGACCGAGTCGACGCCGACGCCGTCGGAGAACGCCAACGCCGCCGCCGCCTGTTCGTTGGGGTCGACGGTCGCGACCGCCTCGAAGCCCTGAAGACGCGCCAGCTCGACGCGGCGCGGATCCGGGTCGAATCCGATCACGCGCGCACCGGCCGTCGCGAGGAGCTGGGCGCAAAGCTGTCCGACCAGGCCGAGGCCGATGACGGCGTGTCGTTCGGCGAGACCGGGCTCAGCCAAGCGCGTCGCATGGAGCGCCACGCTGCCGAGGGTGCCGAAGGCCGCCAAGCGCAGCGGCACGCCCGACGGGACCGGCACGACGAAGGCCGCCGGCACGCAGGCGAGCTCGGAGTGAGACGCGTGGCCCTCGCCGGCACAGGCCACCGCCTGCCCCACCTCGAAGAGGCCCTCGAGACCGGGCCCCACCCGAAGGACGTGACCGGCCGACGAATAGCCGAGAGCACCGGTCGACTCGCGCTTCGCCTCGACCGCGTTCCAGGCCGCTCGAAGACCGTCGCGACGCACCGTGTCGATGAGACGACGCACGAGGTCGGGTCGCGAACGGGCCGTGGCCAACAAGGAATCACGGCCGAGCCGGAGCTGATGGCCCTCGGTTCCCGGCGAGATCGCGGAGAACGCCGTGCGCACGAGGAGAGTCCCCGGCCGCAGGGCGGGCTCGGGGAGCTCGGCCAGGCGCACCTGGCCGCTCTTTCGGTCGAGAAGTAGTTGGCGCACGGGCCGAACGAGCTCCGACGTGGGCCGCCCAAGGCCCCGTCACGCCGATGCTACTCTCTCGCCATGCCCCTCTTCGACGTGACCTGTCAGGACTGTCAAAGCCGAGGCGAGACCCTCGTCCACTCGGGCCAACGACTTCGCTGTCCGTCCTGCAACAGCACTCGGGTCACCAAGGAGCTCTCGGCCTTCGCGGTGGGCGGCAGTTCCGTCGACCCGATGCCGTCGGGTGGGTGCGGGACTTGCGGACTTTGTTTTTTCATGCGCGCGCTTAGCAGCTCAAATCAGCGGGTGTTGCTAGCACGCAGGCTAGAAGCGGGAAAAAATCGGAAGTGGAGAAGGGATGAAACGATAGAGAGCTAACGCTAACTCAATGTGCGGATTAAATTTTGCCAGGGAGGCAGGGAGGCATTTTCTTTCCCGTGATACGTAGCCGTGAGTGTGTGAGTTTTTCGCAGAATGTATTTTTCTCCGAGGGGCTGGATTCTGGA
>JBCCFW010000019.1:0-70663 GCA_039029535.1 Acidobacteriota bacterium
CAGGACTTCAACGTCCAGGTGAACGACGACCTGACGATCCCTTGTCAGCAGCAGAACCACGCCGACCTCGACCTCCATCCCTCGCTGCGTGGCTTCTTGTCGTCGCCGGGCGTGTTCGAGTCGATCGGCACGCCCTGCAGCGAGGCCGACCTCTGCGATCCTCCCGAGCCAGGGCTCGTCACCGACGCGAGCGCTACCATCATCTGCTCGTCTGGGCCCACGACGCTGACGGTGAGTGCGACGACCGGTTGCGTCACCGAGCCCCTGTTCCGCTGGCTCGACGAGACCGGTGCGGTCGCGTGCGACTGGTCTTCGGATCCGCACTGCGACGTGACCGCCAGCGAGGGCGCGACCTACACGGTGGAGCTGACCTGCCGTGGAAGCTGCGTCACGTCGACGGTCGAGGTCGTCGTGACGGCCATCGAGCCCACGGCCGTCGCCGGGGAAGACCGCCGGGTCTGTCCGGGCGACAGGGTCGTGCTCGACGGGAGCGCGAGCGTGTTCCCCGATTGTGCCGAGCAGGTGTATGCCTGGTCGGACTCGCCGTCGGGCATGCTCTCGTGGCAGTCGGACCCGCGTGCCGAGGTGTATCCGGACGTCGACACCGACTACTACCTCACCACGCGTTGCGTCGGTGGGCCGAGCTGTCGCGGACGAGACACCGTCAGCGTCACCATCACCGACGACCCACCAGGCCCGGCCTTCGGGGCTGCCCTGCGCGCGGAAGGGGCGACGCCGGCCACGGCGAGCTTCGAGTGGTGGAGCGCCCGCATCCTGCTGCCGATCGAGCACGTCCACGTGTATCGGGCGACCGAGGCGGCGGGCCCCTTCACGTTGGTCGACCCGGTCGGCGATCACCGTCGGTTCCGGGGAACGCGCTGGACCGACGAGGACGCGTCGGGTCCGATCTACTTCTACGACATCCGCTTCGTCACCTGCACCGAGGTCGTCGGCGAGTCTCCCTGGCGTCCCTTGCCCTGATCCTCGCGCCCGAGGGGCTCACCTTGGCGGCAGCCGCCACGAGAGCGCGAACTGCAGCGCCATCGGCGGACGCTCGATTCGCAGTCGCAAGGTCGACGTGCTCTTGCGTCGTTCGAGGCGGAAGCGATCGCGAGGCAGGCTCACCTCGAGCTGGTCGTCAGCCAGGCCGGGCACGTGGGCCAGCGGCCAGGCATGGGCCCGTGGCTCGAGCGGCCAGTAGCCGTCGGGGAAGCGGACCAGGATGGTCAGGCGGCGGGCCGGATGGGCCGGCGTCAAGGACGTGCCCTCCCAGTAGGGCGGTGGCTCCGGCACTCGTGATCGCCCCCGCTCCTCGGTGAGGGCGTAGAGCGGAGCGCGATCGAATCGTCGGACGTAGGTCACGCCGGTCGAGCCGGCCCGACCCGAGAAGGTGAGACGGTGCACGGTCTTTCCAAGCCGGCGCTCGACCACGCGGGCCTTGGCCTCGACGTCGGTCTCGATGGCTCGAAGCACCCTGGGTTGACCCTGCACGGCCTTGCGCCAGAGTCCGGAGCGCACGCTCATCTCCCGGGTCTGCGGTTGCAGGCTGCGCAGCCCTCGCGTGGTCATGGTGATCGCGCAGGTGCCGTCGGCGTCGACTTCGACCAGCTTGTGAAGCTCGTCGGCAGCCAGGCCATGGACTCGATGGTCGTGCTCCCAGAGCTCGTCGAGGTCGAGCACGCCGGTCGTCGCGACGGCCGGGAGCAACTGCTGTGGCACGAGCTCAGGGAGGGCGTCAGTGAGACCACGCAGGATCGACAGCTTGGGCTCGGAGCCACGCTCCACGGCACGGAGAGTGTTGGGTGCCACGCCCATGCGCTCGCCGAGTTGACGCAGGGACAGGCCGGAACGCTTGCGGGCCGTCGACACCACCGTCGCGAGCGGAGGACGTTTCGCGCTCTCGCGTGAGGATGTCGCCGCGTCGTCGGTCCATCGCAGCGAGTGGATGAGACCGATGGTCGGTCGGCGGATCACCCACGTCGTCTCGTCTCCCTCGTTGCGGAGCTCTGGTCCGTCGGGGAAGAGAAGGGGGCCGAGGTCCAGCTCGGTGACGTCGTCGTCGGCCAGCCAGGACCAGGCGAGGCAGAGCGGTCGGGCCGTGGACGAGGGACGCGGGCATCGAAGCTCGAGTCGTTCGATGGGGTAGCGCACCTCGAGCTCGACGCGGGGTGACTCATCGGTGGCCCCGGCTCGCGCTCGATGTCTGGACTCGAATCCGCGTCGCATCCAGTCATCGGGGAAGACGAAATCCTGGCTCGCATCGCCCTCCTCGAGGGACCAGCGACCGGGGAGCGGGACGTTTTCGGGTCGAAGCTGGTCCAGCAGCGCGATCGAGCCTTCGAGCACGCAGCGCATGAGGGCGGTCCAGTGCTCGGGGTCGTCGACGATCCGAGGGAGCGGGCGCACCCCCTCGGCCACGAGCTCGGTGACGAGCCCGTCGTCATCGATGCCGAGCCGCTTCACGAGACGACGGACGGCGAAGCCCTGGAGCTCGCGGTGCGCGCGCCAGGCTGCCGGACATGCGGGACCGGCGAGCATCCGACCGAGCAGGTCGGCTGCGGTCAGGCCAGGGACGCGGCTCAGGAGACGTCGCAGCAGCGAGTGACGAGGCTCGCGTCCGAGCTCGATGGCGGCGATCGATGGAGCGGGCAGGCCGGTCAGCGCGGCGAGCTCCCGCTGGGTGAGTCCGCGTCGTCGCCGAAGGTCCCGGAGCAGCCCGCCCAGGCCGTCGACCGGTTCGTCACGCCTTTCCATGTCTCGATCATCGTCTGACGGGCCCTTCTCGGCCACTCCTCTTGCTTCGCTTTCTGCACGGAGCGACTTGCCTGGGAGGGGGCTGGGGAGCTTCATTACCGCGACGAGCCCGACGTGCTCCACAGGAGGTTGCATGCGTTTCCGTTCGATTTCGTGTCCCTGGATTGGTCTTCTTCTCGTTCTGGCCCTGAGAGCCGAGCCACTGTGGGCGGGCTGCGACGAGTCGGCGCCTCTCGTGCAGCACTCCGCGTTCATCGCCTGTGAGTGCGGTACCCCGGAGGGTGGAGCTCCCGACATGGAGACGGGTGCCCTCTACGCCTTCCGCGTGCGGCCCGATCTCGAGGGTGAGCCGGACCTGCTCTTCGACCGGTGGCGGCTGGGGGCGACCCAGATCCCGGGCGTGTCTCACACGGGAGGAAGCTTCTACCACTACGAGGCGGCCGCGTTCCGCGAGGAGCTCTTGTCGGACGACCGCTTCGTGAACCTGCACGTGGATCGGGGGATGCTCTGGATCAGCTCACGTGAAGAGTTCGAAGGCGGTGCGGTGCCGGTGGCCCAGCCGGTCGGTGCCTACCCGGGCCATCTCGCGCCATTGCTGGAGGCCGGTGCTCCTCATCCTCGATTGCTCTGGGCTCCGGTCAACGAGTTCGGCCATTCCGACGCCGAGATCTGTCGGCCCGAGTTCCCGGGGGTGAAGGGCTTCGTCATCGGCTACAACGTCTACCGACTCTCGATGGCGGCCCACCCGAGCCCCGGCCTGCGCGACTTCCTGGTTCACGGCACGCATCGACACGTCGACGTCCTCGCGCTCGACTTCGACGTGCCGGATCTCGATGGAACCGAGGGCTCGGACCTCGACCCGGCGGATGGGCTCACTCTCATCAATCCGGACGGACTCCCCGACACCGGGGACGAGATCCTCGTCTTCGAGGATCGCGACGTCATGAGCCCGGCGGGGTGGTGGTATCGCGTGCAGCCGGTCGTGCGGGGCGACCAGGGCTTCTTCGACGAGGGCCTGACGAGCTGCAGCGGGCTTCCCGCGGAGCGTCTCGATCTCGATGGTGACGGCCTGCCCGAGTCGGTCGACATCGACCCCACCGGTCTCTTCGTCGAGTTCATCGACCCCAGCGGTCGCGGGCTCGGCCTGACGCACGAGGGCGAGATCCTCTCGTCCTTCCTGCCGGCGAGCTGGATGCCCGCGCTGGGGACCCACGACTGCGAGACCAACTCGGTGGAGCCCGCTCAGGAGACCGACTGTGGCGACGGCCTCGACGACGACCAGGACGGCAACACGGACTGCGACGACTCCGACTGCGAGGGCGTGCCGCCCTGCGTGCCCACCGGTGTCGACATCGGAAGCCCCGGTTCGGGTCGCGTGCTCATCGGCTGGGACGAGACGGATTCGTTCGGGCCGGTCGACCTCCTGCTGGGCGACCTCGACGTCCTGGTGAGCACGGGGGATTACAACCACGGCCGACATCGCTGTGGTCTCAGCGGTGGCCGCGTGGAGATCCCGATGCCTCCGGGGAACGTCTACTTCGTGGTCAGCGCGCCGGTCGGGCCCGCCGGTGCGGACTCTTCCGGCCGACCGCGTCCGCCGGCACCGGAAGGGTGTCGGTGACGGTCACCGATAGGCGCTGGAGTCGTTCCTCGTGATCAGCACCGTCCGGCCCTCGAGGATGTCGAGGTCGCGGAGGTCGCCCCGGCGCATGCTCTTGGGGTCGCGCCGCAGGAAGTCCTCCAGCGACGGCTCCTCGTAGCCCGAGCGGTAGACCTCTTGCGACAGCCGGTAGGCGAGGGGGCCGCCCACGTAGCTCGGCGAGTACGGGATGCTGATCTCGCGCTGGATCGGGTCGACCACGATGTTGCAGCCCTCCGCCTCCTCCTCGAGACGCATGAGCAGGTCTTCGTCGTCGACGATGAGCAGGCCGCCTCGGTCCAGGTCGAAGCGCTGGAGGCATTGGGGCAGGGTCAAGCGCTGATGATGCGCCTCGCTGCACTGCGTCGGCAGCCGACGGTCGGTGCGATGCGCCTCCAGCGACACGAAGTGCCGGTTGCAGCTCTCGGTGGCGCGGAGACCGGTCTGACGATCGATGGCCACGAACTCGATGCCGCTGGGCTTGACGAACTGCTCGGGCGGACGGTCCTTCAGGATGTCCTGCATGAACGACACCCAGATGGGAAGGGCCGTCGTGCCGCCGGAGCAGTCCTTGCAGATGCTCTTGCGATCCTTCTCGTAGCCGACCCACACGCCCACGACCATCGAGGGCGTGAAGCCCACGAACCAGGCATCGCTGTAGTCGTCGGTCGTGCCGGTCTTGCCGCCCACGGGGCGGTCGAGCTTCTTCGCCCGCTTCGCCGTCCCGTGCTGCACCACGCCCCGCATCATGTGGACCGTTTGGAAGGCCGCCTCCGGTGAAAGCACCTCGCGGACCTCGGGCTGATGGTCGAGGACGATGTTGCCCTTGGCGTCCTTCACCGACCGGATGAGCGTGGGCTCCACCCACAGCCCCTGGTTGGGGAAGATCGTGTAGGCCGAGGCGATCTCGAGCAGCGTGAGCTCCATGGCCCCCAGCGCCAACGAGGGGTAGGGCTTGAGCTTCGAGCTGATGCCGCAGCGTCGCGCGAACTCGATGGTCTCGTCGTAGCCGACCTGGTTGAGCAAGCGCACCGACGAGATGTTCATGGAACGAGCGAGCGCCGTCCGCAGGGTCACCCGACCGAAGCTCCGTCGCTCGTAGTTCTTCGGCTTGTACTCCTCGCCGGTCCAGGCGTCGACGAAGGCCGTCGGCTCGTCCATGACCGAGGTGCCCGGCGACAACCCGGCCTCCATCGCCAACGCGAAGTACAACGGCTTGAAGGCCGAGCCGGCCTGACGCTTGGCCTGAGTCGCCTTGTTGAACTCGCTGCGCGAGTAGTCGTAGCCGCCGACCAGCGCCTGGATCTCACCCGACACGACGTCGATGGCGATGAGCGCGGCCTCGAAGGGCGGGTCCTGCTCGAGTCGCTCGATGCGGGTCTCGCCGCTCTCCTCGTCGGTGGCGAGCGCGACGGGCACGAGGTCGCCGACCTCGAGGATGTCGGACAGCTCCTTCTTGGTCCACGCCACGGCCGAGGGCTCGAGGTCGAGCACCTGCTTGCCGATCTTCACTCGGGCTCGGTCGTTGTAGACCTCCATGACGAGACCGGGGATGACCCCGTCCACCTCGGGCTCCGCGAGCCACAGGGGATGCTCGTACTCGTCGAGCGAGTCGACCTCGCCGAGCACGTTGGTCTCGACGGGGCGGAAGCCGTCGACCCTCTTGTCGAGCTCGCGCAGGCCGTTGCGGATGGCGCGGGTGGCCGCCGCCTGGATGTCGAGGTCGAGGGTGGTCTCGATGTTCAAGCCGCCCGTGTTGACGTCGTCACCGAGCTTGCCGACGAGCTCGCGACGGATCTCCTCGACGAAGTAAGGAGCCGCTTGCTGGGTCTGGATGCGTCGTCGTGCTTCCGAGGTGGCGAGCACCAAGGGCGTCTCGACCGCCGCTGCGAGCTGCGCTTCGTCGATGTCGCCCACCGCGTGCATCCGACGCAGCACGTGGTTGCGACGCTCGATCGCTCGCTCCGGGTAACGACGAGGGGAGTAGGCCGACGGTCGCTGCGGAAGACCTGCGATGAGCGCACCCTCGGGGATGTCGAGATCGGCGGCGCTCTTTCCGAAGTAGTACTGAGCCGCTGCTTCGACCCCATGACGCTGATGTCCCAGGAAGACCTGGTTCAGGTACATCTCGAGGATCTCTTCCTTGCGGAAGTTCTTCTCGATCTGCAGCGCGAGCAGGGCTTCTTCGAGCTTGCGCTTGAGCTTCTTCTCCGGCGAGAGGTAGAGCTGCTTGGCGAGCTGCTGGGTGATCGACGAGCCGCCCTGAGGGAAGACCAGCTTGCCGGCCTTCCACGAGGCCTTGGCGTCGGTGATGGCCGCGCGGGCGATGCCGCGGAAGTTGAGACCCTTGTGGGTGAAGAACTCCTCGTCCTCGGTGGCGATGAGCCCCTTGATGAGCCAGGGCGAGATCTTGTCGTGCGTGACGTAGTCGCGCTTCTCGATGGCGAAGGAGTAGATCTCCTGGCCGTTGCTCGCCTGGACCTTGCTGGCGAGAGCGAAGTCGTGGTCCTGGAGCTTGCGAATGTCGGGCTGGTCGGCGGTCAGGAAGAGGCCGAAGCGTCGACCCGCTTCGGCCGCAGCCAGCCAGATGAGGCCCACGCTCGCCGCGTGACAGCCCCAGCGGATGAGACGGGTGCGCCAGAGCCCGCCGCCGGTCGCTGCGCGGGACTCGGGCTCGGTGACGTCCTCGTCGGTCGCCTCGTCGAGGAGGTCGTCGCCGGGCTCGTCGCCAGGGGCGTCGCGCTGGTCGCGGTCTTCTCGGTCCGGGCGGCCGGTCGCGAGACCGCCGGAGGGGCTCTCCTCCGGCGTCTCGTCCACGGATTCGTCGTCGACGCTCATGGTGGTGATCATGACACGAGGGGACCGATCTTCCCGAGCCCGAAACCGGGCCCGGCAATGGTCGCCTCGTGGGAAATGGGCGCTCAGCGCCGCTTGAGGAAGAGCTCGAGACGCTCGCGGTTGCGACGGTAGGAGGGCTGGCCGCCGGAGAGCAGCTCGGCGTCGACGTACTCGACGAAGGCCTCCTCGACCTCCCCGAGCTTCTCGTGAGCGAAGCCGAGGCTGTTGCGGGTGGAGGCGTCGTCCGGGTTCAGGCCGGCGGCGCGCGCCAGGCTGTCGCGGGCGGTCACGAGGTGGTCGTCGTCACCCACGGCGAGAGCGGCCAGGCCGTGGAGCTTCCAGGCCGCGGCGTTCTCCGGTGCGTGTGAGAGGGCGATCTCCACGTCCTCGATGGCCTCCAGCGCACGACCGCTCTGGAAGAGCAGGCGGCCCCGGGTCAGCCGCAGCTCGGCGGGCAGGATGCCGTCGGCGGCGAGCTGGTCGAGGCTGCCGAGGGCTGCGTCGCGGCGACCGCCCTCGACCTGGAGGTGGGCCAGGAGCGTGAGCGCCGGGGCGGAGCTCGGCCGCTCGGCGAGGACGAGCTGGAGATCCTCGAGCGCACGGCGTCTCAGTCCGAGCCGGTGCTCGGCGTCGGCCAGGAGGAGACGGGCGTCGACGTCGCGCGGCTGCTCCCGAAGATGACGACGGAGCTGACCGACGGCCGCGGCGGTGCGGCCGTCCTCGAGCTGAGTGCGGGCGGTGGTGACCGCGTCGGCGAGCGGGGCCGGGCCCGGGCTGGCGGTGGCGGCGACCGCGGTGAGGCCGGCGGCGATGCCGAGGGCCGAGGCGAGGAGCTGGAGGCCGAGACGGGCCGAGCGATCCGGGCTGGTGGCAGGTGTCGTGGTCATGAGGCAGGTCCTCCGGTGAGGGCTGGGGCGACCCCCGCGGTCCCGAGCCCGACGCTCGAGACCGGGGAGGCCACGGTCACCTCCCACCATCGCAACCGGCGTGCCACCCCCTCGAGACCCGCATTTCGGCGGCTTCGGGAGCAGTGACGTGGCTCACCGGACGCGCAACCGGCCGTGGGCGCGTCACCACGTCCACGGCTACCATCTCTCCCTTCCTCTCGCGGAGCTCCTCGACGTGTCGCGTTTCACCGTCAGCTCGGACTTCCAGCCCTGCGGCGATCAGCCCGCGGCCATCGAGTCGCTGCTCACCGGCCTGAAGGCCGGCGACGACCACCAGGTGCTGCTCGGGGTCACCGGCTCGGGCAAGACCTTCAGCATCGCCAAGGTGGTCGAGTCCCACGGACGACCGACCCTCGTCCTGGTCCACAACAAGACCTTGGCGGGTCAGCTCTACTTGGCGTTCAAGAAGTTCTTCCCCGAGAACGCCGTCGAGTACTTCGTCTCGTACTACGACTACTACCAACCCGAGGCCTACGTCCCGCAGTCCGACACCTACATCGAGAAGGAGACGTCGATCAACGACGAGATCGACAAGCTCCGCCACTCGGCCACGCGCTCTCTCTTCGAGCGACGCGACGTCGTCATCGTGGCCTCGGTGTCGTGCATCTACGGTCTCGGCTCGCCGGAGAACTACAAGGACCTCTGCGTCGACGTCGACGTCTCCGACAGCTTCGACCGGCAGGACCTGCTCCGCGGCCTGGTCGACATCCAGTACGAACGCTCGCCCTACGAGCTGCGCCGAGGCTCCTTCCGCGTGCGGGGTGACGTCGTCGAGGTCCAGCCAGCTTCAGAAGACCGAGCCATCCGCATCGAGCTCTGGGGTGACGAGGTCGAGGGCATCCAGATCATCGACCCGCTGCGAGGCGAGGTGCTGGAGAAGCTCGACCACATCAGCATCTACCCGAACTCGCATCACGTGACGCCGCGGCAGGAGATGAAGCGCGCCATCGCCGACATCCGCGCCGAGCTCGACGAGCGACTCGCCGAGTTGGAGAAGAAGGGACGCCTGCTCGAGGCCCAGCGTCTTCACCAGCGCACGACCTACGACCTCGAGATGATGGCCGAGCTCGGCTCCTGCCCGGGGATCGAGAACTACTCGCGCCATCTCACCGGGCGCTCACCGGGTGAGCCGCCGCCGACACTCCTCGACTACCTCGGCGACGATGCCCTGGTCGTGGTCGACGAGTCGCACGTCACCCTGCCGCAGGTGCGCGGGATGTACGAGGGTGATCGCTCGCGGAAGCAGAACCTCGTCGACCACGGGTTCCGCCTGCCTTCGGCGCTCGACAACCGACCGCTGCGCTTCGAGGAGTTCGAGGAGCGGCTGTCCCAGCGCATCCACGTCTCGGCCACGCCGGGCTCCTACGAGTTGGAAGCCACCGGTGGAGCGGTG
Source organism: Acidobacteriota bacterium (assembly GCA_039029535.1). GTDB lineage: Bacteria > Acidobacteriota > JBCCFW01 > JBCCFW01 > JBCCFW01 > JBCCFW01. Next base: position 9,572 of record JBCCFW010000019.1, read on the forward strand.
GTCGAGCAGATCGTCCGGCCGACCGGCCTGCTCGATCCGCCCATCGTCATCCGGCCCGTCGACGGACAGGTCGACGACCTGCTCGGCGAGGTGAGGGCGAGGACCGCGGCGGGGGAGCGCGTGCTGGTCACCACCCTCACCAAGCGAATGACCGAGGAGCTCACCGACTACTACCGGGACCTCGGCGTGAAGGTCGAGTACCTGCACTCCGACATCGACGCGTTGGAGCGCAGCAAGATCATCCGCGCGCTGCGGGCCGGAGAGCACGACGTGCTGGTGGGCGTGAACCTCCTGAGGGAAGGGCTCGACCTGCCCGAGGTGTCGCTGGTCGCCATCCTCGATGCCGACAAGGAGGGCTTCCTCCGCTCCTCGGGCTCACTGATTCAGACGGCAGGTCGCGCGGCGCGCAACGTCAACGGCCTCGTCATCATGTACGCCGACAAGATCACTGGCTCGATGGAGGAGGCCATCGACGAGGGAAAGCGACGGCGGGCCGTGCAGGAGGCTTACAACCAGGAGCACGGGATCACGCCTCGCAGCGTGGAGCGCGAGCTGGACGAGCCCATGGGCCTGGCGGCCGAGGCCGACTACCTCGAGGTCCGGGCACCGGGTGATCGGCGCAAGAAGAAGGACGCACCCGAGGAGCTCTTCGACTCGCCGGACGAAATCCGGGAGACGGTCGCGAAGCTCGAGAAGGAGATGCGGAAGGCCGCGGAGTCTCTCGAGTTCGAGAAGGCGGCCGAGCTGCGCGATCGGGTGAAGTACCTCAAGGAGACCGAGCTGTTCTCGGCTTGAAGTCGTCTCTCTCGCAACCGAGCGCGAGGAATGACGACGACGGGTCCGCCGCCGAGGCGCACGACGGACCCATCTTCGACGGGCCGTCGGCTACTTGTCGGCCTTGGGCATGTTCGACGCGACCATCCGCGCCATCGCGCTGAGGGCCCAACCGATCTGGTCGCCGGCGCCCTGGAAGAACGTCAGCTGGAGGTCGTCGTCCATCGAGATGTCGTCGGGGACGTCGACGCGGAAGCGCTGGGTCGAGCCGCTGCCGTTGATCTCGAGGGCGTTGGCGGTGCCGAACTTGTCGGCGGCCGGACGAGGATCGTCGCCACGGTCGTACGGTGCGATGGTCGTCGGCATCCACTCACCACCGGCGGAGGTCGCGGAGAACTCACGGGCAGCGCCACGGTTGACGGACATGCTGATGGCGGCGGCGGTGGTGTTGAAGACGTAGACTTGTCCAGGCATGGCGTTGTCTCTCTTGGTCGGGCGGCCAGCGCCCCGTTGGTGTGTGCCGCGGATTCTTCGACGAGACCGCGTGCCCACGCAACGCCCCCCGTTCAGCTTGCGAGACGCTCGAGGACGGAATGCGCCCCCCGCGTGGCATGATGCGAGCGCAGTCGAACACGCTCACATTCGGCGCCAGGCCGGCCTCGTGACCGGTCGTCGCCCACTCCGACAGGAGGCCTCGTGACCGCACTCTGGCTCCCGATCCTGCTCTCCGGCATCGCCGTGTTCTTCCTGAGTTACCTGGCCTGGATGGTGTTGCCGCACCACCGTGGTGACTACTCCCGCCTCCCCGACGAGGACGGCACGATGGAGGCCTTGCGCTCGTCGGGTGTCGGGGCTGGGCAGTACTCCTTCCCGCACGGCGACGGTCCCGAAGCGATGAAGGACCCCGCGTGGCAGGAGAAGTACAACACCGGTCCGTCGGGTTTCTTGCTCGTGCGACCGTCCGGCCCGCCCAACATCGGCGCGAGCATGGGGATCTCGTTGGGTTACAACCTGCTCATCTCCGCGTTCGTCGCCTACCTCGCGAGCCGCTTCCTCGATCCGGGAGCGAGCTTCATGGGCGTGTTCCGCCTCTGCGCGACGGTGGCCTTCCTCGGTTACTCGGGCGCGCTCGGCTGGGGTCCGATCTGGCAAGGCAAGAGCTGGGGCTCGACGATCCGCGAGGTCATCGACGGCCTCGTCTATGGGATGGCGACGGGTGCGATCTTCGCGTACTTCTGGCCAGCAGCCTGACGTTGGTCGCGCTCGTCGACGTCACGGGGTCGGGTGCTGGCCACTCGGCCCCGTTTGGATTGCGGTCCGGCTCGAAGCCTGCTCGTCGAGCTCGGCGCGGACACGACGCAGGGTGTCCAGCATGGCGAAGGCCCCGGTGGCCGGAATGAGGAAGAAGGGGGCCGGCATGGCGTGGCCTGCGACGAGGCAAGCGACGGCCAAGATCAAGACGAAGAGAGAGCAGCCCGAGAACACCCAAAACCAGTTGGTCGTGTCCTGAACGCTGGATCGGCTCCAGTTCGAGTCGCGCAGCGACGGACGATGGAGCCTGCGGAAGAAGAAGTACATCGTCGCGGACATGGGGACGTTGATGAGCACCATGGCGACGCGCTCTTCGAATGGATGGGTGTCGACGACGAGATTCGCGACGGCGCTCAGGCCACCGAGCACGACGAGGCCCAACAACAGCGGTCGGCAGTGCGTGAGGGGCCAGTCGTCCAAGTCCATGCGATGAGGATGAACGATCGGCCGTGCTGAGGCCAGGTACGGGCGTCGTCAGCGACGACGACCTTCCAGCTTCCACGAGAGGTCCATGCCCTTCTCGCCGCTGGCATCTTCGACTCGAGCCCTCAGCGTCTTCCCGACCCGCCAGTAGACGATGCGCTGGGGGAAGTCGTGCTCGAGGTTCTCGAAGACCACGCGTCGGCCTCGCGACTCGACCAGGTGGAACGGTGTCGGAGCGCTGCCGCCGGGGCTGGCGAGATAGACGATCCCGTCCGGCCGTTCCTCGATGCGCAGGTACTCGAAGAAGAAGCGGCCGGGCCCCGCGACGTCGCGGTGGAGACCGAGCATGAGCCCGCCGCGGGGCGGCATCCAGTGCTCCTCCGAGCTGCGTCCGTCCTTCTCGCTCGACCAGGTCCCGGCCATCCAGGCCAGGTCGAGAAGACGCACCGACGAAGTCTCGGCCTCACCGGCGTCGAGCGGGCGAGCCGAGAGGGCGACGAGGAGGACTGAAGCGATGATGACGACCAGGCTGCGAGACGACATGAGGTGCTCCCGAGAAGGTGTCCGCCGAAGGTAGCGGCTCTCGACTGCCACGTCTTGAACGAATGCGACACGGCGGAGCGGCGGTCGACCCTCAGCCGGCAGCGAACAGCCGCGCCATCTCGTGTTGCTCGCGCTTCCAGGCCGTCGGGCTGAGCCCGGTCATCTCCTTCCACTCACGACAGAGATGAGCCTGGTCGGCGTAGCCACCGCGCAAGGCGAGCTCCGACCAGGAGAGCTCGGGTGAGACCTCGGCCAGTCGATGCACCGACTGGAATCGGAAGACCCGCGCGAGCTGCTTGGGCGAGACACCGACCCCCTTGGCGAAGGCCCGCTCGAGACGCCGTCGCCCGACGGCGAGTTGATCGGCCAGCGTCGCCACCGACGCGCGTCCTTGCGTGGCAGCGAGTCGTCCGGTGACGACACGCAGCAGTTGGTCGACATCGGTCTCCGACGTCAGGGCGAGCCGCTGCCGAAGAAAGCCCTCCACCAGGGTGACGCGAGCACCGTCGTCGCTCGCGTCGGCGAGACGCTGCTCGAGCTCACGAGTCGCCGCGTCGCCCCAGAGGTCGGACGACGCGACGCCCAGGTCGGTCAGCTCGGCCAGCGGCACGCGCAGCAGTCGAGCGGCACCAGCGGGATGGAAGCGCACGCCGAGGACGCCGACTCGTCCCTCCGGCTCGAGCTGCAAGGGACCGCGGAGCTGACCGAAGACGAGACAGCGGGGTTGCCGCTCTCGACGGCCGTCGTCGTGACGTCGCCGAAAGCTCTCACCCCAGTGCAACACGAGCTCGGGGCTGCCGTCGGGGACGATGCGCTGCGCGGGCGCAGCGGTCGCCTCGAGGATCCAATGGCAAGCCACCAGCGGCGCCAGGTCGGCTGAGGGAGGATGCTCGGCGTAGCGCACGGATCAAGCGTCCGGCGAAGCCGCCCGGAGACGACGGCTGACCTGGTCGGCCATGACGCCCATGACCAGCAGGCTCGTGAGGGGCACGAGCACGCCGTCCCAGGTCAGCACGAGATCCGGGCGGGCATGGAGGGCGTGGAGGCTGACGATCCCGTAGACGACCATCGCGCCGAGGGTCTGGAACCAGGAGAGCGCGGGACGTCGCCGGAACACCGAGGCGGCGACGAGCAGCAACAACACGTTGCGCATGGGGCTCTCGGGTCCGTCGGCGACCATGAGCGCGGCGCCGATGAGGACGCACTCCATCGCGGCCCAGGCGAAGCGCCAGGGGACCGGGTTTCGGGCGCGATCGAGACCGAGTTGCATCAACAGCGCGCCGACCGCCCAGGTTGTCAGGATGATCGTGATGCGGAGGTGGAAGCGGAGGTTGACGTCGTCCTGAAGGAAGAAGAGACCCCACTCCATCAAGTAGAAGAGCGAGAGCGCGCACCAGGTGATGGTCAGGCTCGGACGACGTGACAGCCAGCGTCGGAAGCGATGGGCCGGACCGGTGAGGAGCACCTCGACCGGCTCCCCGGCGAGGAAGCGCTCGAGCTCGACGGCCAGCTCGGAGGCGCTCGCGTAACGGCGACGCGGATCCTTCTCGAGACAGTGCTGGACGATGGCCTCCAGCTCCCGCGGCAGGTCGCGCACGCGATCACGCAGCCGCGGAGCCGGGGTCTCGAGGACCTGAGCCACGACCTGCGCGACGTTCTCTCCTCGGAAGGGCGGTTGTCCCCCGAGCAGCGCGAACAGAAGGGCGCCCAGCCCGTGAACGTCCGTCCACGGCCCGAGCTCCCAGTCCCGCCCCGAGACCTGCTCGGGTGCCATGTACGACGGCGTGCCGATGAGCCCCTCGTCGAGCTCGCTGCCGCTTTCGAGACCAGGCCCGCGTCGCAGCCGCGCGATTCCGAAGTCGGTGACCACCGGTCGGCCTTCGACGTCGAGCAGGACGTTGGCCGGCTTGAGGTCGCGGTGCAGCACGCCCTGAGAGTGGGCGTGGTCGACGGCCCGGGCCACTCGGGCGACGATCGCTGCGGCCTCACGTGGCGGCAGGGGGCCCTCGCGACCGAGTCGATCCTGGAGACTCTCGCCCTCGACGAGCTCCATGGCGAAGAAGAGGTGGCCGTCTTCCTCGCCGGCGCCGTGGACCTTGACGATGCCAGGGTGACGGAGGGCCGCGGCGGATGCCGCCTCCACGCGGAAGCGCTGGCGGTCGGCGTCGGAGGCCAGGGCGCCCCCGCGCAGGATCTTCACCGCCACCTCACGGTCCAGCGAGGCCTGCCGCGCGCGGTGCACCACGCCCATGCCGCCGCGACCGATCTCCTCGCCCAGCACGTGATCTCCCAGCCGCTCGGGTGCGGGAGAGTCCGCCACCGCCGGTGCCTGCAGGCCCCGCGTGGTCGCTTCCGTGGAGGGTCGGCTCGTCATGCGGGGATCTTGTCACGATCGTGCCGACCGACCAGGGAGTCACGTCGTTGACGGAAGTCCAAGTCCTGGGAGGGGAGCGGTGTGGGCTCGTTCGCGAAGGACTACACTCGGGGCTCGGAGAACAGCCGTGTCGTTCATCTCGTCCTTGTTTCGTCGCCTGCGTCCTTCCTGGATCGTCGTCATCATCTTCGTGGTGGCGTTGATCCCCCGTGGCATCGGTCTCGGGAACTACCTCCCCGATGACTTCCATCCCGACGAGGACAAGGAGATCCGTCGCGCGCTCCAGATGATGCGTGGCAACCTCGATCTCGGACGGATGCACAAGGGCACGCTCTTCATGGCCCTGGCCGGCGAGTACGGCGGCCTCTTCGTCGCCGGCAAGCTCACCGGGCGCTGGAACAGTCCCGACGACTTCGCCAAGAAGGTCATCGTCGGCGACCACACGCCGCTGTTCGTCTTGAGCCGCTGGACCGTCGCGATCCTCGGTGCGCTGGGGGCCGTGCTCGCGTTCTTGCTGACACGGCGGCACGCGGGCCTGCTCGCCGGCCTGATGGCGGCGGGTCTCGTCGCCTTCTTCCCCGAGCACCTGCTCATGTCGAGAGAGGGGAGACTCGACGTCCCCCTGTGCTTTGCAGTGCTGCTCTTGCTCGAGCGCTCGGCCGCGGCCTGGCGCAACCCCACGCAGCTCCGGGTGCTCGTCGCCGTGGCCTGCGCCGGGATGGTCGTCTCGACCAAGACCTCGGGAGCTCCCTACCTCATCGCCCTGATCCCCGGCTTCTTCACCTGGATGTTGGCCGACGAGCGCTGGGGACAGCGATTCCTTCGCCTGGGCATGGGCTTTGGGACCGGCTTGCTCTCGACCATCGTGTTCAACCACTCGCTCCCGTACTCGCTGGTCATGGGGCAGGGCGACCGAGCTCTCCCCGATCTCACCGACCAGTACCAGGGGGCGCCGCCCAGCCGGGTCGAGCACTACATCAATCAGCCGATCCATCAGGCGGGGGTCGTGGCCCTGCTGCTGGCGCTCGCCGGGCTGTTCTTCCTGATCAAGCGCGGTAGCTTCCAGGCGAAGGTCAACGGCCTGCTGTGGGCCGGCGCCGTCTTGCTGCAGGGTGCGATGCTCTGGAGCGTCGCGGACCTGGTCGCCTTCCGTTACCTGCTGCCCGGCATGCTCGTGCTGCTCGTGCTGGCCGCCATCGGCGCCCGTCATCTCGTTCAGCTCCTGCCGAAGGGGATGCCGCGCTGGGTCGGCCTGGGCGTGCTCGCCGCGATCGCTCTCTTCTCGCCCTTCCGTCAGTCGATGGATCGGTTGCGGGTGGCCTTGCTGCCGTCCGTTCCGGTGGCGGCTCGCGAGTGGATCGAGGCCAACGTCCCAGCGGGCAGCGGCGTGCTGTTGGATGGACGCAACGTCTTCCCCAGCCTCTACATGCCCAAGCTCAACCAGACCAAGGAGAGCCTGGAGGCCAAGATCGAGGGCATCCGGGAGAGCGAGCCGGGCAAGGCGAGCCTGCTGGAGAGGTACTGGATCCCGACGCTCCAGGAGCCGGGCTACGACATCGAGCTCTACCAGGTGAGTCGTGCGCTGCCCACGGCGGACGAGCTCCGCGGACGCGGCATTCGCTACGTCGTCTTGCAGGACGTCGACTACGGGCTGGGCGACGACCACCCCCTGGCTGGAGCGCGCAGCAGCCTCGCGAGCCTGCTCCAGGCGCGAGGGGTGAAGGAGCTCCAGCGCTTCGACGGCGGCGGCGTCGAGCGACGCGGCGCAGCCCTGACCATCTACGACCTGGGCGGGTAGCGAAGGCCCGGCCTCTGGTCGAGCCCCAGAACGCACGAAAGCCCCGATCGAGTCGATCGGGGCTTTCGAATCGGCCGACACGTGCGGTCGGACCCGGTCGGCTAGATCAGCCCTTCTTCCTTGTACCAGTCGCCCGTGGCCTTGAGGCCCTCGGCGAGCCCGACTCTCGGGGCGTAGCCGAAGTCGTTCTTGGCGGCGCTGATGTCGAACGAGCGGTTCTGGATGAACCAGTCGACGCGACGCGGGAAGAGCGGCGGGTCCCAGGGCGTCGGCTTGAACACGAGCTCGGTTAGCCAGGCCACGGAGTAGACCAGCTTGTAGGGCCAGTGCTGGAACTTCACGTCCTTGCCCAGGGACTTGCCGATCTCGGTGACGAGCTCCTTGATGGCGATCGAGGACTCGTCGGCGATGAGGTAGGGCTTGCCGAGGCAAGCGTCGGTCTCGATGGCGCCCATCATCGCGTCGACCAGGTTGCTGATGTAGAGCGGGTGGTAGTGCGTGTCGCCCTTCCCGATCATCGGGAACGAGCCCTTCGACGCCCGCTTGTAGAGCATGACGAAGCGCTCGGGGTCGCCCGGACCGTAAATGGCGGCTGGACGCACGATGGTGATCCACGAGCCCTTCTCGAGGAACTCGTGGCAGACACGCTCGCCCTCCCACTTGGTCTCCTGGTACCAGTCGGCCGGCGCGATGGGGGCGTCCTCGGCTGCGGGCGGGTTCTCGACGTTGCCGTGCACGCCGCAGGTGCTGCAGTACAGCACGCGCTCGACGCCGTGATCGACGGCGGCCTGCAACACGTATCGGGTGCCCTCGACGTTGACGTCCCAGTACACCTGCCTAGGCAGGTTGATCCGTCGGAAGGCGGCGGCCAGGTGGTAGACGCGCTGGCAGCCCTCGGTGAGCCGGTGGACGAGATCCTTGTCGGCCACCGAGCCGACGTGGAGGTCCGCGCCCTTCTCCTGCAGCTCCTTGAAGAAGCGGCCTTCCTGGTTGTCGAGACCGACGACCTGATGGCCGTCCTCGATGAGCTTGCGGGTGAGATGCGAGCCGGTGAAGCCGGTCGCGCCGGTGACGAAGATCTTCATGACGGATGTCCCCTGGAGGCGGTGATTCTAGTCGCTCTCCGGAAGGCTGGGCGGGATCTGTCCCCGGCTCAGGCAGCGGCGCCGGCGTGCAGGCCGGCGACGGTCTCGTAGAACTTGGCGAGGCGTTGACGGAAGGCCGCCTCGCTGTACTCGGCCTCGACCAGCTCCTTGCCACGACGACCGAACGCGGCACGGTCCTCGGGCGAGGTGGAGAGTCGACGGATCCCTTCGGCGAAGTCGTCCGGGTTGGGCTCGACGAGGAGGCTGGCCTCCTCGGTGATGACCTGCGTGTGGGTCGACAGCCGCGTCGCGATCGTCGGCTTGCCCGACTGCAGGTAGGAGTACACCTTCATCGGCGTGTTGCGACCGGCGATGCGCGGCGAGAGCAAGACGTCGCCCTGGTCGAGCACGGCCTGGAGCTGGGTGGCAGGGATGGGACCGACGAAGACCGTGCGGTCGCCGATCCCGAGCTCCTCGCAGCGTGCCTTGTACTGCTCGATGTGGTCGGCCCGACCACCGACGACGACGAGGGTCGCGTCGGGACAGTCCGGCGCGGCCTTGGCGAAGCCTTCGACCATGAGGTCGATGCCTTGGTAAGACTCGAGGTTGCCGACGTAGAGGAACTTCAGGCCGGGCGCCTCGGTCAGCGTCGTGGGCAGCTCACCGGTCTCACGGTCCGCGAGCGGGAAGTCGGGGAGGAGGTGGACCAGGCTGCCGTCGGGGTGATGACGTCGGGCTTCGTCGACCAGGGCGGGGCAGACGGCGAGGACCGCGAGGGCGCGCTGGATGGAGCGCTGCTCGAGCATCCGGAAGAGGGGCACCGCCGGGGCGTACCAGAAGCTCCGCTCGGCCACCTGCTCGCTCATGAGCGAGTCCATGTCGAAGACGTAGGGGGTCCCGGTGAGCCGCCGGATGATCCAGGCCATGAAGGCGGCTTCTTCCACCGCATGGACGATGTCGACCTTCTCGCGCTTGACGAGCTGGAGCGCCTTCCAGGCAAACGGCACGTCGCAGAGAGCCTTTTGCCACGAGGGTCCGATGGGGACTTCCTTCACGCCGAGGGGATACGAGCTGCGGTGATGCGTGACGTTGGGGATGTCGACGTCCTCGCCCTCTTCATAGGAGAGGACGTGGACCTCGTGTCCTTGATCGGACAGGGCCTCGAGGGCGGCCTGGTCCGCGATCGGTGAGCCGCGGAGCACGAAGAACGGGTGAGGAGCGAGAAACAGGATCTTCATGGGGAGTCCGAATCAAGACGAGGGCAGCGAGCCCTCGCGGGCGGCGCGCAGGATGACCGGCGAGCCGAGACGGGAGGTCAGGCCGAGCCAGGAGGCGGGAGCCTCGAGGCCACGGGAGAGGAAGGGGAGCTTGCCCATCCGGTGCAGGGCCATCGGCCAAAAGAACTGAGGCCGGCTGGCGAGCAGGGGCAAGCCCAGTGAAGTCAGCTCGTCGCCGACCTCGGCGCGCGACATCATTCCGTACTGTCGCGTGTCGCCCTCGAAGCCCTTCTTCAGCTTGAAGAGCATGGGGGCGATGGAGTTGAGGCTGTCGGTGGTGGCGAAGTCGACGATGACCGCGTGACGTGCCACCCGCGCGGCCGCGGCGAGCAAGCGTTGCCAGCTCGTGACGTGGGCCATGATGCGGAAGGCGAGCACGACGTCGACGCTCTTGTCGCGCAGCGGCGGATCCAGGAGGTCGCCGGTGAGCGCTCGGTAGCCCTCGCGTCCGACCTCGTGTCGCGGTCGTTGCTGACAGCTCGGATCGGTGCCGAGCACCGTCACCCGATAGCCCTCACGGGCGAGCGGGCCGACGAGCTGGCCGTGACCGCCGCCGATGTCGAGGACCGTCCCGCCCTTCCACGGCTCGCAGAGCTCGAGGGTGAGCTGTTCCTGACGCTCGAGCAGGTAGCGGCCGACGCGACCGGAGAAGCGCAGGGCGTAGCGATCCGAGGACGACTCGAGGTCGGGCTGCTCGAGCCCGCGCTCGTTCACGTAGGTCGCGCTGCTCACGACGCCACCGTGGCAGCCGGAGCCGTGGACAGCAGCCCGTCGAGGCTACGAGACCGCACGGCGGCGGCCAGTCGCTGACGTTCCTCCTGGCGGCGTGCGTCGTCGTGGTCGAGCGCCTCGCAGGCCAGGTCGGCGGCGGCGTTCAGGTCGCCGTGTTGATGGAGACCTTCGATCCGGCGGAGCAGCAGGTCGTCGAGGTGGGGTGCCATCTCCTCCTCGGAGAGCACGCGCAGCTCCTTCGAGAAGTCGGCGCGGTCCTGCAAGGAGGTCAGTCGCAGCGACACGTCGGTGAGGCCGGTGCGCACGACCGGTCGAGTGCGGGCGTCCGGTCGCGGGCCGCTGGCGGGCGGACAGCGCTCGAGGAAGCGCTCGGCGACGTGACGGGCGGTCGTGTACTTGATGCCCGAGAGCGAGTGCAGGCCCGACGGCCCTCCAGCCTGCGAGTGATCGACCAGCGCCGGACGCTTGGCCATCTCGTCGCTGCCCGGCGCGCGGGCCGGGAGCTCACCCCAGTGGACGCGGAGGACCTTGTCCCGGTTGGCGGGCAGGCCGGGGAGAGCGCCGGTGAGGTCGTCGAGGAAGAGCTGGAGGGCCTCCTCGCCGGGCTGACGATCGTCACCCTCGTTCCAGGAGAGGTGTCGCGTGCCCGCGTGCAGCCGACCCTTCCAGGGCACGAGGAACATCATGGGAGCGCCGAGGCGCGGTGGCTCGACGTCGAGGGCCTCGGAGGAGGGAGGCTCCACGTCGAGGATGAGGTTGAACGCGAGCTGACGTTGGAAGAGCTCGGCGTGGTCGCGGTCGAGACGAGTGGCGAGCTCGCGACACCAGGGACCCGCGCAGTTGACGACGACCGGAGCCGAGTAGCGATGCGAGGAGCCGATCGTTCCGTCTTCTGCTTCGAGACCGGTGACCCGGCCCTCCTCGACGACCAGCGAGCGGGCCTCCATCCGGTTGAGCACGACGGCGCCCTCTGCCACCGCCCAGCGGAGCACCTCGATGAGGAGCCGCTCCGACGAGAGCAGCAGGCCGTCGTGCCAGAGGCCGGCGCCCTGAAGCTTCTCGGCCGGCAGCAACGGCACGCGGCGGAGGGTGTCGTCCCGCGACACGAGATGCGAGCCCGGAAGGTGGCAGCGCTCGGGCACGTCGTCGTTGCGTCGCCACGACAGCACGTCGTTGAGCTTGAGGGCCACGCCGAAAGTCGACGGTCGCTTGAGCCCCTTGCCGCGCAGCGGCAGCAGGCAGGGGAGTGGGGCGGTCAGCTCGGGGAAGTGCTGGAGGAAGAAGCGGCGTTCGCCGATCGACTCGAAGAATCGCGGCAGGTCCAGGCTCTGGAGGTAGCGCAGGCCGCCATGGAGGATGCGCAGGCTGTTCCATGAGGTCGCGCCGCCGAAGTCGTCGCGCTCGAGCAACAGCGTGCGACGGCCCGATCGGCTCGCCTCCAACGCCACGCAAGCGCCGAGGATGCCGCCGCCGACCACGATGAGGTCGTAGCGCTCGCCGGCGGCTCCGGCGGGGTCACGAGGGCCGAGCGTCACGCGCTCCTCCGTCGCTTGCGAAGCTGCATCTCGACCTGATGCCGGAAGAAGCGGATCACGCTCTCGCGTCGACCGAAGGGCTGCAAGCCACCCTCGCCGGCAGTGAGGGTGGTCTTGAGCGCTTGCGCGGGGCGGTCGGCATCGAGCGTCGCTTCGAGGACGAAGCCATGCGCCAGCGGACGCGTGGTCTCGGACTCGAAGGGGAGTGGGTCGGTTCCCGGCAGGATCGAGAGACCGCGTTCGCGACCCTTGTTCAGCAGCGGTGGAGGCAGCGAGAGTTGCGGACGGCCGGCGTTGTCGCCGAGGAAGAGCGGGGCGGGCCAGCTCGCTTCGATGGCGGCCGCGATCTTCTTGCCCCGACCGCCGAGCCACTTGCCCACGCCCCAGGGCAGGCAGGCGAGGGCACCGGACTCCATGACACCGGTGATGGTTGCGTCGAGAGGCATGCCCTCGTCGAGACGGGCGCGGGTGCCGAGCGCGAGGACCTCGATGCCCTCGGCCGTCACGTGCTGCGCGCCGGCCACGACCAGGAGCGCGGGACCTTCGGCAGGCGTCAGCCAGATCGCCTCGTCGTCCTGCGTGGTCTCGGCGTGCCATCCGGATGGGAGCGTGCCGGTCGCGAGCTCGGTGAAGCGATCGACGCCCGGCATTTCCGTCAACAACCAGGCCGCGGGCGTGTCGTCGGCGAGACCGAGTCGACGCGCGTTGTCGCGGCGTCGGCGCTCGTTGCTGGCGAGCAAGGCTTCGAGGTCGTAGCAGGGGTGGAGGTGGACGTGACCGTCCACGAGCCAGTGGTTGCTCATGATCGACAGCCTCTCATGAAGCGGCGGTCGTCGCAGGGGGTCGGAGCCACCAGGCGAGAGCGGCGACGAGCGCGGCGAAGCCGAGCTCCGTGGCGAGGGTGATCGCGTGTTGCTTGAACGCGAAGAGGTCGTGCCACTGAGCGCCGTAGAAGAGAGGGAACGGAGTGCCGATGCGCTCCTGGGTGAAGGGCCAGAGCAACATCACGCCCCGTCCGCGCGTGGCCGCGTCCAGGAGGCAGTGGGACCAGTGACAGGCGAGGCCCACCAGGGCCATCCAGCGCCAGGGAAGACGCAGCCAGGCGCCGGTCGCCAGGCCGAAGCCGAGCGCGAAGACGGGTCCGGCGACGAGGCTGTGCGTGAAGGTGCCGTGGTCGATGAGCCCGCCCTTCGGGAAGAAGGCGAGCAGGAAGAAGTCGAGGTCCGGCGCGAGCAGGGCGAACAGGGTCACGCCGAGCAGCCCCCAGCGCTGGCGGGGGCTCGGCTCGAACCGCGCCCGCGCGAGCAGGGGCGACGAGAGGAGGATCAAGGAGGCGTGAGCCACGGGTGAGGGCATGGTCGTTCGCGGTCTTTAGAATAATGCTGATGGAGGTCGAGGTCGAGACGACTGGAGACTCGGCCTGCGTTCTTCGGACGGGCCTGGATCTTCCGTCTTCTCTCGACGTTCCGGGCGCACGGCAGGCGGGGCCGAATGACTTCGGGTGGCCTCGCCGTCGTCCCTGAGGGCAGGCATGCTGCCCCTTCGAACTCTGGTGCTGAATTGATGTGGTCCCTGCTCGCTCCCTTGCTGGCGCTCGCCCTGGTCCAAACGCCGTCTCCGGTCGGTCCGACCGGGCCGCTCTTCCTGGGCCTGGAGACCGCCGACGCCGACGTCCTGGTCCTGCGCTACCGCACCGACGACCGCACGCCGGCGCCGTCTCAGGACCCCGCCCGCTATCTCGTGAACGATCGACCGGTCATGCGGGTGGGGCGTCACTCGGCCCCGATCTACGAGGAGCGTTGCACGGACTGGAAGGCCCAGCGCTACCCCATGTTGCTCGAGCACCGGCTCTATCTCGAGCTGTCCGAGCCCTTGAAGGAGGGCACCGAGCTTCGAGTGCGGGGTCCCTGGGGGGAGCACGCGGAGCGCTTCTCGGCCCTCACGACGCGCTGCGAGTCGTTCAAGATCAACCAGGCGGGTTACGGAACCCGGGGCCAGGATCGACGGGCGTACCTGGCGGCCTGGCTAGGCGACCTCGGTGGACGCGAGCTGAAGGCGAAGGGGCCGGTCGAGCTGCGGGTCGCGTCCGACGACACCCTGATCGCCACGATCGCGCTCGGCGAGCCGACGACCGACCAGCGCGCGGGCGGACCGGCGCGGTCCCTCGACCTCGGCGTGCTCAGCGAGCCGGGTAGCTACTACCTGAGCCTGCCGGGGGTCGGTCGGAGCGCGTCGTTCCCCTACGGGCCGGCCGTCGCCCACCACGCCTTCTACGTGCATGCGCGGGGCTTCTACCACCAGCGTTGCGGCGTGCCGCTCGAGAAGCCTCACACGCGGTGGACGCGACCCGCCTGCCACGAGACCATGCGGGTGACCGAGGGGGAGCCTCCGGGCTTCATCAAGCTGAAGGAGGGGCCGATCCGTCCCAGCCGCGGCGGGCATCACGATGCGGGCGACTTCGATCATCGACTGGCCCACGTCCTCGTCCCGGCCTGGCTGATGGAGGCCGTCGAGCTCTACCCCGAGCGCTTCCCCGACGGTCAGCTCGACATCCCCGAGAGCGGCAACGGCATCTCCGATCTCCTGGACGAGGCGCTCTTCGCCATCGAGCGCTGGGAGGTCTTGCAAGAAGACGACGGTGGCGTGCGAGCGGGGACCGAGGCCCGACGTCACCCGACCTATGGTGAGGTGAACGCGGCCACGGATCCGCTGGAGTACCGCACCTACCGACGCGACGGCTTCACGACCTTGTCGGCGGCCGGGCTGTTCGCGCAGGCCTCGCGCTTGCTGCGTCCCCGTGATCCGAAGCGGGCGGACGCCCTGCTGCGACGGGCGGTGAAGGCCTGGGAGTTCTTCGAGCGTCACCGCGACGGCGAGGAGTACCGCTTCACGCCGGGGCCCCGGCTCCGGGCGAGCTGTCATCTCTACCTGGCGACGGGGGAGGAGAAGTACCACGCCGAGCTCAAGACGCAGGCGCTCTACCTCTGCGACAAGGGGCCGTCCCGTTCGAAGTGGCCGGCCCAGCACGCGGGCACGTACTACCACCTCGGCCTGCTTCGGAAGGGGATGATCTTCACGCACGACTTCTTCCCGTACCTGCTCGACCATGGTCGACCGGTGGACGAGGAGGTCGTCGCGGCGTTGCGGCAGCGGGTGATCTCGCGAGCCAACGACACGGTCAAGAAGCTGACGAAGCGGAGCTGGGCGTATCTCGAGGCCAAGGGCTGGGGGGCCTGCACGGGCGTCGGTCGCTGGGGCGACCAGCTCGTTCACGCGCACTACCTGACCGGCAAGCAGGTCTACCTCGACCACGCCGGGCGCCTGGCCGACTTCGCCCTGGGCGTGAACCCGGCGGGCTGGAGCTTCACGACGGGTCTGGGCCATCGGCCGCCGTACACGCCGCTCCAGCTCGACTCGTACGCGCACGTGCGTCGCGGGGAGGCGCCGGTGCCGGGCATCGTCATCTATGGCGTGGCGGAGGTGGGCAAGTCCGAGCACCAGAAGGTGGTCACGCGTCAGGTGTACCCGGAGTTCGACTCGATCCCCATGCTGCGTCGGCTCACCGACGGCTGGTCGGTCGTGCCCCAGGCGGAGTTCACCACCTACGAGACAATGGCGCCCAACACCTTCCTGTTCGCCGCGCTCGCGCCGGAGACACCGCTGAAGGGTGAGCTCTTGCCGGTGGGAACGGTGGGGCTTCCGGGTGGTGATCCGAGAGGGCAGCTACGACCCTGAGGATCGAGCCGGCTTGGCCTCGATGACCGCGTTCCCGTGGGCCTGGGTCTCGTGCACGGCGACCAGCTCCAGCCCGCTGCTCGCGAGCAGGCGCTCGAACTCCTTCCGCGTCCGTTCCCGACCGGGCACCAGCGTCATCATGAGGAGGTCCATCAGCGCGGCTTGCCTCCCTGGCGGACCGTCGTCGGAGCGGACCAACTCGACGAGCAGCACCCGACCGTCCGGTGACAGCGCATCGCGACAGTGCCGCAGCACGATGCTGGCCTGATCGTCGTCGAGGCTGTGAACGACGCTCTTGAGCAGGTAGGCATCGCCACCGCTGGGCACGCCTTCACGGGCGTCGGCACCGACGATCGTGCAGCGTGACGCGAGCTCGCCCGAGCGCAAGGCTTCCGAGGCCTCGGCCACGACCGAGGGGAAGTCGACGAGCGTGCCCTTCATCCCTGCGTGCTCGGTGAGGATGGCCGAGAGCAACGCGCCGCGACCGCCACCCACGTCGACGACGTGGCCGTAGCGCGAGAAGTCGTGGGTCGCGAGCACGGCGGTGGCCGACTCGTGGGAGCCAGCGTTCATCGCCTGGTCGTAGAGCGTGGCGTCGCCGGGGTTCTCCGCGACGTGCTCGTAGAAGCTCCGACCGTGGACCTGCTCGAAGGCCGTGCGTCCGTTGCGGACGCCGTCGGCCAGAGCGCCCCACGAGTCCCAGAGGAAGGGGGCACCGAGAAAGCGCGCCCAGGGCGCGGTGGAGTCCGGTCGGTCGGTGAGCAAGGTCTCGCTCACGGGAGTCTGGTGCAGGCCCTGCTCGTCCTCGCGGAACACGCCGACGGCGACCAGCGCGGTGAGCAGGCGACGCAGCGAGGTCGGGTCGGCGTCGGTGGCTTCGGCGAGGGCGGCCACCGTCTTCGGTCCCTCGACGAGCCGATCCGCCAGGCCGAGCTCCGCGGCCGTGCGCACCGCCTGAGCGACGAGGCCTGCGGGCCAGATGAGGTCGAAGAGCTGCGCGTGGGGGGGAGGGCCGGGCTCAGTGCTCATGGGCCGAGCATGGCACGGCATGATCGCGACGTGGTCCCCGTCGAGAAGGTGCTCGTCTACATCCAGCATGAAGGACGCTTGCTCGTGCTCCGTCATCCGGAGCATCCCGAGGCTGGTGTCCAAGTGCCCGGAGGAACGCGGCGTTCGGGAGAGGAGCCCGAAGTCGCCGCGCTGAGGGAGGCACGCGAGGAGACCGGCCTGACCGGGCTCCGCATCGTGCGGCTCCTTGGCATGACCGAGCACGACATGCGCCCCTTCGGCAAGGACGAGACACATCGCCGGCACGTCTTCGAGCTGGCCCTCGACGACGAGCCGCCCGAGCGCTGGCATCACCACGAGGACGATCCCGAGGGAGGAGGAGCTCCCATCCTCTTCGAGCTGTCCTGGGAGCCCTTGTCAGAGCTCCCCGAGCTCATCGCCGGACACGGCGAGCTCGTCGACCGCCTTTGCTGAAGATCTCGGAGACGAGCTGGCTTGAAGCTCGTGCAGTGACTTCCTAGCTTCCGTTCAAAAGAAGAACGAGCGAGGAGGTGCGGCCGTGTTCGCGAGACGACGGAGCCTGGAGCTCGTGCTGTTGGTTGGGCTTGCCCTGGCGGGCCCGATGTTGCCGGAGAGTGGACGGGCAGGATTGCCGGCTCCGATTGTCGAGAGGTGGCGCCACGAGTTCGCAGGGTCCCAACGTCACACCTTCGGACCACCTCTCGCGGTGCAGCTCACCGACGACGATGGTGACGGGAGCATCGGGGAGGGCGACTGTCCGGACCTCGTCGTCGTGATCGCTGCCGGAAACGATGCTCCGGGCCTGCTCCATGCGGTCGACGGCCAGACCGGTCACCCCCTCTTCGTCGTCGAGGAGGAAGTGTCCGATCGGCACGGCGTGGCCGCGGGCGACGTCGACGGCGACGGCGTCGTCGAGCTCATCGTGTCCGACGACTCGCACTACCACGTCCTCGACCACCTCGGAGTCCCGATCTGGTCGGGCGAGTGGCCGTCGGTGAGAGAGAGGCCGACCTATGTCGGCCATGGGCTCGCCGACTTCGATCATGACGGCGTGGTGGAGGTCTACCGCGGGAACGAGGTGGTCTCACTGGACGGCTCCTGGAGCTGGGCAGGCGGTGACGACCATCAATGGCTCGTCGGTCAGCCGCACGTCGCCGAGCTCGATCCCGACAGTCCCGGCCTGGAGCTTCTCTTCGCCGGGGTCCTCCACGCCGCTGACGGGACGGTGCTGTGGTCCATGGCCTCGACCCTCGTGTCGACCTCCGGGCTCGGCGATCTCGATGGTGATGGGGATGGAGAGGTGGTGATGCTCTCCCGCATCAGCGACCGGCGCTCTTACGAGCTGAAGGCCCTCGATCATCGAGGAGTCACCCTGGGCTCTCTGGACATCGGGTCCAGCCGGCCTCACGAGCCGACCATCGTCGACCTGGACGGCGACGGGGCTGCCGAGGTGGTGCTGCCGGCCGACGACCGATTGCGCGCGTACCGCTGGGCCGGTGATGCGTTCGTGCAGCTCTGGCAGCAGCCGATGCGCGATTCCTCCTGCTGCGTGGCGCCGGTCGTCTTCGACCTGGATGGAGACGGACGACCCGAGGTCCTGCATCGTGATCAGGACCAGTGGTGGATCCTCGAGGGGAGCACCGGCGAGATCCTGCACTCCCAGCCGTCGCGGTCCGTGACGGTCTGGGACTCGGTCATCGTCAGCGACCTCGACTGCGACGGAGACGCAGAGCTCGTGGTGACCGAGCACGAGCAGCCCCAGGTGCGGCTCGTCGTGCACGAGGCTCCGGGCTCGACCTCGCCACGGATGATCTGGAATCAGGCCGACCACCACGTGACCAACGTGGAAGCGGACGGTCGCATTCCCCGTGTCGAGACGGCACCGTGGGAGCTCGGTGACGACTGGCACTCCCAGGCCATCGTGACCCCATCGGATGAGGCATGCCGTCATCTCGGTGTCGAGACCCTGACGGATGTCCTCGCCTGTCAGGGGGAGGAGGTCGTCCTCGACGCGTCCGCGGTGACCATCGAAGGCTGCGGGTCCGAGATGACCTACGAGTGGTGGCTCGACGACGAGTTGATCGGCACCGGTCCCGTGCTGACCCTCACCCCCGAGACGTCGATGCGGGTGACCCTGCGTCCCTCCTGTCAGGGGTTGACTTGCTGTGGCTCGATCCAGGTGGCCATCTGGCTGGAGCAGGAGGACTGGCAGGGCGTGACGGTGATCGAGAGTAGCTGTGAGCAGGGCATCGAGCTGACCTGGGATGCGGTTGAGTTCCCGGTCGGGGTCGGCGGGACGTTCCAGCTCTACCGAAGCACCGGTGACACGGCGAGCTGCGAGGACGCGCTGAGTCGTCCGCCGGTCGCCGACCTGCCTTGGTACTTCAGGCAGTGGGAGGACACCGACACGACGGTCGGTGAAGATCACGTCTACGTGGTCGAGGCAGTCGAGGCTGACGGTCACTGCGGGGCGGCGCCGCGACTCTGCGTCGGTCCGATCGTCGATCGCTTCCATGCGGTCCCGGAGCCCGGCGCCGTGCTGCGCTGTGCCGATGCTCCCGTGCGCCTCGAAGCGAGTGGTTGGCCTCCGCCAGGCTGCGACGCTTCCTTCGAGTGGACGGTCTCTGGGGAGACGGAGGTTCTCGGTCGCGGGCCCTTCCTCGACGTGACGCCCGACGTGGACACGGACTACGTGGTCGAGCTCACCTGTGCTGACGACTGCTCGTGGACGCGCGCGTTCTCGGTCCGCGTCGGCGAGGGACCGGGTGACTTCATCGCCTCCGTGGCCGATCTCGATCCCTGCCGACCGGGGCTGAGGCTCTCCTGGACCGCGGCGCCCTTCTCGGATCCCGCTCGAGGAGGCGTCTACCACGTCTACCGGAGCGTCGGTCCCGACGCGAGCGGAGAGGACGCGCTCTCGCGAGAGCCCATCGTGTCCCACCTGGCCAGCACGAGCTGGATCGATGCGAGCACGGCTCTCGGTGAGCGACACGTTCACGTCGTCGTCGCCGAGGACGCGATCCCGGCGGTCGGCGACTGTCCGACGGGCCCCTCCGGAGGTGCGCTCCGAGAGAGCAACGCGACGGACGTCGTCGATGCGACCGCCCCCGAAGAAGACGAGGTCGAGCCCGTTTGGGCGACCCTGCGTGCACGACACGCGGGTGAGGAAGTGACCTTCCACTGGGCGGCGGCGCGGGAGCTGAACGAAGGCGAGGAGTTCGTCCTCCTCAAGGCCGTGGACCACCCGACCATGACCTTCCGGGCGGTGCGGGGACTCGAGCCCGATGGTCGGGAGCACACCGAGACCGACACGAGCAGTCCTCGTCAGTTCTTCGACCTCCGGGTGCGGCACTGTGGGGTCCTGTCCGTCGACGAGTACCCGCCCACGTTCTGAGCCCTCTCGAACACGCCGCTTCGAAGTCGTCGCGGCGTCGTCACGACATCGTCACGAGCCGGTGCGATGATGACTGCGGTCGCTCGGTCCCCCTCCCTCTTGGAGTGAGCATGAAGCCGCGCACGATCTGGATTCAGCTCCTGCTCATGGTCGTCACCATGGGGCTCGGTCTCGCGTCGCGACGTTACCGTCAGCACCTGCCGGACTTCGTCGTCGACCATGCCGGCGACGCCCTCTGGGCGATGATGGTCGTCTTCCTGGTCGGCCTGGTGCTCCGACGAGCGAGCACCTTGCAAGTGACGGTCCTCGCCGGCCTGGCCTGTCTCGCCATCGAGCTCAGCCAGCTCTACCAGGCCCCGTGGATCGTCGAGCTGCGACGCAACCGCCTCGCCGCGCTCGTGCTCGGTCACGGCTTCCTCTGGATCGACCTCGTTCGCTATGCCTTCGGTGTCGCCGGCGGAGCACTCATCGATCGCTGGCTCGGCCGACGACGGGAAGCATCAGGCGCTGCGAGCGGCCAGCCCCGTGAAGTGGTGGTCGTTCCTCACGATCCCGCCTGGAGCACGCAGGCCGAGGAGATGGCACGACGGGTGAGAGCGGCTCTCGGCGAGACCTGCACCGCGGTGCATCACGTGGGCAGCACGTCGGTGCCCGGGCTCGCGGCCAAGCCCATCCTCGACTTCCTGGGGGAGGTCGACGACCTCGCCGAGGTCGACGCTCGGACGGCCGCGATGCAAGCGCTCGGCTTCGAGGCGCTCGGCGAGTTCGGGCTCCCCGGTCGACGCTACTTCCGACGAATCGATGCTGCGGGTCGGCGCACGCACCACGTCCACGTGTTCGGCGTCGGCACGACGGAGGCTCGGCGTCACCTCGTCTTCCGCGACTACCTCAGGGCGCACCCCGAAGTGGCACGCGAGTACGGGGAGCTCAAGCAGGAGCTGGCCCGCCAGCATCCTCGGGACATCGAGGCCTACATGGACGGGAAGGACGGCTTCATCAAGGACGTGGAGGCCCGAGCGCTGGCCTGGGCCGAAGCATCGCAACCGGTCTCGTAGTCTTCCGACGCTGCGGTCTCATGGCGACAGCCCGGGGTGGGGCACCATGATCGTCGGGTCATGCTCACGTCACCGCGACTGCCGCTCCGCCTGTTGCTCGTGCTCACTCCCGCGCTGTCCTCCTCGGCAGCGAGCTGGGAGCGCGAGCTCGACCTCGTCCCGCCACCGATCGCCGAAGCCCGGCTCGGGGCGTCCGTCGATCTCGACGGCGAACTGCTCGTGGTCGGCGCTCCGCCCGGCGACGGGCTCGGCCCCGGCTTCGCCCGAGTCCACGGTCGCGACGTCGGCGGTCTCGGACAGTGGGGCCTGGTGGCCACGTTGACCCCCGACGACGGGCTCGACGGCGACGCCTTCGGCACGAGCGTCGCCCTCAGCGGCGATCGCGTCGTCGTCGGTGCTCCGGGCCAAGACGAAGGGGGAAGCAACCGCGGGGCGGTCTACGTGTTCGGGCGAGACGAGGGCGGGGCAGGCGCCTGGGGCCAGGTGACCAAGCTCCAGGCCGCCGACGGCGAGGCCGATGACGTGCTGGGCGGAGCGCTGGATCTCGACGGCACGCGGCTCGTCGTCTCGGCGCTCGGTGACGACGACCGCGGCACGAACGCCGGAGCGGTCTACCTGTTCGAGGAGTCGGGAGGGGGCTGGACCGAGGTCGACAAGCTCACCGACGACGAGGGCGAATTCGACGACCGCTTCGGCTTCGACCTGGCTCTCGAGGGAGACCGCCTGGTCGTGGGCATCCCGTTCAGCGACGCGGCAGGCGTGCAGTCCGGCTCGGTGCTCCTGCTCGCGGAGGACGACGCGGGCTGGAGTCCCCTCCAGCGCATCGAGGCCGACGACGCCGACAGCCTCGACGGTTTCGGTCAGGCGGTGGCCCTGCAGGGAGGCCTGCTCCTCGTTGGGGCTCCCGGCGACGAGGAGAACGGCGCGTTCTCGGGCTCGGCCTACGTGCACCGACGTTTCGTCGACGGGGAGGAGGAGTGGACCTTCGTCACCAAGCTCCTCGCTCCCGATGGAGATGGCGCCGATCGTTTCGGCGAGTCCGTCGCCTTGAGCGGGACGCGGGCGTTCGTGGCGGCCCCGGCCGACGAGCTCGACGCACCGGGCTCCCTCGCCGGTCGCGTCACGGTCTTTCAGCAAGACGCAGGCGGCGTCGGAGCCTGGGGGCTGGAGGCTCAGCTCGAGCCCCTGGCACCCAGTCGCTTCGGCACGGACCTCGCTGCTTCGGGTGGCACCCTGATCGTCGGCGGGCCTCGCGACGATCGCGAGGCGCCCAACGCCGGAAGCGTCGAGGTCTTCGGTCTCGTCGGCGACACCTGCTCGCCCGTCGACTTCGACGATCTTCCGACCGCATGGCTTCTCGATGACGAGCTCGCCGGCGTCATGGTGAGCGGCAGCTCGACGCCGATGATCTTCGACACGGCGAGCCCGACCTGTGCGGATGACGATCTCGCGACGCCGGGCGCCGGTCCGGGCAACGTCATGGGACAAGGGCGCGTGCTCATCTTGGCCGAGGACTCGGCCTGTGCTCCCGACGACGCGCGCGATGGCGGCGTTCTCCGTCTCGACTTCGCGACGCCGCGCTGGGTCACCGAGATCGGCCTGCTCGACGTCGATGAAGCGGGGACCGTCGTCCGAGCCTTGAATGAGAACGGCGTGGTCCTCGTCGAACGAGACGTGACGAGGCAAGACGACAACGGATGGCAAGCGATCGTGCTCGATCGTGGCGGCATCGCGGCGATCGAGATCGAGCTCGCCGGCTCGGGAGCGGTGACGGGCCTGAGCTGTGAAGGGTTCCGACGCGGGGTGATCCTGCGACCCTCGCCGCGTCCCATGCTCGGGTCGCGGCTCTCGTCGATGGGACGACTCCGATGAGCACGCTGCACTCGCTCGAACGCTCACGTCATCTCGTGGCGCGCGATCTCTTCGGTGAGCTCGTCGACCTCCACTTGAGCCTCGACGCCGTGCTGCACGACAAGGCGCCCGGTGAGGTGCGAGTCGATCATCCCGCTCAGCCGAGCGTGGCCTTCGTCAGCTCGGCCGAGGGGCAGTACCTGGCCGGCGATCCCAGCCGTGAGGAGCTGCACCTTGCGCTCCGTGAGGCGCTCCCCAAGGCGGCGTATCTCATCACCTCCGAGGCCTGGGCCGAGGTCTTCGACGCGATCTGGTCGAACCCCATCCCTCGCCCTCACGCCCGAGAGATCTGGCGCCACGACGCGCTCGACACGATCGGCGACGGCGAGGTCTTGCCCGAGGGGCTCGAGCTGCGTCCGGTCGACGAAGCGCTGTTGAACGACACGAGTCTCGGCGGTCGGGATCGGATCCTGGACTGGGTGGAGAGCTGGCGCTCGACCGCGGAGTTTCAGGAGCGTGGCTTCGGCCGCGTGCTCGTGCGCGACGGCCTCGTCGTGAGCTGGAGCTTGGCCGACTGCGTGTTGAGTCAGCGAGCCGAGATCGGTGTCGGGACCCGAGTCGAGCATCGGCGGACCGGCCTCGGCCGACGGGTCGTGCGGGCCAACCTCCAGGCAGCGCGTGAGCGGGGCGTGAAGACGGTCGGCTGGCACTGCCTGAGCTCCAACCGCGGCTCGATCCGACTCGCCGAGAGCCTGGGCTTCGAGCGACGTGGTCAGTACCTCGCCTACAGCGCGCACCTGCCGGCCGAGAACGTCGAAGATCTCAGCATCGGCGAGTGTCGCGACTGGGCTGAGCATCACGAGAGCGCTCGTGAAGGTTGGCCAGCTCAGGCCTTCCACGCGGCGGGGGCCTGGTCGCTGGCGGGCGAGAAGGACAAGGCGCTGGCCAACCTCGAGTGGCTCCTGAAGCGACGCTGGCCCCTCAGGCCGGAGTGGGTCGAGGACAACTGGAAGTTCGCCTCCCTGCTGGACGATCCGGACCTGACGGCGCTGGTCGATCGTGTTCGGGTGCCGACCTCGTCGTCGTGACGTCGTCGTCGAAGCGCGTCGGCAAGTTCCTCAGCCTGGTCCTGCGTCACGATCCGGCGCGGATCGGTCTCACGCTCGATGCGCGAGGGTGGGCCACGGTCGATGACTTGCTGAGTCGACTCGCCGATGCCGGTGAGTCACTCACGCGAGAGCGACTCGAAGAGATCGTCGCTGCCGACGACAAGCAGCGCTTCTCGTTCTCCGAGGGCGGCACGCGCCTGCGCGCCAACCAGGGGCACTCGGTCGAGGTCGACCTGGAGCTCGTCCCGCGGGTTCCACCGGATCGACTCTTCCATGGGACGACGGCCCGCTTCACCCCCTCGATCCGCAAGCACGGTCTACTGCGAGGGGAACGTCACCACGTTCACCTGTCCCTCGATGAGGCCACGGCGACGACGGTGGGGGGCCGACGCGGCGTGCCGGTGGTGCTGGTGGTCGACGCGGCGGCCATGGTGGCGGCTGGGCACGTCTTCTTCCTGACGGAGAACGGTGTCTGGCTCACCGAGCACGTGCCGCGCGAGTTCCTGAGCTGGCCTTGCTCGGAATCGTGAATGGGCTCGTCCTGAGAGCCGGGAGCGCCTAACTTCTCGGCAAACCCGCCTGGAGGTCGTCGTGAGAGGGAGCTTCATCGTCGTCGCGTGCTCGCTGAGTGTCGCTGCTGCTGCGCAGCCCGTGAGCGTGGATCTCGAGCTCACCGCAGAGGTCGAGGGACCGAGCCGGAACTTCCACTTCATCGGCCTGCCTCTCATCCCCGACCTCGAGGACGTCGGCGACGAACGGGGATTCCCGCACCCTCCGTGTCGGAGCCTGGATCCCGCGGGCTTCGAGGGCGACGGCGTGATCACGCTCGGCGATCTCGTCTGCACGCTGTGGTCGGACTTGCCCACGCTGCCGGACCCCACGGGCGGCGAGTACTTCTCGGTTCAGGTGATCAACGAGGACGACTGCTCCTTCACGGCTCAGGTCCTGGCTCGGAGCGTCCTCGGGACGGTCTTCGTCGCTGCTTCAGGGCAAGTCCTCGAGCCGCCGGTCGACTACGGCTTCCTTGCTCAAGTGACTCAGGCGACACCGTCTCGCAACGCGGTGACCTTGTTCGGTGATCACGATCCTTCGTACCCGGGCCGGAGCTTTCCCGACGCGGAGGACTGCGGTCGCAGCCTGATCAGCATTCCGTATGACTCCCTCTACCGGAGCAGTCACGACATCTTCTGCGGTGTCGAAGGAGTGGACTGGGACGATGGCGACGGCGATGGGAATCCCGACTCCTGCGAGGTCGGCATCTACCCCGACGATCCTGCGGCCGGGCCCTACGTCCTCATGGTCTACCGGTCGGACAGCGCCCTGTGGGAGGTGGCGGTGGTGACCCGTTGGAACGGCATCCTGCTGTTCCCCACGCCGCCGCTCGAGCTCCGGAGGGGAGAGGCCTACCTGCTACAGTGGTCGACGGGACGCCCCAACGACCTGGTCGTGCCGACCGAGTAGCTCGCTCTTTCTGCGCGGAAGACGTGATGTTGATGAAGAGAGTCCTATTCGCGATCCTGCTCGGCCTTTGGGCGAGCACGGCCCTGTCCCAGCCGGTCAGCCACGACTTCGCGCTCCCGGGCGAGGAGGGAGGGGTGTGGCGGAGGCACCTGATCAGCGTTCCGCTCCGCCCCGACCTCGAAGACGTGGGGAACTCGCGGGGATATCGGTCGGACGCCGTCTGCGAGAGCCTCGAGCTCCACGATCCGGTCTCTTACGACTTCGAGCCCGATGGCCGCATCGACACGGCCGACTTGCTCTGCACCCTCTGGACCGACTTCCCGAGGCTTGCCTCCGAGGCCATCGGGGGGGCAGGGATCTTCATCGTTCAGAGCATCGACGAGGACTCCTGCCTCTGGGAGCCCCACGGCATCCACAGTAACGACCACTTCGAGATCTGGCTCGGCGAGCCCACGCGCCTCACCGAGCCGGTCGAGGTCGGCTTCTTCGTCTCGAACACTCAGTTCGAAGCCAGTGACAACCTGGTCACCCTGTTCGGTGAGCACGACCCCTCGCACGTGCGGACCTTCCGCGACGCATCCGACTGCAATCGCACGCTCCTGGCCCTTCCCTACAACACGCGCTGGACGACGAGCTGGGAGGTGTTCTGCGGCGAGGAAGGCGTCGACTGGCTCGACGAGGACGGTGACGGCAGACCGGACACCTGCACGGGCGGCCTCTATCCCGGTGACGAACCCGATGCCGGGCTCTACTCGCTCCAGCGTTGGGACAGTGA
Organism: Acidobacteriota bacterium; assembly: GCA_039029535.1. Taxonomy (GTDB): domain Bacteria; phylum Acidobacteriota; class JBCCFW01; order JBCCFW01; family JBCCFW01; genus JBCCFW01. The sequence continues at coordinate 35,833 of JBCCFW010000019.1, forward strand.
CGAAGGCCGATGGATCCCGTCGGTCGTCTCGCAGTGGTTCGGCTTCCTGCTGTTCCCCACGGAGAGCTTCGACCTGGTGCGTGGCGAGGCCTACCTCCTGAGCTGGTCGACCGGCCGACCCAACGACGTGGTCATCCCGACCGAGTGAACGCACCGCGCGGGGCCCCCGCCACGCACGGTGCGTGAGTGAGCCTCAGTACGGCTCGCCGAACTCGACCAGGCCCACCGCCATCCGGAGCACCATGACGACGTCGGCGATGTCGATGGTCCGTGGGTCTTCGAGCGTCGGCTCGAGCAACGGGTCTCCCTGGGCCGGCGCCACGTTGCCCCGCCGCAGCTCGTCGTCGCTGGGGTCGACGAGACCCACGGCGATCCGCAGCACGTGCACGACATCGGAGATGTCGACGTTGCCGTCCGGAGCGCCCGCGGGGGCGCAGTCACCCCAGAGGTGCTCGCAGGCGTCGCCGAGCCCGTCCATGTCGGTGTCGGCCTGACCGGCGTTGGCGTACAGCTCGCAGTTGTCGCTCGTGTTCTCGACGCCGTCACCATCGAAGTCGACGTCGGAGCCGGTCGTCTCCCGCAGGATGTTCTCGCCGGCGTAGCAACCGAGGATGTACGGGAAGGTGCTCGTCGCGTGGTAGCGGTAGCTGCCGTCGGGGCCGATGCGACCGTTGCAGCGATCGAGGTACTGATCGCCTTCCTGCTCTTGGTACTCGTGGTTGTCCCACGCGTAGGTGCTGGGGTCGCCGGTCTGGACCCAGCCGCTCTGGAACTCGATGACCTCGTTGCAGTCCGCGTCGAGGCAGCCCCACGGACCGTAGATGGGGAAGCCGTCGAAGGCGTAGCCGATGATCGGCGAGGGCTCGCCGTCGACGTCAGCCGAGGTCAGGCAATCCACGAGCAGGGCGTGGTAGTGGTACGTGCCCCGCTGGGCGGTGTGACCCAGGCAGCTGTCCATGATGCCGTTGTAGACCGGGTCACCGTAGGGGTCCGGCACCTCCGCCTCGTTGGGACCGAAGAGGGGCAGGCCGTTGATCGCGATGCCCATGGTGCCCAGCAGCGGAATGTCCTCGGCCTCGGCGGGCAGCACGGGGTTCAGCGGGAAGCGCCAGTCGTAGTTCTGGGCCTCCAGGTCGTTGCGAGTGATCAGGACGAACTCGTAGGACGGGATCCCGTTGCTGCTCACGACGACCTCGGTGGCCGTGCAGCTCACCGACAGCGTCGGATCGGGGTAGTCCGAGTTCGCCGGATGGGCGCTCGGCGCGGGGAACTGGTCGGTCGGGCACTGGGCTTGGGCGGTCGAGCCGAACAGGACCAGGACGGCGAGAGACGTGAGCGGGCGCATCGGGAACCTCCTTCTTCCAATCAGCAAGACGAAGCAGGCTCCGTGCCATGGCCGTGGAGCACGGGAGAGTGCCTTCCGGCGACTTCTCCGCGAGGGCTGCTGCGGGTCTTGCAGGCCCCCTGCGGGCTCAGCAGCCGGCCAGGGTGGGGTCGGCGTGCCCGACACCGAGGCGCTCGCAAGCGAGCTCGGCGAGGGAGGGAGCCACCGCCGTGCTGCCGGTGTTGGTGCCCGTGACGAGCACCAGACGCCCGGTCGCGGTGGGCTCGACGTGGGTCAGGAGCCGGCCGTCGGCGACCTGCGAGCGCCGGCAGGCCTGACGCAGGTCGTGGACCCGAGCGTCGTCGGCCCGCGAGCCCAGGGCCAGCCGCAGCGCGTCGCGCACTCGGTCTTCCAGTGCCGTCAGCTCACCGTCGTCGATGGCGACTTCGCCGTCACCACCGAGCCCCGCGAGCATCAGCCCACCGCCAGCCCACAGCACGCCGTTCCGGTCGACCGCGACGCTCAGCTCGAGAGGGCTGTCCGAGCCCCGCGGCGTCACCTTGAGCTTGGTCGGACCGGGCCAGCGGTCGGCGGCGTCGAGGGGCAGGCAGAGCCAGGCGCCGAGCACCGACGCACAGCGCTCCGCGGGCAGGACCTGTGGAACCAGGCCAGCGGGGTCGGCACCCGGGTGCAGCACGAGGTCGTCGCCGAGATGCGAGCGTCCGTCCGTGCCGCGCAGGCCGAGCGCCCGGCCGGCGTCGTCGCGCAACAAGGCGGCGACCGGTGAGTCGAAGACCAGCCGGGCTCCCCGCGCTTCGACGAGGTCGAGCACGGCCCGATTGAGCGCGTCGGCGTCCAAGCACCAGCCCGTCGTGAGCAGGGCGCCCGCGAGTCGGCCGGAGCGACAGGCCGCTGCCAACAGGGGATGACGCTCGGCCAGCTCGTCGGGCGAGAGCAGCTTCGACTGGAGGCCGAGCTGTTCGTGACGGCTCCGATCGGCCTCGAATCGGTCGGCGTCGTCATGGACGCGGAGCACGCCGTCGCGGCGCAGCGCAGCGGGAGCGGCGAGCCGGGGATGGTCGGCGAGCAAGCGCGACCAGGCGGGGAGACCGTCGGCTCCCGCCTTCGTCAGGGACTGGCGGACGTCCGTGCGCACGTCGGAGTCGAGTCGGGCGAGGTCGCGGCGAGCGAGCCAGCCCCGCTCTTCTTCGGTGAGGTGCTCGTGCGCCAGCCAGCCGCCGTCGGAGACCGGCCGATGGCGCGTGCAGCCGGCCTCGTCGAGCGGGCTGGCGAGCTCGACCGGCGTGAGGAAGCGCAGCGGCCCGCCGTCACCCGTGGTGGACAGGGTCGGCCGACCTTCGCGACGACGGGGGTCGGCACCGGCGGAGAGGAGGGTGACCGCACGTCCGCGCTCGACGAGCCGCAGGGCGGTCAGGCTGCCGGTGATGCCCGCCCCCAGCACGAGGACGGACGCTGCGTCGGACCGAGTCATGGGGGCACTGTCGCGTGCGAGCGGAGTCGATGCAAGCGATCGACGTCAAGCACGTCGCAGGACGCGGGCCTTGACCTTGTCGAGCTCGGCTCGGAGACGGGCACGCTCCTCGTCGTCGAAGCCGAAGAACCAGAACAGCGCCCAGAAGAGCACGACGCCGAAGCCCTCGGCGAGACCGACCTCGATGAGGTGATCCAGCGGAGTGAAGGTGCGGAGGAGCCAGAGCGCGAGGGCCATGACACCGACCGGCAGGAGGCTGGGGACGACGGTCTTTCGGTAGAACTCCAACGCCGACACGCCTTCGCGGCGCTGGAGGTGACCCTGGATGACGAAGCACTGCATGGGGATGAGCGAGAGCACCGCCGCCCAGGCCATGCCGATGAGCCCGTGCGTGCGGAGGAAGACGAACATCAGGACCAGGTTGAGCACCTGACCGCCGAACAGCGCCCAGGCGAGCAGGCGCTGGTCGCCCCGCATCGACAACATGATGTGTGAGTTGCCGTGGATGACGTTGATCAGCGAGGCGATGAGCAGGATCTGGAGCGGCGCCACCGCGTCGATGAACGACTCGGTCATCCAGGACAGGACGAGCGGTTCGGCCAGGACGATGCAGCCGACCATGAGCGGCATCGTGAAGGCCACCGAGAGCTTCGTGCCGCGCAGCCAGATGCGACGGATGCGGGCGTCGTCGCCAGCGCCGTGCAGCTCGGCGATGACGGGGGTGAGCGTGCGGGCGACCTGGTTGCAGAAGTTCTGCGCCTGGAACTGGATCTTGGCGGCGAGGCCGAACGCGGCCACCGCGGCGAGGTCGAGGTGGAGCTTCACGATGATCTTGCCCAGCTCACTCCCCATGAGCAGGGAAAGGCTGATGATCGTGAAGTAGAGGGAGAAGCCCCAGGCCTCCTTGAGCAGCGGCAGCCGGAAGGAGCGGGGCGAGAGGCTGAGGTCGTGCACCCGCACGACCGCGTGAATCGTGCCGAGAAGGTGCGGCAGCAGGGCGACCAGGAGGTTGAGCAGGGCCAGGGTTTCGAGCTTCGGCGACTGGGTGAGAACGAGGAGGTTGCCGCCGAGATAGAGGATCGAGCCGAGGATGCGATAGCCGTTGCTGATCCGCAGGAGCTGATGCGCGACCAGGGTCGAGCGGAAGAGCATGAACGGGAAGGCGAAGGCCTGACCGAAGCCGATGATGAGCAGGCAGCGCTGGGTCATCTCGCGCAGCTCGCCGTCGAGCCCGACCGCGTCGCTGAAGAGCAGCAGGCAGAGGGCGGTGAGCCCGACGATCAGGACACCCTGAGTGACGTGGGCCCAGAAGAGCGTGCCGGTGACCTGCCGCATCCGCTCGCTGCCTCGGCTGCGCGCGTCGGCGATCATCTTGACCGTCACCTGCTCGAGGCCGAGGTCGACCAGCCGGAAGAAGCTGATCACCGACCAGATCAGCAGCCAGAGGCCGACCAGCTCCTTGCCGAGCACCCGGTGCCAGAGGGGCATGAGGATGGCGATGGTCAGCGCCTCCATGACCACGACGCCTTGGCTCGACAGCGTGTTGAGCAGGAGCGAGCGCGGACGGGTGGCGTCCGCGCTCGCCTGGCGTACCTCGGGCTTGTCCTGCTCGCTCACTGGTCGACCTCCCCCCGATGGTGCAGCAAGCCGACGGCCACCACCACCCCGACCAGGCAGGCGAGGTCCCGCCAGGTCATCCCGAGGACCAGCGCCGGCGGTAGGTCGGACCGGAAGCGCTCGTGGATCAGGCGGAAGAGCGAGAAGCCCAGGAGCGCGACCCCCGCCCGTCGCCCCGGTGGTGAGCCCGCTGAGGTGAAGCGGCTGATCCCGACGACCAGGAGCAGGTCGCTGACGACCTCGTGGAGCTGAGGTCGGGAGAGCGCTCCACCACAGCAGCCTGCCTGCAGGCAGCCGAGCCGACCGATCGCGTGGGAAAGCAGGAAGGCGGGCGCGACCAGGTCGAGACCCGTCCGTGCCGTCAGGCCCAGCGACCAGGAGCGCCACGCGATCCAGGCCGCGCCGGCCGGGAGGCCGAGGAGGATGCTCCCGGCCGAGTGCAGGCCCGCGCCGGGATGGAGCAGCACGCCCAGCCGTGCGCCGAGCAGCCCGAAGAAGACGGCCCCGAGCCCGAGCTCGAGCCGCTGGAGGAGCGAGGGCAGGTGGTCACGGCTCGTCTGAGCGAAGACCGTCAGCCCCAGCGCGATCCCCGCCAGGACCAGGCCGGCCCAGGGTGTCACGACTGCTGGTCGGAGCGGGTTCGCCAGGCCACCCAGGCGTCGAGGCCGCGGGCGGTGAGCGTGGGGAAGAGGTCGTGCGCCTTGCCACCCAGCCAGTCGACGGGGCCGAGGTGACACTCGGGCCGTCGTCGCTCGACGGCGCTCACGATGCGTCGCGCCGCCCGACGGGCGTCATGCCAGGGGAAGACGTCGTAGAGCCGGGGCGTGTCCTCCAGCGACGTCACCATGGGCGTGCGGAGGATGGACGGATGAGCGAGGGTCACCGAGTGCCCGTGCTCGGCCAGCTCGAGCCGGAGCGCGCCAGCCAGCCCGCGGAGCGCCCACTTGGAGGCGCCGTAGGCGGCGAACTCCTGGAAGGCGACGCGCGCGGCCAGCGAGGCGATGATGCCGATGCGCGCCCGGGGAGCGAGCCGCGGCGTGAGCACGCGCTGAAGACGCGCGACCGCCAGAACGTTGACCTCGAAGCAGGCGCGCCAGTCGTCGTCGGTGAGCGTGTCGAACGAGCCGAGACGCAGCACGCCGGCTGCGTGCAGCACGAGGTCGACCGGACGCTCGGCCAGCGCGGCGGTGACGGGCGCGGCGACCGCGTCGGCTTCCCGGAGGTCGACGGAGAGCGTCTCGGCGGCGACGCCCAGGTCGGTGGCGGCGGAGGCGGTGGCGGCGAGTCGGTCTTCGTCGCGGGCGACGAGCAGCAGGTCGTGCCCGCGACTGGCGAGCTCGAGCGCCAGCTCCCGACCGAGGCCGCTGCTGGCTCCCGTGACCAGGGCTCTCACGCCGCTTGCGGCTCGCTCCCGGCCTGACGCGAGCGCCAGACGATGAAGCCGATGGCGGCGACCACGCTCACGGCGGCGAGGGCCTGCGAGATCGAGAACGAAGAGCTCAACGCGCGACCGGGGTCGGCGCGGACGAACTCGAGGAAGAAGCGGAGGACCCCGTAGCCGGCGACGTAGAGCAGGAAGGTTCGTCCGGCGAAGCTGGGCCAGCGCAGGTGGAGGAAGAGCAGCAGGCTGGCGATGACGATCTCGCCACCGCTCTCGTAGAGCTGAGTCGGGTGCAGCGCGCGGTGCAGGGGCACGCCGGTGAGCTCACGGGCGCGTTCGGAGGTGAAGGTCACCGCCCAGGGCAGGCTGCAGTCCTTGCCCCAGCAGCAGCCGGCCAGGAAGCAGCCGAGCCGACCAAAGGCATGAGCGAGGGCCAGCGACGGGGCGAGGGCGTCGAGACCGCGACCGAGCGAGACGCCGTTGCGATGAAGCGCGATGCCGAGGAAGGCGGCGCCGGAGATGAAGCCGATGTAGTAGTGCCCCGAGTAGCGCAGCAGGGCCATGATGGACTGCTTGAGCGCGGCGGTCTCGACGACCTTCACGGAGGCGCCGAGCTTCCAGGCGAGGATCGCGGCGATGACCACGAGAGGAGTGGTCAGGCCGACGGCCAGGCCGTCGAGCTGGCCCCGTTGCCGCAGCCACGACAGCAGCACGACGAGCCCGATCAGCGTGACGGTCAACACCACCGTGACCGCGGCGAGCTGGTCGGCGACGCGCGCGCCGCGCTGGGAGAGACCGACGATCGCTCCGAAGATCTTCGAGCTGGCGATGGCGATGACGAAGGCCCAGAGCCCGAGCTCGGCGAAGAGCGCGCCCGACTTGCCGAGGCGGGTGCCGAGCCAGGCGAAGAGACCCACGCCGAGCAGGAGCCCGATGAGGACCATGAGGGCGTAGCTGCCGACGGGGAAGTCGCCGATTTCGAACAGGATCGGATGCATCTGATCAGGTCTCGGGGGGACGGTGCGGGGGCTGACGACGCTCGGTCAGCGTGGCGGGATCTCCTTGACGAGACGTCCTTCGATCCGCGCGAACAGGGAGGGCAGGTCGGGCCCGGTGAGGGTGAGGCCGTGATTGCGCAGGCCGACCTCGGCCTGACCTGGGTCGGCCTGACGAGCGACGAGCTCGCACACGTCGCTGGCGAGCTCGACCGTCCCGCAGGGCCAGCTCTGGGACGTGGCGTCCACGCCGGGGAGCCACGCGTGGACGTGGAGGATGGCGCCGACCTCGTCGAAGCGCTCGTAGAGCAGGGCGTGCTCGAGGGCGTCGACGCTCACCTTGCCGCCGAGCACGCCGGGCGGCACGCGGACCTCAAGGGTCCCGGCGTCGACGTCGTGGTCCGACACGAGGAAGATGTCGCGCCCGAGGGTCTCGAGACGGGCCTTGTCGACGCCGCGGCCGCTCATCCAGAAGCCGGATCCGGGCTCGCGCACGGAGAGGTTGCCGTAGCTGAGCTGCTGGACCCCGAAGATGGCCTTGAGCAGGTGGCGGTCCTCGGCGCTGAGGAACTCGTCGAGGGCCACCGGGCTCGGGAGCAGGCCGAGCGCGGCGAGCTGCCGACCGGCATGTTTCAGCTCGTCGATCCGCGGTGAGGCCATGAGGGCCTCGTCGAGGTCGTCGCGGACGCCGTCCTGGAGCGCGAAGCGAGCGCCGGCCAGGGGGAGGACGGCGGCGGCGACGGAGGCGGCGGCCTCGTCGGCGGTGTGCGAGTCGAGGGGCCGGACCCCCATCTCCGGCGTGACGAGGGTGAGCTGCCGGTCGTCCACGGCGACCAGGGCGTTGCTCATCGTCTTGAGGAGGGCCGGGTAGGTCTGCTGGAGGACGGCCGTGGTTTCGGAGTGTCCGGGCAGGCTGCCGTCGGGCACGGCGAGGAGGGTCACGCCGAACTGCTCGGTGGAGTGCCGTCGCCAGTGGGATTGGGGGGCGTCGACCGAGCTGAGGTTGAAGACGAGCTCGGTGGCGGCGTCCGGGTCGCTGACCTCGTGACCGTCGCCACGGAGGAGGCCGTCGAGGGCCCCAGCGAGCGCGGAGACGGCGGGGCTGTCCGCTTCACCGGCGAAGGCGACCTTCACGCGCGGCCTCCGGGGGCCGGGGAGAGGTCGTCATGGGGAGGGGCGGGCACGGCGCGCATGCCAGATTCTGCCACCTCAGCCGCGAAGAGCCATGAATTGATGGGAGGCGTGGCAGGGGCGCCGAGGAGGCCTCAACCGCGGGCGGCTTCTCCCACGGGCGCCGGTCGGTCCCGGTCGGCCGGGGTGGCCTGCTCGAGCAGCTCGACGAGGTCGGCCACGGTGGCGTCGCGGAGCTCGCCGAGGCGCTCGGGGGGGAGATCGCAGTCGAAGCGATTCTCCAGCTCGACCACCAGGCGGGCCAGGCCGATGCTGTCGAGCCCGAGGTCGTCCACGAGGTGATGCCCGGCCTCCACGCTCGACGGGAGGCGCGGGGCGGCCTCGCGGAGGGCGTCGAGGAGAGCCGGGTCGGGCTGATGCTGCGCGCGAGTCATGCCGGATGGTGCCAGGTCGAGGGCGTGACGACCAACCGGAGCGTCGTGATCGGGGCTCGCTCAGCCGGTCGACGACGCGGCGTTGGCCGCGCGTGTCGTGTCGAGGGCCACTTCGTACCCGGTGAGCGTTCCGTGAGAGTGAAAGCAGGCTCCCGGTCGTTCGAACGGTCCGGTGGTCAGCTCTCGCCAACGTTCACGCGCCAGGCGAAGAACACCAGGACGATCTCGGATGCCTCGTCGGGAGCCGCATCGTAGGGGATGTAGAAGCGCTCGCCCTCGACTAGGAGCTCATGGGCATGCTCGCACCACAGCTCGTCCCCCAGGTAGGAGTGACGCGAGCCACGGAAGTGATCGACGTCGACGTTCAGGTGGTAGCTCGGATCGATGCGAGTGCCACCGTCCAGGCGTTGGTTGATGAGGTCGACGACTTCCTGCCTCGTGAATCGGCCGTCCTCACGGGCCGCCTCGACTTCGAACGAGCGCCAGCTCGCGATGGTGTCGTCGTCGTGAAGCTCGTGCAGGAGCTCGCGAGCGCCCTTGGCGAAGGCGATCTCGAAATCGCGTCGACGCTCCGGACGAGTGAGTGACGCATGGCCGCTCGTGGCGGTGGCGGGAGCGTCAAAGCCATGACGAAGACGGGCAGGGAGAAGGGGCATCACGTGTCCCGTTCGCTTCCGAGTGCTGCTCGCGCTTGGTGAGCACGCGGTCCGGATTCGAACGAGACACTAGGGAGCGGTGAGGAATTCCACGAGTCGGCCTGACAGCGATTCGAAGCAGCGGCGAGTGGGGTGCTGCTCTCGTGACGACTCGAACATCGTGATGGCAGGGAGGTTAGCGCCGAGCAGTGACCGCGCGGCCGTGCAGATAACTCACCACGTGGGCGCTGTCTCAGAGGCGTGGCTCGGGTGACAGAGTCCACGATGGGAAAGGCCCCGCCAGTCCGCTGACGCAGACCAGCGGGGCATCAACACCAACACCAGCTCACCGAGCCATTCGCTCACCGAGCTGACACTGGCCACGGCAGAGGTGATGACTCTGCCTGTGTCCGCGCGAAGGAGTCGTCAGCATGACGTCTGATTCGGATCGCGCTTCGCACCGCCCACGTCCTCCTACCGCTGAGCAATCCAGCGAGTGCCTCTCCAAGCGGCCATGGCTGCGTCGAATCACCGAGTTCTCGGTGCTCGCGGCAGCTTTGGTTCGTCTCTTCAAGGCCCTGAAAGGAGGAGGGCTCTAGGCGGAGCCCGTCACGGGCGGGGCGCTTCGCCTCGCCCGTGACATTTCATCATGTTTCCTGCACCAAGTCGCACTGCTCGCAAGAACCAGCATCAGCCCCCTAGACGACAACGACATTCTCGTCGCGCCAAGGTCTTCCGAGGTGGCGGGCTTTGGCCAGTCATGGCGCGCCTGGCCTGGTGCCTGGTGTTTTGCCTGCCGCCGAGCTCGGTGCCTTCCTCTCCGTCCGACGCCGCGGTCGAGTCAGAACACGCACGGAGGTCTTCGGGTTCTCATGAGGTCGGTGGAGGGGAGAGCGAGCGCGTCACCCTGCGCTACACGTATGTCAACGGTTCGAGACTGGGTGAGCAACTACCGTGATTGGCTCGCGAAACCTTGGTTCCGGTGTCTACGAGTCGCACCTGGTCTTTGAGAAGAGGTAGACGACCATGGCGTTGAGCATGGGGACGACGTGGGGATCCGAGAACGACGGTGAGGTGACGCAGTTGCTGCGACGCCTCAACGAGGGTGATGTCGGGGCAGCCAGTGAGCTGTTCCCCATCGTCCTCGAAGAGCTCCAGGTGCGTGCACGGGGCGAGATGAAGGAGCAGCCTCAGCATCACACGCTGCAGCCCACGGCTCTCGTCAACGAGGTCTATCTCAAGCTGGTCAACTCGAAAGACCAGAGTTGGGAAGGCCGACGGCACTTCTTGCGTGTCGCCAGTCGGGCGATGAAGACGATCCTCATCGACCACGCGCGGGCGAAGGGGCGGAAGAAGCGCACGCCGATCGACGCTCTCGTCGAGCACTACGACAAGCAACCGATCGGCTTGCTCGATCTCAAGCACGCCCTAGAGGAGTTGGCGGAGATCGACCCGGTCGCCGTCGAGCTCATCGAGCTGCGCTACTTCGTGGGCTTGGGAGAGCGTGAGGCGGCGGATGCCGTCGGCCTCTCTTATCGGAGCGCTCAGCGGAAGTGGTCCAGCGCTCGGGCTCTACTGCGGGCGCGTCTCCAGTGAAAAAGGAGGACTGGAATCGAATTCAGGAGGTCTTCCCCGATCTTCAAGGGCTGCCTCCCGACGAGCGAGCCAAGCATCTCGACCGTGCTTGTGGTGACGACTTCTGGCTGCGCGAGGTCATCGAGACGATGCTGAGCGGCGACGAGCGGTGCGATGCCTTTCTCGAGCCGCCGAGCGCCGTCGAGCTACTGCTCGAGGCACGGCCGTCGGGCTCCGGTGATTCCTGGTTGCCCGATCGTTATCGTCTCGGCGAGGAGGTCGGGCGGGGTGGCATGGGGCTCGTCCATCGTGCGGAGGACACGGAGCTCGGGCGGACCGTCGCCATCAAGGTCTTGAGCCCTTGGCGGGCCAACGACGAGACGATCGAGCGTCTCCGCCGCGAGGCGCGAGCGGCCGGTCGGCTCAACCACGACAGCCTCGTGTCGGTGCACGACGTCGGTGAGCACGACGGGCTCCACTACTTCACGATGGAGCTCATCGAGGGGTGTTCGCTCCGTGACGTGATCCTGCGTCGACGGACGAAGGACGTCGAGCTGGGTGACCGTTGGCGAGCCATCGCCGAGCTCGGTCCCCGCGCCTGGGTGGAGACCATGACCCTCGTCGTGGCTCACGTGGCCGACGGCCTCGCCCACGCGCACGAGAACGGCGTGCTGCATCGCGACGTCACGCCGCAGAACGTGCTGCTCGATGCCGAGGGGCGCCCCAAGCTCGTCGACTTCGGGTTGGCTCGTCACCTCGAGCTGAGCGACCTCACCAGCAGCTTCGGTCCCGGCGGCACGCCGAGTTACATGAGCCCCGAGCAGGCGCGTCAGGCTCGCGACGAGATCGATCACCGAAGCGACCTGTTCTCGCTGGCGGTCGTTCTCTACGAGGCCCTGACGCTGCGCCGGCCCTTCGAGGGCGAGGGGCTCGCCGACACCCTGGACGCGATCCAGCATCACGAGCCGACGCCGCCGATCGTGCTCGAGCCGGCGGTGGGCTCCGACCTTTCCAAGGTCATCATGACCGCGCTCGCCAAGCGGCCCGAGGAACGCTATCCAACGGCGTCCGCCTTCGCACGGGACCTTCGGGCCGCCCTGGCCGGTGGCGGGATCCGGGCACGTGGTCTCTCGTGGCGACGTCGATGGAGCTCCTTCTGCAGCCGTCATCCACGCGTGCTCCAGGTCGGATTGGTCCTCTTGACGGCGGTGTTGGGCATCGGCGGCACGGCGCTCTTCTGGCCACCAGCGCGTGAGTACCTGGCACGGCCTCGCATTCACGTCGAGGCGCTCTCATCGACGAGTGGCCGTCCTGACGACCTGCGTGTTCTCCGCGTGCCGCTGGATCCGATCGACGGACCCAGCGGGCCGGCGACCGTGCTCGGTGACGCGCCGCTCGAGAAGGCCGTCGTGCCAGGGCATCAGCGTCTCGTCCTGGTCGACGACTCCGGTACGCGCGCCGAGCTGACCCGAAGGGTGCAGGAGTCGATGTCGCTCGAAGTGCGCTTGCGTGAGTCGTCACTCGCTACCGTGACCGACGTGGTGCTCGTCGAGGCCGCACGCGTGTTGCTGCGAGGCAACGGACCGCCGGGATCGCCGCTGGATCTCCATGCCGTCGACGTGCCGGCGTTCTTCATCGATCGACACGAGGTGTCGAACGCCGACTACGCCGAATTCCTGGAGTGGCTGGCGCTCAACGCACCCGCAGACCTGGCCGAGCGTGAGCCTCGCGTCTGGCCCGAGCCCTTCCCCGAAGGCTTCGGCGAGCGACCCGTGGTCGGCGTCGATCAGCACGATGCACGGTCCTTCTGTGAGTGGCGAGGCCTCAGGCTGCCCACCGTTCCGGAGTGGATGCTGGCGGCCGCCACTGCGGAGGGCCTGCCATACCCCTGGGGCCGAGAGTCCGACGAGCTCGGTCGGCGGGCCGTGGTGGGACGTCCGCGCTTCGAACCAGGTGACGCGGAGTGGGGTTCGGATGAGCACGTCCGTCGACTGACCGCCCACTACCTCACGGTCGTCGAGCCGGTGGACTCGCATCCCGACGGCCGGAGCGTGGCGGGTCTCCATCACGTCCTCGGCAACGTCGAGGAGTGGACCGAGGGCCTCTGGGTCGACGTGAACGACGCGGGGGAGTGGGTGCCCCATCCCAACGAGCGCATCACCATGGGGGGGAGCTGGGCTCGCGATCCACGCATCGCGCGCCTGGACGTCTGGGGTCGAGCACCCTTCGATCTCGACCTCCAGGCCTTCATCGGCTTCCGCTGTGCCTGCAGTCAGCGGGCACCGTCGACCGACGGAGGTTGACGGCACGACGCCACCGCCTCGAACACGACATGCTCTCTGGATGCTCGCCGACCGACCCGAGCTCGCCAAGAAGCTCCAGGACCTCCCCGAAGAGCCCGGGGTGTACCTGTGGAAGAGCAAGAAGAGCGAGGTGCTCTACGTCGGCAAGGCCAAGTCACTCAAGCCGCGCGTGCTGTCCTACCTGCGCGGTGGTGATCAGGTCTACCGCATCCAGAGGATGGTCGCCGAGGCGGTGGACGTCGACTGGTTGGTGACCGGTACCGAGGTCGAAGCGCTCGTCCTCGAGAACTCGCTCATCAAGCAGAACAAGCCGCGCTACAACATCAATCTCCGGGACGACAAGAACTTCCCCCACCTCCGGCTCACCACCGGGGAGAAGTGGCCCCTGGTCGACCTGGTTCGTGGTCCGAAAGACGACGGCAACCTCTACTTCGGTCCCTACGCGCCGGCTGCCAAGGCGCGCAAGACGCTTCGGCTCCTCGCCCAGCACTTCGGCATCCGCTCGTGCAAGGGGCCGATCGAGGAGAAGGACCATCGCGCCTGTCTCTACTACCACCTCGACCAGTGCCTCGCGCCCTGCGCGAAGCACTGCACGAAGGAGGAGTACGACGGCGCGGTCAAGGACGCGACGCTCTTCCTGCGTGGTCAGGTGGCACCACTCCAGGAGCGTCTCAAGGAGAAGATGAAGCGGGCGTCGGAGTCCGAGGCCTACGAGCGTGCCGCTCACTATCGCGATCTCATCCGCATGCTCGAGGAGTCACGACAGCCTCAACGCATCGCGTCGATGAAGCTCGCCGATCAAGACGCCTGGGCCCTGCACCGCGAGGGCGACGCCGCCTGCCTCGTCGTCGGGCTCGTGCGCGAGGGGCTCGTGCGCGGACACCGGGAGTTCACGCTCAAGAACCTCGGCGACCGAGGCGAGCCCGAGATCCTCGGTGAGTGCCTGCGTCAGTACTACCACGGTCAGACGAGCTGGCCGGACGAGTTGCTCCTGCCTGGACCGATCGATCAAGACGAGCTCACCGCGAGCTTCCTCGCCGAGTCCGCCGGTCGCAAGATCGCCCTGGTGCAGCCCCGTCGAGGTGCCAAGCTCGAGCGCGTGCAGTGGGCGCAACAGGTGGCGGCGTCGCGCTTCGCCGTCCGCGTGGGACGGGGGGCACCCGCCCGCGAGGCTCTCGTCGATCTCGCCGAGGCGCTGGCGCTCTCCGAGCCACCGGAGCGGATCGAGTGCTTCGACATCTCGAACCTCCAGGGCTCCGAGATCGTCGCGTCGATGGTCTGCTTCTTGGGAGGTGAGCCGAGCAAGAAGGACTACCGCACCTTCAAGGTGCGCACGGTGACCGGTGGTCCCGACGACTTCGCCTCGATGCGGGAGGTCGTCGGCCGACGCTACCGCCGGCAGCTCTCCGAGGACCGCGAGCTGCCCGACCTCGTCATCATCGATGGCGGTCGGGGACAGCTCGGGGCGGCGGCCGCCGCCCGCGACGAGCAGGAGCTGGAGGGGTTGCCTCTCATCTCCCTGGCCAAGAAGGAGGAGCTCATCTTCCGACGCGACGAGGTCGAGCCCCTCCGGCTCGACCGTCATTCGCCGGCGCTGCGGCTCGTCCAGCGTCTCCGCGACGAGGCGCATCGCACGGCAGTCGGCTTCCACCGGCGTGCGCGGAAGCGCCGGATCGTCAGCTCGGCCCTGGACGCCGTGCCCGGAGTGGGGCCGACGCGTCGCAAGGCTCTCCTGCGACGCTTCGGCAGCGTCGACGGCATCAAGGCTGCGAGCCTGGCCGAGCTCGAGGACGCCGTCGGACCGGCCCTCGCGCGCAAGCTCCGGCAGCACCTCGGGGCGAGCTGAGAGACCGGAGACCGACGCCCCGGTCTCCGTTACGATGCCGGATGTCCTCAAGCACCGTGCGTGTCGGTCGAGTCGTGACTCGACGTCCTCGATGATCCCGTGCTCGTCCTGAAGTTCGGAGGGGCCGCCCTCGCCGATGCGCCGAAGATCCGGGCGGTCGTCGACTGCGTGCGCGCCTGGGAGTCCGAGCGGCCGGTCGTCGTGGTGTCGGCCCTGTTCGGGATCACCGATCGACTCGTCGAGGCGGTCGACGCCGCCCTGGCCGGGGAGCACGAGCGCGTCGACGCTCTCCACCGCGAGCTGGCCGAACGCCATCGCGACGTCCTGCGCGAGCTGGTGCCCGATGATGACGCGTCACTCGCCGAGGTCGAGGCCCATCAGGACGACCTGCTCGCCGACCTGGCCGGCGTGCTCCGGGCCTTGACGGTGCTCGGCGAGGCGACCCCTCGCTCGCGTGCTCACGTGGTGTCGATGGGCGAGCGACTCTCGTCACGTCTCGTCGCTGCCGCGCATCGAAGCGCCGGAACGAGCGCGGAGCCCGTCGATGGTGAAGAGGTCATCCAGACCGAGGGGGGCTTCGTCGACGCCTTTCCGCGTCCCACCGCGACTCGCGCTGCCGCTCGCGAGCGTCTCCTTCCGCTCCTCGATGCTGGCGTGGTGCCGGTGGTGATGGGCTTCGTCGGAACCGATGAGAACGGCCTGACGACGAGCTTGGGGCGGGGAGGGACCGATCTCACCGCCTCTCTCATCGGGGCAGCCCTCGATGTCACGGAAGTCCGCTTCATGAAGGAGGTCGACGGGATCCTGTCGGCCGATCCGAGACGTGTGCCGACAGCCCGAAGGCTCGAGCGGCTCAGCTATGACGAGGTCGCCGAGCTGTCGTACTTCGGTGCGAAGGTCTTGCATCCGGTGGCCATCCAGCCGCTGCGCGAGAAGGGCATCCCGGCCGCGATCCGCGACGTGCGCGATCCGGAAGCTCCCGGGACCCGTGTCACCGCGCGCGTTGCGGACGTCCGCCCCGGACCGCGTGCCCTCACCACCATCGCCGACGTGAGCCTGCTGAGCCTCGGCGGTGGCGGCTTGCAAGGAGGAGTGGGCTTCGCCGGTCGAGTCTTCTCGGCGCTGGCCCGTCGGAAGGTGAACGTGTTGATGATCTCCCAGGGCAGCTCGGAGCAGGACCTCTCGCTGGTGATCCCCGGCCACTCCACCGCGGAGGCGACCCGCTGTCTCGAGGAGGAGCTCGAGCTGGAGCTTCTCAAGCGTCGGGTCGACCCCATCCGGATCACGGACGACGTCGCCGCGATCGCGGTGGTGGGTGAGGGCATGCGGGGGCTTCCCGGCATCGCCGGTCGCATCTTCACGTCGCTGGGAGAGGCCGACGTCAACGTCGTGCTGATCGCGCAGGGCTCCTCGGAGCGCAACGTCTCCTTCCTGGTGGAGCGTGCCGACCTGGATCGAGCCCTGGAGCGTCTCCACGAGTCACTCGGACTGGGGGCCACGTGAGACGAGTGAGGATCCTTCAGCTCGGCGTCGGTCGCGTCGGTCGCGGCTTGCTCGATCTCGTGACGACGCGTCGCCGCTTGCTCCAGGCGCGTGCCGGTGTCGAGCTGCGCCACGTCGGTCTACTCCGGCGCGGGCTCGTCACCGATGGGGAGATCCCCGAGGGGATCGCTCCCGACGAGCTCGACTGGCGCGACGGTGAGCCCGAGGAGGCGCTGGAGCGAGCGGCTGCCGATGGTGTCGACGACCTGGTTTTCGTCGACGTGTCGGCGGCCGAGACGGCGCCGCTGTTGCGGCTCGCGTTGAGCCGCGGGATCTCGGTGGTCACCGCCAACAAGGTCCCGCTCGCCGGGAGCCTGGACGACTACCGAGCGCTCGAGGAGACGGCGGCCAGCACGGGGGCCCGGCTGGGTGCCGAGTGCACGGTCGGCGCGGCCTTGCCGATGGTCGGGACTCTCCGTCGGCTGCATCGGGTCGGTGACGAGGTCCAACGTGCTTCGGGCGCGTTGTCGGGAACGCTGGGACTCTTGATGGGGGCGGTGACGGCGGGGCAGTCGCTCAGCAAGGCGGTGCGCGAGGCGCACGCCGGAGGCTTCACCGAGCCGGATCCTCGGGAGGACCTCGGTGGCATGGACGTGGCCCGCAAGGCCCTGATCTTGGCGCGCACGCTCGGCCGGTCCCTGGAGCCGGGGGACGTCTCGGTCGAGAGTCTCGTGCCGACGAGCCTGCGCTCTGGCACCGTGGAGGACTTCTTCACCGGGCTCGCGGAGCACGATGCTGCGTTCGCGGACCGTGCTGGTGAGGCGACGGCGAACGGAGCGACCCTGCGCTATCTCGCGGAGATCGACGAACGGGGAGCACGGGTGGGCTTGCAGTCGGTGCCGGTCGACTCCGCGTTCGGACGACTCCGCGGGCCGGACAATCGGCTCGAGCTGAGCTCGGCCCGTCACGTCGACGTTCCCCTGGTGATTCAAGGACCGGGAGCCGGCGTGACCTGCACTGCAGAAGGACTGCTCGAGGATGTCCTCGAGGTCATGGGTGCCGGCGCGACGACGCCGGTCGCGGAGACGGGAACGAGATGAGCAAGCGTTGGCGAGTGGGTGTCTTGGGCGCGACGGGACTGGCCGGGCAACGCTACGTGAGCCTGCTGTCGGAGCACCCCTGGTTCGACCTGACGTGGCTGGCGGCGTCTCCTCGTTCGGCCGGCAGGAGCTATCGCGAGGCAGTGGCCGGTCGCTGGCACGGAGCGGGAGGGCCACCGGAGCACGTCGCTGGGCTGAAGGTGCGGCGGGTGTCCGAGGTGAAGGCCGGCGCGAAGGCCTGTGACCTGATCTTCTCTGCGGTGACGAGCCCGGTCGCTCGAGAGTTCGAGATGCGCTACGCGGCGGCCGGAGCGCCCATCGTCTCGAACGCCTCGGCCCATCGCGGCGACCCCGACGTCCCGGTGGTCGTGCCCGAGATCAACCCCGGGCATCTCGACGTCATCCGGATGCAACGGAAGGAGCGTGGCTTCGAGCGCGGCTTCGTGGTGGCCAAGCCCAACTGCTCCTTGCAGTCCTATCTCGCACCGTTGGTGGCCCTGGACGAACGCTTCGGCGTCGAGCGCGTCATCGTGACGACGCTGCAGGCTCTCTCCGGAGCCGGTCACCCGGGTGTCTCGAGCATGGACGTCATCGACAACGTCATCCCCCTCATCCCGGGCGAAGAGGAGAAGAGCGAGGGTGAGCCGTTGAAGATCCTCGGCAAGGTGGGACGCCGCGGCATCGCTCCGCGTCGCGGTCTCGACATCTCCGCCCACTGCAATCGCGTGCCGGTGCTCGACGGTCACCTGGCCTGCGTGTCGGTCGGCTTCCGGAAGCGGCCCGGCCAGAAGGCCATCGAGAGCGCCTGGCGTGGCTTCGCCGGTCGACCTCAGGAGCTCGCGCTCCCCTCGGCACCACGACCGGCTCTCGTGCTCCGTGACGAGCCCGATCGACCCCAGCCCCGACGTGATCGCGATGCCGGGAGCGGCATGGCGATCTCGGTGGGGCGACTCCGGTCCTGCCCCGTGTTGGACTGGCGCTTCGTGGGCCTCAGCCACAACGTGCTTCGCGGAGCCGCCGGTGGAGGCGTGCTCATCGCCGAGTTGTTGGCGGCCGAGGGCTGGCTGTGACCCAGGCTCCGACCAAGCTCTCCGTCGTCGCACCGGCCACGGTGGCCAACGTGGGACCGGGCTTCGACGTGTTCGGGCTTGCCCTCGAGGGTCCTTGCGATCGCCTGGAGGCGTGGCGCGAGGGGCAGGAGGTGGTGCTCGAGTCGATCGAGGGCGATGGTGGAGCCTTGCCTCGTGCAGCGACCGAGAACTCGGCGGGCATCGCGGCCCTCGACGCGCTGGCCAGGGTCCGCGCTCGCTCGGGCGACGAGCCGGGTGGACTGATCCTTCGCCTGCACAAGGGCATCCCGCTGGCCAGCGGCCTGGGCTCCTCCGCCGCGAGCGCGGCCGCCGCGGTCCGTGCCGTCGACCTGCTCTTCCCCGGGGTCCTGACGGAAGAGGATCTCCTCCTCGCCGGCCTGGCCGCGGAGGAGGTGGTGGCCGGTCGTCACCTCGACAACCTCGCGGCCGCGTTGCTGGGCGGCTTCACCACCGTGGTCGGTCTCGAGCCTCCTCGCGTGCGACGGGTGGTGCCGTCGTTCGAGCTGGCACTCGCGGTGGTCACGCCGGACTTCGGCCTGTGCACGGCCGACAGTCGGAGCGCCCTGCCGACCGAGGTTCCCTTGCGAGAGATGGTCGATCACCTCGCCGCGGCGGTCGAGATGGTGCAGGCGCTTCACCTTGGTGATCGCGAGAGCTTCACGGCAGCGATCGTCGACCGCGTGATCGGGCCCGTCCGTGCCGGGAAGATCCCGTGTTGCGACGAGGTCCTGGCCTCGGCCTCGGCCGCGGGTGCCGAGGCTGCCGGGGTCAGCGGGGGAGGACCGTCCCTGTTCGCCATCACGCCCACGCGCGCCGTCGCGTCGCGTGTCGCGGAGGCCATGGTGTCCGCGTTCAGCGCCGGCGGCCTCGGTGCCAGCGCTCATTCGACCGTCCTCTCTCCGAAGGGAGCCCATCGTGTCGCCTGACGAGCCCATGCAGGAGGAAAAGATCCAGTTGCGCACCTTCGGGGGCGACACCCGGCATTCCGCCGACCCCCGGGACTTCCGTGACCCCCAGACCGGCGGCTTGCTCGAAGTCGTCCCTCGTCCCCTGGGGTCGGGGATCGCCGAGCGCTGGGACCGACGTCGTCTCGGCAACGAGCCACGCGACGTGTCCGGTGTCTGGCGCTTCCGGGAGCTCGTGCTCGACCTGCCTGCCGATGACGTGGTCACGCGGGGAGAAGGGAACACGACCCTGTACGACTCCTCGATCCTGGCGGATTGGGTCGGTCTCGACCGGTTGCGCCTGAAGCACGAGGGCGAGAACCCCACGGGCTCCTTCAAGGACCGTGGCATGACGGTCGCCGTCAGCATGGCGCGTCATCTCGGTCGCAAGGCGGTGGCCTGTGCATCCACGGGCAACACCTCCGCCTCCATGGCCTCCTACGCGGCTCTCGCCGGCCTGACGAGCTTCGTCTTCTTGCCGGCCGGACGGGTCGCGTCCGGCAAGCTGGCGCAGGCACTGGCGTACGGCGCCCAGACCCTTCAGGTCCAGGGAGATTTCGACGACGCCATGCGCGAGGTGGAGGCCCTGTCCGCCGAGCTCGGCATCTATCTCGTGAACTCGGTGAACCCCTATCGGATCGAAGGGCAGAAGACGATCATGGCCGAGCTGCTTCAGCAGCTCTCGTGGGAGCCGCCCGACTGGGTGGTTCTCCCGGGTGGAAACCTGGGCAACACCTCGGCCTTCGGCAAGGCCTTCGAGGAGCTCCATGCGGCCGGCGTGATCGCGCGCATGCCTCGGCTGGCGGTGATCCAGGCGGAGGGAGCCTCTCCGTTCTACCGGATGACCAGGGAGGGGAGCGCGTCGCTCGAGCCGATGAAGGCCGAGACGCTGGCCACCGCCATCCGGATCGGCAACCCCGTGAGCTGGCCGAAGGCTCGTCGGGCGGTGGAGCGGACCGGAGGAGTGGTCGAGGCCGTCACCGACGACGAGATCCTGACCGCCAAGGCCTGGGTGGATCGCGCGGGGATCGGCGCCGAGCCGGCCTCCTGTGCCTCGGTGGCCGGGCTCAAGAAGTTGGTGGCGGCGGGGACCGTGGCGCCCGACGCTTCGGTCGTGGCGGTGCTCACCGGTCACGTGCTCAAGGACCCGGATCGGGTCGTCTCCTACCACCTGGTGGGGGAGGGCCATCCCGACCTGGTCAATGCACCGCAGGAGCTCCCCGCCGAGCGCGAGGCCCTGCGCCGTGCGGTGGCCGAGCGCCTGGATTCCTGAGCAGGGGCGTCGGCCGGGTCGGCAGACGCTCCGCGATACACTTGCGCATGAGCTCCTCCGGTTCCTTCTCCCGACCCGGCGAGTCCCGGCTCGGGTTCCTTCTCCCCGGTCCGGAGGCGAGCTGGGGTGACCCGCGCGACCCCGATGGGCCCGTACGACGGCTGCTGGGCTTTCTCTGCTCGGTGGCCTGCAGCTCGCTCATCCACGAGCGCGTCATCGACGAGCTGACCTCCCAGGCCTTCCGCGGCCTGCTGCGCGAGGGCACGCCCTCAGCGCCGGTCCGCCTGCTCGAGACCCTCATCTCCGCCCGGAAGGTGCGCGTGGCCGACCTGCTCGGCTTCGTGCCGGCCGAGTCGCCCCGAGCCCATCAATTGACCCGGGAGCTCCGTCAACTCCTCCGTGAGTTCCGCCGCGAGCTCGGTGAGCCGCGCACGCTCGAGGTGGGAGAGGGACGCCCCGGCGCCGGAGACCTGCTCCTCGAGTTCCTGCTGGAGCACTTCGAGGGTGAGCTCGTCCTGGCCGAGCCCGGCTCTGGCCCGAGCACCCTGCCGGCTGCGTCGCGTCCGGGTCCGATGCCCGACGGTCCAGCCGCCCACCTGCTCCGCCGCGACGGGAGCCGTCAGCCGCTCCACCCGTTCGTCCTCGGCGAGAGCACCCCCGACGGCGACCGCTTCTGGTTCCTCCACGACTTCGACGAGGCCCGGCTCCGCTACCTGTCCGCCGACGGGACCGAGCGCACCGCTCAGCCCGCCGGCTTCCACGCCGACTTCGTCCTGGAGTTCTTCCTCAAGATGGGGGCCTACGCCGAGGTCCGGGAGTGGCTCCGGGAGATGCCCGGCGACGATCGGGCGGCCCTCAATCGTCGAAACATCCTGTATGCGGGCTTCTGCCACTACGGCAGCCTCTACCTGCGTCAGCGGGAGTATCAGCAGGCCGTGGTCGAGCTCGAGAAGGCGGTGAAGTTCCGCCCCGACCTCGTCCTCGCCCACCTCCACCTCGCCCAGGCCCACATGTGCCTGAAGCAGTTCGATCGGGCGGTGGAGATCCTCAAGCGCCATGCGGTGCTCTTCAACCGCAGCGACCGGCTGTTCGAGCTCATCGGCGACTGCTACCGCCAGAAGAAGGATGTCTCGACCGCCCTGCGGATGTACGAGAAGGCCGCCACGCTGAACCCCTTCAACGCCCAGGTCGAGAAGAAGCGCGGCCTGCTCCGTCAGGAGCTTCAGGGCAACGAGAAGGAGGCCGGCGCGGGCAATGGCTCGGGCAACGGATCCTTCAAGGCCGACGAGCTGCTCGTCGACCTCACGGTCGAGGCCGAGCTGGGGCTCCACGGGGACACGGTCTGCCGTGACGACGAGATCCGCCAGCTCGTCGAGATCCTCGCCTGCCGCGACAAGCGCAACCCACTGATCGTGGGCGAGCCGGGCGTGGGCAAGACCGCCATCGTCGAGGACTTCGTGCTCCGGCTGGTCCAGGGCCGGCTCCCCGAGCGCTTCCGCGGCAAGAAGGTCTACCTCATGTCGGTGGCGACCCTGCTCGCCGGCGCGAAGTTCCGGGGTCAGTTCGAGGAGCGCGTGCTCGAGCTGGTCAAGTACCTGAAGTCGCAGGACTGCATCCTCTTCATCGACAACATGCACGCCATCGTCAGCTCCGGGCTGACGCGGGGTGGGGCTCTCGACACCTCCAACATCCTCAAGCCCTACCTGCTGCGTGGTGAGATCCAGGTCATCGGCACGACCACCCACGAGGAGCTGCGCAACACCCTCGAGAAGGATGCCTCCCTCACGCGCTGCTTCCAGGTGGTCCGCGTCGACGAGCCCGACCTCGAGACGGCGGCCCGGATGGTCGCGCACGTGCGGGGGCGCTACGAGGCCCATCACCGCATCCTCATCTCCGAGGACGTCATCTCGAAGACCCTCCCGGTCATCGACACCTGCCTCCGAGAGCGGGCTTTCCCCGACAAGGCGCTGGAGGCCATCGACCGCGCCGGCGCCATCGCGTCGCTGCGCCTGGCCGAGGAAGACGACCCCGAGGCGGTCGCCGAGCTCACCGAGGACGACCTCCTCGCGGTGGTGTCCGAGCTCGGTCGCGTGCCGGTCGCGCGGCTCCAGGAAGACGAGCGGCGGCGCCTTGCTCGCTTGGAAGAACACCTCCGATCACGGGTCATCGGACAGGAAGAAGCCCTGTCCAAGGTGTCCCGGGTGCTGCGGGCCTCCAGGACCGGATTGGTGCTGGATCGCCGGCGTCCGAAGGGGATCTTCCTCTTCGCCGGACCCACTGGAGTGGGCAAGACCGAGCTCGCCCGAGCGATGGCCGAGGTGCTCTTCGGCTCGGAAGAGAGGTTGGTCCGCATCGACATGTCCGAGTACATGGAGAAGATCAATCAGTCGCGGTTGATCGGCACCGCTCCGGGCTACGTCGGTTACAACGACTCGAACCAGCTCACGGACGAGGTCCGCAAGAACCCACACTCCCTGGTCCTCCTCGACGAGATCGAGAAGGCAGACGCCACGATGCTCAACCTCTTCCTCCAGGTCTTCGACGCCGGCCGTCTCACCGACGGCAAGGGCCGGACCGTGCACTTCGACGGCACGACCATCGTCATGACCTCGAACGTGGGGACCGAGCTCTTCGGGCGGACGGCGGTGGGTTTCGAGGAGGGGAGAGGCGGACGTGGCAACGCCCACGCCTCCGAGCTCAAGCGACGGGTGGAGCGCAGCTTCACGCCGGAGTTCCTCAACCGCATCGACGAGGTGGTCTGCTTCCGTTCCCTCGAGATGGACGACGTGCAGCGGATCACCAAGCTCAAGCTGGGGGCCTTCTCCGACCAGCTCGCGGCGTCCGGCAAGCAGCTCGATGTCTCCGAGGAGGCCGAGGCCTACCTGTCCCGTCAGGGCTGGTCGGCCGCCCAGGGTGCGCGGCACCTCGAGCGCAGCCTCCGCCGGTACCTGCTCGAGCCCTTGGCCGAGCGAGCCCTGGAGACCGACTGGGAAGAGGCCGACCTCGTGCGGGTCGACCTGGCCGACGGCGTCGGCGCAGACGAGGCGGGCCTCGTCTTCGAGATGGCGTCCGGCCAGCCCGGTCCCGACCCGGCCACCCTCGACCTCGAGGACAGCCTCGATCTCGAGGGGAGCTCGGGAGACGAGCCCTCGTGAGCCTCGGAGCGGCCGAGACCGCCGTCTTGACCGCCGAGAGGGGCGACCGCATGATCTCGCCCCCTTCGCAGCCCTTGCGGTCGATGACGGTGGAGGCCGTGCGCTCCCTGCCTGCGGGCACGAGCTTCACGGTGACCGTCTCCGGGCACAGCATGGTGCCGGTTCTCCTCGAAGGAGACGCGGTCGTGGCCCGACGCCGGGGGGCGGAGTCCCCTCGGCTGTGGCGCGGCGACCTGGTCGTCTTCGACGCAGGGAAGGCCGGCTTGGCCGTCCATCGGCTGCTTGTGCAGGGGCCGACGGGCGTGCGCACTCGGGGGGACGGAACGGGCCGAATGGACCCCCCGGTGGCCTGGGACGACGTCCTGGGTCGGGTGGAGTCGGTCCGACGTGACGGTCGCGAGGTCGGTGAGAACCGCCTGGCGGCCAGCCTGGCGTGGATGAGACAGTACGCTGCCGCCGTGACGCTTCGTCTCGGACGACGGCTGGCCCTCGCCCTCGGCGAGGATTCGAGCAGGAAGGGTGAGCCCCGTGGCCACTAACGCCTACCGCGAAATCACGATGAACGCCTGGAAGAAGGCGGCACCGCTCCAGGCTCTCTACGAGCTCACCTACCGGTGCAATCACCTCTGCACCTTCTGCAACAACCCCCTGTCCCGGGCCGGGGGCGAGCTGAAGACCGAGGAGGCCTTCGACGTCCTCGCGCAGCTCAAGGAGCTCGGCGTCCTCTTCCTGACGCTCACCGGCGGTGAGCCGCTCCTGCGCCAGGATTTCTGGGAGATCGCCGAGGAGGGCAAGCGCCTGAAGTTCGCCCTGCGCGTCTTCACCAACGCCTACCTCATCAACGACGAGGTCGCCGACCGGCTCAAGGAGGTCGGGATCACCGAGACCTCCATCTCCATCCACGGCAGCAAGCCCGACGTCCACGAGAAGCTCACCCGCATCCCGGGCTCGTTCCAGCGGGTGGTCGACGCGGTCAAGCGCCTGCGCGACCGGGACATGCGAGTGGTCCTCAAGACGCCGGTCACCCGGCTCAACGAGGACGATCTCTTCGAGATCAAGGCCATCGCCGACGAGCACGACGCCTTCATGGTCTTCGACACCACCATCACGCCGCGCTTCGACGGCGACGTCTCACCCCTGGGCCTGGCGCCCTCGGAGGAGTTCTACAAGTGGTTCTGGTCGCGGGAGGGGGCTCCTCTTCGCGCCGGCGTCGAGCCCAAGCCGAAGACCTACGAGGGGCGCGAGAAGCTCGAGGGCTGCTGTGGCACGGGTCGCAGCGGTCTCATGGTGGACCCCTACGGCAACGTCTTCCCCTGCGCCCTCTGGTTCCGCAACCTCGGCAACCTGCGCGAGCAGAAGCTGGTCGACATCTGGCAGGGCTCCCAGGAGCTCAAGAAGATCCGCCAGATTGCCGTCGACGTTCAGAACGAGGTCATCCCCAAGCAGGAGGACGGCGCGTTCATGAACTGGTGTCCGGCCACCGCCGAGTCGATGACCGGTGACGCCAAGCAGGCCTACCGACCGGCCCTGCTCAACGCGAAGTACCAGAAGCAGGCCTACGTGGCGAACAACCCGGGCCAGCTCGTTCAGATCGAGGGGCTTCCCTCGAATGCAGCGGAGGTCGAAGAGGCCCCCGTTTCCCACGACTGAAGCCAGTAGAAAAATGTTCGCGAAGACCCCGCAATTGACAGAAGACAGGGGCCTCCGCGGGCCGCTCGGACTTCTGAACGTGGACCCCCTGTTTCAGTTGACGCTACCCCAGGCTGGGGGTACCGTACCCACGCCGGCGAGCAGTGACGCGACGAGACTCGGCGCGGGGGTGCCGCCCGGTAACCAGCAACCCCGACAGCGACGAATGTGGCGTGCAGCTGGGCTTCGAAACTGAGTCGAGCCTGCTGCCAGGAGAGGATCTCGTGGAAAACCGTAGCAAGAAGACCTACCAGAAGCCGGAAATCGTTCACGTCGAGAAGATCGAAGCGCGTGCCGTTGCGTGCGCGAAGATCGTCGGCGACGACATGTGCGAGACCAACGCTCCGACCACGAGCTGATCAGCTCGACCACGGAGCGGGCGTGACCGGTCTCTCATCGTGAGACCGGCTCCCGCAAGGGTCACGGGACTCGACCCTGAAGGGTCCCACCGCCGGGCGCTTTCCTGGACCGAATGGTCCCGGGAGGCGCCTTTTGGCGTCCTGACCGCTTTTCTCTAGAACCGAGGTCGCACCGCCGCAACTCCACGTCCGGCAGGTGTCCCGCCCCCCTCGCCCGTCCACCCTGGCTGAACTCCGTACGTTCGGCCGGTTCTGGTGGACGCAGAGCTTGCTTCCCCACCCTCGTTCAGGCGAGCTTTGAACCAGGCCGCTCCCTCTCGCGGCGGCCCGAGAGCTCTCGATGACCAGTTGCCCCAGCCTCCGACTCCTCCTGATCGCTTCGCTCCTCCTCGGCTTGGCCGGCGAGGCCCGTTCCGAGCTGCTGCTCCGCTCCGAGAGCGCGCATGGGCTTCAACTGACCTGGCGGCCAGGTGACGAGGGCGAGCGGCATCGCGTGGCGGTCCCCGTCGCGGCGGCCGCGCGCCTGCGCCTCGCCGGCGTCGAGGGCCCCCTTCCGGCCGGCATCCGACTCGAGCCCAGCGAGCGCTTCCGGCGTCTCGAGCAGGTGATGCTCGTCCTGGACCCGGACACCGCCGAGAGCCCGGTCGAGCTCGAGCTGATCTACGGCACTCCCGTGGACCTCGCGGTCGAGGCGCCCGGGTCGCGACGCAGCCTGGCCACCGGTCTCTTCCTCAACCCGCGGACGGTCTCCGCTCTCGAGGCCGGTCAGGCCGTCGATCGTCGGACCTGGCCCGCTCCCCGACCGGGGCTGCGTCCGTCGCCCCTGCGTGCCCGCACCGACGCCACGCGCGTGGCCTCGACGGCGGTCCCGCGGCGGAGCGGAGAGCGACGCTTCCTCGGCTCACCCGACACCCCTCGAGCCGAGGGCGACCTCACCGAGGGGCGGGTCCAGTTCCGCGTCGACCGCGGCGTCCAGGACGACGGTCGTCTCCAGCAGGACCGCGACGGTCTCTACCGCGTCACTCACGACGACCTCGTCGCGGCGGGCATCACCCTGTCGGCGATCCCCGTCGACGAGCTGCGGCTGAGCGGACGCGGCGTGGGCGACCTGCTGGAGGAGGTCGCCATCTCCGTGCACGACGCGGATGGCAACGGTGTCTTCGGCCCCGGCGACCACTTCGACTTCTTCGGGATCGCGCTCATCGGGGAAGAGGTCGCCGAGATAGGCGCGTTCCAGGGTCACGACCGCGGCGACGTCAACTCGTACTTCCTCGACTCCGGCCCGTGTCCCGACGGCGCGAGCTGTCGCGTCACCAGCCGACCGGCTCCGCCCGACGCCGGCTGGACCGACAGCACCGACGCGCTGTCCACCGTGCGCTCCGAGATCGACAACTGGTTCCTCGCCAACACGCGCACCGGCGAGCACGCGCTCGACCACTTCTACTGGTGCCCGTCGCTCGTCCAGGGCGGGCTCGAGCAGCGCGAAGAGAGGGTCACCCTGCCGGGGCTCGCGCTGGGCTCCACGCGGACGCCCGTCGTGCGGCTTCGTCTGTTGACCAAGGGCCTGGCCGAGGACGGTGAGATCGACCACGGCGCGCGGGTCCTCGTCAACGACGTCGAGGTCTCGAACGAGATCGCCGACGGACCGCAGCAGGTCGACCACGTGAGCAGCGGCCTCACCACGGCGATGCTCACCAATCCGCTGCGCGTGGGGCTCGAGCTCGAAGATGTCGGCGCCGGCTTCCAGCGTGTCGAGATGAACTGGATCGAGGTCGACTACCCGCGCACGCTCAACCTCGTCGACGGCCAGCTCACCTTCTGGCACGAGCCGGGCAGCAACGTGTCCGTGCGGCTGCCGGGCGGCACTGACGAGGTCGTCGTCTACGACGTCACCGATCCGCAGCAGCCGGAGCGGCTCGACGAGGTCCTGGTCTCGGGCTCTCGGGCGCGCTTCGCGATCCAGGAAGGTGCCGAGCCAGGCGAGCGTCGCATCGTGGTGGCGGCCTTCGGTGACGGCGTGACCCGCGTGGCGCCGCAGTCGATTCGCTGGTTGCCCGACAGCGGCCTGCGCGACGAGACGCTGGCCGTCGACTTGCTCGTCATCGGTCCGGCGGCCTGGGTGGACGCGCCGTCGACCGCGCTCACCGACTACCTGAGCCATCGCGAAGCTCAGGGCCTGCGCACCTTGTTGGTGAGCACCGAGACCGCCCGTGACGAGTTCGGCGACGGTTGGCCGGGTCCGGAGGGCGTGCGCGCCCTGTTGGCCGAGAGCCTCGCGACCTGGGCCGAGCCGCCGAGCTTCGTCCTCCTCCTGGGGGACACCAGCGCTGACCAGAACAATCGACTCGGTGGTGAGGTGCGGCTCCCGACGAACTGCGACGACCCGACGGTCGACGACACCTGCGGGTTCTGGGAGACCGAGCACGTCCTTCACGTTCCGACTTGGCTCGAAGACAACCCGATCGACACGATCTTCCTCGGCTACTTCGCCTCCGACACGCGGACCATGGCGACGGGCGGGGGCCTGCTGCCGAACTTCGCGGCCGGTCGTCTTCCCGTGCGGAGCTCCGAGGAGCTCGACGCGACGCTCACCAAGATCCTCGACTACGAGGCTCTCTCCGACGCCACGCCGACCTGGGCCGACCGCTTCTTCTTCGTGGCCGACGAGATCCAGGACGGCAACCCGATCGAGGAGCGCTTCGAGAGCGAGCCCGAGGCGGTCATCGCCGCGCACGTCGAGCCGTACTACCGCGTCCGCCGCTTCTACCACGACTCCATGCCGGCCTCGGAGCTCACGCCGGCGCTCATCGACGACTGGAACGGCATCGAGTCCGCTCCGGGAGCGGGAGCCGGTGCGTCGATCCTCACCTACATCGGTCACGGCAACGGCAACGCATGGTCTGCCGACGCGTTGCTGACCAACCGCTCGCTCGGTGACTGCCGAGACGACACCGTCGATCTCGTGGGCAGTCAGAGCCTGCCGTTCATCCTCAACATCGGCTGCATCTCCGGTGCGTTCCAGAGCCCCAACGATCGCTCGCTGCTCGAGGACCTCGTCCGGATGCCGGACGGCGGTGCCATCGCGGCCTTCGGTCCCACCGGCACGACGGACGCCACGGCCATCCGCAGCATCATCCGACCGCTCTTCGAGCGCATCACCGGCCGTCTCGGTCGCGGAGTGCGACTCGGTGAAGCGGTCTACGGGCTTCAAGTCGGTCTCGAGTCGGTGCGGCTCTTCGAGGACTTGCAGAGCAACATCCTGCTCGGCGATCCGACCCTGGAGCTCGTCGTCCCGTTCGGCCCGCCGGCGACCGACCTGACCGCGACGTCCGGAGACGCTCGCGTCGATCTCGAGTGGCCGGCGGTCGACGGCGCACTCGAGTACCAGGTCTACCGTTCCATCGATGGACCGGGAGGCCCCTGGGTGCCGCTCGGACCACCGGTGATGAGCACCACCCTCGAAGACCTCGCGGTCGCCAACGGCTCCGACTACCACTACGTCATGGAGCCGCTGTCGGCCGAAGGCTGGCCCGGGCGATGGTCGCCGGTCGTGCTCGCACATCCCTGCACGACGCTCGCACCCTTGCCTCCGTCCGACTTCAACATCGGGCCGTTCGGCGAAGACCTCTTCCTCACCTGGACGGCGAGCCCCGACCCGGACTACGACCGTCATCGGCTCACCGTCCGCTTCGGTGGTCCCGAGGGCGGCATCATCCAGGAGATCGAGGGGCGGAGCACCTTCTACATCCTCATGGACGTCGCGCCCTGCACGCCGCTCCACTTCGAGCTGACCGCGCTCAACTCCTGCGACGCGATCAGCAGCAGCGTGGTGACGACGCACGTGGTCGAGCCCTGCCCCCGCGTGGCCGACGCCCCGGCCACCGTGCGCGACCTCCGCCTCCGGCGGGACGGCACCGACCTCGTGCTCACCTGGGGCGCGATCACCACCACCGTGCTCGGCGATCTCTTGGTGCCGACGGGCTACGACGTCCATCGCGGGGTCCAGGCCGACTTCGAAGCGGTCGGCCTCCCGCCGGTGACCACCGTCGCGGGTCTCGAGCACCGACAGCCCGAGGATCCGGCGGCAGCGCTGGAATTCTTCCTCGTGGCGGCCGAAGGTCCTACCGGCCGCGTGGGAGCCCTGGGTCACGAGCTGCCTCAGGGGGTCGATTTCACCATCGAGGATCTCGGAGGCGACGTGCGACTGACCTGGGACCCGGTGACCCACGACAGCGAGGGCATCCGGACGGTGATCGACCGCTATGAGGTCTTCGCCTCGGCCACGCCGCTCTCGAGGGCTGCTGGAGACGGCGAGGCCGCCGGAGACGTCACGGTGCTGGCCGGCGAGCCCCTCGAGGCCGTCGTCACGGCGCTGGGCGAGTACCTGGTCGTCGCCGTCGACATCCACGGCAACCGGAGCTCCTGGTAAGACGATGGGGTTCCGACCGCGGATCCTGCCGGGAGGCAAGGACCAGTCGGACGCGCCGGAGCCGCAGCGCTCCGAGCCGGCAGGGGCCGAGGGGCCCTCGGACGCCGAGCTCTGCGGGCTCGTGATGGCCGGACGAGACCTCGAGGGGGCTCCCCAGCCGGCTTCACCCGCCGGCAGGGACGCCTTCGCGCTCCTGGTGCGGCGCCACGAGGGGCGGTTGCTCCGCCTGGTCCGCCCATTGGTGGGCGACGCCGATGCCGCCCGCGACGTGGTGCAGGACGCTTTCCTGCGGGCCTACCGCTCCCTGGCCACCTTCCGGCCGGATGGCTCCTTCCGCTCCTGGCTGTCCCGGATCGCCGTCAACGCGGCTCGAGACGAGCGAGCGCGGGCAGGTCGGAGACCGCTCCAGACCGTCGAGGACGCCGAAGAGCCAGCGGACACCGGCCCCGGCACGGAGGACCGCGTCTCGGCGAGCCTTCTCCAGCGGCGCCTGCAGGAGGCCTTGGGCCAGCTTTCACGCCGCGAGCGTGAGGTTTTCGTCCTTCGTGAGCTGGAGGACCAGGACGTCGACGAGATCGCCCGGGTCCTCGAGCTCTCGCCGCCGACGGTCCGCCGGCACCTCGCGCGAGCCCGCCTCCACCTCCGGCAACTGCTGAAATGAGTCATTTCGGGTCGCCCTGGGGGCTCCGAAATGAATCTCGCGGTCGCGTTGATCGTCCTCGGCAGTTGGCCGGTAGGTAAGGGCATGGGACGAAGAACTTCGAGCGACCCCCTCACCGCGCGCTGCGACGCGCTGGCTGAAGACCTGGCCCTCCTGGCCGGTGGAGACCTCGACGACGCGCGGCGCGAGCGCGAGCTCCACGCCCACCTCGCCGACTGTGACGAGTGCACCGAGCTCCTCGCCGACCTCCAAGGCGACCGTGAGTGGGTGCAGGCTGCCGGCGCGTCGATCTCCACCGACGAGAGCTGCGTCGACCTCGATGCGCTCCTGGCGCGAGCCTCGGTCCTCGAGACCGAGACGGCGCGCCCAGCCGCTCGCCGGTGGCTCCCGAGCTGGGTCGAGGCGGCGGCCGCCGCGGTGCTCCTGGCCGGCGTTTTCGGTCTCTCCGGGATGCACTCGGGCGGCATGCCCGTCGAGGGCGCGGTCATCGTCGGCCCCAGCCTTTCGGCCGACCCGGCCGAGGCTCCGGGTCTCCCGATTCGGCTCGAGAAGCGACCCGGTGGTCAGGTCGCGCTGAGCTGGCAGGACGACGGTCGCTCCGCTCATCCCTACCAGGTGTACTTCGCCGACGCGCCGGGCGGGTTCGACACGGCTCGCTCGGTCCACGTGGATGGACAAGAGCTGATCGCCACCACGCCCAACTCCGGGCTCACCTGCATCAAGGTGCTGTAGTCCGCTCGCCCTGACATCTCCTAACTTCAGGCGAAGCCAAGAGAAAACGACCGTGAACGAGGGCTCGACCCTCCTTGGATGACCGTGATGACGACGCACGAGACGAACAGCCAGCGACGAAACGAAGAGGGGCTGCGGTCGGCCTCTCTCGTCGCCGAGGCGCGTCCTTCCGTGCGGCGATGCAACTGGAACGATGGCCCACGCCGTCGTCACTTGTCGAATGAACTGCTGAGGGGCTGCGGGTCGCGTGCGACCTACCACGCGGCCTTCGGCCTACACGCTTTCACGCGAACGGCACCTTCGACTCCCGCGTGCACGTCCCATCCGCGACCTGCCCGCGTTGTCGACGTCAACACAACCCTCTCGAGGAGGCTCTACTCATGAAGAAGCTGAACGCTGCGGCGTTGGCCATTGCCCTCGTCGGGGGCGTCTACCTCACCAGCGGTGAGGCTCACGCCTCGAACATGGGCTTCAAGCTCAACTACGAAATCCCCGTCCTTGATGGCGCCCTCACCGGTAGCCAGAACTTCGCGTACCTCGCCTACCCGTACTTCAACGGCATGGGCGACGTCGGCACCGAGACGCCCATCGCCCCCGGCGGCGACGACGTCCCCTGTGCTTCGATGACCGGTACCTTCACTCCTGATGGCGTCATCACCCTCGCCGATGCCATCTGCGACACCTGGACCCTCCTGCCGACCCTCACCGGCAGCGAGCTCGCTTCCGTCCAGTACATCGATGTCAGCGACTGCTCCTTCGTGGCGCTCGCGCTGAACGTCAGCCCGTTCTTCGGCGCCAGCTTCGGCGGTGCGACCGGCGTCGAGCTCACGACCATCCGTGACATCGGTGTCCTCTTCCAGCTCACGCAGAGCGCCCCCGGCATGAACACGCCGGTGATCGTCGGCTCGCATGACCCGTCCTACACGGGTTACGTGTTCCAGGATCCCGCGGTCTGTGCCCAGACCATCCTCTCGCCGGTCTACCACGGCATCGCCCAGACCACGACCGAGATCTTCTGCGGCATCGAGGGTACTGACTGGGTCGACATGGACCTCGACGGCGTTCCCGACACCTGTGACGGTGGCATCTGGGACGGCGCGACGTTCTTCTCCATCCAGACCTACAGCAACGACGCTGGTGGTTTCATCGGCTTCCAGGCCGCGACCATCCGCGAGTTCTTCATGACCATCCTGCTGCCCTCGGATCCCCTCCCGCTTCAGCCCGGCAGTGGCTACCTGCTCTCGCTCGAGCCGGGTTCCATGCCCAACGACTGGGTCCAGGCCCACTTCTAGATCCTCGGCCCTGTGGGCCTGATAGGAGACTCTGAGACATGAACAAGCTCAAGAACCTGGCGCTGGCGGCTCTTGCCGTCGCCGCCTTCTCCGGCACCGCGAGTGCCCAGACCGTTTGGGGCGGCGTCCTCGTCGACGGTGATGGTGCCGGTAGCTGCGCTCCGACGGCCAACACTGGCCTCGAGCTCTACGCGATGAAGGTCGACAGCACCGCGTCGAACTACACCGACTGGCACTACGTCAAGGGCATGACCAATGCCGGTGGCGCGTCCCAGTCCGGTTTCAGCTACGTCATCACGGGCGGCAACTTCACCGTCGGTGAGGCCGCTTCTGACCGCGTCTTCTTCTACCTCACGGCTGCTGGCGCTTCCGACACCGTCGGTGACCAGATCGCCCTCGACTCGTCCGACCCGAGCGCGCCGAACCCCGGTGCCACGACCTTCCAGGTCATCGGTGAGACGATCAACGACAGCTACCCGATGCATGCCGGTTCCGGCATCCAGTTCGATGGCATGGGCACCCCGCTCAACATCGACCTCGGTGCGGGCGTTGCTCAGGACTTCCCGGCGGCTGGCGCGGCTTCGGTCGACGTCGTCTTCGGTGCCCTGATCGACTTCCAGCCGACTCTCTACCTCCCCGGTCCCGACTGTGGCTTCGGTGGTGGCGTCGAGAGCCAGGCGACTGCCGGTCACGGCGGCATCCTCGGCTACAACGTCTACCGTCAGGTCGACGCGGGCGGACCGCCGGCGAAGGCTTCCTGGAACGACACCAACTGGCTCGCCTTCATCTCGGCGGACGATTGGGTTCTCGACATGGGTTCCGGCCTCGCCGGTGGCATGTCCCCTGGTGACCTGAACGCCGAGGCCAACTACGGCTCCTGGCAGGACTCGGACGGCGTTGCCTACAACGGCAACGAGCACATCTTCTTCTCCGACACCGATGTCGGCGGTCGTGGCCGTGGTCCTCTCGCTGCCCCGATGGTCGGTGGTGCGGAGAGCTACTGGTACGTCATCCAGCCCGTCGCCCGTGGCGATTACGGTGACTGGAGCGACGCGACCGAGATCGCTCGCGTGGCCCTCGGGTTCGACCCGCTCATGGCCAACGGTGGCATCGACATCAACAACGATGGCGACGCCGAGTTCATGAGCCCGCAGTCCACGGTCGGTGGCGGCCTTCCCGGCCTCGGCCTGACCAACGGTGGTCGTCCGCTCGTTTCGGCGGCCGTCCTCGGTGCGACCAACGCCGACCCGATGTCGGCTGACGGCGTCGTGAGCCTCAAGGGCGAGCGCGGCGGCCTCGAGCTCTCCACGGGTCTCGAGACGGCGAACATCGCTGGCTACAACGTCTACCGCGTCACCGAGGGTGACAAGGTGCGCGTCAACGGTTCCCTCATCGCCGCCAACGGTGGCGAGGGCAGCGTCTACCGCGTGTCCGACCGCCTCCTCCGCCGCTTCGGCGGTGCGACCTACGAGGTCGAGGTCGTCTTCAACGATGGTACGGCGAGCCGCACTGAGGGCCCGTTCTCCATCAAGTCCGCTCCGCTCCGCGGTTCCTCGCGTCGCGGTCGCTGAGACTGACTGACGAACCTTAGGTTTGTCAGAAGAGCCCGCTGGTCATTGACCAGCGGGCTCTTTTCCGTTTTGGGGGTCGGGGATCTTTCGCGCCCTGGCGGTGTCGCTGCGTCGCTCGCCTACCAAAGCGTAGGCGTCGCTCCTGGCTCCTAGCCAAGACACGAAATCTCTCCCGACGGAGTGGCTCGTCCGCGCATCTCGACGCGGCATGAACGCGGCAGGTTCACGGCCGATCGGCCCGCTGCGTCGCTCGCCAACCAAGGCGTAGGCGTCGCGCCGTGTTCCGAGCCCGGACACCAAATCACTCCCCACCGAGTGGC